>JBKEDF010000084.1:0-60987 GCA_047975325.1 Pseudorhodobacter sp. | reverse complement strand
TCCGGCTATCACATGCAGGAAGCGGGCGCGAACCTGGTGCAGGAACTGGCCTATACCCTGGCCGACGGGCGCGAATATGTGCGCGCGGCCATCGCGGCGGGAATGGATGTGGATGCCTTTGCCGGGCGGCTGTCCTTCTTCTTCGCCATCGGCATGAACTTCTTCATGGAGATCGCGAAACTCCGCGCCGCGCGCCTGCTGTGGCACCGGATCATGTCGGAATTCGGCGCGCAGAAGCAAAGCTCGCTGATGCTGCGCACCCATTGCCAGACCTCGGGCGTCAGCCTGCAGGAGCAGGACCCCTATAACAACGTGGTCCGCACCGCCTATGAGGCGATGTCGGCGGCGCTTGGCGGCACGCAATCGCTGCACACCAATGCGCTGGACGAGGCTATCGCTCTGCCGACCGATTTCTCGGCCCGGATCGCCCGGAATACCCAGCTGATCCTGCAGGAGGAAACCGGCATCACCCATGTCATCGATCCGCTGGCCGGGTCCTATTACGTCGAGTCCCTGACCGCCGAACTGGCGGAAAAGGCCTGGACGCTGATCGAAGAGGTCGAGGAACTGGGCGGCATGACCAAGGCCGTCGCCAGCGGCATGCCCAAGCTTCGCATCGAGGAAAGCGCCGCGCGGCGTCAGGCCATGATCGACCGGGGGCAAGAGGTCCAGGTCGGCGTCAACAAGGACCGCAAGGACCGCGAAGACCCGATCGACCTTCTGGATGTCGACAACATGAAGGTCCGCGACAACCAGATCGCCCGCCTCGAACGTATCCGCGCCACCCGCGACGAGCCCGCCACGCAGGCCGCGCTGGACGAACTCATGCGCCGCGCCGAAAAGGGCGGCAACCTGCTGGAGGCCGCCGTCGAGGCCGCCCGCGCCCGTGCATCAGTCGGAGAAATCAGCATGGCCATGGAAAAGGTCTTCGGCCGCCACCGTGCGGAAATCAAAACTCTCGCCGGTGTCTACGGGGCGGCATATGAGGGCGATGAAGGCTTTGCCGCGATCCAGCGCGATGTAGAAGCCTTCGCCGAGGAAGAGGGCCGCCGTCCGCGCATGCTTGTGGTCAAGATGGGGCAGGATGGCCATGACAGGGGCGCCAAGGTCATCGCCACGGCCTTTGCCGATATCGGTTTTGATGTCGATGTGGGACCGCTCTTTCAGACCCCGGAAGAGGCCGCGCAGGATGCCGTTGACAATGACGTGCATGTTATCGGGATTTCGTCGCAGGCGGCCGGGCACAAGACGCTGGCGCCAAAACTTGTCGAGGCGCTGAAGGAGGCGGGTGCCGAAGATATCCTGGTGATCTGCGGGGGCGTCATCCCGCAGCAGGATTACCAGTTTCTCCATGACCGGGGGGTGAAGGCCATTTTCGGCCCCGGCACCAATATCCCCAATGCGGCGCGTGATATCCTTGCGCTGATCCGTCAGGCGCGTCGCTGATCCTTCACGTTTTGGGCCACGGGATCAGAGGGGACGGATATTGAGGGCAGTGATCCGGTTTTCCTTTCGGGTCACCACCTCAAACCGGAAGCCGTGGAAGGAAAAGACCTGTCCTTCATTCGGGATCATCTGCGCTTCGTGGATGACCAGCCCGGCCACGGTATTGGCCTCGTCATCGGGCAGGCGCCAGTCGGTCAGCCGGTTGAGGTCACGGATCGTCATCGCCCCGTCTATGGCGTAATTGCCTGCCTCATCGGGGATCAGGGGCTGATCCTTTTCCACCACGTCGAATTCGTCGCGGATTTCACCGACGATTTCCTCCAGGATATCCTCCAGCGTGATCAGCCCGCGCAGCGCGCCATATTCATCCACCACCAGGGCGAAATGCGTGCGGCGTTTCAGGAACTGCCGCATCTGTTCGTCCAGGGGTGTAGTTTCCGGGACGAAATAGGGCTTCATCGTGATTTTCAGGATATCGAGATCGGCAAGGGAATTGCCACTATCACCCTTGCGTACGACCCGATCCACTTCGCGCAGCAAGTCCTTTGCATGGATGACCCCGAGGATATTTTCATCATCGCCACGATAGACGGGCAGGCGGGTATGGGGGGACGACAGGACCTGTGTCAGGATGTCATTGGAACTCTTTTCGGCATCGATCATTTCGATATCGCGACGGTGGCGCATGATTTCCTCGACCATCCGGTCGGACAGGTCGAGCGCACCCAGCAGCCGATCGCGATCTTCCTTTTCCACCGCGCCTTCGGAATGCCCCAGGGCGATGGCCCCTGCAATTTCATCGCGTAGTGCCAGCATATGGGCCTGTGGGTCGGTCCGCACACCGAAAAGCGTCAGGATCCCGCGTACCAGGTAACGGACCACGGCAATGACCGGCGCACCCACGATGGTCAGGAGCCGGATAACCGGGGCAACGCGCGCGGCAAAGGGCTCCGGATAGGTGATGGCCAGCGTCTTGGGCAGAACTTCGCCGAAGACCAGGACAAGCATTGTCATCACCAGCGTCGCCAAAGCCACACCGCCATCGCCAAACAGGCGCGTCAGTAGCGATGTGGCAAGCGAGGCTGAAAGGATATTGACGATATTATTGCCCAGCAGCAGCGCGCCGATCATCTTTTCATTGTCTTCGGTGATACTCAGCGCAACCTTCGCCCCTGAAGAACCCTTGTCGGCAAGCGATTTGAGCTTGCCGCGCGAAGAGGCCGTCAGGGCCGTTTCCGAGCCGGAGAAGAAGGCCGAAAGGACCAGCAACGCGAGGATCGCGATGGCGGTCAGCCAGAAGGCGGTGTCAAGAATGGCAGGTTCCATCGGGGCAGTCCGTATCAGGGCTTTGGTTTTGCTAGCGGGTGATGATCCAGAACCAGCTTTTTGAGATGCTCGTCAAGCACATGTGTGTAGATTTCCGTCGTCGAAAGATCGGCATGGCCCAGTAATGTCTGGATTACACGCAGGTCCGCGCCTCCGGCCAGAAGATGTGTGGCAAAGGCATGGCGCAGCACATGGGGGGTGACACGTGCCGGATCGATCCCGGCATCGGTGGCGAACTGCTTGACCAGTACGAAAAACTGCTGACGCGTCAGATGCCCTGCCGCGCCACGTCCGGGGAACAGGAAACGCGACGGCCGGGCCGGGGGCTTGCGCGCGGTTTCGGCCGCATCGCGCGCAGTGATCCAGGCGGCAAGCGCACTGCGGGCGGGGGCGGATAGCGGTACCATCCGTTCCTTGCCGCCCTTGCCGCGCACCAGGATCATGGCGGGATCGCCGCGCGTCGCGGCCACGGGCAATTCCACCAGTTCCGACACGCGCAGGCCGGTGGCATAGAGCAGTTCCATAAGGCATGTATTGCGCAGCTTTTCCGTATTGTCCCTGCCGCGTGCGCGGGCGGCCGAAAGCAAGGCATCGACCTCGGCGATTTCCAATGTGCCGGGCAGGTGATGTGTCTTTCCCGGACCCTTCATTCGCAATGCGGGGTTGTCGGCGCGCCAGCCTTCCTCAAAGGCAAAACGGTAAAGCTGACGGATCGCGGAAAGCCTGCGGGCCCGCGTGGACCTGGCCAAGCCTCCGGCTTCCAGTTCGATCAGATAGCCCTCGATCGCCTCGCGATCCAGACCGGACAAGGTGAGATCCTGTGATTCGAGCCAACTGTCGAAATCGGCAAGATCCCGGCCATAGGCCAGAAGCGTGTTGCGCGCCGCGCCAAGCTCGGCGGCCTGTGCCTCCAGAAAGGCGGGGATCCAGCGCTGGCCTTCCGTACTCATCCGCGACGTTCCAGCAGTAACAATTGCAAGGCCGTGCGCCGCGTGAGATCCTTCATTCCGAGCAGTTGGAAAAGCGATAATCCCTCAGCCACCAGCCGTGATTCGCCGTGCAATCCCCGTGCGATCCGGTCGGTTGCCCCGAGGATGGCCTCACCGATCCGGCGTTCCTCCAGAAGGGCGGCCAGATCGTCAGATGTGGCAGGTTGCAAAAATGCGGGCGCGATGGCGCGGGCCAGTGAATTGGGGGGTGGGATATCCCGAAGCTTATCCGTAGCGATGCCGATCAGGAAAGCCTCCATCGCATCCTCGGGCTTGCGGGCCCTGGCGGCGGCCTCGTAACCGGATGAAAGCAGGGCAATGCGGAAGGCCAGGGCGCCCGCCTTTCCGGAAAGGGATAATTCGCCAAGCCGTTCGGCAAAAAGCGTTGCAAAGGCCAGTTCCAGATCGGCCTCCGCCATGGCCGACCAGGCCGGGGCGAGTGTGGCGGAGACAGCATCCAAGTCTCCTGCGGCAAGGGCGGTTTCAAACTTTTGAAAGGCCTCGACCCGGTCCCAGACCCCGCCGGATGCGGCCGGTTGCCGTGCGGTATAGATCCCCAGCAACAGATTGGGGTCGATCACGCCCGCGCGCCCCAATCGTTCCGCGGCTTCGATCTGGGCTTTCCAGCCAACGTTTTCCCGAAGTTCCGCATGGGAAAAGGCGAGGGGCAGCCCCTGGGTGGGCAGCCCCTCGCCAATCGCCTCCAGCATCCGCCAATCCAGGGGGGTGATGGGATCGGGTTGTGGCAGGGGCGGCTCACCATCGGAAAGATCCGGGTCAAGAAAACGCGAAAGCAGCGCATCCTCGGCCTCGCTGACATAACCAAGCGCCTGTGCCATGCGAAGGGTCAGCGCAGCGGCATTCCAGTCGCCTGCACGGGCGAGGCAGAAGACACGGGCTGGATAGGTCGGCGCAAGGGAAATATTGTCGGTCAGTGTCTCGCAGGCCTGATCTTCGGTTCCCGTCAGCATTGCGATATCGAAGGCGCGGCGAAAAAGTTCCGGTGTTACGGCGCCTGCGGCTTCGATCAGCGCCTGTGCCTGATCCAGCGCACCCATGGCCAGAAGCTTGTCGATCCGGGCGCGCAGAAAGATGCCCTTGCCACCGGCATCGGGGGGCGGTTCGGCCTCTGTCAGAAGGAGCGTCAGCAACAGGCCCTGAAGGGCAGGCAGGGATTCCGTACGTTCATCCGCGATGATCCTGGCAATTTCGGCAGTTTGACCGACGCCCCAGAGATTTTCGGGAAGCCCGGCTGATTCGGGGGGCAGAACCCCGACCGCATCGGGCGATGATGCCCCCAGAACCGAGGTGACAACGGTTTGGGGCAGGGCCTCCCCCGCGCCGGACACGGCGGGTTCGCCAATGCCCTGCGCCCCGGGCGCGGTAACCGAACGCGACAGCCAGTCAATGGCCGAAAGCGGATCCTGCGCCAGCGCGGGCGATCCGGACAATATCAGGCCAAGACCCAGGAGAGGCAGGATCAACCTGCCTTGTCTATTCACCATTCAGGATCACCGGTTGCGTCACGACATTCTGTTCCGGCGCCATGTCGCCGAAATAGGCAAATCCTGACAGCGCGGCCAGCCCAAGCACCACGAGAACCAACAGGATTTTAATTATCGTCTTCATCATTTTCGCCTTCATGCCTGAATTCTGCCTGCCGGTTCCTTGCCAAATGGGGCTGGGCCGGTCGTTCTGCTTGGTTATATAGCATTTCCGGAAGAATTCACGACCATGACGTGAGGAAGTTTTTCCCGTTGCGCAGGGGATTGCCACCGGCGGGTGCTGGACCGGCGCGGGAGAGGCCGTTATTGGAGGGGGGCAAAGGGCCGCGCCGGGCGGTTCTGTCCGGGGTAGTCAACATTCGATGCAATTGAAGAAATCGGTGGTGATGGTCGGCATGATGGGCGCGGGCAAGACGGCTGTCGGCACTGCGTTGGCACGGCTTCTTGCCGTGCCCTTCCTCGATTCGGATGAGGAAATCGAACGCGCCGCGAATCGCACCATTGCCGAGATCTTCGAACGCGATGGCGAACCATTCTTTCGTCTGAAGGAAAGTCAGGTCTTGCGTCGCCTGCTGGAAGGCCCGCCCTGCATTCTTTCCACCGGGGGCGGGGCCTTTCTGGCCGAAGAAAATCGTCGCATGATCAGTGCGCAGGGGGTTTCGGTCTGGTTACGGGCGGATCTGGATCTGCTTTGGCACCGTGTCCGGCATAAATCGTCGCGACCACTTTTGCGCACTGCCAACCCGCGGGAGACGCTTCGCGCGATCTACAAGGTACGCGTGCCGGTCTATGCCCTGGCCGATCTGGCGGTGGATGCAGAGGCGGAACTGCCGATCGAGAAAATGGCGCTACGGGTAAAACAGGCGCTGAGTACGCGCGCCGATGTGTTGGAGGTCTGATGATATGGAAACCGACCGGATAAAGGTGGCGCTTGGTGCGCGCAGCTACGAAGTACGGATCGGTGCGGGACTGGCCGCGCGTGCCGGCCGGGAGGTCGCGCCGCTATTGCGTCGTCCGCGTGTGGCCATTGTCACCGAAACCCGTGTCGGTGCGCTTCATCTGGATGATGTCTGCACGAGCTTTGCCGCAGAAGGCATTGAAACGGCTTCCCTTTCCCTTCCGGCTGGTGAAGGGACAAAATGCTGGACTGAACTTGAACATCTAAGTGGCTGGCTGCTTGATCAGAAGATCGAACGGCGTGATGTCATCATTGCGCTTGGCGGTGGGGTGATCGGTGATCTGGTCGGTTTTGCGGCGGCGATCTTGCGGCGGGGTGTGCGTTTCGTGCAGATCCCGACCTCGCTTCTGGCGCAGGTGGACAGTTCGGTCGGTGGCAAGACGGGGATCAATACGGCACAGGGCAAGAACCTGATCGGCGCCTTCCATCAGCCCGCGCTTGTACTGGCCGATATAGGGCTTCTGGCCTCCCTGTCCGCAAGGGATTTTCTGGCAGGATATGGTGAGGTCGTCAAATATGGGCTGCTGGGGGATGCCGCCTTTTTCGAATGGCTGGAAGATAATGCGGCGGCC
This sequence comes from Pseudorhodobacter sp., assembly GCA_047975325.1. Classification (GTDB taxonomy): domain Bacteria; phylum Pseudomonadota; class Alphaproteobacteria; order Rhodobacterales; family Rhodobacteraceae; genus JBKEDF01. Next base: position 54,191 of record JBKEDF010000084.1, on the reverse strand, counting down.
ATGGCGGCGGGTGACAGTGCCGCACGGCAATATGCCGTGCGCCGGTCTGTTGAAATGAAGGCTGAGATTGTAGCGCGCGATGAAACCGAAGAGGGCGACCGCGCGCTTTTGAACCTTGGTCATACCTTTTGTCATGCCCTTGAAAAGGCAACAGGATATTCCGACAGGCTGCTGCATGGCGAAGGGGTGGCAATCGGTTCCGCGCTGGCCTTTGAATTGAGCCAGAGGCTGGGGTTTTGCAGTCAGGAAGTGCCAAGTCGGGTGCGGGCCCATCTGAGGGCGATGGGAATGAAGACGGATCTGTCCGACATTCCGGGGGAGCTTCCGGGGCCGGAGGCGCTTTTGACACTGATGGCGCAGGACAAAAAGGTGATCGATGGCAAGCTGCGTTTCATCCTCGCACGTGGCATCGGGGAGGCGTTTGTTGCCACCGATATCCCGCCGGAGACGGTGCGGAACCTGCTTTCCGATGCGCTGGCGCAGCGCTGACCGGAACCGTAGGGGGCAAGATCAGCGCGCCCTGCCGCCAACCATGACCCAATAGGCCCGGCCGTCACGACCAACAGCTACGCCCACGCCTATTGCGCGGATTGCGGGGGAAAGGATATTGGCACGATGGGGCCTTGACCCCATCCACTCGGTCACGGCGCGATCGGCACTGCGGAAACGTCCGACATTTTCATTGGCGGCGCGGAACCGATACCCGGCGGATTTCAGCCGGGCGCGCAGGTCGGATCCGTTCCTGCCGGTATGTGACCATTGTTCCTGATCGGCATTGTCGCAGGCCAGGTCCTGGGCCGCCTTCCGCAACGCCCCCGAACGGGAAAGTGCGGGAATCCCTGCGCGTTTGCGTTCGGCATTGACCCGTTCCACGATAATGGTACGCAATTCGGCAGTGTCGCCGGGGATTGAACAAGCGATGGCGGAACCCGCCGCGATGATATGAAACACGAAGTAACAAGCGAAAATTTTCGCCATTTTGGACCCTTCTTCAGGACTTTTGCCCGATAGCCTATCATTTCCACCTTATTGTGTCGCCTGCCCTTGCAGGCAAACTGCAGCGTCACTAAGACTCCGGTAACCATTCGGTCCTATTTCTCGAACGATATGACAGGCAGGCGCAGATGAAAGATCCGATCGAACACTATATGAACACACTCGTCCCGATGGTCGTGGAACAGACCAGCCGCGGTGAACGGGCCTATGATATTTTCTCCCGGATGCTGAAGGAACGGATCATCTTCCTTTCCGGTCCGGTGCATGATGGCATGTCCTCGCTGATCTGTGCCCAGCTCCTGTTTCTGGAGGCGGAAAACCCGTCAAAGGAAATTTCCATGTATATCAATAGTCCCGGTGGTGTCGTGACGTCCGGCCTGTCGATCTATGACACGATGCAATATATCAAACCCAAGGTGTCCACGCTGGTGATCGGACAGGCGGCCTCCATGGGGTCGCTGCTGCTGACGGCCGGGGAAAAGGGGATGCGTTTCAGCCTTCCCAACAGCCGGGTGATGGTCCATCAGCCTTCGGGCGGCTATCAGGGGCAGGCAACCGATATCATGATTCATGCGCGGGAGACCGAAAAGCTCAAGCGCCGATTGAATGAAATCTATGTCAAACATACCGGCAATGATTACGAGGCGGTCGAGGCCGCCCTGGAACGCGATAATTTCATGTCCGCTGAGGATGCCAAGGCCTGGGGTCTGATTGACGATATCCTTGAAAATCGCGGCAAGGCGGACGATACGGAAAACTGATCGGATCGCCCGTGTGATTGGGGCGATTTGACATTGTGAAGGCCGGGGGCTTGGCCTAGACTTTCACAAGATGCGACGCAAGGGTTGACGATGGCTAACAGTTCAGGCTCCGACAGCAAGAATACGCTCTACTGTTCGTTTTGTGGCAAGAGCCAGCACGAGGTCCGCAAACTGATCGCGGGGCCAACCGTGTTTATCTGCGATGAATGTGTCGAGCTTTGCATGGATATCATCCGGGAGGAAACCAAATCCTCCGGGCTGAAGGCGACCGATGGCGTTCCCACACCGCAGGATATCTGCAAGGTCCTGGATGATTACGTCATCGGCCAGAGCCATGCCAAGCGGGTGCTTTCCGTCGCGGTGCATAACCATTACAAGCGCCTCAATCACAGTTCAAAATCCGACATAGAGCTTTCCAAATCCAATATCCTGCTGATCGGCCCTACCGGCTGCGGCAAGACATTGCTGGCCCAGACCCTTGCGCGGATTCTCGATGTTCCCTTCACCATGGCCGATGCGACCACACTGACCGAGGCGGGCTATGTCGGGGAAGATGTGGAAAACATCATCCTGAAACTCCTGCAGGCCAGCGAATATAATGTTGAACGGGCGCAGCGCGGCATTGTCTATATCGATGAGGTGGACAAGATCACGCGCAAGTCGGACAATCCGTCCATCACGCGCGATGTTTCGGGCGAAGGGGTACAACAGGCGCTTCTGAAGATCATGGAAGGCACCGTTGCTTCTGTACCGCCGCAGGGCGGCCGCAAACATCCGCAACAGGAATTCCTGCAAGTGGATACAACGAACATCCTGTTCATCTGTGGTGGGGCCTTTGCGGGGCTGGACAAGATCATCGCGCAGCGCGGCAAGGGGACGGCCATTGGATTTGGCGCCGAGGTGAAGGATCCCGATGATCGCAATACGGGCGAACTTTTCACCGAACTGGAACCCGAGGATCTGCTGAAATTTGGCCTGATCCCGGAATTCGTGGGTCGCCTGCCGGTAATTGCAACGCTGACCGATCTGGATGAAGACGCGCTGGTCACGATCCTGACCGAACCCAAAAACGCGTTGGTGAAACAATATCAGCGGCTTTTCGATATTGAGGATGTGCAGCTCACCTTCACCGGTGATGCGCTTGCCGCGATTGCCAAACGTGCCATTACCCGCAAGACCGGTGCGCGCGGATTGCGGTCGATTCTGGAAGATATCCTGCTGGACACCATGTTCGAGCTACCCGGCATGGAAGGGGTGCAGGAGGTTGTGGTGAATGAGGAGGCGGTCAATTCCGGCGCAAAACCGCTGCTTGTTCACACGGAACGCAAAAAGAAGGAACCGGCTTCCGCCAGCTGACGGAAGTTCGGAAAGCTCCGGAATGACGGCCCGAATTGGTTCGGGCCGTTTGTCGTCTGGGAACTGGCGAAGACGGGCCTTTCCATCGATGGACGGCGACCATCACAAGGCGAAAGATTCAGCGTCCTTTGCCGCCCTTGCGGGCCATGTCCCGGGCCACTTGCGCTGCGGCCTGAAGTTCCTCGGCGATTTCCACGGCTTCTTCGGGCGCGAAATCGAGCGGCAGTTCAATCCCGCCCTCTGCCTCGACATAAATCCGCACCATACCCTGATCGGTCGGTCCGATCTGGAGATTGGCCGCGATATCGCTTTGCTTGTCGATGCCCATGGGATTGCCTGCACGCTGTTGCGGATCCGACCGCAATAAACCCTGGCTTGCCATGTGGCAAGCGGGCGAAAGCACTTGCATTCACCCCTCGCGCCGTCTAAATCGCGCCCCAGTGCCGCCTTAGCTCAGTTGGTTAGAGCGCTAGATTGTGGATCTAGAGGTCCCCCGTTCGAGCCGGGGAGGCGGTACCATCCCTTATCGCCATCCGGACGGAAATCGCCACCGATGCCTATCGACAGGCCCGGGCCTGCATCAGCCCGAGCCCATAGGTCGAATCCTTACCCGGGGAGCCACGATCGGTTGCCGCACGGGACAGCCATGCAAGGGCGGAGGCATGGTCACGGACCCTGCCCGCCTTGCGGGCGGCGGCAAGTTCCACCGTGACAAAGGGGGTGGCGAAACTGGTGCCTGTCCATGCCGCCCCCCCCGCGCTTGCCAGATCTGCACCCCAGACCCCGACGCCAGGCGCGGCGATATCGATATATTTCCCGCGGGATGCCCTGCGATAGATCCGGCCGCGTCGATCGGTTGCGGTAACCGCGATGACGGAAGGATAGGCGGCAGGGTAACGCGCGCCCCCGCGCGCGCCGCCATTCCCTGCCGCCGCGACCAGCAACGTACCCCTTGCTGCACTTCGCGCGACGGCATCGGCAAGCAGGGCATTAGGGGGGCCGGCGATTGAAAGGTTTACCACATCGACCCGGTTTTCGTTCATCCAGTCCAGCGCTGCGACCAGATCGATCGCATCCGCGATCAGATTGTTGCCCGAGCCATCGAAAACCGCGGCGGAAAAAAGATTGGCCCCGGAAACAAGCTGGCCTCCCGCGGGGGTTTGTCCGGCAATGATGCTCGCAATGGCCGTGCCATGTGCCTTGTGCCTCGTCGAGGAGGCAAAGACCTTGCGGCGGATCTTGGTACGGTTAAGCGAGGCATGATTGGCGATGGCCGTATCGATGATGCCGATCCGCGTCCCGGAAAGGCAGCTTCCGCGCACCGGCATCCCGATGGCGGCGCGGCCATAGATCGTCCCCCCCGGTGAATAGACATGGGACAGGTCAAAAAGCGCATTCGGGGCCAGACGGGCCGCGGCATCGAGGGCGGCCTGATCTTCCAGCCCCCGGGGCAGGGCAAACCGCGCCAGAATGCCCGAACTTGAATTTCTTCGCCGGATCACGCGAAAACCTGTCCGTTCCAGGGCACGGATATCAGAAGCGCGGAGCCGGGCGGCCGAGATTTCACTGCGTCTTACGCGAGCACGACCATCGCCACCGGATTCGCGTTGCGGCAGGTTGGCAGGCATTCCGATATCGTCGTCATCGTCGCGATCATCATCATCGTCGTCGTCATCATCCTTGTCGTCATCATCATCATCCCGGTCATCATCGTCATCGTCATCGTCGTCGTCGTCATCGTCGTCGCTATCGCTATCGCTGTCATCATCATCATCGTCGTCGCTGTCCTGGGCCCAGGCGGCACCTGCCTGTGACATGGCCTCCGGTCCGTGCATTATGAATTCCTCCGCGAATATCAGCAGGGACAGGGCCGGGAGGGCCGAAAGCAGAAGCGCGCGGGGTTTGGGAAAGATTGTTGCCATGTCACATTTTATCCGTTTCTTTCGGAAGATAACGTAGCAGGCACATATTTCCTCCATGGCGACCACAAAATTTTCAGTGTCATGGATGAAATCCTCCGACTGGCACGTAGTTATGGTGATATAACTCCGGAACGGCCATGAAACCGCAATTTGCCAATGATCTTGTAAAACTTCTTCCCCGGCTCCGGCGCTTTGCCCTTGGGCTTTGCGGGAATCAGGACGATGCCGATGATCTGGTCCAGGCCGCCTGTGTACGTGCGTTGAAGAATGAGGATGCGTTTGTCCAGGGCAGCCGGATGGATAGCTGGATGTATCGGATCGTGCAGAATCTCTGGCTAGACAATCGTCGCCGGGTTCAGGTTCGCGGCAGTGCCGTCGATCCGGAAGAGGCGGGGTTGAACGATGGCGGTCTGGCGGCGCGGGGCGCCGAAGACAGGATGTTGCTTTCGCAGGTATTCAATGAGATGGACCGCCTGCCCGAAGCACAGCGCATCGTGCTGACCCTCGTTGCGGTTGAAGGCATGAGTTATCGTGAGGTCGCCGAGACCCTGGAGATCCCGATGGGGACCGTGACCAGCCGGCTGATCCGAGCGCGCGAAGCCCTTGCGGGCGGGCTTGTTCCGAAAGGAGGCTGGCAATGAGTGATGATCTGATCCCCAGGGCCGATGGCCGGCTTGATCTGCCGATCCTGCACGCCTTTTGTGATGGGGAACTGGAGCCGGAAGACGCTGCGCGTGTCGTCATGCACCTGGCCGACTGCCCAGCCGACCAGAAGGTGGTTGACGGGATCATGGCAATGAATGCGATGCTGGCGCGGGCTTGCGCCGGTCCGATGGAGGAGCCGGTACCGCAGGGGCTCCGCGCTGCGATCTTTGGTGGGCCGGTGGCGGTTCCGGGCAACCGCGATAACGAAAAACCCGGGCAGGGCAGCAATATGCCCGGACTGCGGAGGACCCTGCGTTGGGCGGGGGGCGGTGCGGCCCTGGCGGCAGGTCTGGCGGCTCTGGCCATCTGGTTTCCGTGGCGGGACGATCCCATGCTGCCGCTGGGGGCGGTGGATCCGCGCAGTCCCATGGCGGAAGCCCTGGGTGAGATACCCTCGGGCGATACCCGGCTGGTGGCGCGCAACCTTGAACTCAATATGGTTGCGAGTTTCGCGGTTGAAAACGGATATTGCCGTGAATTCACCCTGCGCCCCGATGATCGGCCCGATCTGCACGCGCTGGCCTGCACCGGCCCCGAAAGCTGGCAGGTTGTCGCCCGCGAAGAAGTTTCCGATGCCCCCCCGGCCGAAGGGTATATTCCCGCCGAAGGTGGTCAGGAGGATCTGATCGGAACCCAGCTTGACCGGCTTGGGGCGGGTGCGGTGCTGTCGCAAACCGAGGAAGCGGAGGCCCTGTCAGCCGGCTGGCGCTGATTGGAACCTAAGGAGCGGATCATGACGGAACGGGCCGAGCGGATCGGCCCGTTTTTTCAATCGCCTCATATGGGTCTGACGTCGTTTTCTGATCTGGATAAAAATCGTTAATATACTGTTTTTGAATAATTATATTTTTGCCTTGGCGGGTTTTTGCCTTTTTTGCCGATGCCATGGATGAAAATCCGATCCCCCTCGTTGTCATGATGAAACGGCCCTCTGCCTACATGGCCTGCCGAAGAGGAAACGGATTGATGACCAGTATTATCCCCTATGATCCGCCCAGCCCGGCCCCGGTGATCATCCGTTCGCAGGGGCCTGCGCGGATTGCGCTTTATTCGCATGATACGCTGGGCTTCGGGCATTGGCGGCGCAACCTGCTTCTGGCGACGGCGCTGCGCAAGCTTGATCCTGCGCCGCAGGTTCTGATGATTGCCGGCATGCGTGAGGCGGGTGCGTTTCATTTGCCCGAGGGGGTCGATGTTCTGACCCTGCCTGCCTATGGCAAGGATGGGACAGGGCGGTATCATGCCCGTGATCTGGGTCTTGGCCTGTCCGAACTTGCCGCGCTGCGCGGTGCCTCGATCCGGGCGGCGCTGGAGGCCTATGACCCTGACCTTCTGATCGTGGATAATGTACCGCGTGGCGCGCAGGGTGAGCTTGACCAGACGCTTGCCGCCTTGCGTGCGGGGGGGCGGACGCGGATTGTTCTGGGCTTGCGGGATGTGATCGATACGCCTGCGACGGTCCGCAACCAATGGCTGCGCCAGCGGAATTTCCCGGCGCTGCGCCGCTGGTTCGATGAGGTCTGGATCTATGGCGATCCGCGCCTGTACGATATGGTGGCGGAATATGGCTTTGGCGAAAGATTTGCCCGGCATGCCCGTTTCATGGGTTATCTTGATCAACGGGAAAGGCAGGTCGGTCCGGCGATGACGGAGCGCCGGGATCCTTATGTGCTTTGCACGGTCGGTGGGGGGCGTGACGGGGCGCGCCTTTGCGATACCTTCAGCCGTTCGCGCCTGCCCGAGGGGCATCGCGGAATCCTGATCACGGGTAGCCAGATGCCCGCCGCCGAACGCAAGGCGCTTCAGGCGCGTGTTGCGGCGCGTGATGATATGGAAATCCATGAATTCATTCCCGAGCCGCTATGCCTGATTGCCGGGGCCGCGCGGGTGGTGGCGATGGGTGGCTATAATTCGGTGACCGAAATCCTCTCCTTCGCCGTGCCCGCACTGGTTCTGCCCCGAACCCGGCCGCGACGTGAACAGATCCTGCGTGCCGAAAGGCTGGCCGCGCATGACTTGATCGGAATGATCCATCCCGACGATCTGAATGCTGAAAACCTGTCTGCATGGCTGGCCGGACCGGCGCCGAGGGTCGATCGCGCCCGTAGCGTCCTGAACATGTCCGGCCTTGATACGATGCGGCAAAGGGCCGCCCGACTGCTTTCCCGAAACGATCAACAGAGGGCCTGCGCATGACCTTCCTTCCGTTCCGTCCCGCCCGTACCGGCTATGTTGTCAAACGTTATCCCCGGTATTCAGAAACCTTCATCGTGAATGAAATCCTGGCTCATGAGGAGACAGGTCGTGAAATCGATATCTTCGCACTGCGCCGGGTTGAGGAAAGCCATTTTCAGGATATCCTCGCCCGCGTACGTGCGGCCGTAACCCGTGTTCCGGATCGTTATCGCAGCCCCCATGACCTTTGGCAGCTGATGCAGGCGGGCCGGGTCGATCTGCCCGGGCTTGCCAGCGTGCTTGGCGATTTTCCCGAGGCGCGGGGGGAGGATGTGGCTCAGGCGCTTTTTATTGCGCTTGAGGTGCGACGCCGGGGTATCGAACATCTGCATGCGCATTTCGGGACCATTGCCGCAACGGTGACCCGCATTGCGGCGGCCCTGGCCGGGGTGCCCTGGTCGGTGACGCTGCATGCCAAGGATATCTATTACCTTTATGAGGAAAACCAGAACCTCGATCTGAAGCTGCGCGATGCGGATGGGGTTGTGACGGTTTCCGATTACAATGTCGAATATCTGCGACGGACCTATCCGGGCAGTTCGCCGATACGGATCCATAACGGGATCGATCTGGAAAGGTTCCGCTGGCAGGCCCCGGTTGCGGGTGCCGATGAAATCCTGGCCGTTGGCCGTCTGGTGGAAAAGAAGGGGTTCCATATCCTGATCGAAGCCCTGTTGACCCTCGCCGGAGAGGGGCGCCGCCTGCGTGCCCGCATCATTGGCGCGGGGGAGGAGGAAGACGACCTGCGTGCCCAGATTGCGGAGGCGGGCCTGCAACAGCAGATCACCCTTTGCGGTCCGATGCCGCAACGCGACATCATGACGGCGATGCAACAGGGCGCGCTTCTGGCCTGTCCCTGCGTTGTGGGGCGGGATGGCAATCGTGATGGCATGCCGACCGTGCTTCTGGAGGCGATGGCGCTGGGGCTGCCCTGTATCGGATCGGATGTGACGGGCATTCCCGAACTGATTGATGACAATAGAAACGGGCTTGTGGTTCCCGAGGGGGATCCGGATCTTCTGGCACGGGGGATCGCGCGATTGCTTGACGATCCGGCGCTGCGGTTGCGCCTTTCCCGCGCTGCGCGCGCGAAAATGGAAGAAAGCTATGATATTCGCCGCAACGCGGCCCGGCTGGGTGAGGTCTTTGACCATTGCGCCGGGTTGCTGCCGGCAACCGACAGGGGGGCGGCATGATGCGCATCGCCTATGTCTGCACCGATCCGGGGATCGAGATTTTCGGAACCAAGGGTGCATCGGTCCATGCGCAGGAAATGCTTGCGGCCTTCCTTGCCCAGGGCGCTGTGATCACCCTGATTTCGCCAAGGATAGGTGAGGTGCCTGCGGAATATGCCGACCTGCATTTGATGCCATTGGGGTCTTTGCCGAAATCCTGTGATGCTGCGGATCGGGCGCGAAAGCTTCTGGCGCTGAATGATGCCACGACCGCCGCGCTGCGCAGTGCCGGGCCATTTGATCTGATCTATGAACGTCACGCGCTTTTTGCCCATGCTGCCATGGAAGAAGCCGCGCGTCAGGGCATTCCCGGTGTCCTGGAGGTCAATGCCCCGCTGATCGAGGAAAGTGCGCGCCATCGCTATCTGCCCTTGCCCGAAGCCGCAGCCGCCAGGACCCGGCGCGCCATGAAAGCCGCAGGAATGATCAGCGCGGTCAGCCGGCCCGTGGCCGATTACGCCCGCACCCACGGTGCGCAAAGGATCGAAGTCATTCCGAATGCGGTGAACCCGGATCGGTTTCCGCCTGTTGCGCGGCCTGACGGGCGGCTGACAGTGGGGTTTCTGGGAACTTTGAGACCCTGGCATGATGTCGGAACGCTGTTGGAAGCGATGACGATCCTGCGCATGGATTATCCCCGTTCGGAACTTCTGATCGTGGGGGACGGGCCGGAGCGGCAACGCCTTGCACCGGAATTGGCGACGCTGGATGCGCAGCTTGCGGGGGCGGTAACGCCTGCGGAGGTTCCCGGCTTGCTTGCCCGGATGGATATTGCGGTGGCGCCCTATGCCGGGGATCAGCCCTTTTATTTTTCGCCGCTGAAAGTCTATGAATATATGGCATCCGGCCTGCCGGTCGTGGCCAGCGATGTCGGGGATCTGGCGGGGCTGGTGCGGCATGGGGAAACCGGGCTGATCTGCGCGCCGGATGACCCGGCGGCGCTGGCGCGGGCGCTGGCCCGGCTCGCGGATAATCCCGCGCTGGCCCGCCGCATGGGGGCGATGGGACGACGCTATGTCCTTGCCCGCCATAGCTGGGCCGGGGTTGCCGCGCGGATCCTTGCCCTTGCCACCCGTGAGGCGGCATGATGGCCAAACGCCCCGAAACCCTGCAAGAGGCATTGCCCGGTATTGGCCGGGTGCTGCGCCGCTTTGCGCCCTTCATGCGGCCCTATCACGGGTTGATGCTGGGCGGCGGGGCGGCACTGATTGCGGCCACTCTCATGAAGTTGGCTGAACCCTGGCCGCTGAAATTCGTGATCGACAGGCTGGTTCCGATGGGGGATGGGGCTGCAATCGGTACACTGAGCATCACGATGATCCTTGCGCTATGCGCGCTGGGGCTGGTGGCTGCAACGGGGCTGAGGGCGCTTTGCCAATATCTTGCCACGCTTTGTCTTGCCCTGGCTGGGAACCGGTTGCTGACGGATATCCGTGCGGAGCTGTTCCGGCATCTGCAAAATCTGCCGCTGAGCTTCCATACCGGGGCGCGTACCGGCGATATCACCATGCGGTTGATCAGCGATGTCGGGATGTTGCGCGAAACGGCCGTGACGGCGCTGATGCCCATCGCGGCCAATCTTCTGGTGCTGGCGGGCATGATCGGGGTGATGTTCTGGCTTGATCCGCTGCTGGCGCTGGTGGCACTCCTGCCGTTGCCGGTCCTCGCAGTGCTCAGCACCCATATGGGGGGACGGATCCGCAAGGTCAGCCGTGAACAGCGCAGGCGCGAAGGGGTCATGGCCGCGACCGCAGCCGAGGCCTTTGCCGGGATGCGCGCAATTCAGGCGCTTGGGCTGGAGGATCGCGTAAACGCCAGATTTGGCGCCGCCAATGCCCGGAGCTTGCGCGAAGGTATCCGTGGTACGCGGCTTTCGGCGGGGCTGGAACGTGGGGTCGATCTGCTGGTCGGACTGGCCACGGCGCTGGTGCTTTGGGTGGGGGCGCTGGCCGTTCTGGACGGGCGGATCACCCCCGGCGATTTGCTGGTTTTCATCACCTATATGAAAAATACCTTCCGTCCGGTGCGTGATTACGCCAAATATTCCGCCCGCCTCGCCAAGGCTTCCGCCGCCGGGGAACGGGTGGTGGAATTGCTGGACCATGATCCCGGCCCCCCCGATGGTACATGTGAGGCCCGCGATATCAGTGGTGCGATCAGCGTCCGGGGCTTGCATTTCGGCCATTCCGACCGGGCGGTGTTGAAGGATGTGACCTTCGATATCCCGCCGGGGCAATTCGTGGCGCTTACCGGGCCATCGGGGACCGGAAAATCGACCATGGCGAGCCTGATCCTGCGACTGGCCGATCCGGATCAGGGGGCGATCTGCCTTGATGGGTGGGATCTGCGCGACTTTACCCGCGTCTCCTTGCGTCGCCAGATCAGCTATGTCCCGCAGGAGCCACTGCTTTTTCGTATGACGGTGGCGGAAAATATTGCATTGGGCGCGCATTCGGATGTGACAGGGGAGGAGATCGAGGCCGCTGCCCGTCTGGCCAATGCCCATGATTTCATCATGGCGTTACCCGATGGCTATGACACGCTGATCGAGGAACGTGGCGGTAATTTTTCTGCCGGGCAATGTCAGCGGCTGGCGCTTGCCCGGGCGGCCCTGCGCCCCGCACCGGTGCTGCTGCTGGATGAACCGACGGTCGGTCTCGACAGCGTTTCGGAGGCGGCGGTCCAGCAGGCGATCCTGCGGCTGGCAAGGGGGCGGACAGTCCTGATGATCACCCATGATCTGGATTTTGCCGCGCGCGCCGACCGGGTGCTGGAACTGGCCGGTGGGCGGGTCGTGGCAGATGGCCCCCCGGAGGCGGTTTCCCATGTCGCTTGAGGGTGCTGACAGATGCCTCGTTGCGCGTGATCCGGGCTTGCCCGGCCTTGCGCTCCTGTTGGATACGGAGGCTTTGGGCAAGAGGCTTGGCGGTGGTCCCCTGCAAGTGGATTATCTGCGTTACAAGCCGGGTGAAAGCTGCACCCTGCGCCTTGATGATGGTGGCGCGGGCCTGATTGTCCGGGCTGTGAATGCCCGACGCTACGCCGATTATCTGCACCGTGCCGTGTGGCGCCGCGCCGATAGCCCGGTGCGCTATCTGGATGAAGCCTGCACGGTTGTCATGCCGGGTGGTTTGGACCGGAAGATCAAGATGGCCAAAACCCTGCTGGATTCCGAGGCGGCGGCGGAGTTTCTGGCAGGTCTGATAGGGCCGGGGGCAGATGCGCCGGTCGTTTTGCGGCATAAACCCGGTCGCCGTCTTGTTGTGCGGATTGATCGGGGGGGGCGGCCCCTTGGCCTTTTGAAGGCGGTTCCACCTGCGCGTTTTGCCGCACTGAAGGCTGCGGCCGAACGGGCGGTCATGCAGGGCGGCGCGCCAATCCTGGGCATGGATCCTGCGCGCGGTATTCTTTTGCAGGCCTGGGTTGCGGGGGAGGTGGCCAATGCGCAGCGCGATCCCGCGACATATGCCCGGATCGGATCGGTGCTGGCCGTGCTTCACCAACTGCCTGCGCCGGAAGGTGCGCACGCCTTGCACCCCTGCGGGGCTGCCCTGTACGCCTTGAAGCAGCTTTTGCCACCGCTTGCGGCCGAGGCCGATGCCCTTGCTGCGGGACTGGCGATGGGGCTTGCCCGAAATCCTGGTCGGATCGGGTTTTACCATGGCGATTTCAGTGCCGATCAGGTGGTACTGGACAAGGAGAGGCCACATTTTATCGATTGGGATCGGGCAGGGCCTGGCCCGGTTCTGGCGGATCTTGGCAGTTTTCTGGCCCGGCTGGATGCGGACAGGATACTGGACGGGTTGCCTTCCGGTCTGGCGGAAACGCTGGGCCGGGCCTTTCGGGACGGATATGAAACCGTGGCAACGGTGCCAGATTCGGCAGCACTTTACCATGCGGCGGCGCTGGCGGCGCTCGTCTGTGAACCGTTTCGGCGTCGCAGCAGCGATTGGCCGGAAAAATCCGCCTCGTTGCTGCGCTGTGCGGCGGAACTGGCCGGACCACATGGCGCGCTTGCCCGCGCGCTTGATCGCGGTCGCATGCAGCATGCGATTTCCGCGGCATGGGGAAGGGAGGTCAATCTTGATACGCCGGAATTGCTGCGCGACAGGCCGGGGCGGCGTGCGCTTGTTGCCTATCGTGGCCGGGATGCGGTCGGACGGGATTTCGAAACCTATGGCAAGCTGCGGATCAAGGGGCTGGATCACAAAACGCCCGCGCTTCATCACTACCTGCGCGGCCAGGGGCTTGACGGTGAAATTGCCGTGCCAAAGGCCATGGGTGTCTTGCCCGGGGCGGATATCTGGATGCAGGAACGTGTCGAGGGGCGGCTTCTGACGGATCTTCTGCAACCCGGTGCCGATACGGGACCGGCACGGGCGGCGGGCCGGGCGCTTGCGCGGTTGCACGCGGTTCCGCCCTGGCCTGCCACCCATGCGCGCATGCCTTGGTCATTCGGGGATGAAAGCAAGGTGATGCGCGATGCCATTGACCATGCCGCCGGGGCCCATCCCGCGCTTTGCACGGATCTGACCCGGATCGGCGATGATCTGACGGCGAAGCTCCGTGCGCTCCCGCAGGGGCGCCCTACCGGTATTCACCGTGATTTCTATCCTGATCAGGTCATTATTGCGCCGGATCGGGTCTGGCTGCTTGACCTTGACCTGTTCACGATGGGGGATCCGGCAATCGATCTGGGTAATTTCATCGCGCATCTGCAGGAGATGGAATTGCGCCATTGGGGGCGCCCCGGCCCGTTGGAGGCCCACGGGACGGCTTTTCTGCAAGGCTATGCGCGGGAGGCACCCTTGCCGGATCCGGCAAGGATTGATCTTTTGACGCAGGTGTCGCTGGCGCGTCATGCCTGGATTGCGACCCGCCTGCCGGAAAGATCACATGTCATAGCCCGCATCATTGCCCGACTGGCGGGTAGGGGGGAGCCGATACCGCTAAACGGTTGAGGCTGCCCCCAAGGGCCAAGGGCGGGTGTCAGGCCGCTGCACCGCCTATGGTGAGCCCGCCGATCAGCAGGGTCGGCTGCCCGACGCCGACGGGCACCCATTGGCCCGCCTTGCCGCAATTGCCCATACCGGGGTCGAGCGTCATGTCATTGCCGATGGCGCGGATCTGTTTCAATGCCGTGGCCCCGTCACCGATCAGGGTCGCGCCCCTGACTGGCGCCCCGACCCTGCCGTCCTTGACCCGATAGGCCTCGGTGCAGGAAAAGACGAATTTTCCGTTGGTGATATCGACCTGCCCGCCGCCGAAACCCACCGCATAGATCCCGTCCTTCAATCCGGCAAGGATATCTGCCGGATCTTCCTGTCCGCCCAGCATATAGGTATTGGTCATGCGTGGCATCGGGATATGGGCATGGCTTTGACGACGGCCGTTGCCGGTGGGTTTCACGCCCATGAGCCGCGCGTTCTGCCGATCTTGCATATAGCCTACCAGGATACCATCCTCGATCAGCACGTTCTTGCCCGAAGGTGTGCCTTCATCGTCGATCGAGATTGAACCACGCCGGTCCGGAATGGTGCCGTCATCCAGCACCGTTACCCCGGGCGCGGCAATCTTTTGCCCCATCAACCCGGCAAAGGCAGAGGTCTTCTTGCGGTTGAAATCGCCTTCCAGGCCGTGGCCGATGGCCTCATGCAACAGGATGCCGGGCCAGCCGGGGCCGAGCACGACATCCATCACCCCGGCCGGGGCGGGTTCCGCGTCCAGATTGACAAGCGCGATACGCAACGCTTCGCGCGCGACGGGTTGCCAGTGATCCGGGGCCATCAGCCGGGCAAGCCCGAACCGCCCACCGCCGCCCATGCCGCCCGATTCCCTCCGTCCGTTCTGTTCCACGATGACAGAGATATTCAGCCGCGCCATGGGCCGGATATCGGCCAGGCGCAGCCCTTCCGGGCGCAGGATTTCAACTTCCTGCAGACCCGCCGCGATCGTTGCGGAAACCTGGATTACCCTTGGGTCGAGGTCCCGGGCGAAGGCATCGATCTCACGCAGCAGGTCGATCTTGACGGGAAATTCCGCATCTGCCATCGGATCCGCATCGGTATAGAGGCGGCGATTGGTGCCCATGGGCGGCTCGGCCAGGATGCCCCCGCCATCGCCCACGGCAAGCCGTGCGGTCTCCGTTGCACGAGACAGGGCAGCGGCGGAAATCTCGGTCGAATGGGCATAGCCCGCGACCTCACCGCGAACCGCGCGCAGGCCAAAACCTTCAGACGCGTCATAGCTTGCGGTCTTTACCCGCCCGTCATCAAGGACGATGATTTCCGAATGGCGTCGTTCCAGAAACAGTTCGCCGTCATCTGCCCCGGCCGTTGCCATGCGCAGGCCGGCCAGTGTTTCAGCCTCATCCAGATGGGTTTCAAAGGGGCGAAACGGGGTGTCGGTCATGGCTATGTCCTTGATCGAGGTCAATTGGCGGTGCTTTGCCGCGATGGTTTCTCTTGTCGTCCGGTGTTTAATATGGTTTCACCGGAGACGGAAACAACGGGATTCTGCCCGCATTGGGGCATGATCCGGATATAGGCCCGAAAACGGGCACGGAACCGAAACGGGAAAAGCAAGATGCGCATGAAGAAATGTCTGTCCAGCATGGCCGCCCTCATCGGGGTGGGGACGGTTGCCGGGGCCGCGATGGCGCAGGATCTGGAAATCGTCGGAAAGCCGGTAGACGGCAAGACAGGATTTCAACCTGCCGCAACGGAACTGGCCCGTGATCTTTACTGGCTGGACGGGTTTATCCTGATCATCATCACCTTCATCGTGCTTTTCGTGACAGGGCTGATCCTGTGGTGCGCCTATCGTTTCAACCAGAAACGCAACCCCACCCCGGCAACCTTCACCCATAACAGCCCGCTGGAGGTTGCCTGGACCATTGTACCGATCCTGATCCTGGTCGTTATCGGGGCCTTTTCGTTGCCGGTGCTGTTCAAGCAGCAGGAAATTCCCGAAGGCGATATCAATATCAAGGTCACCGGTTACCAGTGGTACTGGAACTATGAATATACCGATGATGAGGTTGCCTATGACAGCTACATGATCGGTGCGCCGGCAACGGGTGGCGATAACCGCCTGACCCCGGAGGTTGAGGCGCAGCTTGTCGAAGCGGGTTTCAGCGAGGATGAATTCCTGCTGGCCACCGATACTTCCGTTGTCGTACCCGTGGGCAAGACCGTGGTGATGACGGTAACGGGTGCGGATGTGATCCATTCCTGGACAGTCCCCGCCTTTGGCGTGAAACAGGATGCCGTGCCCGGCCGTCTGGCACATCTTTGGTTCAATGCGGAACGCGAAGGCATCTATTTTGGTCAATGTTCTGAACTTTGCGGGATCGCCCATGCCTATATGCCGATCACCGTGAAGGTCGTGAGCCAGGAAACCTATGACGCCTGGATCGCGGCTGCCAGGGAAGAAGGCGGTTACGTGAACCTTCCGGCATTGACGAACTGAGACGGACGTGACCGGAAAGCGGGAGAAGGGGCGGCAATGCCCCCATGATGACAAAGCGGTAGCGATATGAGCGACGCGGTGATCAACAGTTCGACAGCCCCGAAAGAGGCGGGCTTTGGCGATTACGTCGCGCTTTTGAAGCCGCGCGTCATGTCGCTTGTCGTGTTTACCGCAATGGTCGGTCTGCTGGTTGCGCCGGTTTCGGTTCATCCTTTTGTTGGCGCGACGGCGATCCTTTTCATCGCACTTGGCGGTGGGGCTTCGGGCGCGCTCAACATGTGGTGGGATGCCGATATCGACGCGGTGATGAAACGCACCCGCAACCGCCCGATTCCGTTGGGCAAGGTTCAGCCCGGTGAGGCGCTGGCCATCGGGCTGACGCTTTCGGGTTTTGCGGTGGTGATGCTCTGGCTGGCCACGAACTGGGTCGCGGCGGCGCTTCTGGCCTTCACCATCTTTTTCTATGCGGTGGTCTATTCGATCTGGCTGAAACGTTCGACCCCGCAGAATATCGTGATTGGCGGCGCGGCGGGGGCCTTTCCTCCGATGATCGGATGGGCGGCGGCGACGGGCGGGATCGCGCTGGAGCCGGTTCTGATGTTCGCGCTGATCTTCATGTGGACGCCACCGCATTTCTGGGCGCTGGCCCTGTTCATGAAGGAAGATTACCACAAGGCGGGTGTTCCGATGCTGACCGTCACCAACGGGCGCAAGGCCACACGGGTGCATATCCTTGTCTATACGCTTCTGCTGGCTCCGGTGGCACTTGGGGCCGGGTTCACCCCGATCGGCGGGCCGTTCTACCTTGCCGTCGCGGTTGCGCTGAACCTTTGGTTCATCATCGGCGCCTTTCAGATCTGGCGACGTGATGAACAACAGGCAACAGCGGATGGTTATCGCGTGGAACGGAAATTTTTCCGCTTTTCGCTTTCCTATCTTTTCCTGCATTTCGGGGCCTTCCTGATCGAGGCGGCGCTCCGGATCCACGGCAATGGGGGGTGGTGACAATGTCCTTGCGCCAGGAACATGAAATCCATCATCGCCGCTTTGGCCGCAATCTTGGGCTTGGGCTGGTGCTGGCGGGTTTCGTTGCGATTGTCTTTGGCCTGACTGTGGTCAAGGTCAAACAGGTTGGGGCGGTTCAGGGATTTGATCACGTTCTGCGCCCCGAACTGCTGCCCCGGGATGGGGACGCCACCCGATGAAGCCGCAACAGAAAACCGCGCTGCAACTTCTGGGTGTTGCCGTCCTGATGGCGTCGCTGTCTTTCGTGGCTGTGCCGTTTTACAACTGGTTCTGCCGGGTTACGGGCTTTGGTGGAACAACCGCAACAGCGGCGGTGGCTTCGGAGGAGATCCTTGAACAGACAATCATCGTCCGCTTCGATGCATCGCTGGAACGCGGTATGCCCTGGGAATTCAAACCCAAGCTGCGTGAGATGACGATGCGCATCGGCGAAACCGGTCTTGCCTTTTATGAGGCCTATAACCCGACAGACCGCCCGGTTGCCGGCACGGCCAGCTATAATGTCGCGCCCTATGCGGCAGGCGGGTATTTCACCAAGATCGATTGTTTCTGCTTTACCGAACAGGTGTTGCAACCCGGGGAACGCGTCGACATGCCGGTGAGCTTCTATGTCGATCCCGAGATCGTGACGGATCGCGAGGCGAAACATGTGAAGGTGATTACGCTTTCCTACACTTTCCACGAAACGGAACTGACCCCTGAACAGCAGGCGGCGCTTGCCGAGGCTGATCAAGACACGATAAACTGAAGACAAGCCCGGGGGGCACGGAGCCCGGGGAATTATAGAACGAGGGAACGACCGACATGGCGCATGCCAAGAATCACGACTATCACATCCTGCCGCCCTCCATCTGGCCGTTCCTGGGCGCGCTCGGGGCCTTTATCATGCTTTTCGGAGCAGTGTTCTGGATGAAGGGATCCGGTCCATGGCTGTACCTGATCGGCGCGGCCATGGTGGTTTACGTCATGTACGCCTGGTGGTCCGATGTCATCAAGGAAAGCCTGATCGGGGATCATACACCGGTCGTGCGGATCGGCCTGCGCTATGGCTTCATCATGTTCATCATGTCCGAAGTCATGTTCTTTTCGGCATGGTTCTGGTCCTTCTTCAAGAATGCGATGTACCCGATGGGGCCGCTTTCCCCGGCGGTGGATGGCGTCTGGCCGCCTGCCGGTATCGAAACCTTCGATCCCTGGCACCTGCCGCTGATCAATACGCTGATCCTGCTGTGTTCGGGTGCGGCCTGCACCTGGGCGCACCATGCGCTGGTTCATGAGAACAATCGTCGCGACATGAAAAACGGCCTGATCCTGGCCATCGTGCTTGGTGTCTTCTTCACGATCCTTCAGGCCTATGAATACAGCCATGCCGCCTTCGGCTTTGCCGGGAATATCTATGGTGCGAATTTCTTTATGGCGACGGGGTTTCATGGGGCGCATGTGATCATCGGGACAATCTTCCTGACGGTCTGCCTGATCCGGGCCTACAAGGGCCATTTCACGCCTGAACAACATATCGGTTTTGAAGCCGCCGCCTGGTACTGGCATTTCGTCGATGTGGTCTGGCTGTTTCTCTTTGCAGCCGTCTATGTCTGGGGCGGCTGACGCACGACCTTTCGCAAGGGGTTGAATTCACACGGGGTGCGGTCCATCAGGGGCCGCGCCCTTTTTCTTGCCCGGATGGAACTGAAATGCTGAAGCGGATGATCGTGCCCCTGATCCTGGGAATGGGAGGGGTGGCGATTTTGTTGTGGCTGGGATTCTGGCAACTTCAGCGCCTTCACTGGAAGGAAGATGTTCTGGCCCAGATCGAGGCCCGTATCGCAGCTGCGCCTGTCGCCCTGCCTGCCAACCCGGAGGACCCCCGGGATCGTTATATGCCGGTGCGCGTTTCGGGCCGCTTCACCGGTGAGGACCTGGGTGTTCTTACCAGCATCAAGCAGATCGGCCCGGGCTATCGGGTGATTGCGCTTTTTGAAACCGACAATGGCCGTCGCATCATGATAGATCGCGGTTTTGTGGCGGAGGCTGCCCGGGGTGTTCCGCGGGAAGTGGGACAGGCCGAAATTACCGGCAACCTGCACTGGCCGCAGGAGGTTGATGGCTATACGCCCGATCCCGATCTTGCCCGGGGACTTTTCTTTGCGCGGGATGTACCGCAGATGGCGGAGGCGCTGAAGGCGGAACCTGTGCTGATTGTGGCGCGGTCCGATACGGGGGACGGGATCGAACCGATGCCGGTGGGTGCGGAGGGGATCACGAACAACCATCTGAACTATGCCATCACCTGGTTTTTGATGGCGGCTGTCTGGCTGGGGATGACTCTGCTCCTGCTCTGGCGTATCAGGCGAACAAAACAATAGGGGATCTAATCGGATGCGCTATATCTCGACCCGTGGCCAGGCGCCTGATCTGAGCTTTGCCGAAGCAATGATGACGGGGCTTGCCCGCGATGGCGGGCTTTATGTCCCCCGGGAAATTCCTGAAATAAGCCGTGATGATATCGCGGCATTGGCGGGCCTTCCCTATGAGGAAGTGGCCTTTCGCGTGATGTGGCCCTATCTCGGCGACACTTTTACCGCCGAGGAGTTTCGCGGCCTGATCGCGGCGGCCCATCGCGATTTCGGCCATGCGGCCCGCGCGCCGCTGAAACAGCTTGGGGCAAACCATTTCCTGCTGGAACTGTTTCATGGGCCAACACTGGCCTTCAAGGATTTCGCCATGCAGCTGATCGGACAGATGATGCAGGCGGTGCTGGCAAAATCGGGGGAACGGATCACCATTGTCGGGGCGACCTCAGGTGATACCGGATCGGCGGCGATCGAGGCATTCCGGGGATTGGCCAATGTCGATGTCTTCATCCTGTTTCCCCATGGCAGGGTTACCGAAGTGCAGCGGCGCCAGATGACCACCCCCGCCGAGGCCAATGTTCATGCAATTGCGCTTGATGGCGATTTCGATGATTGCCAGGCCCGGGTAAAGGACATGTTCAACCATTTAGACTTCCGTGATGCGGTGGGCCTGGCCGGTGTGAATTCGATCAACTGGGCGCGGGTGCTGGCACAGGTGGTTTACTATTTTTCAGCCGCCGTCAGTCTCGGTGCGCCGCACCGGGAGGTGGATTTTACCGTACCCACGGGCAATTTCGGTGATATCTTCGCAGGCTATGTCGCGCGGAACATGGGGCTGCCCATCGGGCGGCTGACCGTTGCAACCAATCAAAACGACATCCTGGACCGGGCGATAAGGACGGGGGAATACCGTCCGGACGGGGTGAAGCCTTCCATCAGCCCTTCGATGGATATCCAGGTGTCGTCAAATTTTGAACGGGCACTCTTTTATGCCTATGAGCGCGACGGGGCTGCCGTTGCGCAGCTTATGGAGGAACTGAAGGCGGGGGGATTTTCGATCAGTCAGGGCGCGGCGGAGGCCCTGCGGGAAAGCTTTGCCTCCGGGCGATGCGATGAGGAAGAAACCTATATTTCGATTCGCGATACCTTTGCCCGCACGGGGGAGGTGGTCTGCCCGCATTCCGCCGTCGGCATCCATGTTGCCGCAACCCATTCCGGCCCCGCGCCGATGGTCATGCTGGCCACCGCCCATCCGGCGAAATTTCCCGATGCCGTGGAACATGCGATGGGGCAGCGCCCCGACCTTCCGCCGCGCATGGCAGATCTTTTTGAACGCCCCGAACGTGTTACGCGACTTGCCAATGATCTTTCCGTGCTGGAAGATCATATCCGCGCGAATATTTCCGAAAGGGTTGCCCTGTGACCAGCCGCCTGACCACGCTGGAAAACGGTTTCCGTATCGTGACCGAGGAAATGCCGGGCCTCAGGTCGGCTTCCGTTGGTATCTGGGTGGCGGCCGGCGGGCGGCATGAACGGGCGGAACAAAACGGCGTTGCGCATTTTCTGGAACATATGGCCTTCAAGGGCACGGCCCGGCGCAGCGCGCTGCAGATTGCCGAAACCATTGAGGATGTGGGCGGTTATCTGAATGCCTATACCTCGCGTGAGATGACAGCCTATTACGCGCGGGTTCTGGCAGAGGATATGCCGCTTGCCGTGGATGTGATCGGGGATATCCTGACCAATCCGATCTTTGATCCGCAAGAGATCGAGACAGAGCGCAATGTCATCCTGCAGGAAATCGGACAGGCCCTGGATACACCCGATGATATCGTTTTCGACTGGTTGCAGGAGGCCTGTTATCCGGGTCAGGCCTTTGGCCGCAGCATTCTTGGTCCGGCCGAAAGGGTGGCAGGTTTCGGCCGGACGGATCTGACGGATTTCGTGACCGAACATTACGGGCCGGGGCAGATGATCCTGTCTGCCGCCGGTGCGGTGGATCATGAGGCGATCGTTGCCCAGTGCACGGCGCTTTTCGGCAGCCTCTCGCGCGACAGGGGTGCGGTAATGGAGCCTGCGCGGTTTCGAGGGTCCGAACGGCGGGAGATCCGCGATCTTGAACAGGCCCATTTCGCGCTGGCCTTCGATTCGCCCGGCTATCTTTGTCCGACCGTCTTTGCCGCGCAGATCTATGCGATGGCCATGGGCGGGGGAATGTCGTCGCGGTTGTTTCAGAAGGTACGGGAGGAACGGGGGCTTTGTTATTCCATCTTCGCGCAGGCCGGAGCCTATGCCGATACCGGGCAATTCACGATCTATGCCGGAACCTCGGGGGAAGACCTGGGTGCGCTGGCCGAAATCACCGTGGATGAACTGAAACGTTCCGCCGAAGATCTGGATGAGACGGAAATCAACCGTGCGCGCGCGCAAATCAAGGCGGGGATGCTGATGGGGCTGGAAAGCCCGACCAGCCGGGCCGAACGTCTGGCGCGGCTGTTGTCGATCTGGGGCCGGGTGCCGACGCCGGAAGAGGCCGTTGCCAGGATCGATGCGGTTTCGATTGCCGATGTCCGGGCCGTTGGTGAAAGGCTGCTGGGGGCAAAGGCGGCGCTTGCGCTTTATGGTCCCGTGGCGGGGGCGCCCGGGTTGGACAGGATCCGCGAAAGACTGGCCGCCTGATGATGTTTCGCCTGCGCCGCAAGGTACGTCTGGAAACGGAACGGATGACGCTGCGGCTGCCGCAACACACGGATTGGTCGGCCTGGTCGTCGCTGCGTTTGCAATCGGCAGATTTCCTGACACCATGGGAACCGGTCTGGTCTGCCGATCACCTTTCGCGGCGGGCTTTTACCAACCGGGTTTATTGGGCCGCGCGGGCAGAGGCGCAGGGCACCGCGCTTCCGCTTTTTTTGATCCGACGGCAGGATCGGCTGCTTCTTGGGGCGATCACCATGGATAATATCCGCCGTGGCCCGGCGCAGGCCGGGACGGTGGGGTATTGGATCGGTGAACCTTTTGCGCGGCAGGGCTATATGCGCGAGGCCCTTCTGGCGCTTGTCCATCATGCCTTTACCGCGCTGGATCTGAGCCGGGTCGAGGCCGCCTGCCTGCCTGAAAACCGCGCCTCGCGCGGGGTGCTGGAAAAGAGCGGCTTCAAATATGAAGGCGTGGCGCAAAGCTATCTCCAGATTGCCGGGCGTTGGCGCAATCACGTCCTTTATGCCAGCCTGCGACAGGATCGTCGCGGACGTACCGATGCCGGGCGATGATCGCGATGGCGTGATTGTGACGTGAAACAACGGCATTTTGGCCTATCCTCTGTTGCAGGAGGTGCTGCCGATGTTCTCTCGTCCCCTGTTATTCACCCTGGCTTTCCTGCCGGGTATCGCCGCCGCGCAGGACCGCATACCCAGCCATTGCATCGCGCTTGCCGAAAACGGCTATCTGCAAAAGGCGCGTTTTGAAACACCCGTGGCCGAAGATGAGGTGCGCATCCGGTATCTGAACCACGCCAGTTTTGCCATGCGAACGGCATCTGACCGGGTTTTGGTTACGGATTTCACCGGTTTTCTGGGCGATACCGGTCTGGTGCCGGATGTGGTGACGATGAACAATTCCCACCGGACCCATTGGACCGCCAACCCCGATACGCGCATTCCCCATATTCTGGAAGGCTGGGGGCAACGGCATGATCTTGATCTTGGCGATGTCCGGGTGCGCAATGTGCTGACTGATGCGCGCGGCTTTGAACAGACCCGGCGTGAGGGCAATTCGATCTTCATCTTTGAAATGGCCGGGCTTTGTGTCGGGCATCTGGGGCATCTCCACCATATTCCGGATGAGGCGCAATATGCCGAACTTGGCCGTGTGGATGTGCTGATGGTTCCGGTTGATGGGGGGTACACGCTTGACCTGCCATCGATGATGGAGGTCGTGCGCCGGCTCAAATCCTCGGTCGTGTTGCCGATGCACTGGTTTTCTGGCGCATCCCTGGAACGGTTTCTGGCGGGCATGGAGGCGGAATTTGATATTGTCCGGCTTGAAGACAGCCAGATTGACCTGTCGCTGTCACGACTGCCGGGGCGACCAACGATCATGGTCCTGAATCCCGAATGGCTGCCCTGAACGTCAGGGGTGTAGAAAATTCACGGAACTGGTCAAAGCCTCTCCCGTTTTGGCGGCGGCACCGTTAAGCATGGTTTCCGAAGGAGTAGCCATGCTGAATGATGCGACAGAGGATTTCGTAACCGCGTTGAAGGGCCAGTTGCCCGAGGGTGGGCTGCGCGCGCCCGAGCCGCGGGATCTTGAGGAACCGCGCGGACGTTATCACGGTCGTGCGGGGGCGGTGGCGCTGCCACGCAATACCGCCGAGGTTGCCGCAATCCTGACGGCCTGTCGCGAGGCGCGGGTGGGGGTCATTCCCCTTGGGGGGCGCACGGGGCTGGTCGGCGGGCAGGTAAAGCCCGAAGGCGCACGGCCATTGTTGTTGTCTCTGGAAAGGATGCGCGGGATCCGGGCCGTATATCCGCAGGAAAATGTCCTGGTGGCGGAGGCGGGCACCACACTGGCGGAGGTACAGGAGGCCGCAACGGCGGCAGGCAGGCTCTTCCCGCTCTCGCTTGCTTCGGAAGGCACGGCGCAGGTCGGTGGGGCCTTGGGCACCAATGCCGGCGGGGTCAATGTCCTGCGTTATGGCAATGCGCGCGAACTGTGCCTGGGGCTGGAGGCGGTTCTGCCCGATGGCACGATCTGGCACGGGCTGAAACGGCTGCGCAAAGACAATACCGGCTATGATCTTCGCAACCTTCTGATCGGGGCCGAGGGCACGCTGGGGGTGATCACGGCGGCGTGCCTGAAACTTTCGCCAATCCCCGCAGCCACCGGCACGGCGCTTTTCGTGGTGAAAGACCCGGCGGCGGCGCTGGACCTGCTTGGATTGACGCAGGACAGGTTGGGGGGGCTGGTTTCGGCCTTTGAGCTGATTTCGAAAACCGGGCTCGATTTCATGGCTGAAAAGCTTCCCGATATTCGCCAGCCCTTTGCCGTGGCGCCGGATTGGATGGTGCTGGTGGAACTGGGCCTGCCGGAGGGCCTTGACCCTGCCGCGGCATTGGAAGGGCTGTTTGAGGCGGCCCTGGAGGCAGGGCTTGCCGATGATGGCGTCATCGCGCAATCGCAGGCGCAGCGCGGTGAATTCTGGACGCTGCGGGAACATCTGCCTGAGGGCAATCGCCGGGTCGGCGCGATTTCCAGCCATGATATCTCCGTCCCGCTGGGGGAGATTGCAGGTTTCATTGATGAGGCCGGGCAGGTGCTCGCACGGCTGGGGGATGTCCGCATCAACTGTTTCGGCCATCTCGGGGATGGCAACCTGCATTACAATATCTTTCCCGCGCCGGGAAAGGATCGTGCGGAATATGAGGCCTTGCGCGAAAAGATCAAGTTGACCGTACATGAATTGGTCGATGCGCGTGGTGGGTCGATTTCCGCTGAACATGGCATCGGGCGGCTGAAGGTCGGTGATCTGGAGCGGTTCGGGGATCAGGCAAAGCTTGCGGCAATGCGCGCGATCAAGGCGGCACTGGATCCGCTGGGGATCATGAACCCCGGTGCGGTACTGCGCGACATGCAATAGGCCAAAGATCTGGCGGAGGGGGAAACCGGCAGAGATGCGTGCCCCGTCCCTTCAACCGGCTTTTTGGTCAGACCGCCCCTTTTGCGGGGATGCCAAAGACGGGTTTGAGATCGAGCAGTGGTGTGCCGTTGATGCAATCGAGGCCACGAACAGCCAGTTCCGGACCGGAAACCCGCAAAAGCCGGACCACCGAGGAAGCAATGGGATTGGGCCGTAACGGGGAACGCAATGCGAAGGTGCCGGTGGAACTGTCACGGAAACCGGGGTTCTGACGCACGGCATCGCGCCGGGAAAGATGCATCCAGTAGAGCACCTGGATATGTTCATGCGCGTCGATACCTGTCAGGGCCTCATGCCAGTTTTCATCCAGCATGATCCGGCAATCCGGCCCGTTTTCGGCATCGCCCCGGCGCGGGCAGTCTGAACGGTTGTCCCATGGCGTATGGATCCTGCCAATGAACCACAGCCCGGCATCGAAGCCTTCGGGTGTCTTGACGGCTTTTTCATGAGGCCGAAGCGGGTCGGCTATGGTCTTTTCAGTCATCCACGCCGACCATCACATCCGTGGCCTTGATGACGGCCGCTGCTTTCGCCCCTACTTTCAGCCCCAGTTCCTTCACGGCATCATTGGTGATCGACGCCGTAATGATGGAGCCGCCGATATCAATACGGACATGGCTGGTGACGGCGCCTGTCACGATTTCCTGCACGGTTCCGGGAAGTGTGTTGCGCGCACTGAGTTTCATTGGGGGATCCTTCACGTCGATGTATATATTTATACATATCGAGACATGGTGACAGGCAAGTCAAGGGGGGCCGGGCCGGGTATCAGCGGGTCAGGATCATCCGGTCCCGGTCGATTTCAACCCTGAACCGGCCCAGATAGTCCATGCCAAGAAGGGATTCGTCCATTTCCCCGTCATTGACATAAGCCGTGACCCGACTATCCCGCAGGGGGCCAAGTTCGACATCGTTCAGCGTCACCCGTGCCGTGCGAACCACGCCATTCGCCGTTTGTGCGCTTCCCAGATAGACAAGGTCGCGGGGGTCTATCCCCACCCTTTCGGCGTCCCTCTGGCTTAGGACGATATTGGTTGCGCCGGTATCGACCAGAAAATTGATCGGTGTACCGGAGACAGTCAATTCAAGGTAATAATGCCCGTCAGCGGCGCGGGGGATGGTGATTGCACCATCTTCCAGAACGGATTGGCGGGGCATGACAGTGGTTCGCATATCGCTCCAGAGCCCATACCCGGCCATGAGGCCGAGGATGATGAGCGCCCATGCGGCGGCCTGTCTGGTCGCTTGCCCTATCCTGCCGCGGAACTCCACCAGGAGATATCCGCCAACCGCCGCGATAAGGATTCCGAGGTAGAGCAGCCTTGCCGTGATGTCGCCGTCCATGCGGTCTCCTCGCCGTCTTGTGCCCTACCCGCAGGCAAAATGTGGGGGTGCTTGCAAGATAGGGGCATATCCGGTGATGGAGCAAGGGCAGGTGCCTGCCCCGACCGGTGGGTTATTCCGCTGCGACGGTCAGATTGCCATGACTGCGAAAGCGTAGCGCATCGTCGATGAAGCTCTTGGGTTCGTCCTTCGCCTCGATAGAGCCGAAGGGCATCTGCGCGCGCAGTTTCCAGCTTTCGGGAATATCGAATTCCCGTGCCACGGCATCATCGATAAGGGGGTGATAATGTTGCAGGCTGGCCCCGATTCCGGCAGAGGCAAGCGCCGTCCAGACCGCAAACTGTGCCATACCCCCCGATTGTTCCGAAAAATCGGGGAAGTTATCGGCATAAAGCGGAAATTTTTCCTGCAAATCCTTCACCGTCGCCTGATCTTCATAGAAAAGGACGGTCCCGACCCCGGCGGCAAAACGATCCATCTTGGCCTGGGTGCTGTCGAATTGTTCTGCCGGAACGATGGCGCGCAGCGCTTCGGTGACAATATTCCAGAACCGCAGGGAGGCGTCGCCAAACAGGATGACCGCGCGCGAACTTTGCGAATTGAAGGAGGTGGGGGCAAGGCGAATGGCCTGCCGGATCAGGGCTTCGATGCTTTCCTGCGATTGCGTCAGATTGCGACCGATGGCGTATCGGGTCCGGCGTTTCGCTATCACTTCAATCGCGGCATTCGTCATGGGGCCTTGCCTCTCATCAGGGGTCACTTTGGGGATTGCTGTTTCCGATCTGGCGCGGGGAAAATCAAGGCCCGTTCCGGCCTATTGCGCGGCTTCGGTTTCTTCGAGTGCCTCCTGCGCCTTGAGCCAGAGCGCCTCGGCCCTATCCAGGCCTTCCATCACCTCGGCATATTTCTTTTGCCAGGTTTCCATTTCCCCAATACGTTCGGCTTCATAAAGTGCGGGATCGGCCAGTTTTGTCGCCAGTTTGTCACGCATTTCATTGAGCTTCCCCAGCCGTTCCTCGCATTTGCGAACCTCGGCGCGGCGGGACAGGAGCATCTCGCGGGAGGGTTTGGGCTTTCTTGCAGGGGTCTTTACAGGTTTTGCAGATTCATCGCCGGCCAGAAGTTCCGCCCGATACCCTTCCAGATCGCCCGGATAGGGGGTGACGGTGCCGTTTTTCACCAGCCAGAGCCGATCCGCCACCAGACCGAGAAGATGCATGTCATGACTGACGAGGATTACCGCACCGGAATAGGCGGTCAGTGCCTCGACCAGTGCTTCGCGGCTTTCCATGTCAAGGTGATTGGTCGGTTCATCAAGTATCAGAAGATGCGGCGCATCAAGTGTGGCAAGCAGCAGCGAAAGCCGTGCCTTTTGTCCGCCCGACAATCGCCCTACGGCGGTTTCCGCCTGATCGGCGCCAAGACCGAAACCGGCTAACCGCGCGCGCAGCCTTGCCTGCCCTTCTGCGGGACGCAGGCGCTGGACATGCTGCAGCGGGGTTTCATCGATGATCAATTCGTCAACCTGATGCTGGGCGAAATAACCGATGCGCAGTTTCCGGCTGCGCGTTATCCGGCCAGCCCCGGGTTGGAGTTTATCCGCCAGCAGTTTGGACAGGGTGGATTTTCCTTCCCCGTTCCGGCCCAGAAGGGCGATGCGGTCATCCTGATCGATCCGCAGATCAAGCCCGCGCAACACCAGCGGTCCGCCATAACCCACCCCCGCACCGTCAAGATTGACGATGGGCGGGGAAAGCTCCTCCGGTTCGGGGAAGGTGAAAACCTGTTTTGCGGCCTCCGCCGGGGGGGTGATGGTTTCCATCCTTTCAAGCATTTTCAGGCGGCTTTGGGCCTGAACAGCCTTGGAGGCCTTGGCGCGGAAACGATCCACGAAGCCTTGCAGGTGGGCACGGCGGGCTTCCTGCTTGCGGGCTTCTGCCATCAGTACCGCGCGGCGTTCGGCCATCTGGCGGGCGAACTGATCATAGGGGCCGTTCCACAGCGTCAGCTTGCGATCTTCCAGATGCAGGATGGATTGGACCGCACGGTTCAGAAGACCCCGGTCATGCGAAATGATGATGACCGTATGCGGATAGCGCGACAGGTAGTTTTCCAGCCAGAGCGCACCTTCAAGATCAAGATAGTTGGTCGGTTCATCCAGCAACAGAAGATCGGGCCGGGCAAAAAGCACCCCGGCCAGCGCCACGCGCATCCGCCAGCCGCCCGAAAAATCCGAACAGGGCCGCCCCTGCGCTTCCGGGTCAAACCCCAACCCCTTGAGGATGGCAGAGGCGCGGGCTTCCGCCGACCATGCGTCGATATCGGCCAGCCGGGTCTGGATTTCGGCGATGCGATGCGCATCGCTGGCGGATCCCGCCTCTGCCAGAAGGACTGCGCGTTCGGTATCGGCGGCCAGGACCGTGTCGAGCAGGGAAACGGAGGAGGAAGGCACTTCCTGCGCAACGCCACCGATCCGGGCACGGGCAGGCAGGGCGATTTCCCCGCCTTCGAGGGCAAGATCGCCCCGGATCAGACGAAAGAGGGTCGTCTTTCCGGTTCCGTTGCGCCCGACAAGGCCAACCTTGTGCCCGGTCGGCACAGTGGCCGACGCGCCGGCAAAAAGCGGGCGACCTTCCACGGAATAGGAGATATCGGAAATCCTGAGCATGCCTGCCCATGCCTCAAAGCTGCGGGAGGGTCAACGGGGGAGCTTTTCAATATCCCCGCCCCATGCTAGCAGGGCGCCGGAAACTCGGGCGCGGGCAGCGCCCCCGAAATGAGCGAGAGAAAAATGGCTGTTGAACGCACCCTTTCCATGATCAAGCCGGATGCAACGAACCGCAACCTGACCGGCAAGATCAATGCCAAATTCGAAGAAGCAGGCCTGCGCATCGTGGCGCAAAAGCGCATTCATCTGAGCGCGGAACAGGCCGGGGCTTTTTATGCCGAACATGCAGAACGCCCGTTCTATGGCGAATTGTGCGAATTCATGTCTTCCGCGCCGATCGTGGTGCAGGTTCTGGAAGGCGAAGGCGCAATCCTGAAGAACCGCGAAGTGATGGGCGCGACCGATCCGGCCGAGGCCGATGACGGCACGATCCGCAAGGATTTCGCATTGTCCAAGGGGGAAAATTCCGTCCATGGGTCCGACAGCCCGGAATCGGCGGCGCGGGAAATCGCCTTTTATTTCTCTGGCCTCGAACTGGTCGGCTGATCAATCTTCTGCCTGTCCGGGGCCTGTGCCCCGGGCGGGCGGAACCGGGCCAATCAAGCGCTGTCGCGCCCGGCGGCCACTGTGGCCGCCTCGGCAGCGGCTTCGATCGCAAGAAGGAGCGAAGCGTGGCGGTTCCTGAATTCGCGGGCCGGCTGCAACACCTCGAAACCGTCGAAAGGCGGGCCGGGTGGTGGGGCGCCTTCCTTCAACATAGCGTGCAGGGCATCGCGGGCCTGGGCCAGTTCCCCGGCGCTGCGCCCGATAATCACTGAACCCACAACCGAGGCTGCCGCCTGGCCAAGGGCGCAGGCCTTTACATCCTGCGCGAAACGCTGCACGCGGCCATCCGCCATGTCGAGATCCACGGTTACCGTGGACCCGCAAAGCGGGGATCGCCTGCGGATGCTGGCCTGCGGTGATTCCAGCCGCCCCAGATGGGGGATATCGGCGGCCAGTGCCAATATCCGGCCGGAATAGAGGCGGACCAGGTCGCTTTCGCTCATGACAACAGTCTCCGGGGTTTTCTTGCACCCTTCATGGGCATAGATAGGGCCTGACGCCACGATTGCAAAGAGAACCAGGATGCCCTTCGACCCAAAGAGCCTGAAATTCGATGATCGCGGGCTGATCCCGGCCATCGCACAGGATCATGCGACGGGTGAGGTCCTGATGCTTGCCTGGATGAATGCCGAAAGCATCGAACGGACGCTCAAGACGGGCCAGGTAACCTATTGGTCACGTTCGCGGGCGGCGTTCTGGGCAAAGGGCGAAACCTCCGGCAACGTCCAGCGGCTGGTTGAGATGCGGCTGGATTGCGATCGCGATTGCCTGCTGTTGCAGGTCGACCAGACGGGCCCTGCCTGTCATACGGGGCGGCGGAGTTGTTTCTATACCGTGCTTCGCGATGGCGAAGAGGTTATAACTGCGGATCCGCTGGTCCCGACCGAAAAACGGTAATCGTCTGTTACCGCATTTGCGATGGCGTGACACCGCCCGGAAACGCAAGATCGGCTATTCACCCTTTGCTTTCAGGCGCAACTTGGATAAACCGCCGGGCGATACCGCTAACTTTCGGAGAAAAGCCATGACCAAGGGCTGGAACAAATCGGATTGGCGCGCGAAACCCCGGATTCAGATGCCGGATTATCCCGACCAGGCTGCATTGAACGCTGTCGAAGCGCAGCTTGCCAAATATCCGCCCCTGGTTTTTGTGGGGGAGGCGGGGCGGCTGAAAGCGCAGCTTGCGCTGGCCTCCGAAGGCAAGGCCTTCCTGCTTCAGGGGGGCGATTGCGCAGAAAGCTTTGCCGAATTTTCCGCCAACAATATCCGCGACACATTCCGCGTGATGTTGCAGATGGCGGTTGTCCTGACCTATGGCGCCAAGGTGCCCGTGGTGAAGGTGGGCCGCATGGCGGGGCAGTTCGCCAAACCGCGTTCCGCACCGACCGAAATGGTCAACGGGGTCGAGTTGCCCAGCTACAAGGGTGATATCATCAACGGCTTCGAACCGGTTGCCAATGAACGGATCCCCGATCCGAACCGGATGCTTCAGGCCTATACCCAGGCGGCGGCATCACTGAACCTGTTGCGGGCCTTTTCCACGGGTGGTTTTGCCGATATTCACCGTGTCCACAGCTGGACGCTCGGCTTTGCGGATCAGGACAAGGCTGAACGGTATCGGGAACTTTCAAACCGTATTTCCGATGCGCTCGATTTCATGAATGCCGCAGGGGTGAATGCCGATACCGCCCAGGAACTTGCCGCGGTCGATTTCTATACCAGCCATGAGGCGTTGCTTCTGGAATATGAAGAGGCGCTTTGCCGGATCGATTCGATTTCGGGCAAGCCCGTGGCGGGATCCGGCCACATGATCTGGATCGGTGACCGCACCCGGCAGCCGGATGGCGCGCATGTCGAATTTGCCCGGGGTGTCGTGAACCCCATCGGGTTGAAATGCGGGCCGACGACATCGGTTGAAGATCTCAAGGTCCTGATGTCCAGGCTCAACCCTGAAAATGAGGCCGGGCGGCTGACGCTGATCGCGCGTTTTGGTGCCGGCAAGGTTGGGGAACATCTGCCGCGTCTCATTCAGGCGGTGCGCGAAGAGGGGGCAAAAGTCCTTTGGTCCTGCGATCCGATGCATGGCAACACAATCAAATCCCAATCGGGATACAAGACCCGGCCCTTCGATTCCGTTCTTCGCGAGGTTCGTGAATTCTTTGCCATTCACAAGGCCGAGGGTACTATCCCGGGCGGCGTGCATTTTGAAATGACGGGCAAGGATGTGACCGAATGCACGGGCGGGTTGCGTGCCGTGACGGATGAGGACCTTTCGGACCGCTACCATACCGCCTGCGATCCGCGGCTCAATGCCAGCCAGTCGCTGGAGCTTGCCTTCCTTGTGGCGGAGGAACTGTCGGCTTCGCGGAACCAGAGCCGTCAGGTCGCGATGTAGAACCCCGGGTGAGGCCATCCGGTCGCCTTGGGGTTTTCGATACTGGCCTTATGGGGTTGGGCGGGAATGATTATGAAAGACATGCATAATCATTCCCCGAATTATGAATTTCACTTCGTCAGGGCGTTGCGATAGGGTCTCGCGCGACCTTACTTCTTGCGGAACCGACGCCATGCATGCCTTTACCCTTCCCCGATCTGACCGATTCGCGCAGCTCGAAGGGCTCGTGCGGGAACGAATACTGGTTCTTGACGGGGCCATGGGCACGCAGATTCAACAATTGGGGCTGGGCGAGGAGGATTTCAGCGGCCATGGCGGCGGCTGTGCCTGCGCACATCATTCGGATCACCCGCAAAAGGGCAATAATGACCTGCTGATCCTGACCCAGCCGAAGGCGATCGAGGAAATTCATTTCAACTATGCCATGGCCGGTGCCGATATCGTTGAAACGAATACCTTTTCCTCAACCACCATTGCGCAGGCGGATTACGGAATGGAGGCTGCGGTTCATGATCTGAACCAGGAAGGCGCGCGCGTGGTGCGCCGGGCACTGGACCGGGCCACTGAAATTGATGGCCGTCCGCGTTTCGTGGCCGGTGCGGTCGGGCCGACAAACCGCACGGCCTCAATCAGCCCGGACGTGAACAATCCCGGATATCGTGCTGTTACCTTTGATGATTTGCGGATTGCATATGGGCAGCAAATTCGCGGCCTGATTGCCGGTGGCGCGGATCTGATCCTGATAGAAACGATTTTCGATACGCTTAATGCCAAGGCGGCGATCTTCGCCTGTTTTGAGGCTTTTGCCGAAAACGGGATACGTTTGCCGGTGATGATTTCCGGGACGATTACCGATGCGTCGGGGCGCACGCTTTCGGGACAGACGCCGACAGCCTTCTGGCATTCGGTCCGCCATGCGCGGCCTTTCACGGTGGGGTTGAATTGTGCGCTGGGGGCATCCGCCATGCGCCCGCATCTGGCCGAGTTGTCGGGTGTTTCGGAAACCTTCATTTGCGCCTATCCCAATGCGGGCCTGCCCAATGCCTTTGGCGAATACGATGAGGGACCCGAGGAAACTGCGCGCCAGATCGGGGCATTCGCAGATGAAGGTCTGGTGAATGTCGTTGGCGGCTGCTGCGGCACCACACCTGACCATATCCGTGCGATTGCTACTGCAGTTGACGGCAAATCACCCCGGGAGACCCGCCCATGAGCCATTTTCTGCGCCTGTCGGGGCTGGAGCCCTTCACGCTGACCGCCGATATCCCCTTCGTGAATGTGGGGGAACGGACGAATGTCACCGGGTCTGCCCGGTTTCGCAAGCTGATCACCAATCGCGATTATGCCACCGCGCTGGAGGTTGCGCGTGATCAGGTCGAAAACGGGGCCCAGATCATCGATGTGAACATGGATGAGGGGCTGATCGATTCGAAGGCCGCCATGGTCGAATTCCTGAACCTTCTGGCGGCGGAACCGGATATTGCCCGTGTGCCGGTGATGATCGACAGTTCCAAATGGGAGGTGATCGAGGCCGGGCTCAAATGCGTGCAGGGCAAGGCGGTGGTGAATTCCATCAGCCTGAAAGAGGGGGAGGAGGCGTTTCGGCATCAGGCGGGGCTGTGTCTGGCCTATGGTGCGGCGGTTGTCGTCATGGCCTTCGATGAGGAAGGCCAGGCCGATACGTTCCAGCGCAAGACCGAGATTTGCGCCCGCGCCTACAGGGTCCTGACTGAAGATGTCGGTTTCCCGCCCGAAGATATCATCTTTGATCCCAACGTCTTTGCCATCGCGACGGGGATTGAGGAACATAACAATTACGGCGTTGATTTCATTGAGGCTACGGCCTGGGTCCGCGCCAACCTGCCCCATGCCCATGTCTCGGGCGGGGTGTCGAACCTGTCCTTTTCCTTCCGTGGCAATGAACCGGTGCGTGAAGCGATGCATGCGGTCTTTCTGTACCATGCCATCAAGGCTGGGATGGATATGGGGATCGTCAATGCGGGCCAATTGGCCGTCTATGACCAGATCGACCCGGATTTGCGCGAAGCCTGTGAAGATGTGGTGCTGAACCGCAATCCGGAAGCCACCGAACGGATGCTGGAAATTGCCGAACGGTTCAGGGGCGGTCCGAAAGAGGAAAAGATCCGTGATCTGGCCTGGCGCGACTGGCCCGTGGAAAAGCGGCTGGAACACGCGCTGGTCAACGGCATTACCGAATTTATCGAAACCGATACCGAAGAGGCCCGACAGGCTGCGGAACGCCCGCTGCATGTGATCGAAGGCCCGCTGATGGCGGGGATGAATGTGGTGGGTGATCTTTTCGGGGCGGGCAAGATGTTCCTGCCGCAGGTGGTCAAGTCGGCACGGGTCATGAAACAGGCCGTGGCGATCCTGCTGCCCTATATGGAAGCGGAAAAGGATGGCAAGCAGGAAGCTGCGGGCAAGATCCTGATGGCCACGGTCAAGGGTGATGTCCACGATATCGGCAAGAATATCGTGGGTGTCGTCCTGGCCTGCAACAACTATGAAATCATTGATCTGGGTGTGATGGTGCCGCCGCAGAAGATCCTTCAGGTGGCGAAGGAGGAAAAGGTCGATGTGATCGGGCTTTCGGGGCTGATCACGCCGTCCCTGGATGAAATGGTGCATCTGGCCTCGGAAATGGAACGTGAAGGCTTTGAGATTCCGTTGCTGATCGGTGGCGCCACGACATCCAAGGTCCATACGGCCGTCAAGATCGCGCCACGATATAATCTTGGGCAGGCGATTTACGTTACCGATGCCAGCCGTGCCGTGGGGGTGGTCAGCCAGCTTTTGAATCCTGCCAACAAACCTGGCTATGTTGCTGAAATTCAGGCTGAATATGATAAGGTGGCCGAACGTCACCATCGCACCGAAGCGGCAAAGACCCGCCTGCCTCTGGCGCAGGCCCGCGCCAATGCGATGAAGATCGACTGGAATGGCTATGAGGTGCCGGCGCCGCACTTCACTGGCGCGCGGGAAATTGCGGATTGGGATCTTGCGGAAATTGCCCGTTTCATCGACTGGACCCCGTTTTTCCAGACCTGGGAGCTGAAAGGCGTCTACCCGCGAATTCTGAAGGATGAACGGCAGGGTGAGGCTGCGCGCGCGCTTTTTGCCGATGCGCAGGCCATGTTGAAGCGGATCATCGATGAGAAATGGTTCGCGCCGCGCGCGGCCCTTGGGTTCTGGCCCGCCAATACGGTCGGGGATGACATTCGTCTTTTCACGGGACCGGACCGGGGGCAGGAGCTGGCCCGGCTCCATACCCTGCGGCAACAACATTCCAAACGGGCGGGGCGACCCAATATGGCGCTGGCCGATTTCGTGGCACCCGATGGGGTGCCCGATTGGGTCGGTGGTTTCGTCGTGACCGCCGGACCCGAAGATCACGCCATTGCGGAACGGCTGGAGCGGGAAAACGACAATTACGGTGCAATCATGGTCAAGGCGCTTTCGGATCGCTTTGCCGAGGCGATGGCGGAAATGCTGCATCAACGGGTACGCCGCGAATTCTGGGGCTATGCGCCGGAGGAGACTTTTGACCCGCAGGAACTGATTGCCGAACCCTATCGCGGGATCCGGCCTGCACCCGGTTATCCGGCACAGCCCGACCATACCGAGAAGCGGACGCTGTTCCGGCTGCTGAATGCAGAAGAAAATGCCGGTGTGGAACTGACTGACAGCATGGCGATGTGGCCCGGATCTTCTGTTTCAGGCCTCTATATTGGTCATCCGGACTCCTATTATTTCGGTGTGGCCAAGGTGGAACGCGACCAGGTCGAAGATTATGCCAAACGCAAGGGAATGAGCCTTGAGGAAACCGAACGCTGGCTTGCCCCCATCCTGAACTACATCCCCGGGGCAACGGTAGCGGCCGAATAGGATGCCTGTCGGGCCCGGAACGTATCGAATGATGCCGGTTCGGGTTTCGCTTCTTTGCTTGTGCCCCTTGCCCTGCTAGAGACGGGATAAAACCCATCTGGAAGGAACGGATATGTTTGATCTGAGCGGGAAAGCCGCGCTGGTGACAGGGGCTTCGGGCGGGATCGGAGCCGGGATAGCCCGGGCGCTTCATGGTGCCGGTGCGGTCGTGGGGCTTTCGGGAACGCGCGAAGCGCCGCTGGAGGCCCTGGCAGCCGAACTGGGGGAACGCGCGCATGTCCTGCCCTGCAATCTTTCCGATGCCGAGGCGGTAGAGACCCTGCCCAAGGCCGCGATGGCAGCCATGGGATCGGTTGATGTGCTGGTCAACAATGCCGGGATCACACGCGACAATCTGTTCATGCGGATGTCGGATGAGGAATGGCAATCCGTGCTGGAGGTGAACCTGACCTCGACCTTCCGGCTTTGTCGGGGGGTGTTGCGGGGGATGATGAAGGCGCGATGGGGCCGGATCGTCAATATCTCCTCCGTGGTTGGCGCGACGGGCAATCCTGGGCAAGGCAACTACGCGGCCTCCAAGGCGGGAATGGTGGGCATGTCGAAAAGCCTCGCCTATGAGGTGGCAAGCCGGGGAATCACCATCAATTGCGTGGCGCCGGGTTTCATTGCCACGGCGATGACGGAAAAGCTGAATGAAGATCAGAAGGGCAAGATCCTGACCCAGATCCCGGCGGGTCGGATGGGCGATGCGGAGGAAATTGCGTCGGCGGTGCTTTATCTTTCCAGCCCCGAAGCCGGATATGTTACCGGCGCCACATTGCATGTGAATGGCGGCATGGCCATGATTTGATCCTGCCCGCCTTTCGGACGGGTTGCCCCCGCCATGCGCGAAAGCGTTTGCCATGTCGCGCAGCGCTTGCTATAGGCGCGGCGGAAGATGCCGGGTCGGAAGGCCGGGGCACAACGGCCTTTCGGGGCAAAAGACGTTCAAGACCGGGGCTGAGGCCTCCATATATGAGGAAGTGACATGAGCGACATCGCAGATCGCGTGAAGAAAATTGTCGTCGAACATCTCGGTGTCGAGGAAGAAAAGGTGACCGATAACGCCTCCTTCATCGATGATCTGGGGGCAGACAGCCTTGATACGGTTGAACTGGTCATGGCGTTCGAGGAAGAATTCGGCATCGAGATCCCTGATGACGCTGCTGAAACGATCCAGACCTTTGGCGATGCGGTGAAATTCATCACGGCGGCCGGCTGATCCGTTTACCGGATCCAGTTTCGGAAGGGGCGCCCGGCCGGGCGCCTTTTTCTTTTGCCTGCCGGGTTACCAAAACAGCACCGGGGTCTCGGTCCATCTGCCGTGGCCTGTCGGGCGGGTACCGCGCTGGTTATCGCGCAGCTTCCCGCCGCCATTCCGGGGATTGTTGCACGGCAGTCCCAGAGCTTGTATCACGGCGCGGAATGGCAAAAACAAGGGGATGACCCATCATGCGTCGAGTGGTTGTCACAGGTCTGGGCTTGGTCACTCCGCTGGCTTGCGGCGTCGAGGAAAGCTGGAAACGGCTGCTGGCGGGGGAGTCGGGGGCGGGGCCGATCACGCGCTTTGATCCGGCGGGTGTCGTAACGCAATATGCCTGCGAAATCCCGGTGGGGGATGGCAGCGATGGCAGCTTCAACCCCGATGACTGGATGGCGGCCAAGGAACGGCGCAAGGTTGATGATTTCATCCTCTATGGGATGGCCGCAGCGGTGCAGGCGGTGGATGATTCCGGATGGGCCCCTGAAAGCGAAGATGATCGTTGCCGTACCGGTGTCATGATCGGATCCGGTATCGGCGGGCTGAGTTCCATTGCCGATACGGCGGTGTTGCTGAAGGAACGGGGCGCAAAACGCGTCTCTCCCTTCTTCATTCCGGGGGCGCTGATCAACCTGATCTCGGGGCAGGTATCCATCCGGTTCGGGTTCAAGGGGCCAAACCACGCGGTGGTGACGGCCTGTTCGACCGGGGCCCATGCCATTGGCGATGCGGCGCGGCTGATTGCCTTTGGTGATGCCGATGTGATGGTTGCGGGCGGGGCGGAAAGCCCGATCTCGGAAATAGGCATTGCCGGTTTCAACGCCTGCAAGGCGCTTTCGACCAAGCGCGGGGATGACCCGACCAAGGCCTCCCGTCCTTATGATGCGGATCGCGATGGGTTCGTGATGGGCGAAGGTGCGGGCATTGTCGTGCTGGAAGAATATGAACATGCCAGGGCACGCGGCGCGAAGATCTATGCCGAGGTTCTGGGTTATGGCCTGTCGGGCGATGCTTATCACATTACCGCCCCGTCCGAGGATGGCGACGGCGCCTATCGGTGCATGCAGATGGCCTTGGCGCGGGCGGGGATCAG
Organism: Pseudorhodobacter sp.; assembly: GCA_047975325.1. GTDB lineage: Bacteria > Pseudomonadota > Alphaproteobacteria > Rhodobacterales > Rhodobacteraceae > JBKEDF01. Next base: position 15,127 of record JBKEDF010000084.1, on the reverse strand, counting down.
CCCGGACAAGGTCGATTACATCAATGCGCATGGGACCTCGACCATGGCCGATACGATTGAACTGGGCGCGGTTGAACGCCTGATGGGGGAAGCTGCGGCACAGGCCACGATGTCGTCCACCAAATCATCCATCGGGCATCTTTTGGGCGCGGCCGGTGCAGTGGAGGCGATTTTCTGCATGCTGGCCATTCGCGATCAGGTAGCCCCGCCCACCATCAACCTGGATGATCCCGCCATCGAGACCAGACTCGACCTGGCCCCGAACAAGGCGGTGAAACGCAGGATCGATGTGGCCCTGTCCAACTCCTTTGGCTTTGGCGGAACCAATGCGAGCCTGGTACTGGGCAAGGTAACCGGCTGATGTGGCGTTCCCTGGCCTCCAATGCGCTGACATTGTTCATCGTACTGCTCGTCGTTGTGGCGGGGCTGCTGGCCTGGGGACGGCAGGAATATACCTCTGCCGGGCCCTTGGCGGATTCGGTGTGCTTCAAGGTGGAACGTGGTGCTTCGCTCAGTTCGGTCAGCCGCACGCTGGAAGGGCAGGGCGTTATTTCGGATGCCCGGATCTTTCGTATCGGTGCGGAATATTCCGAACGTGCGGGCGATCTGAAATTCGGCAGCTATCTGGTGCCGGAAAATGCCACCATGAAACAGGTACTGGATATCCTGACGGCCGGCGGGCAATCGACCTGCGGGCGGGAGGTCAATCTGCGGATCGGGGTAAATGCGGCGCAGGTCGTGCTGCGGGAACTGGACCCCCAGGAAAACCGCTATGTTGAGATTGCTTCCTATGACGTGGTGAATGAAGCCGCCCCCGAAGCCTATGTGAACGCGGCGGATGATCAGGATCTGCGCTTTCGGGTGACACTGGCCGAAGGGGTGACAAGCTGGCAGGTCATGGAAAGTCTGAAACGTGCGGATTTTCTGGAAGGCAATCTGGAAGAACGGCCGGGTGAGGGAACGCTGGCACCGGACAGCTATGAAATTGCGCGGGGGATGGATCGGGGTGAATTGATCACCCAGATGCAGGAACGCCAGACGCGGATCCTGAATGATCTCTGGGCGGGTCGTGCCGAAGGCCTTCCCTATGAAACCCCCGAGGAGGCGCTGATCATGGCCTCGATCGTGGAAAAGGAAACCGGCGTGCCCGAGGAACGGGGACAAGTGGCGAGCGTTTTCGTCAACCGGCTGAAAAGCGGGATGAAACTTCAGACCGACCCGACGGTGATATATGGCGTGACCAAGGGCGAAGGAGTGTTGGGGCGGGGTTTGCGCCGTTCGGAGCTGCGCCGGGAAACGCCGTGGAACACCTATGTGATCGAAGGCCTGCCCCCGACACCGATCGCCAATCCGGGACGTGAGAGCATTGCCGCCACGCTGAACCCGGATGAGACGCCCTATCTGTATTTCGTGGCGGATGGTACGGGCGGGCATGCCTTTGCCCAGACGCTGGACGAACATAACCGCAATGTTGCCGAATGGCGGAAGATCGAGGCGCAGCGCGGCGCAGAAAACGGTGTCACGGGCGTGCAGGGCAACTGACGCATCGGGGTTTGCATTCGAAATTCGTGATCTGCCGGTTGCCGGGCGTTATTTTTCGGGGATCAGCCCACGCGGGCTGAAGCGCAGGATCAGCAACAGGATCAACCCCATTGTCAGCAGCCTCATATGGGCGGCCGATTCCAGAAGATGCGCCTTCAGCCAGGATCCCTGTGGCAGACCATAAGCGATCATTTCCATCAACAGGCCACCCAGGGGTTCCACCATGACCCAGAGCCACCAGACCAGAAAGCCGCCCAGAACGGCACCGGCATTGTTCCCTGACCCCCCGACAATCACCATCACCCAGATCAGGAAGGTGAAGCGCAACGGGCTGTATCCTCCCGGGGTCAGCTGGCTGTCCAAAGTCGTCATCATCGCGCCGGCAATGCCGATCACTGCGGAACCAAGGATAAAGACCTGCAAATGCCGCCGGGTGACATCCTTGCCCATTGCTTCGGCGGCGATTTCATTGTCGCGGATGGCGCGCATCATGCGGCCCCAGGGGCTTCGGAGTGCCATCTGCGACAGCCAGACCACCGCCAGAAGCACCAGCAGGAACAACCCGCAATAGGCTAGTTTTACCAGAACCGACGAACCTGTAACCGGATTGAAACCCCATCGGCTGGCAATATCCAGAAACCAGGGGTCGCGTTGCAGGTTGACCTCATAGGGCACGGGCCGGGGCAGGGCGATGACATTCTTGACCCCCCGTGCCAGCCAGTCCTCGTTCTTCATCACTGCGATGATGATCTCGGCAATGCCCAGCGTGGCGATTGCCAGGTAATCGGAACGCAGCCCCAGGGCGGTCTTGCCGATGGCCCAGGCTGCGGCTGCGGCCAGAAGCCCGCCTGCCGGCCAGGCCAGCAGCACCGGCAGGCCCAAACCGCCAAGATTGCCGGTGGCGGAAGGATTGACCGCCTCCACCGCCGCGACATTGGGATCAAGAAGCGCCCGATAAAGGAAAAACCCGCCGATCAGCAGCACCAGCACCAGAAAGCCCCGCACCATCCCCCTGACCATCCGGGTATAGACCTGTACCGCTGCGGCGACAGTGATGGCCCCCATGGCCAGTGCAAGCAGGATCCCCGGCCCGCCGGCCCGCCATGCCTCGGGTACCGGGGGGGAAGAGGTCAGCACCACCGCCAACCCGCCAAGTGCGGCAAAACCCATCACGCCGACATTGAAAAGCCCCGCATAGCCCCATTGGATATTCACACCCAGTGCCATGATCGCGGAAACAAGGGCCATCTGCAGGATTGACAGAGTCAGGTTCCAGCTTTGCAGGAAACCGGTTGCCAGAAACAGGATGGCAACGCAGACGAAAAGGCCAATCTCCCTCCGGTTCATACTGATTTCCCCTTGAACAGGCCCGTGGGCATGAAGAGCAACACGATGATCAGGATCGAGAAGCTCACCGCGAATTTGTAATCCGTGGAAAGAAGCTGCATCAGCCCGTCAGGGGCGAGGTTTGCAGGCAGGAGATAGCCCAGCACCTTTTTCCAGGCATAGGTGACCATCACTTCCGAAAAGGCGATGATGAAACCACCGACGATAGCCCCGAACGGATTGCCCAACCCACCGACGATGGCGGCGGCGAAGATGGGCAGGAGAAGCTGGAAATAGGTGAAGGGGCTGAAGCTCTTGTCGAGCCCGTAAAGGACCCCTGCCGTGGTGGCAAGCGCCGCCGTGATGATCCAGGTCACTTGCACGACCCTTTCGGGGTTGATCCCCGACAACAGGGCCAGATCCTCATTATCGGAATAGGCGCGCATGGATTTACCGGTACGCGTGCGATTCAGGAACCAGAAAAGCAACCCGACTGCAATGACGGCCACGACCAGTGTGACCACCTGCGTGCTGCGGATTGCAAGCCCTTCCTGCAACCCGGTGGAGGATCGGAAATCCCGTGCCGAGATCACGAAACGCGTGCCGTCGAGGAAATTCTGATCCTCCACCCCGATGATGAAACGTGTCAGCCCGTTCATCACGAACATCACGCCGAGAGAGACAATCACCATGATCGAGGGCCGGGCCTTGGTCTGTCGGTAAAACCGGTAAACCACGCGATCCGTTGCAAGCAGAAAAAGCGTGGTCCCCAGGATTGCAAAGGGCAAGGCCAGAAGTGCCGTGGGCAACGGGCCAAAGCCGATACCTGCGGCCTGCATGCCCCAGGTTACCAGAATTGCAATCATGGTGCCGAAGGCCATCGTGTCGCCATGGGCAAAATTGGAAAACCGCAGGATCCCGTAGACCAGCGTGACACCCAAGGCCCCCAGGGCCAGCTGCGCGCCATAGGCCGTTGCAGGGATTGCAACGAAATTGAGGAAGGCCACCAGCGCATTGAGAAAATCCATGGCCTAGCCTCCCAGAAAACTGCGCCGGACTTCCGGATCCGCCATCAGTGCCTTGCCGGTATCGGTAAAACGGTTTGCGCCCTGCACCAGAACATAGCCCTTATCGGCAATCTCCAGAGCCTGTCGGGCATTCTGTTCCACCATCAGGATGGAAATTCCGGCGCGGGCCACCTCGATGATCCGGTCGAAAAGTTCGTCCATCACAATGGGGGAAACACCTGCGGTCGGTTCGTCCAGCATCAGAACCGAGGGCCTGGTCATCAGCGCGCGCCCCACGGCGACCTGTTGGCGTTGTCCGCCCGAAAGTTCCCCTGCGGCCTGAAATCGCTTGTCCTTCAGGATGGGAAAGAGATCATAGACCTGTGCCATGGTGCCCGAAATGTCATCCCGGCGCAGGAAGGCCCCCATTTCAAGGTTTTCCTCCACCGTCATGGAGGTGAATATGTTCTGGGTCTGGGGAACGAAGGCCATGCCCTTTTGCACCCGATCCTGCGGGCTTAGTGCGGTGATGTCTTCGCCCCCCAGCCGTACTTTGCCGGAGCGCAGATCCAGCATGCCGAAAACGGCCCGCATTGCGGTGGATTTTCCCGCCCCGTTCGGCCCGACGATTACCGCGATTTCGCCCTTTTCCACGGCGATCGTGCAATCATGCAGGATATCCGCGCCGCCATACCCCCCCGTCATGCCCTCACCGATCAAGAAGGGTTCAGACATGGGCGGCCTCTTTCATCGTCTTGTTTTTCAGCCCCGTGCCCAGATAGGCCTCGATCACCCTTTCATCGTTCTTCACCTGATCCACCGTGCCCTGGGCTAGAACCTTGCCTTCGGCCATCACGATGACCGGATTGCAGAGCCGTGCGATGAAATCCATGTCATGTTCGATCACGCAGAAGGTATAGCCGCGTTCTTCGTTCAGCCGCAAAATGGCATCGCCGATCGTGTTCAGAAGCGTCCGGTTTACCCCGGCGCCGACCTCATCCAGAAACACGATCCGGGCCTCCACCATCATTGTCCGGCCCAGTTCCAGAAGCTTCTTCTGCCCGCCGGAAATCTGGCTTGCCTTCTGATCCGCCAGATGTTCGATGGTCAGGAATTGCAGCACTTCCATTGCCTTTTCGCGCAGCCGCACCTCTTCGGCCCGGACTGCGCCGCGCCGGAACCAGGCATTCCAAAGCGTTTCACCCATCTGTGCGCCGGGCACCGTCATGAGATTTTCCAGGCAGCTCATCGATCCGAATTCATGTGCAATCTGGAAGGTGCGCAGCAGGCCCTTGTGAAAAAGCACATGCGGAGAAAGCCCGGTAATATCTTCCCCTGCCATCAGAACCCGTCCGCTGGTAGGTTTGAGCCTTCCGGCGATAACATTGAAAAGCGTGGTCTTTCCGGCACCATTTGGGCCGATAAGCCCGGTGATCGATCGTTCCGCAATTTCCAGTGAGGCGCCATCCACGGCATGAAAGCCGCCAAAATGTCTATGAAGCGCGTCAACCGCGATCATTCCAGTTTCTCCCGATTCCGCTGATCCTTGATGCCCGGAAGGGACCCGGCCGCGGATTTTTATTTTGGTGACGGCCCGGGTTTTCGAAGTTCCCGGACCGTCCGGTTTTCTAGTTTAACGTGAAGGTTGCCCTAGCACATCCCGATGATACCAATGTCCTGCATGGCCCATATGGGGTTTCCAGGAAATATCCTGTCCGTACTGACAACAATGGGCAATGATCAACGGAAACGGAGCGTTTTGATCTCACCGTTCTCGATTTCGATTTCACGGTAATTGCCCGCGCTTTCCCCGCCATCGATCAGTTCCACTGCGGTTGCGCCGACATAGTCGATATCCTCACCCGCCGCGATCAGGTCAAGCGCCTTGCCAAGTTCGCCGGGCAGGATCTGTTCGCCAGGTGCATTGGCAAGGTCCATCACCTTGCCGGTCCAGTCCTTGCTTTCGACGGATTGTGCGGCTGCCATTGACAGGATGATCAGCGCGGCCGAGTCGTAGCTTTCTGGGGCGAAGGTCGAGGTTCCGTCAAAACCGGCTGCCGTTGCCAGTTCCTGAAAGATTTCCGCGCCCTGGCTGTCGGAACCGGGATATTGCCCGAAGGATCCGGTCAGCCCTTCACCGATGTCATCGACAAGTTGCTGGCTTACCATGCCGTCCGGCAGCATGAAACGGTCAAAGGCGCCGGCATCAAGCGATCCCTGGATGATGCCCTTGCCGCCCTTGTCGGTATAGCCCGCGACGACCAGAACCTCACCGCCTGCAGCGGCCAGCGCACCGACCTCGGCGGAATAATCTGCCTTGTTATCTTCATGCGCTGCCGAAAGCGTGACTTCACCACCACTTGCCTCGAATGCGGCCTGGAAGCTATCCGCAAGCCCCTTGCCATAATCGTTATTGGTATAGGTCAGCGCCACGCTTTTGACACCGCGTTCATTAAGAATATCGGCCATGATGGCGCCCTGACGCGCATCCGAGGGGGCCGTGCGGAAAAACAGCCCGTCATCTTCCGCATCGCTGAGCGCGGGGGAGGTCGCCGCAGGGGAAATCATCCCCATTCCGTTCGGGCGGGCGACGTTTTGCAGGATTGCCCCCGTGACACCGGAACAATCCGCGCCCATGATCGCCTTGATCCCATCAGAGGTGATCAGCCTTTCTGCCGCTGCCGTGGCGGCGGTGGCGTCAACGCAGGTGGAATCGGCCCGGACCGACACGATGGTCATGCCTTCCAGGAACTTGCCGGAATCATTGGCTTCCTTCATTGCCAGTTCCGCACCATCGGCCATGGTGGGGGTGATCGATTCCAGCGGTCCGGTATAGCCGAGGATGACCCCGATCTTGACATCCTGAGCCGAAACACCCCCGGCACAAAGCGCGGCGGCGGTAGTGGCTGCGAGCAGTTTTTTCATTGGTAACTCCCATAATGGACCAAAGACCCTGCCATCAGGTTAGACGCGGGATTTTGAAAAGGAAAGCGGCGAAACATTGCCGTAGGGTCCGGTCTTACACCGTAATGTGACGGTGCATGGTGATGTGACACGTCTATAGTCTGTTACCTTGAGTTGAAGTCAGGATAGGAACGCATCCGCGCTCCGCCATAATCCATGGAAGGGACCCGCCATGCCGGTTCGGGCCATTTTGACATTTGCAGTGTTGTTGCTGCTGAATGCGCCGCTGCGTGCGCAGGATCTTTCCATCACCCCGATGGTGGAGGGGCTGCGTTCCCCCTGGGCCATTGGCTTTCTTCCCGACGGGGGGGTCCTGGTGACGGAAAAGGCGGGGAGGCTTCTGTTTTTTGTGCAGCCTGGGGCAACCCCGATAGAGGTATCCGGCCTGCCCGAAATCCATGTGCAGGGGCAGGGCGGTCTGCTGGATGTGATGATCCCCCGGAATTTTACAGAAAGCCGCCGGGTCTGGCTCAGTTTTGCTGCCGCTGCTAGGCGCGGTGCCGGAACTGCAGCGGGATATGGGCAGCTTTCGGCGGATGGCACCCGGCTTGAAGGGTTCCGCATGGTGCATCCTCCCATGGCGGCGGGGGGTGGGCGGCATTTTGGTTCCCGCTTGGTGGAGGGGGTCGATGGTACGGTCTTTCTGACGACCGGAGACAGGGGGCAGGGCAGTCCGGCCCAGGATCCGGCCCGCGCCGAAGGCAAGGTTCTGGCCTTTGGCCCCGATGGCATGGTCCTGACGGATGATGCGGGCGCTGTGCCCGGCCTCTATTCCCTGGGTCATCGCAACATTCAGGGGGCTGCGTTGGATCTTGAGGGCAACCTCTGGGTCGTGGAACATGGCGCACGCGGAGGCGATGAGTTGAACCGCATTCAGCGCGGACAAAATTATGGCTGGCCGGTGATTTCCTATGGCATGAACTATGACGGCAGTCGTATTGGGGAAGGCCAGCGCAAGGAAGGGATGGAACAGCCTGTCCTTTACTGGGACCCGTCCATCGCGCCTTCGGGGCTTGTTGTCCATTCCGGCCGCATGTTTCCTGATTGGAAAGGTAATTTCTTTACCGGCAGTCTCAATTCCGACTTCATTTCGCGGATCGACCCGGGAGATGGTTATAGCGAAGAACGGATCCAAAGTGAGGAAACGGCCCGTGTTCGTGATATTGTCGAGGCCCCCGACGGGGCAATCTGGTTTCTGTCGGAAACGCGGGGCATAGCATATCGGATTGCCCCGAGGCGATGACAAAGCTATCCGGGGGTCTTGTCCCGGGCTCTTCTTGCGCCTTTATTGGGGCGGGGCGTGCCCGCCGCCGTCCGGGCCGGTTTGCCGGTCACGCCGGGAAAGGTGGCGAGATCATAACGGGAATTGATGGCGGTGATTGTTCAGATGGCAGGAATATGATGGCGGAAGAAAAATCAATCGGAACCGGGCTCAAGATGTTCCTGGAGCTGGGGCCGGTCGCGGCCTTCTTCATCGGCTATGTGATGCTGAAGGATGACGTCTTCCTTATCGGGGGTACGGAATATGACGGATTTATCGTTGTCACGGCGGGTTTCATCCCGCTGATGATCCTTACAACGGGGATTCTCTGGTGGCTAACGGGAAAACTGTCGCGCATGCAGGTTGCCACAGTCGTTCTGGTCACGGTTTTCGGTGGGCTTTCGGTCTGGCTCAATGATGAACGGTTCTTCAAGATGAAGCCCACCATCATCTATGCGCTATTTGCGGTTTTCCTGGGGATTGGCCTGATACGGGGCGAATCGTGGCTGCAGGCGGTCATGGGAGAGGCGCTGCCGATGCGGCAGGAAGGCTGGATGATCCTGACCAAACGGCTGGCGCTCTTCTTCGCCGCACTCGCCGTTTTCAACGAAATTGTCTGGCGCGGCTTTTCCACCGAAGCCTGGGTGAATTTCAAGACCTTCGGCCTGACTGCGGCGCTGTTCATCTTCTTCATGTCGCAAGGCAGGTTGATGTCGCGCTATGGGGATGCACCCGAAGACGAAGGCTGACCCTGCCGCATCCTCCTTTGGGGGCACAGGTGGCTTCGGGACATTGACCTTTCACGCCCGGAGGCGTATCGCCTTTTTCGTGGTGATTTGTTGCCGGATTGCGGGCCACGTGAAACTTACCGCTAAAGAGGTGACGGGTTTTCCCGTAGCCTTGCCGGTTCCGAAAGTCTGGATATGCGAGGGCCCTTGAATGTCAAAGAACTGGAAAACACGCACGCAACTGGTGCATGAGGGCAGCCGCCGCAGCCAATATGGGGAGATGGCCGAAGCGATCTTCCTGACTCAGGGTTTTGCCTATGACACCGCCGAACAGGCCGAGGCGCGGTTCATCAAGGCGGAACAGGATGAATTCATCTATGCCCGCTACGGCAATCCGACCACGCGGATGTTCGAGGAACGCATTGCCGCGCTGGAAGGAACCGAGGATGCCTTTGCGACCGCCTCCGGCATGGCGGCGGTCAACGGGGCGCTTGCTTCGCTGCTCAGGGCGGGGGATCATGTTGTCTCCTCGCGCGCGCTTTTCGGCTCCTGTCTTTATATCCTTGAGGAAATCCTGACCCGTTATGGTGTGGAGGTCAGTTTCGTCGATGGGGCCGATCTGGCCCAATGGGAGGCGGCGATCCGGCCGGATACCAAGGCCGTGTTTTTCGAATCCATGTCGAACCCCACGCTGGAACTTGTTGATATCAAATCCGTTTGTGAAATTGCGCATCGTGCCGGGGCGATGGTGGTGGTGGACAATGTCTTTGCCACCCCGATTTATTCGCGGGCGGTTGAACAGGGGGCGGATATCGTTGTCTATTCGACAACCAAGCATATCGACGGTCAGGGCCGGGCCCTGGGCGGGGTGATCTGCGGCAGGCGCGATTTCATACGCAAGATTGCGGAGCCCTATCTGAAACATACCGGTGCGGCCATGAGCCCCTTCACCTCTTGGATCATGCTCAATGGCATGGCAACGCTCGATCTGCGCTGCCGGGCGATGGCAGACGCCGCCGGCCGGATTGCAACGGCGCTGGAAAGCCATGAAAAGATCACGAAGATGATCTATCCCGGCCTTGCCTCGCATCCCCAGCACGACCTTGCCATGGCACAGATGGGATCGGGGGGAACGATGCTTTCCTTCGATATTGCGGGAGGGAAGGAAGCGGCGTTTCGTTTCATGAACGCGCTGGAGATAGTGAAGATTTCCAACAATCTGGGCGATGCGAAATCCATTGCGACACATCCCGCGACGACGACGCATCAGCGCCTGCCCGATGAACAGAAGGAAAAGCTTGGCATCACGCCGGGTCTGATCCGGTTGTCGGCCGGGTTGGAAGATGTGCAGGACCTGATTGCCGATCTTCTGGCGGGACTGGAGGCGGCCTGATCCGGCCAGGATTGCCGGGGCTTACAATTGATCCGTTAAAGGCCTATCTTGGCAAATGCGCGCGGAAGGACAGACCTTCCTCATTCCTGATGACATTGAGGGCCCCTTCGGGGGTCTGAACCGAAAGGATATTCCCAATGACGGTACAGGGCCCCGTGATTGATCGTAACCCCACACGGGCAGAGGCCGAGGCGGCGCTGCAAGTGCTGCGGAAATGGGCAACAGGGGCGGATGAGGCGGATCTGGCGGTGCTTCGTGCAGCGCAGCCCGCGTTGTCGCGTGAATATCCCGCGGGGTTTCGTCCCGATGCGGCCTATCGTGCCTCCATGCCGGATCTGCAAAATGGCCCTGCCAGCCTGATCGTGGGGGAAAAGGCGGTGATCCAGCATGTCGGAATTTCCAACTTCCGTCTGCCGCTTCGTTACCGTCGCCGCGAAGGGGGCGAGGTGGTTCTGGAAACGTCGGTTACCGGGACGGTCAGCCTGGAGGCCAACAAGAAGGGCATCAACATGAGCCGCATCATGCGGTCCTTCTATGCCCATGCAGATAAGGCTTTCAGCCTTGAGGTGGTCGAACGCGCGCTGGAGGATTACCGGCGTGATCTGGATGCCTTCGATGCGCGGATCCAGATGAGGTTTTCCTTCCCGATGCGGGTGGAAAGCCTGCGTTCGGGGCTGTCGGGCTGGCAATATTACGACCTTGCACTGGAACTGGCGGATCACGAAGGGCGGCGCAGGCGCTTCCTGCATCTTGATTTCGTCTATTCGTCAACCTGTCCCTGTTCGCTGGAACTTTCCGAACATGCCCGTCAGGCGCGCGGCCAGTTGGCAACGCCGCATTCGCAACGTTCGGTGGCACGGCTTTCGGTGGAACTCGTCGGGCCGGATTGCCTTTGGTTCGAGGATCTGATCGAACTTGCGCGCCGGGCGGTGCCAACCGAAACGCAGGTCATGGTAAAGCGGGAGGATGAACAGGCCTTTGCCGAACTCAATGCCGCCAACCCGATCTTTGTCGAGGATGCGGCACGGTCCTTCTGCGCGGTTTTGCGCGCCGATCCGCGGATCGGGGATTTCCGGGTTCTGGCGAGCCATCAGGAAAGCCTGCACAGCCATGATGCCGTAAGCGTTTTGACCGAAGGCCCCAGCTTTGCGGCGGAAAGCATGGATCCACGGCTTTTCCAATCCCTGTTTCATACCGGATAACAGGCGAGGACACAGGCACAGGCGCGGATCCTTTGGCGGTTGTCAGACGAGGCGGCTCGCCTCCTTTGCCGCGCGGATGAAATCGGCAAAAAGAGGGTGGGGGGCAAAGGGTTTCGATTTCAGTTCTGGGTGGAACTGCACGCCGATGAACCAGGGATGGCCCTTGAATTCCACGATTTCCGGCAGCTTGCCATCGGGGCTCATACCCGAAAAGACAAGGCCGCAGGTTTCCAGCTTTTCCCGATAGCTGATATCCACCTCGTAACGATGGCGATGGCGTTCCTCGATCTCCGTTGCGCCATAAAGATCAGCCACCCTTGAGCCGGGCTTCAGCGTGGCGGTATAGGCCCCCAGGCGCATCGTACCGCCCTTGTCGTCGCCGGGTTTGCGTTCGACCACATGATTGCCCTGCACCCATTCCTTCAGGTGGTAGATGACCGGGGTGAAACGTTTTTCGCCCTTCTCATGGTCAAACTCCTCGGATCCCGCGTCATTCATCCCGGCAAGGTTACGCGCGGATTCGATCACCGCCATCTGCATGCCCAGGCAGATACCCAGATAGGGGACGCCCCGGCTGCGGGCAAATTCCACCGCGCGGATCTTGCCTTCGGTTCCCCGTTCGCCAAAGCCGCCGGGAACCAGGATTGCGTGAAAGCGTTGCAGATGCGGGGTGGGATCCTCATTTTCGAAGATTTCGGAATCGATCCATTCTGCCCTTACCCGGGTACGATTGGCCATGCCGCCATGGGTCAGGGCCTCGGCAATGGATTTATAGGCATCCTCAAGCTGGGTATATTTGCCGACAATGGCCACACGCACGTCGCCTTCGGCGTTTTCCATCCGATCCATCACATCGGTCCAGCGGTCAAGATTGGGCTTCGGCGCAGGCGCAATCCCGAAAGCATCCAGAACTGCCTGATCCAGCCCCTCCTGGTGATAGGCCAGTGGCGCCTCGTAAATGGTTTTCAGATCATAGGCGGGGATCACCGCATCCGTGCGGACATTGCAGAAAAGTGCGATCTTTTCGCGTTCCCGTTCCGGAATAGGATGTTCGGAACGGCAGACCAGCACATCCGGGGCCAGTCCGATGGATTGCAATTCCTTGACTGAATGCTGGGTTGGCTTGGTCTTGAGCTCCCCGCTGGCTGCCAGATAGGGCAGCAGTGTCAGATGCATCAGGATGCACTGGCCGCGCGGGCGTTCATGGATGAATTGGCGGATAGCTTCGAAAAAGGGCAACCCTTCGATATCGCCAACCGTGCCGCCGATTTCGCAGAGCATGAAATCGACCTCTTCATCGCCGATACGAAGGAAATCCTTGATCTCATTCGTTACATGCGGAACGACTTGGATCGTCTTGCCCAGGTAATCGCCCCGACGTTCTTTTTCCAGGACATTGGTATAGATGCGTCCTGAGGAAATGGAATCGGTCTTGCGGGCGGGAACGCCGGTGAAACGTTCGTAATGACCCAGGTCCAGATCGGTTTCGGCACCGTCATCGGTTACGAAAACCTCACCATGTTCGAAGGGTGACATCGTCCCTGGATCGACATTGAGATAGGGGTCGAGTTTGCGTAGCCGCACCGAATAACCGCGTGCCTGCAACAGCGCCCCCAGGGCCGCCGAGGCCAGGCCCTTGCCAAGGGAGGAAACAACCCCGCCGGTAATGAAAATATAGCGTGCCATCGGGCCTCCCGTAGTTCAGATATAACGCGATTCGAACGGCCAGAATCGCATCACCACGGGACACGAGCCTTAATTGAAAACGGCAGGGATCGCAACTCTGCCGCTAGATGCTGTTTGAAAAACTGTCGTGCCCGCAACAGATTGTAGGTACCCGGTCTTAATTTTCCGCTGGTGCGGGGGCGGGTTCATCCACCCGGGGCGGGGGAAGGGCCTCATTCGCACGCGGTGGCGGCAGCAGATCGTTGCCCGTCGGGGCTGTCGGGGAGGTTTCGGGCTGTGAAACCGGTACGGTGCCACCGAACTGATCCATGACCGAGCTGGAACTGGTTCTTTGCGCGGCAAGGATGGTCAGCGTCAAAGAAGTCGCGATGAAGGCAATTGCCAGCGCCCAGGTAAGTTTTGTCAGTGCCGTTGCCGCACCCCTTGCGGACATAGCCCCGCCACCGCCGCCAATTCCCAGCCCGCCCCCTTCGGAACGCTGAAGCAGCACCACCCCGATCAGGCAGAGGGCGAGGACCAGATGAACGGCAAGAACAACATTTTCCATTGCGGCGAGGCTTTCAGATCGGATTTGCCGCTATCTAGGCGCTTGCGCGCGCGGGGGCAAGCCCCAAGGGGGGATCCGAACGCCGCCACCGGCCCCGAATATGCCTCTTTCCTGTTCTTGTGGGTGGGATCGTTATCTGAAAATGGCGCTTTTTGGTGTCGCGTATCGGATTCTCCTGACCGGCGTCCGGCATGTTGCGGAATTCCGGGGTTTCACGCGGTTGCGCGACCCTGTATAGCACAGACGGTTTTCATCCTGCCAAAGGGGAACGGGCAATGGCCAATGTGGTTGTCGTGGGTGCACAATGGGGCGACGAAGGAAAAGGCAAGATCGTTGACTGGCTTTCGGAACGCGCGGATGTCATTGCGCGTTTTCAGGGTGGCCATAATGCCGGTCACACGCTGGTTATCGGCGAAAATGTCTACAAACTGTCGCTTTTACCCTCGGGTATTGTGCGGGGCGGCAAGCTTTCGGTTATCGGCAATGGTGTTGTGCTTGATCCCTGGCATCTGGTGGGGGAAATCGACAAGCTTCGCGGTCAGGGCGTGACCATCACATCCGAAAATCTGATGATTGCGGAAAATACATCCCTGATCCTGCCGCTGCATGGTGAACTGGACCGTGCCCGGGAAGGGGCGGTCGGAGTGGCCAGGATCGGGACCACGGGCCGGGGCATTGGCCCTGCCTATGAAGACAAGGTCGGACGCCGCGCCGTCAGGGTTGCGGATCTGGCCGATCGCGCGACATTGGAGACGCGCGTGGAACGGCTTCTGGCCCATCACGATGCATTGCGCAAGGGATTGGGGATGGATCCCGTGGATCGCGCGGACCTTCTTGCATCCCTGCAGCAGATTGCCGCGCAGATCCTGCCCTTTGCTGCACCGGTCTGGAAGATCCTCACCGAAGCGCGCCGTTCGGGCAAGCGGATCCTTTTCGAAGGGGCGCAGGGGGCGCTTCTGGATGTTGATTTCGGAACCTACCCTTTTGTGACCTCCTCCAACACGCTGGCGGGGCAGGCGGCCACGGGGGTCGGCCTTGGACCGACGGCTATCGATTTCGTGCTGGGGATCGTGAAAGCCTATACCACCCGGGTGGGTGAAGGCCCGTTCCCGGCGGAACTGGATGATGCCGATGGGCAAAGGCTGGGCGAACGTGGCCATGAATTTGGAACGGTGACGGGGCGTAAGCGCCGCTGTGGCTGGTTTGATGCGGTCCTTGTGCGGCAGACCTGTGCGACTTCGGGCGTGACGGGGATTGCACTGACCAAGCTTGATGTTCTGGACGGGTTCGACGTGCTGAAAATCTGTACCGGCTATGATCTGGATGGGGAAATCATTGATCACCTGCCTACGGCCGCCGATGCACAGGCGCGCTGCAAACCCGTTTATGAAGAGATGGAAGGATGGGCCGAAAGCACCGAAGGCGCGCGGTCCTGGGCGGAGCTTCCGGCCGCGGCGGTAAAATATGTCAG
>JBKEDF010000033.1:0-62023 GCA_047975325.1 Pseudorhodobacter sp. | reverse complement strand
GCCCAGAGCAACCGGGCCATCGTATTCTGTTCTTCATCCGGTGGCGCCCAGGCGATGCGCCCGGATTGGGAGTTCGAATACATCCGCTGCTATCTGACCACGGGCGGAACCCGGACCCTGCGCAAGGAGATCAGCGTCAATGCGCTGGGGTCCATTGCGGCGATCAATGCGGATAGCTGGAAGCTGGGAGGCGATGTTTCCTGATTGAGCCCGTCTTTACGGCGGCTTAAATCCGGGTTTTAACGACCGCAGCCAGAACCCGGTTTAAAACAGCCATACACCTTAAAAGAGAAAAACGTGTTGCTGCCAACTCTGGTGTCAAACACTGCCAACTTTGATGTCAAACCACAGCTTGCAAGAGTTTTCCACAGTTCTTTTGTTAAGAAATTGCTTTACAGGCTTCCCCTCCTGCCCCACTGTATTTAGTAAGGACCACGATATCTTGGGGTCACGCAAAATTTAGACGCTGATCCTTGAAAGGGGAACCGGTCCTGACAGGGGGCAGATGGGGTATGGCGATGGCGTTTTCAGAGACTTATATTTCCGAAGATCTCCACCCTATCGATATTGTTGAAACCCTGGCGGAACATCACGCATGGGAATTCGATCGCGTCGGCAATGACCAGATTGCCATGGCGGTTGAAGGGCAGTGGCGGACCTATTCACTGACCCTGGCTTGGTCAGAGCAGGATGAGACCTTGCGACTGATCTGCACCTTTGAAATGGAACCGCCCGAAACGCGCCTGCCGGAACTGCATGACGTTCTCAATCGCTGCAATGATATGGTCTGGACCGGTGCCTTTACCTGGTGGGGCGAACAGAAGCTCATGGTCTGGCGCTATGGGCTTTGCCTGGCTGGAGGGCAGGTGGCGGGACCGGAGCAGATTGACCGGTTGATTTCGAGTGCCGTGATGGCGGCGGAACGTTTCTACCCCGCGTTCCAACTGGCTACATGGGGGGAACATTCCCCCGATGAGGCGATGAAGGTGGCCATTGCAGAGGCCTATGGTCGCGCCTAACCTGCATCCCTGAAATCTGCGCCGCACGAATGGTCTTTGGCCTTCAGGTGGCCGACAGGACGTGCAACAGGCTTTGACAGGGGAAGCTGGATGGATCTGCAGGATGTGAATGACAGGGGCCTGGTGTTGCTGGGCTGTGGCAAGATGGGCTCGGCCATGCTGCAGGGCTGGCTTGCGCAGGGCCTGGGCCGTAACTCGGTGACAGTGCTGGAGCCGCATCCTTCCGACTGGCTGGAGGCACAGGGTATTCGTCTGAACAGGCCCCTGACAAAAACACCTGCCGAGGAGTTCATTGCGGTTAAGCCGCAGATGATGGCGGAGGCTCTGCCCGCGCTCAAACCCCTGGGGCAGGGCCAGACGCTGTTTCTGTCGATTGCGGCCGGCACGACCATTGCGCGATATGAAACCACTTTCGGTGTGACCACCCCCATCATTCGCGCCATGCCCAATACACCTGCGGCAGTGGCGCGCGGCATCACCGCAATCATCGGGAACGCGCAGGCCAAAGAGGCCCATCTGGCCCTTGCCGAAACATTGCTGACCGCGGTGGGGGAGGTTGTCCGGCTGGAAAGTGAAGATCAGATAGATGCGGTGACGGGGCTTTCGGGGTCCGGCCCCGCCTATGTTTTCCACATGATCGAGGCGATGGCCGCTGCCGGGGAGGCGCAGGGCCTCGCCCCCGATCTGGCAATGCGCCTGGCTAGGGCAACGGTTTGTGGTGCGGGGGAACTGGCCTATCGTTCCGGTGAGACGGCAGCACAGCTTCGCATCAATGTAACCTCCCCGGGCGGTACGACCGCAGCGGGGCTGGGGATCCTGATGGATGGCGATACCGGGCTGCCCCCCCTGATGCGCCGCACGGTTGCGGCAGCGACAAAACGAGGAAAGGAGCTGGGGCAATGATTGCATATGAGGATTTTGCCAGGGTCGATATCCGTGTGGGTCGTGTTACCCGTGCTGAGCCATTTCCCGAGGCGCGAAAACCCGCGATCAAGCTTTGGGTCGATTACGGAGGCGATATCGGTATCAGAAAATCCTCCGCCCAGATCACCCGGCATTATGAACCGGAGGCGTTGATCGGGCGGCAGGTTCTGGGCGTTGTCAATTTTCCACCCCGCCAGATTGGTAAATTCATGTCCGAGGCACTGGTTCTGGGTGTCCCGGATGCGGATGGGGAGGTTGTCCTGATCGGTCCCGGCCATGAGGTTCCCGAAGGAGGACGCCTGTTTTGATCCCTGAAGTCCTGATCACCCGCCCGATGCCCGAAAAGGTCGTGACCGAGGCCATGACCCGTTTTTCCCTGACCCTGCGGGATGATACGACCCCGATGACGGAAGACCAGCTTGTCGAGGCGCTTCATGGTTATGATGCGATCCTGCCAACGCTTGGTGATCCGCTTTCGACGCGGGTCTTCGAGGCTGCTCATGCGCCGCGTTGTCGCCTTCTGGCCAATTTCGGGGTGGGCTATAACCATATCGATGTGGCTGCGGCCAGGGCCGCGGGGGTGGCGGTAACCAACACGCCCGGCGCTGTTACCGATGCCACGGCCGATATCGCCATGACGCTGATGCTGATGACTGCCCGCCGTGCGGGCGAAGGCGAAAGGCTGGTTCGGTCCGGGGGGTGGGAAGGCTGGCATCCCACGCAGATGCTGGGCACCCATCTGACGGGCAAGCGCCTTGGCATCATCGGTATGGGACGGATTGGCAAGGCGATCGCGAAACGGGCGCATTTCGGTTTCGATATGCAGGTTTGCTTTTTCAATCGTTCCCGGGTGGCGGACCCCGGCCTGCCTGCCCGTCAGCTGGATCTGCCCGGCGTGCTCGGTACTGCCGATTTTGTTGTTCTTGCGGTTCCGGCCAATCCTGCCACACATCACCTGATTGACGGGGCGGCCCTTGCGCAGATGCAGTCTCATGCGATCCTCATCAATATTGCCCGTGGCGATATCGTGGATGAACCCGCGTTGATCGCCGCATTGGAGGCCGGGAAAATTGCTGGGGCGGGGCTTGATGTCTACGAACATGAACCGCAGGTTCCTGCCGTCCTGCGTAGGATGGAAAATGTCACCTTGCTTCCTCACCTCGGTACCGCTGCACTTGAAATACGCGAAGCGATGGGCCTGATGGCGGTGGATAACCTCAAGGCCTTTTTCGATGGTCGTCCGTTGCCCAACCCGGTTTGATATCCCTTTGTGCGGGCATTTTCCGGCATGATCCTTTCTCGTGGCCGCAATTATCTGTTCCTTCACATTCCCAAGACCGGAGGGACGGCGCTTGCACTGGCGCTGGAGGCCCGTGCGATGAAGGACGATATCCTTGTGGGGGATACCCCCAAGGCGCGGGCCCGGGCAAGGCGGCAAAAGCGGCTGCAAACTGCCGGACGGTTATGGAAACATTCAACCCTTGCCGATCTTGACGGGCTTGTCACCACTGGGGATCTAGACCGGCTTTTCATCCTCACGCTGGTACGCAACCCCTGGGATCGTGCAGTAAGCTATTATCACTGGCTGCGTGCGCAATCCTTTGCCCATGCGGCGGTGGAACTGGCGCGAAACCTGACCTTCCGGGATTTTCTTGCCCACCCCCTGACGGAAAATGCCCTGTCCCATCACCCCGCCGCAAGCTGGACCAGGGATCGTGGCGGGCAGGACCGTGCAACGCTTTGCCTCCGGCTGGAATATCTTGATCATGACATAGCCCCCTTTGAGGCACATCTGGGCTTTTCGCTGGCGCCGATTGCCCGGGCAAACCCATCCGAACGTGATCGGGACTGGCGCCGTTACTACGATGATGAAAACGCCGCGCGCCTTGCGAAAATCTGTGCTGAGGATATTTCGCGTTTTGGTTATGGTTTCGACGATTTTGATGAGCATTCCGGCTGAATGCCCCGGTTCTGCCGTGCCTGCGTACCCCGTATCAATTTTTCGTGGTATCTTCCTTCAGTTCATCATGCCCCACTTTCGCAATGCGGCCGCCAATATTGACGCGCAGGGTAAGGATCATGATTAACGCGGCCGTCCCTGCCAGACCAATTGCAACCGGTGATCCGAACAGGGCATCATTCCATTCCCCCCGGGTGATCAAAAGCGCGCGACGCATGTTCTGTTCCAGGAACGGGGCGATAAGGAAGGTAATGATCAGCGGCGCCTCGGGAATGCCCACCTTGCGCATTCCGAAACCCATGAAGGCAATGCCCAGCATGATGAGTACATCATAAGGGTCACTGCGCGCCGCGAAGGATCCGATCACTGCCATCACCATCACCACTGGCACCAGTATCGAACCGGGAACCTGACCAAGCCGGGCAAACAGGAAGGCAAAGGCCCTGCCGATGGCCAGGTTGAAAATATTCCCGATGATCAGGATCACGAAAAGCGCGTAGATGACCTGCGGATGCATCTCGAACATGCGTGGTGATGGCGTGATCCCCTGCAGCATCAGCGCGGCGCCAATAAGTGCGGCGGTTGAACTGCCGGGGATGCCAAAGGCCAGAAGCGGGACAAGGGTTGGACCCACCGTTGCGTTGTTACCGGCCTCGGCAGCAGCGATACCGTGGATCGAGCCTTCACCGATCCGCCGTTCGGGAAATAACCTTTTCGCTATGCCATAGGAAAGGAAAGCGGCCACCGTTGCACCAAGCCCGGGAAGTGTGCCCACGAAGGTTCCGATGCCAATGCCAATTCCCATCTCGCGCCAGCAGCTGAGATATTCGCGAAATGTCAGACCTTCGCTCTTGCGGCTGAACATTTCCTTCAGATTTGTGGTTGCCTCTTGCGCGACTTTTGATCGCTTCACAAGGTCGAGCCCCTGTTCGAGCATTTGTGCCATCGCAAACAGCCCGATGACCAGGGGAACAAGATGAATACCATCACGCAACCATTCCTGCCCGAATGTGTTGCGCGCCACGCTACTGACCGGATCCGATCCAATCGTTCCCAGGAACAGGCCGATTGCCGCACTGAAAAGCCCCTTGGCCAGATGTCGGCCGCTCAATGCCCCCAACAATGCAATGGCCAGCACCATCAGCCAGAGCCGTTCGGTTGGCCCGAATTGAAGCGCAAGCAGCGCGATAGAGGGCGCAAGAATAATGACGACAATATCGCTGGCGGTATCGCCGGTGACAGATGCATAAAGCGCGGTCAGGATTGCCTTGCGCCCCTTACCCTGCCGGGTCAGCTTATATCCATCGAACACCGTTGCAGCGCTATCGGGCGAACCGGGTGTTGCAAAGCTGATGGCAGAGATGGATCCGCCAAACACCGCCCCCTTGTAAAGCCCGATCAGGAGGCCGAGGCTTGCGGTGATGTCCAGCGTATATCCCAAAGGCAGCACCAGGGCGATGCCGGTTGAGGCTGTCAGGCCCGGAATTGCGCCCAGCCCGACCCCAAGGGCAACACCGATTGCCAGCCAAAGCAGCGTCCGGAACGTGAAGACAAGACCCAGGGCCTCGTTGAATGCATCTGTCATGGAGCGTTATCCCTAGAACGCGTGTGCTAGAACAATCCGGCAAGCGGCCCTTGCGGAAGCGATACGCCCAGAATGCCAAACAATATCTGGATGATGATCGGAAGCACGATTCCGTAAAACACGATCAACACAAGCGGACGCATCCCCATCCAGTACATGTACAGGATCAGGAAAACGGGCGTCACGAGAATGAACCCCCATTCGCGCATCAACATGCTGTAGCATCCGATACCGATCAACATGATGGCGGCGAGGCCTACATCGGACCAGCGGGTTGTTTCCAGATCTTCCGGGACCTCATGCCGCAGCGGATCGAACACCATCACGGCCGCGCATACCATCAGGGCGATTGCGCCGAGAAGCGGAAAGAACCCCAGAATGAACCCGTCGCGCATCTCACGATGCGTCCAGGGCATCAGCCACAGATAGATGAAAAGCGCCGTCGAAGCGGTGAAGAGTACCACGCCCACGGCACGGTTATTGCGTGGAAGATTTGTCATGTCCTACACCCGGCAAGGATTGACCCGGGCATCCCATGTTGGGGATGCCCGGCTGCGAACTATTCAAGCAGCGCGGCTGCTGAACGCATCTGTTCGACCATTTTTGGAAAATCTGCCGAGGCTTCTGCCCGATCGGAATAGTCGATCGGTGATCCCGCTGCTGCGAAGGCTTCGCGAACGGCCTCGTCATTTGCGACCTCTTTGACCAGCTCGGCGATTCTTGCCTGAACTTCCTCAGGTGTGTCCGGATGCACGCCAACCCAACGCGGGAAGGCAATACCGTTCGCATCCAGATCGGGTGCTGACAGGATATCGCCGCCCAGGGCCTCTTCGATATCGGGCAGAAGCGACCGGCCGGATGAATTCACCACAACGCGGCCGTTTTCCGGAACGATACCGACGGCCGTGGATTCGGTGACAGCAACCATGTCGACATGGCCGCCAAGATAATCGGTCACCGCCTCGCCGGTACTTCCATAGGGGATATAGACTATTTCAACCCCGACCTGGCTCATCAGGTTGGCAATCCCCAGCAAAACGGAATTGGTGCCACCAACGGTGATCGCACGGTCGGCTGCCGCTGCGGTGAACGCATCCCAATCGGAGAACTCTTCCGCATCACCAATCAGCAATGAGGAATAGGCGGACAGATAACCAAGGATCGAGATATCGGTGGGTTGAATCGGCGGGGATTCCTCACTTACCAATGTGATGATCGGGGTCGGCGATGCATTGAAGATCGTATAGCCATCGGCGGGCTGATCCAGCACATATTCCCAACCGGTGACACCGCCTGCACCGGCGCGATTTTCGACTGTAACCGTTTGCCCAAAGATACGGTCGGCCTCTTTCGCCAGCATGCGCGCCAGCTGATCCGTTCCGCCGCCTGCACCAAACGGAATAACCCAGGAGACGCCCCGTTCAGGATAGGTTTCCTGTGCCTGGGCAGTGCCCGCGCCCAAACCAAGGGCCAATGCAAGGCCTGTGATCATGAATTTCATTTTTTCCTCCCTTTATTGTCTGGTCCATCAGGCCAGGCTGGTCTGATAGCGCGCCTCCCACGCGCGTCCATTTCTGCTTGTCCATACCCCCCTTCATCCGACGAACCTGGTATGATGATGTTTTCTTGTGAAAGCAGCTTCTTCAGTTTTGTCGATTGCCGCATGAATGCCCCTGTTTCCTATCGCAATCATGGCACGCGGGAATGTTTTGTCAACACTCGACAGTTGGCATTTTATGTCTTCATATTTGAATCGTTTCGACTTTGCGTAGAGGCACCCTGCACCGGGAAACAGGTGCAAGCCGAAGGCGAGGGACAGTCCTTTCGACCGTTGATCGGGATGATCAGGCCGAGGTTCTTTTTGCGGGAATGAGCACCTGTCCTTCGAATAGTCGTCTGGTGGTGCGATATACCGCGCCGTGGGTGGCTTTCGGCCCATCCTTCGTTTGCTGCACTTCGGCATCCACCTCCAGCGTACCGGAAGGGTGACCAACGCGAATGGCCCCATCGGTTGCGTGCGCAAGCTCGGCAGGCAGGCTGCCCGGGGTACGCACCGCAACCGCAAGACAGAGCGCGCCGGTCAGGGGTACCGCGCGGTGTGGTTTGCCGATTGAGACCATGCGAACGCCAATATCAAAATCATCCGGGCCCATGGTGGTTCCGGACAGCGTCACTGTCGGCCTTGGCGTAAAGACCATGGCGACTTTGGGAATGCTGGGGATCCGGCCTGCCTCTTCAACAGTTTTGGCGATGCCCATGGCAATTGAAGCCTGACAGCGGATTGCTTCCAGCTTTTCCATGGTTGCCTTGTCAGCCTCAATGGCTTCGGGGTGTTCGGTGCCGTCCTTTCCAAGTATTTCGGGCGAAATAAAAACGCATGGATTTGCCGCGTCGATCATCGTGGCTGTGACTTCACCGACGCCCTCGACCGTAAGGGTGCTTCGTGCCTGTCCTCCTGCAGGTAACAGTTTGCCGGTTCCCGCGCCCCCTGGTTCAAGGAATTCCAGGCGGATTGGTGCGCCTGAGCCTGACACGCCGTCGATCACCTGATCGCCGACCACCTGTGCCAGACCATCCTCGACCGGAAACCGGGAACGGATGATCTTGCGTGTATTGGTGTTATGGATTCTGACCACCGCCTCGGCGCCGGTTGCGCGTGGTGTCATGCCTTCGTCATAGGCAAACGGGCCCATCGCAGATGACATGTTTCCGCAATTGCCACTTGTATCAACAAGATCGTCGGTTACGCCGATCTGAAAGAAACTATAGTCGATATCGGCATCGTCACGCGATGGAGGGCTGACAACGCAAACCTTTGAGAGCGATGAAATGCCGCCGCCCATCCCGTCCAGTTGCCGGCCATTCGGGTCCGGCGAACCCATTGCGCGCAGAAAGATCCCGGGCCATTCATCCTCATTGGCCGGCAGGTCTTTTCGTAGGAAAACAAGGGCGTTTGACGTGCCGCCCCTCATAAAGGTGCAAGGGATCCGGACATAGCTCATACTTATCTCCCATTTTGCCGAAATGCAGTTCAGCATAACCGTTTGCGGTCGGATTGATTGATAATGTCTACTATTTACAATATCAAGATGACGGTCGATTACATTTGCGCACAAGTTGGATAGAATAAGCGAATACCGATGGAAAGAAGTGGAGCTTACATTGAAAAAAGACCTCGCGCTAAATGAGCGCTTCTCTGCGAAGGTCGAGGCAAAATCCCTGGTGGATGCCGTAACTGAAAGGCTGGAGGCGGCAATTATCGCCGGTGAGCTTGCACCGGGGGAACGGATACTTGAACAATCCCTCGCGAACGCACTTGGTGTAAGCAGAGGACCCCTTCGGGAGGCGATCCGCCAGCTTGAAGGCCGCCGGCTGCTGGAACGTCAGACCAATATCGGTGTCAGGGTGGCCAAGCTGTCACCGCAGAAACTTGATGACTTGCTGACAGTCCGCGAGGCACTGGAGGGAATGGCGGCACGCCTTGCCGCCGAGCGTATGAGCGATGATGAACTGGCCCAGCTGCGCCAGCTACTTGATGACTATGCCGCACAGCCAGGGGTTCAGTCGGGCTCCGGTTACTATGTCGAATCGAGTGACTTCGATTTCCATTTCAAGATCGCGAAATCCGCAGAGAACAAGCTGCTTAAGGAGATCGTTACCGGTGATCTTTACGATCTTCTGCGCGTCTATCGTTACAAATCATCGACAATGAAGGGGCGTGCGCAGCAGGCGTTGGAAGAACACCGCAACATCCTGGAGGCCCTGGAGGCACGAGACCCCGCGCAGGCCGAGGCCAGCATGCGGCAGCATATTCGCAATGCGCGGGTGCATGCCAAGCTGGCCCTTTCGGAGGCTCAGAAAGGTGCGGCAGAGGATGACTGAAAACCGCTGGCACAGCTTCTGATCAAGGCAAGAAGCCCTGGATTATCCAGCCCGGCCACTGCAAGAAGTTTGTCAAGCAGGCCAATACGTGCACCAGCGCGTTCGAGGCAGTCTTTGGCCTTTTCGCGCAATCGTTCCGCAGGGGCGGGGCGCCCCCAAAACCCGGGCGGGCCATCGCATTGGCCCGTTGCGAGACCATGATCCGTCTCGATTTCGATATCCACGCACATCTCGTCGAATTCCAATGCCCGATGCGGTTCGGGTTTGACCTGAAGGCGTGGCAAAAGCGCGTCCATATCGGGTGCTTGTCTGCGCTGATTTGTGAAACTGTCGATGGTTACCCGCCCATCCAGCAGCGCGACGGCCGCGACATATTGGAAACTGAACTTCCCCGTGAGGCCGGTGTCAGGAATGGGTCGGTCGACATATGGCATCTGTGGGCAGCGAATTGTGCCTTTGCGTATATGTGCGCCGGCGGGTATTGCCCGCCTTGCGGCCAGCGCCGCCTCAATTACAAAATGCGTACCGTATTGGCTTGGATAAAATTTGAAGGCAGGACCCGGATCAGTAATGGCCATGGGGCGGTTCTCAAGCAGGCGATCCTCCGAGGTTGTTTCACGAAAGAAGGCAGCCAGGTACCCACGCGGTCCTGACAAAGCATCCGGATCAGCACGAAATCCCGCTTCGGCAAGAAGGGCAGCCTCCAGCCCGTCTGCTGCTGCAGCCCCACAATGCAGGCACTTGGTCATACTTCCGACATTCTGCAGGACCGATCCCGCCCTGGATGCCGCGATCCCAACCGCGTGGGTCAGCCCGGATACATCCAGTCCCAGAACAAGCCCGCTTGCAAAAGCCGCACCAAGGGGACCAACGATCCCGGGTGGGTGAAAGGTCAGGTCGCGCGGCGCCAGCTGCCCCGAGGCGCGCCGTAATCGGATCTGCATTTCGATACCCAGGGCGAGTGCGCGCAGCAGCTGCGCGCCCGATATATTGAGGTCCGGTCTGGTTTCAGCCAGGCCCAAAAGAGCCGGAAGAACCGGCGAGATGCAATGCGTGGCGGGTGACCACATGGGTTCGTAGTCAAGCACATGAAGCGCTGCACCATTTGCGCGCACCGCAGTCAACAGCGGCAGTGTTTCGTCCGACCCGAATACGGTTGTGTTCCCGCCGCTGCAATCGGGCGGGCGTTGCCGCAGCAATGTCGGTGCGGCCTCGGATGCACCGGCAAGCGCCACGCAAATGCCATCGGCAAACAGATCCGTAAGGATTTGCGGTGGATCTGCGAGGGCCGCGTAGCCCCTATTGAGTTGAGCGCACAGTTCCCATGTAAGCCCGCCGTTCATTCGCCGCCGAGCAGTTCAAGCAGATCCGGCAGGTTCCTGTTATCCAGGTCCAGGGCCAGGGTTCGGATTTGTTCGGCGCGCTGTCGGGAAATCGCCATTGTGGCGTTTTCAAAGAACTTCGCCGAAACAGTCGGTTCATCCATCATACGATCGCCAGCACCACTGTTGATCGGGACATGGCGCTGCAATATCCGGCCATCCGCAAGTTTGACCTCCACCCCGCCAGAAAAATATTCCGGGAACAGGGCATCAGGGTCGGCGTTGCAACTGCACCGTGCGGCAAGTCCCCGAACCCGCGAATCGGCGATAGCATTCTCTGTCAGGTCAGGCAGGCCGAACCGGCCTTTAAGCAAGGTTGAGGCCACGACGAAAGGTGCGCTGAATTTTGCTTCATATTCGGTGCCTGCATGGCGTTTCTGTTCGATCGGTTCGGCAACAATCATGAGCGTGTCTTCCGGCAGTCGTATATTCACGGCCTCGATTTCCGTCCCCCCGATCTCTTGATAAAGATCCACCGCCGCATCTGCGGCACCATGGATGAAATGACATACGGGATAGGGCTTCAGCGCCGTGTTCCCCATCATCCATTGCTGGCCGAAACCATCTGTCAGGTGATGCATCTTCACGTCTTTTGCGTAGTCGTGCAGATGGGTTTCAAACAGTGCAAACCTGCCCTCAAAAGCGCGGCTTGGCCCCTTGAACCCATGTTTTGCAAGCGTTGCCGCTGTGATCCCGGCCGCGCTGCCCCAGCCCGGATGCAGGCGTTTGGTCCAGGCCCCTTCCTCCAGAAAGACCTGCACACCCCCGGCCGTGCTGGCGGCAATGCCCAATGCCGCCACATGCGCCGCCTGAGAGTTACCCATCAGGCGCCCCGCAACAAGCGCCGCGCTGAAATGTGAAATAATGCTGGTCGCGTGAAAACCGGTATGATGGAAGCCGCCATCAACCGCTGCGCCGATGCGCACGGCGCTTTCCATCCCCAGGCAATAGGCCACCAACGCGTCCTTGCCGCTGATCCTGTAGCTTTCACCCATTGCAAGAACCGCAGGCAGGACTGCGGCGGTTGGGTGCACGATCGCCTGCAAATGCGTGTCGTCATAATCAAGGCCATGCACCAAAACGCCGTTGACGGTGGCGGCATCACGTACCGATGCGCGTTGCGCGCTGCCGATAATCGTGTGGGTGCCATTCTCGCCTGACAGTTCGGTCATGGCGGCCACGGCGGGGCCGGCAAAGGGGAATTGGGTGGAGGCGAAGGCCAAGCCCAACCCATCAAGTATGTGCAGGCGGGCACGATCAAGCACATGCGACGGAATATCTTCATAGCGCAGCGTCGATGCGAATTGGGAAAGGGTTTGGGACGGACCTGCCACAAGGCGGTCGGGATCGGTTTTTTGGTCAAGCGCCATGGCTGAATGCCTCCATCATTCGGGTGAAATCATACTATGCTTAGCAACAGGGTGATTATATGTAAACTGTTGACATTTTATATGGCTTTGCTTTTGCTGTGCATGACGCCCGTAATTTGCCTGAAGCCGGCGGAGGGCGGGGGGATTACCAGGGGGGATAAAAATGTCGGATCATGACGTAATCATTGTTGGGGCGGGCAATGCGGCACTCGCGGCAGCCGTGTCTGCGAGGGAAAACGGGGCAGAGCGGGTCGTTGTGCTGGAAAAAGCACCTCGGGATATGCGCGGCGGCAATACGCATTGGAGCGGCGGAGTGCTGCGTTTTGCATTCGATGACCCGCGTGAAATCGGTCCGCTGGTGCCGAATGCCGAAGACGAGATTGAGAACTTCTATGATGGGATCATGCCCTATCCGAAGGATGACTATCATGGTGATCTGATGCGCGTCACCGGTGGGCGTACTGATCCGATCCTGTCGAAAATACTGGTGAACAATTCCAAGGATACCGTCTTCTGGATGAACGATATCGGCAAGATCCCGATGGAGCCGGCGACGACGCTGTCAGCCGTGAAAAAGGGTGGCAAGGTCATCTGGGCCCGTGGTCTGGTGGTGCGGGCCAGACACGAAGGGGTGGGGCTGTCGAAATCCTGGTTCCGGACCGCGCAGTCCATGGGCGTGGAAATTCGCTATGGTGCCGCTGTTCGCAGCCTGGAGGTGGACGACGCCGGTAAGGTCTGTGGTGTAAAGATCCGCGATGATGATGGTATCAAGGTGCTGCCGGCCCGGGCCGTCGTTCTTGCCTGTGGCGGGTTTGAGGCCAATGTCCAGATGCGTACCCAGCATATCGGGACGAATATCGGTGGTGCGAAAGTTCGTGGCACGCCGCATAATCAGGGCGACGGGTTGAGGATGGCGATGGATATCGGCGCCTTGCCATGGGGCCAGTGGTCGGGCTGCCATGCGACGCCGATCAGTGCCGACTGGGGTGAATTTGCGCCGCGCGAAATGACCGACCGGTCCAACCGGTTAAGCTATGTATATTCGGTCATGCTGAACCGGAAAGGAAAGCGGTTTGTGGATGAGGGCGAGGATGCGGCCCTGTTCACCTATGCAAAATTTGGCCGCGCGATCCTGGCCGAACCCGGCGCCAGGGCATGGCAGATATTCGACAGCAAGGTACTTGATCTGCTTGAACCCCGCTATTCGACATCAGATCCCGTTATTGCCGATACGCTTGAGGATCTGGTTGCGAAACTTGACTTTGAGAATCCCGGGCAGGCGATTGCGACACTCAGGGAATATAATGAACACGCACGGGATGAGGACGAAGGTTATGATCCCGCGCGCAAGGATGGGCTGGAAACGAAACCCGGCCTTGATTTGCCCAAAACCAACTGGGCCCTCAAGTTGGACAAGCCGCCCTATCATGCCTATTCCGCAACCGGTGGGATCACCTTCACCTTCGGTGGCCTGAAAATAACCGAAGATGCACAGGTTGTCGGTACGGACTGGCGCTGCATCGATGGGCTTTATTGCTGCGGTGAGATGGTCGGCGGACTGTTTTATGATAATTATCCCGCCGGAACCGGCCTTGTTTCAGGGGCAACCTTTGGGCGCATTGCCGGGCGCAGTGCAGCCCGGGCTGCCGCTGGTCAGGATAAAACTGCATGAGGATAACGCCATGAGCATGGATACATTCGCCAATAGATTAGCACGGAATATTCGCACCATTTCCTATGATGGGCTAAGCCAGCTGGCACGGAACAGGGCCGTTATCGGCATTGTCGATACGATTGGCGTGACACTTGCAGGATCGACCGAGGATTGTGTCACCATCCTGACGGAAACCCCCGGCATCGCCGATGCGGAGGGGCCTGCCGCGCTGATCGGAGGAACGCGGCGCGTTTCGATGCTGGATGCGGCGCTTATCAACGGCACGGCCTCGCATGCCCTGGATTATGATGATTTCTCATCGGATTTCGGGGGGCACCAATCGGTTCCGCTGGTCGCGCCGCTTTTCGCGCTTGCGGAGGCCGAAGGGAAATCCGGCCGGGATCTTGTTGCGGCCTACGCCGCTGGTGTTGAAACCGAGATTCGACTGGCCCGCGCGGTACATTGGCACCACTATGATCTGGGCTGGCACCCAACCGCGACGCTGGGCACGATCGCGGCGGCCGGGGCCTGCGCCCATCTGATGGGGCTTGATGAAGGCCGGATTGCCACGGCCCTGTGTATAGCGGTATCCGAATCGGCCGGTCTCAAGGCTAATTTCGGCAGCATGACCAAACCCCTGCATGTCGGTCGTGCCTGTCAGGCGGGTCTGCTTGCCGCCCTTCTGGCGCGTCAAGGATTTACCGCCCGCGACAGCGCATTTGAACATGCGCAGGGTTTCTTTGAAGTCTTCAACGGCACGGGCAACTATGACGCCGAAAAGGTCTTTGAGAACTGGGCGGCGCCCCATGAACTTGAGAACGATGGTCTTGCGCTGAAACTGTGGCCTTGCTGCGGCAGCACGCATGCGGCCATTGCCGCAGCGCTTGATCTGCGCAAGGAGGAAGGGCTGATCGCCGGGAATATTGAGAGGATTGAGGTTTTCCCTCATCCACGCCGGCTCAAACATACCGACACGCCACATCCACAGACCTCTTTGCAGGGGAAGTTTTCGGTCCAGTATGTGGTGGCGCGTGCACTAAACGATGGTGCCGTGAGGCTGGCGGATTTTGATCCCGAAGCAATTGCTGAGCCTGAGATATCCCATCTGCTTGACCGGCTGGAGGCGAAGCCCCATCCCGAAATGAAAGACACGGCGGAAAAGCAGTGGTCGGCCGAAGTGCGGGTGCGGACGAAGGACGGCCGCATTCTGTCAAAACGAATCGATGAGTTCACCTCGGACCCGCGGGTCATGCCGGATTCAGTTTCGGCGCTGGAGGAAAAATTCGAAGATTGTGCACGGCTTGTACTGAACGAGGATGATATTTTCCTGCTGTTTGAACGTATGGAAACCTTTGAGAGCATCACGGATATGAAGGCCGCTGGCAGGATGTTATTGGTTCATCGTAAGCGTGAAACCCCCGGGAAGATCGCTGCTGCTACCGGGGAGGATGCTGATCGATTGGCCGAGACGCATTGGGTGCCCTGAGAGGCGGGAAAAGGTATCTGGTTTCCGGGAAAGCGGACTGTCATGCCCGCTTTCCACATGTCTGTGGCCTATTGCGGTCGGGCGTTGATCTCACGCAATCGCATGACGACATGATCTGCCACCTCTATTTTTCCGGCCGAAAGCCGTTGGCGGCGTTCTGCGAGTGCGCGATCAAAAGGCATGCGCGGCGGGTGTTCGGGGTCCAGTGCGCGGGCGTTGCGCAATGCTTCGGCATATTCGGATACGTTCCGGCGAAGCTGCGTTTCTCCGACCAGAAGATCAGGTTTCAGAAACATCAGGAACAAAGAACAATCCGAAAGCGGATCGGGTTTCACCAGGCCGCCCGCCAACAATCCGAACAGTTGGATCGTTGCGCCCAAGGCCGATCCTTTACCCGACCCCCAGACTGCGAATGCCCCGGCCAGGCCTTCGGTGGGATCTTGTGTCGGGGTACCGTCTGATGTCCAGGCAATTCCGGGTTCAAGCTTTTGTTCAAGTCTGCGGGCAAGGGTGGCTTCGGACATCATGATCGAAGATACGCCCGCGTCCATGATCACCGGCTCATCCTCTGACGGAAAGCCAAATGCGATGGGGTTGGTTCCAAAGCGGGCCTCGCTGCTGCCAACCGGTGCAACCCGCCAGTCGGAACTGCCGGCCGCCATTCCAACAAGCCCTTCCGCGGTTGCCATTTCCATGTAATGCGCGAACATGCCCGTGTACCAGGTATTGGCCACGCCGGCGATGGCAATCCCATGGGACTTTGCCTTCTCGATGCCCATTGTCGTGGCACGATGCGCGGCCAGATAGCCTGCCTGATCGCCACCGTCCAACAGGACTGAAACGGTTGTTTCCTTGACGATTGAGACTGGCTTGCGTCCTTCAGGCCGCGCCTGAATTCTTTCGATGATCGACAGTGCACGCGCCAGGCCGCCGTAATCCTGACCCCGCAGTTCACATCCGATCAAGTGATCCGCGATAATCCGGGCTTCGTTTTTGTCATGGCCCACGGTTCGCATCGCATCCCTTGCAAGCGCATGGGCCTCATTCAGTGTCAATTCCATCTTTGGGTATCCCCCGCTTGACAGTTTATAATCTACTGTTAACAATTTACATCGGAGGTGGATATGAGAAATCACATCGTGGAAACCCGCTTTGGCGAAGTCTTTTGCCAGGAAGAGGGGCAGGGTGATCCGCTGCTTTTGCTTCACCAGTCGGGACGCTCCTCCCGAATGTTTCGCGACGTATTGCCGCTGCTGGGGCGGTCCTGTCGAGCGATCTCGTTCGATCTGCCGGGTTTTGGCCGCTCCGCACCAATGCCCGAAGGCACGACCATTTCGGACCTCGCCGACCTGTGTTGTGAGCTTCTTGATGTGTTGGATGCCGCCCCGGCGCATGTTTACGGACATCATTCCGGCAACAAGATCGCGACAGAGATGGCTGTGCGCGCGCCTTCATATTTGCGTAAACTTATTCTTGCCGGGCAAAGCCACAGCATTATTGCCGATCAACAAGCGCGCAATGAGGCGATAGGAAAATTTACCGGCCCCTACAGTGCCATCGGTCAGATCGAACATGTTGACCTTGCCGCGGCAGCCTCATGGGCAAAAGTTTATCGCACATTTTCGGGTGCCTGGTGGCATCCACAGGCGATGCTGAACGAGGCGGCGCGCAATCAGGCACGGGCGGAGGCGCTGGATGCAATCGAAGGTGAGGTCGGGGCTGCCCGGCTATATGCCGCCAATACGGCATATGACCTTGGGGCGGGATATCGTTCTGTCGCGGTTGAAACTCTGGTCCTGGAAATCGTCACCCCGCAGGAAGATGCGATGATCGGCCGTCAGGGTGGCGATGTTGCGGCGTTGATACCGGGCGCGGTTCTTGCCGAGATTGAGGCGCCGGACGGCGACGGAGTGACGCTTGAGGGGCAGGCGCCGGACCTTGCCTGGAAGATCCTGGATTTTTTGCAACGCTGAGTGGCCTTGGCGAGGTTGATGGGTTCAAATTGCTGTGTTAGCATTACACAGTCTACTGTTGACAATAGGGAGGTTAACATGAGGGCTTCAGTTTTCTTTGCCGGGACGCTTTTTGCCGGCGCAATGCTGTTTGGCCAAACGGCTGCAGCGCAAGACGACATTCCTGAAATGACCCTGCGCTGGGCGCATTTTGCACCCGATGCCTGGGGGTCGGCGCAGGCGGAACAGTTGTTTGCCGATGAAATAGAGAAGCGCACCGATGGAAAGGTTAAGATCGAATTCTACTGGAATGGCTCGTTGGGTGGTCCTGCCGAGTTGATGGAACTGGTACAGACTGGTGCCGTCGATTTTGCAAGTTTTCCGCCGACCTATTATCCGGCGCAGTGGCCAATGCTTGGGCTGACGAATTCATTGCCGATGGCCTGGGACAATGCGTCGCTGGCGATGGATGTGCAGGAATATCAGATCGCGAACAATGCGGCCGTTCAGGCCGAGCTTGAGAATAACGGCCTGAAAGTCGTGTTGATCCACGGGTTGCCGCCTTACCGGCTGCAATGCACCTCACCGGTGCGGACCATGGATGACCTGAAGGGCAAGCGCATTCGGACATTTGGTGACTGGCCGCCCTATGTCATGGAACAGGTGGGTGCCGTGCCCGTGTCCGTGACGCTGGGGGAAGTGTATGAAGGCCTGCAGCGCGGGAGCCTGGATTGCGGGTATAACCCGAATGAAAACGCGGGATTTCTGAAGCTTGCCGAGGTTGCGCGCTATTGGAGCGATATCAACTTTGGCGCCATTGCGGCCTATTCGTCTTTCACAAGTACCGGCAAATGGGAAAGCTTCCCGGACAGCCTCAAGACCATTTTTGGGGAGGCTTATGAAGTTGCCGTCGAGTTTGAAAAGAACAACTTCGAACCATTGGAAGAAAAGCACCTGGCCGAAGCCGCCGAAACGGGCGCTGAATACATCCAGTTTGAGGAACAGGATGCACTGAACGCGTTGTTTCCGGACATGCTGACCACGTGGCAGGAAGCCATGTGCGAACGGAATATGTGCGACGAAGCCCAAAGCGTCGTGGCCGATACCAAGGCCGTGATGGAAGGCCGGCAATGAGTGAGGAGACACCTCCGAAACCAGAGGCAGCGGCGGTATCCCCGCCGCGCCTCGCCTATCAGATTGACCGGATTGTTCGCTTCATTGTCTGGACGGCGCTTGTCGGGTCGACCGGTTGCATATGCGCAATTGTCCTGATCGGCAGTTGGGATACGGTCGGACGGCTTATCAATCGGCCCCTTCTGGGGGCAGTGGAGATGACCGAAGCGCTTCTGGCTGCCACGATCTTTCTCGCGTTGCCATATGCGCAACGTGAATACCGTCACGTCGTTGTCGATATCCTGTCGCAGAATTTCAAGGGCCGGCTTTTGCGCGCGGCCGATCTTTTGGCGCTGGTCGCCACCTGGGCCATGTTCGCATTTCTTTTCCAGCAAAGCCTGAACGGGGCCCTGCATGCCTATCAGGTCGGTGAGGTTTCTTCAGGTGCGATACGAGTGCCGGTCTGGCTGGCAAAACTGTTTGCCGCAGGCGGTTTGCTGATCGCGGCCTTTGAGACATTTCGCCAGATCGTGTTTGAACTGCTCTGGCCCGAATTCGAACATGCCCGCCGGACCGGTGCAGCCGCAGCCGAGGCCAAAGCGATGGGGCAAATGTAGTGGATCCTTTCTACATTGCATTATTGAGCATCTTTGGAATGCTGACCATGATGGCGGTCGGAATTCCGGTTGCAGTGGCCATGCTGGGCGCATCGGCTATCGGGCTCGTGTCGAGCGTTGGCTGGGGGTTTGCCCTGACGACGTTTCGAACCGCACCCTTCGCGACGGGAAGTTCATATAATTTCGCCGCAGTTCCAACATTTGTCGCGATGGGCATAATTGCCGGTTCAACCGGCATTGTGTCGGATATCTACAAATCGGCGGATATGTGGCTCGCGCGTGTGCGCGGCGGTCTCTACATGGCGACAATATGCGCTTCGGCCGGCTTCAGTGCAATCAACGGTTCAACCATTGTCGGCGCGGCACTGTTCACACGCATTGCCCTGCCCGAGATGATCAAGCTTGGTTATGACAAGGCCGCTGCGGCCGGTTCAATCGCTGCTGCGGGTACCTTCGCTGCGATGATCCCGCCGTCGATCACGATGGTCCTCTATGGTGTGCTGACAAGTGAATCGATTGGCCAGATCCTTATCGCAGGGGTGCTTCCCGGGCTTTTGACGGCCGTGACCTATCTGATCGGCATTGCCATGTTTGTACGTATCTGGCCGCATTGGGCGCCTCGTTCGGACCGTTCCTTCCCGCTTGGTGAACGTGTCCGCAGCCTTAGCACCATCTGGCCGATTGGCGTGATTGCCTTCATCGTTGTCGGAGGCATCTATTCGGGAACGGTGTCACCATCGGCGGCGGGGGCCGTCGGCGCCATGGCTGCACTGGTCGTCACCGTATTGATGGGCCGGATGACCTTTCACAAATTCGGCAAGTCGATGGTTGACGCAGCGGCCACAACGGCGGTCATGTTCTTCATCGTCATCGGCGGTCTCGTCTTTTCGCGCTTGCTGCTGATAACCGGCTTTGTCGATGATGTACTGGGCGGTATCGAGGCGATGGAATTATCGCCGATGCTGCTGCTGCTTGCGATGGTCGTTATTTACCTGATCCTCGGCATGCTGATGGACCCGGTTTCGATGATGGTGATGACGGTCCCGATTGTGCATCCGATCGTGACCGGGCTTGGTTATGACCCGATCTGGTTTGCGATCATCATGGTCAAGCTGATCGAGCTGAGCTGTATCACACCACCGGTTGGGTTAAACCTTTTCGTTGTTGCCGGGACCACTGCCGGACAGGTGTCCATACGCGAGGTTTACAAAGGTGTTCTGCCCTTTGTGCTTCTGGAGCTTATTACCCTGACCCTGCTGATCAGTATTCCGCAGATCACCCTCTATTTGCCGACGCTGATGCTGAGATAGCCGCGCATTGGGCTGGCACTGCGCCCGACCCCGTGAGCTGCGACCTGTAAGAAGGAGTTCTTGATGGCCAATGCAGACACATATGAGGTCGTTGCTATCCGCTACGCGACGAGCCCGAACCGACAGAGATTCCACAACTGCCTGCATTGCGCGGCCGAAGACGTCCATGACGCAATGCCGATGGATTTCTATGTCTGGGTGATCCGTAACACACAGCGTTGTATCGTGGTCGATTGCGGTTCGCGTGAATGGAAATGTCAGCAGCGCGGGCATGAATTTATCCGCTGCCCGATTGATGGGCTGGCCGCGCTGGATGTCAGCCCGGACCGTGTTGATGACCTCGTGCTGACGCATCTGCACTGGGACCATGCCGGAAATATCGATCGGTTTGATCGGGCCGATATCCACCTGACCGATGCCGAAATGCGCAATGTCACCAGCCAGGCGATGGGTGATCCGGCGATTAACAGCTTCTTCCTTGTCGATGACGTTTGTACGGTCGTTCAGCGTCTTTTCGAAGGCCGCGTCAGTTTCCATGATGCATCGAAGGAAATCGCGCCGGGTGTCACGCTTCACAAGGTCGGCGGACATAGCGCCGGGATGCAGATTGTCAGGGTCAACACAAAGCGGGGCTGGGTCGTGCTGGCCTCGGATGCCACGCATTTCTATACCAACTATCGCGAACGCAACCCCTTCCCCGTCATCTATAATTTCCAGGATACGATACTGGGCTGGGATCGCTGCCTGGAACTTGCAGACAGTCCGGATCATGTCGTTCCCGGGCATGATCCGCAGGTTCTGAAGCGATATCCGCCAGTCTCGACATCGCTGGAGGGGGATGCCGTCCGTCTGGATCTGGATCCGATTGCCTGAAGTCCGAAAGGTCACCTACATGAAGATGAAAGCTGCCGTATTATATGAGCAGGGGCTTGCGGCTCCTTATGAAACCTCGCAACCTTTGCGCATTGAGGAAGTAACGCTTGATCCTCCGGGGCCGGGGGAGGTGCTGGTCGAAATTGCCGCGGCGGGGCTTTGTCATTCTGACCTGTCGACAATAGAAGGGTTGCGACCGCGCAAGGTGCCGACCGTCATGGGGCACGAAGCGGCAGGGATCGTGCGCGAGGTTGGGGATGGCGTCACACGCCTGAGGCCCGGGGATCACGTCGTCGCTGTATTCGTGTCCAGTTGTGGTGAATGTCGCTATTGTTCGGACGGTCGTCCGAACCTGTGCACCTCATCGTGGAAAGCGCGGGCAGAGGGGACGCTGAAATCCGGGGAGCGGCGGCTTTCGCTTAATGGCGCACCGCTGCACCATTACACCGGGCTGTCGACATTCGCCGAATATGCGGTGGTTGCAGAGAATTCTCTGGTCTCGATTACCAAGGACGTCCCCTTGGAAATTGCGGCGCTATTTGGTTGCGCGGTAGTGACTGGTGTTGGTGCGGTGTTCAATACTGGCCGCGTTCGCCCGGGCCAAAGCGCGGCGGTGGTTGGGCTGGGCGGTGTCGGGTTGAACATGCTGATCGGCTTACGGGCCAGCGGCGCGTATCCCATCATTGCGGTGGACCTTTCCCCGCAGAAACTGGAACTGGCGCGGGAGCTTGGCGCGGATCACGCCGTTCTGGCTGGAACCGACAGCACTGCGGCTGAGGTGCAGGACCTCACCTCGGGCGGGGTTGATTATGCCTTTGAGGCAGCGGGGTCGGTCCCTGCCATGATGACAGCCTATTCGCTGCTGGGACGTGGGGGAACCGCGATCAGCTCCGGCTTGCCCGATCCTTCCAAGACGGCAAGCTACGCCCATGCGCCGATGGTTTCGGACGAGAAATCTGTCCGCGGCAGTTATATGGGCAGCTGCGTGCCGCAGCGCGACATTCCGCGCTTTGTCGACCTTTATCTTGCGGGTCGTCTCCCCGTCGATCGCCTGCGAAGCGGCGATGTCGGTTTCAACGATATCAATCGCGGCTTTGACCTTCTCGCCTCGGGCAAAGTTGTTCGACAGACCCTGCGGCCAAATCTGACGGCCTGAACCGCATCTGCAAAAGGAAAACGCAGTCATGACCAAGAACTACAAGCTGTTTATCAATAATGAATGGTCGGCCACGGCGGATCAGGAATATTTTCCGGCGGTCAATCCTTATACGTCGCAGGAATGGGCCCGGGTGCCTCAAGCCAGCGATTCGCAGGTTGCCGACGCGATTTCGGCTGCCCGCAGCGCCTTTGAAAGCAACTGGAAACATACCAATGGCTATACTCGCGCGAGGCTGATGAACAGGCTCGCCGATCTGATGGATGAGCGCGCCGATCAGATGGCAGAGTATGAAACCACTGACAACGGCAAGGTGATCCGTGAAACCCGTTCCCAGATGGGTTTTGCCGCGCGGGCCTATCGCTTCTTTGCTGGTATGGCCGATAAGTTGATGGGCAACACCATTCCGCTGGACCAGACCGAGGTGTTCGATTTCACAAGGCGTGAACCGGTCGGTGTTGCGGTGCTGATTACGGCATGGAATTCACCGATGGGCCTGCTGTCCAACAAGCTGGCCCCGGCACTGGCCGCCGGCTGCACTGTCGTGGTGAAGCCTTCGGAACATGCTTCCGTGACCACCCTGGAATTTGCCGATCTGATGAAGAAGGCAGGCTTTCCCGAAGGTGTCTTCAACGTCGTTACCGGTGATTACCGCGTCGGGCAGGCGCTTCTTAAATCTGGCCGGGTTGATCGGGTGAGCTTTACCGGCAGCCCCGGTGTCGGTGCCCAGATTGCGTCGGATGCCGGAAAATCGCTTGTCCCCGTGACACTGGAGCTGGGCGGGAAATCGCCCAACATGATCTTTGAAGATGCGGATCTGGACAAAGCGGTTGTCGGCGCGCTTGCCGGTATTTTTGCAGCCACCGGCCAAACCTGTATTGCTGGTTCGCGCCTGCTGGTTCAGCGCGGTGTCTATCAGGAAGTGTCGGAACGCCTGATCGGACGGGCAAAGAAGATCAAGCTGGGCAATCCTCTCGACAAATCCACCGAGATGGGTACGGCCGCCAATGAACCCCAGTTCAAGCGTATCCTCGGATCGATCGAGAATGCCGTTGATGAAGGTGCACAGCTTGCAACCGGTGGCAAACGCGCCGATGGAAAGGGGCTCGACAAGGGTTTCTTCATTGAGCCGACGATTTTTACCGACGTCAGGAACGACATGACCCTGGCGCAGGAAGAAGTCTTTGGTCCGGTTCTGTCGATTATCCCCTTCGATACCGAAGAAGAGGCGATCGGCATCGGCAATGATACAAAATATGGGCTGGCATCCGGTGTCTGGACCACCAATCTCAGCCGCGCAATGCGGCTTGCCAAGGCCATTCATGCCGGGACGGTTTGGATTAACACCTATCGCGCTGCTGCGGTCATGGCGCCATTTGGTGGTTTCAAGGATTCCGGTTTCGGCAAGGAACGCGGCCTCGTCGCGTTGGAAGAGTTCCTTCAAACCAAGAACGTCATGATCGATTATTCCGACGAAGAGCGCGACCCATTCGCAATCAAGGTTTGAACGTTTGACGGCCTGCCGCCGCCGGAATCGGTGGCGGGCTGTTTCTGTCGTGACCGGGAGGCATAAATGGATCCATCGGCTGAAGACTATATTTCAATCATGCAGCTTTATGCACGCTATGCACGTGCCATTGATAGCGGCGACGGTGAGGGTTGGGCGAACTGCTATGCCAGGCAGGGGCAATACCTGTCATCGACATTTGGTGAATGCAATGGCCGCACGGAACTTGCGGTATTCGCCAAGGATCATTTCGAACGCTGGGAAGAGCTGGGCATTCGCACGCGGCACTGGAACAATCAGGTTCTGCTGGATCAACAGGGCACCGACAGGATACTTGGGTCGGTCTATGTGTTGCTTGCGGGTGTGAAGGCTGGCCAGGCGCCCCAGCTT
Organism: Pseudorhodobacter sp.; assembly: GCA_047975325.1. Classification (GTDB taxonomy): domain Bacteria; phylum Pseudomonadota; class Alphaproteobacteria; order Rhodobacterales; family Rhodobacteraceae; genus JBKEDF01. Next base: position 37,843 of record JBKEDF010000033.1, on the reverse strand, counting down.
TACCTGCAAACCGTCTATACCGACCAGTTGATCAGGGAAGATGGGCGCTGGGTTCTGAAACAGCGCCGGTCGGACGCCGATCAGCGCCCTGATCCCACACAGCTTGGTTTTACCAAATGGGAAACGGGAAAAGGGAGGCCGTCATGAGCGGGCATTTTGATGTTGTTGTCGCGGGCTGTGGGGTTGCGGGGCTTTCGGCGGCTGTATCGGCAGCTCAGCAAGGGGCCAGGGTCGCGGTCCTGGAACGCGCACCCCGCGAAGAACGAGGCGGCAATACCCGCTGGACCGAAGCCTTCATGCGTATGCAATCGGAAGACGAGGTGTCGGAAGATTTCACAGAACATTTCATGGAGAATTCGGGATTTCACCTGGACCCGAGCCTGATCCAGGAAACCATGCGCCCGCAAAGCGAATGGCCCGATATCGTCAAGGCGCTGTCCTTCACCGACCCCGAAATTATCGCGCGGCTTGCCGATAATGCCGGGCCGACCCTGGCGTGGTTTCGTCAGATGGGCGTCACCTTTTCCGATATGCCCAGCTATTTGATCACGCAGTCAACCACCCGCATCAGCCCGGTTGGTGGCGGTGCCGCACTGCTGGAGGCATTGGAGGCCGAAGCGCAAAAGCATGATGTGAGCTTTTTCTTCCAGACGACCGCGCAGGATCTGCTGCGTGATGACAAGGGTGGGGTTACCGGCCTTGTCGCAACTGACAATACCAATCGCGCGCTGCACTTCACCGGTAAGGTGATCCTTGCCTGCGGGGGGTTTGAGGGCAATGCGGAAATGCAGGCGCGCTATTACGGGCCGGCTGCGCGTTATATCCGTCCTGTTGCCCGCGGTGGCTACTATAATCGTGGCGAAGGCATTCAGATGGCTTTGAATATTGGTGCCGCACCCTGCGGCGATTTCAGCGAATATCATGCGGAGCCGATCGACCCCCGCTCGGGTGAGTCCGAAGCCATCGTTTTTGTCTTTCCCTACGGTATTCTTGTCGACATCGAGGGACGCCGTTTTATTGATGAAGCCTCTGATGCGGTTGATGCGATCTATGAAAATATTGCACGCCTCATCAACCGTTTGCCCGGCGGCATGTGTTATGTGGTCACCGATGCGGGGCTGGACGATGTGCCGAGCTGGCAGCGAACCGTCCGGTCGTCGGAAAAACCGATTACTGCACCCACCATGGAAGCCCTCGCCGACAAGCTGGGCCTTCCTGCGGCCAATCTTCGGCAGACGGTCGATAGCTATAACGCGGCTTGTGTCGAAGGAGATTTCAAACCGCTGGAAAAAGACGGATTATCCACGCAGGGCCTTTACCCCCCGAAATCCAACTGGGCGCGCCCGCTGGTGACGGGGCCGTTCAAGGCCTGGCCGATCAGCTCCGCCAATTGTTTTACCTTTGGTGGCCTGCGCTGCAACAGCGATAGCCAGGTGGTTGACCATTCAGGACGCCCAATTGCCGGTCTCTACGCAGCGGGGGAGACCATGGGGATCTATTACGGTCGCTATACCGGCGCCACCTCGGTCCTGCGCGGTGCGGTTTTCGGCAAGATCGCCGGGGCGCATGCCATGGCAGATCAGGCTCAGGCAGGAGGTAAATGACGTGGCGCGCAGTCGGGACTTCTTCAAGGGCAAGACCATTGCGATTACCGGCGCAAGTAGCGGCCTTGGCCGGGCAACGGCGGTGATATTTGCGCGGGAGGGGGCGAATGTCATCTGTTGCGATATCGATCAGGAAGGGGGGGACGAAACTGTCCGTTTGGTTAAAGCCGAAGGCGGAGACGCTGTTTTCGTACTCACGGATGTTACCCAGCGGGCGCAGGTGCGCGCATTTCTGGCGGCGGGCATCTCGCGCTATGGTGCAATTGATTTCCTGTTCAACTCGGCCGGTTCGGCGCTGAAACGATGTGGCTTTCTGGAAATCGATGACGAACTTTATGACTGATGTTTCGATCTGAATGTCCGCGGGACGTTCTATGCGATGCAGGAACTGCTGCCACATATGACCGAACGCAAGGCGGGGACCATCGTCAATGTGGCCAGTATGGCCCACAAGCGCGGAGGCCCCGGTACATCCGTGCATTACGCATCGGCCAAGGGGGCGGTGGTAACGATGACGATGGGTGTCGCGCGCGAGTTTGCGGATCAGGGCATTCGCTGTCTTTCGATCTCACCCGCCGCCGTGAACACCAATTTCCAGGCAGCATCGGGAACATCCGTGGAAATGAGCGAAGCACTGACCAAGGCAATCCCGCTTGGGCGCAATGCCGAGGCTGATGAAATCGCCGAACTGGTCTTGTTCCTTTGTTCGGACGCCTGCCCCTTTATGACGGCGGATACGGTCTATGTCAGTGGCGGTGGTGGTTATCGATAGTTGCGCTGCGGGGGCTTTTTCTACCCCTGCACAAGAAGCCATCATATAGTAGAATGTAATCTGTTTTCTGTTGACAATCTTATATGGCTTCGAAATGATGCTGATATGCAGTGACGGTAAAATCAGCCGCAAGGTAAAGTCAGACAATGGTTTGTCGGGACTGCGCAGAGTCCAGGGACGATAGTTGTCTCGTTTCCAAAGTGTCGGCTTTCCGGCACTGGACGGCTCTTAGGTTGGTGCTGCGCGTTTGCCCGGGCAGCCGATACAGAACGTCGCTGAAAAAACTCGTTATCTGACATGGAGAAGAGAATGACCCTCTACGCAAAGCTGAAGATGACCTGTGCCGCTGCGCTATTTGCCACCTCCGGCTTTGCCAGCGGGGCAATTGCAGCCGATTTGGTGCTGCCGAGTGAGGTAGCCGCGACGCATTGGAAGACCGGCTACATGAACGAGTTTGCCGAAAAGGTGGCTGAGCGCACCAATGATGAGCTTGAGGTGAAGGTGTTTCCTGCGGGGATGCTCTATAGTGAACAGGATGCTCTGGCGGCCCTGGGGACGGGGGCCGTGCATATGGTCTGGCCGGTGACGGTGCGGCTTGAAACCATCGCCCCGGCCACCGGGTTTCTGACCCTGCCCTTTGCTACCAACGACGAAATGACAGCCAATACCTGTTTCCTGGATGGCATTACGGAACTGCTGTCGAGCCAGGTTGAACCGGCTAATTTCAAGGTGCTTGGCCTGCTGCGCGCCTCTGACCAGCTGTTCATCTTCAAGGACCGCGAGGTTGACAAGATGGAGGACCTTGAAAACACCAAGGTCCGCGTAACGGGTGGGCGTATCCTTTTGAACATGATGGAAAGCCTTGGGATCAGCGGTGTCTCGATGCCAGCTTCCGAGATGGGAACGGCGCTGTCACAGGGGGCCATTGACGGTATTATCACTTCGCCTGCCGGATGGTCGGAAATGATTGGCATGACCGGCAACAACGCCTTCCGTGTGCCGGGCTTTTCGATGACCATTTACGCAATCGTCGTGGACAAGCCCTGGTTCGAAGGCCTGCCTGAAGAACAGCAATCCGCCATCAGCACGACCGTTGACGAAATTGTCGAACGTCAATGGGTCGAAGCCCGTGAGACCGATGACCAGATCGTCAAGAAGATGCAGGAAGAAGGCGCCAATGTCGTCTTTGCCGACGATGCCGAAAAAGCCCGTTGGATCGACCGGGCCAGCGGTGACAATGACAGCTTCCGCGAACAGTATCCCGATGCGATGCAGGCATTTGACGACATAAAGGTGAAGTGTGGCGTCTGAACCGGAAAGCGCACGCGCAAGTCGTGAGGTTGGGCCTCCCCCCGGAGGCCCCAGCCATTGGTGGGGTAGGATCGAACGTACCGTCCTGCTCAACCTTGCGACATTCCTGACGGTTTTTGCGACATGCATCATGCTGCTTGAGGCAATCAGCCGTTCATCGCTTTCGCACAGCTATTTCTGGGCAGAAGAATCGGTCCGTTATCTCATGCTCTGGGCGTTCTTTCTGACCATCGGTTGTGCGGGCCGGGCCGGTCACATGATCCGCACCGAGATGCTGGTTGATCATCTCCCGCAAAAGCTGCGGCAGTTGTGCCATATCCTCTCCAGTGCTTTCGGTGTGATATTCGCAGGCGTGTTGCTCTATGCCGCAATTCCGCAGGTGATCCGGTACAAATCAATCGGCATGATGACGGATTCGAATCTCGATCTTCCGATGTGGATCCTGTTTCTGGCGATGCCGATCGGCGCCGTGCTGATGTGTATCTACTATCTGGGCGGGTTCATGGACGCTCTGCGTGGGATTGACCCGTATCATTTGGACGAACCATCGCCGGAGGCCGGGGCCGCAAGCAAGGATATCTCGACATGATTTTGATGGCGGCTCTCGTGCTGACGCTGCTTTTGCTTGCGATCGGCACCCATGTTTCGGTTGCGCTTGGTCTTGTTACCGCGCTCATGGTGCTCAGCATTGAGGGGGTTCCGCCGACTGTTATCGCGCAAACCGCTTTTAAATCCGTTAACAGCTATTCGCTGATGGCGATTCCGATGTTCATTCTTGCCGGCAACCTGATGATGCGCGGTCGCATTGCCGAACTCATGATTGAACTTGTCGGCGCAATCGTGCGGGCTGCGCGCGGCGGGTTGGCATTGACCGTCCTGATCACCAGTGTGTTCTTTGCCGCAATATCCGGATCGTCCGTTGGATCTGCCGCGGCGATTGGGTCCTCAACGGTATCGGCCCTGAGAAAGGAACAATATCCAGCCCGGTTTTCCGCCGCTATCGTGGCGGTTGGCGGTACACTTGGGATCATGATCCCGCCATCGCTCAGCTTTATCCTTATTGGCTCCATCGTCGGGCTTCCGGTTGACAGGCTGTTTATTGCGGGGATCATTCCGGGTCTGATGGAGGCTGCGCTCCTCATTGTCGGGGTGCGCTTCATGGTTCGGAAAGGTGACTACGGGATTGTCGCACCACGCATCGATTGGCAGGGGTTTTTCAGTCGTATCCCCAGAACTTTCCCCGCGATGTTCATGCCTGTGCTGATCATCGGGTCCATCTATAGCGGTTTCATGACGCCGACGGAGGTATCTGCCTTTGCCGCAGCCTATGCCGCATTGCTTGGCCTGTTAATTTATCGTTCGATTGGGGTGTCCGAGTTCTGGGATGTCGCGAGGGAATCCGTCCTGCAAACGACGATGATATTCGCGGTGGTCATGGGTGGTTCCCTGGTCGGGTTTGTTCTTGCGCGCATGGGGGTTTCGGCAACTCTTGTTTCGGTTATTTCCGAAACGGACCTCAGCCCGTGGATGTTTCTGCTTGCTGTCAATTGCGTTTTGCTGATCCTGGGCATGTTTCTGGATGGAATTGCCCTTATCGTATTGACCTCGCCGCTCTTGTTTCCGCTTGCGATGGCGCAGGGAATTGATCCGATACATTTCGCGGTTATCATGGTTGCCAATGTCGAAATTGCAACCTTGACCCCTCCGATCGGGCTGAACCTGTTCGTCATCGCCGGGATCGCGCGCCTGCCGGTTCATGAGGTGGCCCGCGGTGTCCTTCCGTTCTTCATGATCCGTTTAACCGGCCTGTTGCTGGTTACCTATGTTCCTGCGATTTCATTGTTTCTGGTCCGTTGACGGTAAGGCACTGTTCAGCATTGATATGAAGCGCCGACCAGGTTCAGCCAGGATGCGCTGGCTGGCGTGAAGTGCAGCCTGAAGCGGGGGCAGCCCTCCCTCCACCAGTTGGCAGCACAGCATCACCCCTGATGATCCGGGCGGTCCGTCCTGATCACGCGGCCCGGGTGTCTGATCCAAAGCGGCGATGGAAACTATCGGATGCCTCTGCTATTTCCCGCAGCAGATTTGGTGCGCGGAATCTTGCACCAAAATGTGGCTCCAGCCCGTTGCAAATTTCGACTGCCCTGGCCGCGCCGATCATGTCCAGCCAGGAAAACGGCCCGCCCGACCATGGTGCGAAGCCCCAGCCAAGAATTGCCCCGACATCGCCTTCGCGGATATCGGTCAGGACCCCTTCCTCAAGGGCGCGCACGGCTTCCAGAACCTGGACCATCATCAACCGGTGCTGCAACTCCGTTAGTTCCGGTTGTTCTTCTTTCACGGGCCAGGCGGAAGCCAGCCCATCCCACAGGCCCTGCCGTTTGCCTGCCTCATCATAGCTATAGAAACCCGCCTTTGCCTTGCGGCCCATCCGGCCCTGATCGGCCATGGCGAAGATTACTTCATCCACCGCCCCATCGGGATAGGCATCACCCATTGCCGCGCGGGTTGCCCTAGCAATCTTTGCGCCCAGATCGATTGAGGTTTCATCGACCAGCTGCAAGGGACCCAGGGGAAAGCCCAGCAGTTTTGCCGCATTTTCCACCAGCGCGGGTTCCACGCCTTCGGCCACCATGCGCAGCCCCTCATTGATATAGGGAATGATACAGCGATTGGCATAGAAGAAGCGTGCATCATGAACCACGATGGGTGTCTTGCGGATCTGCCGGACATAGTCGAGCGCCTTGGCCACGGCACGATCGCCGGTTTTCTTGCCGCGAATGATTTCCACCAGCATCATCTTATCCACCGGGGAAAAGAAATGGATCCCGATAAACTGATCCGGCCGCCGGCTGGCCCCGGCCAGATCGGAAATCGGCAGGGTGGAAGTATTGGTGGCAAAGATGCAATCCGGGCCCACGGCGGCCTCGACCTTCGCGGTTACCTCCGCCTTGATCTTCGGATCCTCGAACACCGCTTCGACAATCAGATCGCAGCCCTTCAGCGCGGCATAATCGGTGCCGGGGGCGATCCGGCCCAGAACCTCGGCCTTCTTTTCTTCCGTTACCTTGCGGCGACTGATTCCCTTGTCGAGGATGGCCTCCGAATGGGCCTTGCCACGTTCGGCGGCCTCGCGACTGGCGTCGATCAGGACGACTTCCATCCCGGCATTGGCCGAAACATAGGCGATGCCGGCCCCCATCATTCCCGCGCCGATCACGCCGACCTTCTGCACCCGTTGATCGGGTAGGGCGGGCCGGTTTGCACCCTTTTCCAGCGCCTCCTTGTTCAGGAAGAGTGACCGGATCATCGCACTGGAGCTTGGATTCATCAGGATCGAGGTGAACCAGCGCGCCTCGATTTTCAATGCCGTATCAAATGGGACGAGCGCCCCTTCGTAAACGGCTGAAAGCAAGGCTTTCGCAGCAGGGTATACCCCCATTGTCTTGCCCATGACCATGGCATTGGCGCCCACGAAGGTCATGAAGCCTGCCGGGTGATAAGGCGCACCGCCGGGCATCTTCCATCCCTTCTGATCCCAGGGTTTGACGATATCGGTATCCTTGGCCGCAAGCACCCATTCCCGGGCCCGGATCAGAAGTTCCTCCGGGGGGACGACCTCATCGATAAGCCCTGCCGCCTTGGCCTGTTTCGGCGCCATCATCCGGCCTTCCAGAAGCACCGGGGCTGCTGCCATCGCGCCGACCATGCGGGAAAACCGCGTTGTACCACCCGCTCCGGGGAAAAGCCCGACCAGGATTTCCGGCAGGCCGATCCTTGCCTTTGGCCTATCGGCCATGATCCGGTGGTGGCAGGCCAGCGCGATTTCGGTGGCGATCCCCGCGCAGGTGCCCGGGATTGCGCAGACCACAGGCTTGCCGCCCTTGTTGGTCTTGGGGTCCATTCCGGCCCGTTCCATTTTCCGCAGGATATTGTGACCCGTCATGGTCAGATCGAAAAGTGCGGGGGCCGGGTTATCACCCGCCTCTTCCCGGACGGAGGCGAGCACGTTCAGATCCATCCCCCCGGCAAAATCCTTTTTGCCCGATGTGATGATAATCCCCTTCACCACCGGATCGGATAGCGCGCGGTCCAGCATGTCGGAAAGTTCGGCGAAACCCTCACGTGTCATCACATTCATGGATGCGCCGGGTTTGTCCCAGATAAAGGTGGCCACACCATCTTCATCCACGGCATAGGTGAAATCGGTCATTGCGTCCTCCTTATGGAATAATCTGTTCCATCGCGATGGGTGAAACGGCTTTCGCCCCCTGCCAGGTCCAGTTCCAGATCGACATCCGAATAGCTGACATGTTCAGGATCCATTTTGCTGCCGATGACAAGAAAGCGCGCCTCCTCATCCGTCCGGTTCAGGAAATGATGCCCGTTTGAATCGCCTGCCGGGAAGGCTGCGCAATCGCCCGGGCGCATGATATATTCGCCCTCATCCTGTAGCAGCACGCATTCGCCCTGCAGGATCATCACGAATTCGTCTTCCCGGTGATGCCAATGGCGCAACGATGATGTTGCACCGGGGGCCAGGATCACCTCATTCACCCCGAATTGCGTAAGCCCGCCTGCCTGACCAAGCCGAAGGGACGACCGCCCCGCCATCTGGCTGGCATAAGGGTCGGGATAGATTGATCCCGTCCTGACCGGTAGTCGAGATTTGTCGATAACTGGCATGCTTCATCCTTTCCCCCAGAGGTTGGGACCCTCAGATGCGTTCGATGATCGTGGCCGCGCCCATACCTGAAGCAATGCAAAGCGTTGCAAGCCCGGTGCCCTTCCCGGTTCGTTCCAATTCATCCAGCAGCGTGCCGATGATGATTGCCCCGGTTGCGCCAAGCGGATGTCCCATGGCAATGGAGCCGCCATTGGGGTTGACGCGGGCCGGATCCACATCGAAGGCCTGAAGAAAACGTAAAACCACGCTGGCAAAGGCTTCGTTCACCTCGAAAAGGTCGATATCGCCGATTGTCATTCCGGAATCGCGCAGGATCTTTTCCGTAACCGGTACAGGACCGGTAAGCATGATTGTCGGATCGGTTCCGATCTTTGCCGTGGCGCGGATCCTTGCACGGGGCTTCAGGCCCCGTTCTTTGCCAAAGGCCTTGTTGCCGATCAGCAGTGCTGCCGCCCCGTCGACAATGCCCGAGGAATTTCCTGCGTGATGGATATGTTCGATCCGTTCCAGATGCGGATATTTCATAAGTGCCAGCTTGTCGAAGCCGGGCATGACTTCCCCCATGTCCTTGAAAGAAGCCTTGAGCGCCCCAAGCGCCTGCATATCCGTATCGGGGCGCATATATTCATCCCGATCCAGAATTGTCAGCCCGTTGCGATCCCGGACCGGGACGATGGAATGTTCGAAACGATTTTCGTCCCAGGCCTTTGCGGCGCGGCGCTGGCTTTCCACGGCGAAGGCATCGGCCTGATCGCGGCTGAATCCATATTCCGTGGCGATGATATCGGCGGATATGCCCTGCGGCACGAAATAGGTTTTCATGGCAAGTGATGGATCGACGGCAATTGCCGCCCCGTCCGACCCCATGGCGACCCGACCCATCATCTCCACCCCGCCTGCGATATAGGCCGATCCGGCCCCGCCCCGGACCTGATTGGCAGCCAGATTCACCGCCTCCATCCCGCTGGCACAGAAACGGTTGATCGACAGACCGGGGATGGCCTCATCAAGATCCGAAAGCAGCACCGCCGAACGTGCAAGGCAACCGCCCTGTTCCCCGACCTGCGTGACATTGCCCCAGATCACATCTTCAACCGCATGTCCCGACAGCCCGTTACGTGCCTGTATCGCATTGAGGATCTGCGCGGACAGGGCGACGGAGGTTACTTCATGCAGGCTGCCATCCTTGCGGCCCTTGCCGCGGGGGGAACGGATGGCGTCATAGATATAGGCGTCAGTCATGATATCCTCCTTATGCCCGATCCGAAGGGTTGCCGGGCATCATATCATAGGGGTGCTTCCAGCCGGGCAGGCCTGCGATACGGTCAAGCCAGCGATCGATATGTGGCCAATCCGTGCGGGAAAAGCCAAAAGGTTCCGGGTAGTAAAGATAACTGCAAAGCGCCAGGTCGGCGATTGTCGGGTCTGCACCCGCGATCCAGTCGGATGTGGAAAGCTGATCATTCAAAAGCCGGTAGGCGGGTTTGAGCCGCGCCATGAGAAAGGGAATTACGCCTTCGGGCCGTTTTTCCGGTGCAAGGAAATTGGACAGGAACCGGGCATTGCCGATCTGGGATGAAAACTTGTGGCCGTCCCAGAAAAGCCATCGCAATACCTGGCGGCGCGCCTCTTCCGTCTGTCCACCCAACCAGCCAGCCTTTTCGGCGATATGGGTCAGGATCAATCCTGATTGTGTCAGTGTCAAATCCCCTTCGCGTAGAACCGGGACTTCCCCCATGGGGTTGATTTTCCGAAACGCATCCCCCCGGGTTTCACCGTGGAAAAAATCGACAAAGACCGGTTCCCAATCCATCCCCGTCAGGGAAAGGGCCAGGGCGCATTTATAGGCGTTTCCGCTTTCGCCAAAGCAATAGAGTTGCGCGACCATTTGTTTCTTTCCTCCGGGATCTCTTGTTTGCAGCGGGAAATATTTCCCCGCCCCCACGGCATGGATCAGAAGGCCTCCGCCGGCAGCGACATGACCGGCGTGGCGCCACTTTCGATCCGGGCAAGATGCGTGGCGCAGGCAGGCAGTTGCCGGGTCATGTAATATTGCCCCGTTGTGATCTTGGCCCTGAGAAAATCCGCATCGCCCGTACCCGCATCAAGCGCGTCCATCGCGGCCCGTGCCATGCGGGTCCACATCAGACCAAGGCAGACATGCCCCATCAGATGCATAAAATCATAGGACCCGGCCAGCGCTGCGTCGGGATCCTTCATGCCCTTCTGCATGAAGAACATGCCCGCAGCCTGCAACTGCTTGGATGCGGCCTTGAGCGGTTCAGTGAAGGCCTGCATCCGGTCATCCCCGTCATGGGCCTTGCATTCGGTCTTGACCAATTCGAAGAAGGCCATGATGTCCTTGCCGCCATTGGCCGCAAGCTTGCGACCGACAAGATCCAGCGCCTGCACCCCGTTTGCGCCCTCGTAGATCATGGTGATACGCGCATCCCGGGCGAACTGGCTCATTCCCCATTCCTCGATATAGCCATGTCCGCCATAGACCTGTTGCGCCTGCACGGCCATTTCAAAACCCTTGTCGGTCTGAAATCCCTTGATGACAGGGGTGAGCAGACCGACCAGACCGTCAGCCGCTTCATCGTCATTGCGGTTATGCCGGTCGATCAGCGAGGCCCCCCAGAAGGTCAGCGCGCGGGCACCTTCGACAAAGCTTTTCTGATCCATCAGCATTCGGCGGATATCGGGGTGGACGATCAGCGGATCGGCGGGACCGTCCTTGTTGGCCGGGCCTGTCACGGCGCGACCCTGAAGGCGTTCCCGCGCATAGGTGAGGGCATTCTGATAGGCGGCCTCGGCCTGGGCATAGCCCTGAAGGCCGACACCCAGCCGCGCTTCGTTCATCATGGTGAACATGGCGCGCATGCCCTTGTGCAACTCCCCCAGCAGGAAACCCGTTGCGCCGTCGTAATCCATGACGCAGGTGGCATTGCCGTGAATGCCCATCTTTTCTTCAAGTTTGCTGCAGGAGACGGCATTGCGAGCCCCCAGGCTTCCATCCGGGTTCACCAGAAACTTGGGCACGATGAAAAGGCTGATCCCCTTTGTCCCCTCGCCACCACCCGGGGCTTTGGCCAGGACAAGATGGATGATATTTTCCGCCAGATCATGTTCCCCGGCGGAGATGAAGATTTTCTGGCCGGTGATGTGATAGCTGCCATCCTGCTGCGGTTCCGCCCTGGTCCGCAAAAGGCCCAGATCGGTGCCGCAATGGGGCTCGGTCAGGTTCATCGTACCTGTCCAGTCGCAACCGACCATCCTTGGCAGGTAGGTGGTTTTCTGTTCCTCGCTGCCATGCACATGGATCGCGGAATAGGCGCCATGGGTCAGGCCCTGATACATGTTGAAGGCCATGTTGGCGGCAACGAAGATTTCCCCGACCGCGGTCCCCATCAGATAGGGAAGACCCTGACCGCCATAATCGGGATCGCAATCCAGCGCGGTCCAGCCGCCTTCCTTCATCGCGGCAAAGGCCTCCTGAAACCCCTTGGGGGTCCGCACGGTGCCGTTTTCCAGGACGCAGCCTTCAAGATCGCCCGCAACATTGAGCGGGGCGAGCTGTTCGGAGGCCAGCTTGCCCGCCTCTTCCAGTACGGCGGCGGTGAAGCTTTCGTCCAATTCATCATAGCCGGGAATACCTGCCTCCGCGATTTTCATGACGTCATGCAACAGGAATTGCATATCTTTCACGGGGGCGCTGTAACTCGGCATTTTATTTTCCTTTTACCTTCGAACCTACGGAACTGGCCGCCGATTCCTCCTTGATTTCTTTCTGGTAACGGTCGCGGATCGGGGCGCTTAATGCCAATTGTTCGCGCAGATCCCGGATCGCCTCCTCGAGTTCGCTGCGCTGGGTTTCCATTTCGGCCAACCGTTGTTCAGCCAGTTCATAGGTGCGCAGATATTGCGTCCGCTCGGTCCCCTCCTGATCGTAGAGGTTCAGAAGCTGGCGGATATCCTCCAGGCTGAAACCGAAACGCTTTGCCCTGAGGATGAGTTTCAGCCTGACGCGATCCCTTTTGGTGAAAAGCCGCTTCGTATCTTCGCGGATCGGGAAGATCAGCTCCTTCGCCTCATAGAAGCGAAGCGTTCGCGGGGTTACATTGAAGGCATCGCACATTTCACGAATCGTCATCAGGTTTTCGGTCTCGGTCATGTTCGTTCCCACAGGTTACAGCATTGGGGGTGGTAATACGGGCCTCCTTGATCGCTGCGCCATCTGTGCGTCCGAATTATGTTCTACCAGAGAGATTGACCTGAAGGTAAACGAAACGTGACGTCAAAGAGGGGCAGGAGATCCGGTTACTCTTCCGTCAGGGCAAGCTCTTCCAGTGCTTTTTCGCGCAGATCACGCAACTCGGCGATGGTACTGTCAAGTTCGTCGCGTTGGCTTTCCAGATTGCCGATCTGTCGTTCGGCCTGTTCGATAAAAACGTCAAGTTGCAGCCGGGTGCCTTCTTGTTCATACATCAGCAACCATTGACGGATTTCTTCAAGACTGAAGCCGAAACGCCGCCCCCGCAGGATCAGCGTCATGCGGGCAATTTCCCGGGGGCCGTAAAAGCGCGACCGTCCCTGTTTTTCCGGCTCCAGAAGCTCGATATATTCGTAGTAACGCAAGGTGCGTGGCGTCACCTCGAATTTCGCGCACATATCCTTGAAACTCAAACGTGTATCCGGCATGTCATGTACTCCTTGCCGTTAGGTTAAGGCGAAGCCGGGGCTTGTGCAATCGCTCTGCGCGGGCTTTGCTTAAAAGTCGACGAGGAAAGGACGGGTTTGTGACAGAAATCGAACGTATCGCGCGGCAGTTCATCGAGGCGATCCCCCATGCCCGGGCCCTTGGAATGGAACTGGAGTTTCTTGAAGCGGGGGTTGCGGTGCTGGCCATGCCCTATGATGCGCGTTTCGTCGGTGATCCGGCAACAGGGGTTATTCATGGCGGGGCGGTTTCGACCCTGATGGATACGGCATCGGGCGCGGCGGTGATATGCCATCCGCAGGCCCCTTCGGCCACGGCGACGCTTGATCTGCGGATTGATTACATGCGCCCGGCAAGCCCGGGCCAGCGGATTACCGCGCGGGCCGAATGCCATCATGTTACACGTTCTGTTGCCTTTGTCCGGGCCGTTGCGACGGATGGCGACGAAAGCCGCCCGGTAGCCACCGCAACCGGTGCCTTCACCATGGAGGGCAAGGCATGAAAAACCGTCCGCGTCCGGAACCCGTGCAGGCCGTCAAGCAACGCCGCGATGCCACGCTGCGCAATCTTGTTGCACAGGTGCCCTATATCAATTTCCTCGGGATCGGATTTGAACGGCGCGGTGATGAACTGACCGGCGTGATGAACTATGACGAAAAGCTGATCGGAAATCCGCAGCTGCCCGCGTTGCATGGTGGGGCGACGGCGGCTTTTCTGGAGGTGACCGCAATTGTCGAACTGGCTTGGTCACAGATGTGGGAGGAAATGGAAGCCGGGCGTCTTGATCCGGCCGCCCCCGATGCCCTGCAACGCATCACCCTTCCCAAGACGATCGATTTCACGGTGGATTATTTGCGTTCCGGCCTGCCGCGCGATGCTTATGCGCGGGCGCGGGTGAATCGTTCGGGTCGGCGCTATGCCTCTGTTCATGTCGAGGCGTGGCAGGATAATCGCGCGCGCCTCTTTGCACAGGCAACCGGGCATTTCCTGATGCCGCCCCGTGCCCTTGCCACCGAAGGCTGATGGCACGCGAATGAGCCTGGCAGCACCCGATATCCCCACAAGCTATGGCCGTGTGTTGCGTTTTGCGGTGCCGATCATGCTGGCCAATGCCACGGTGCCGATCCTTGGTATGGTGGATACGGCGGTTGTCGGGCAATTGGGCCATGCCGCGCCCATTGGGGCGGTGGGTCTGGGGGCGGCGGTGGTCGCTTCGGTTCTCTGGATTTTCGGGTTCCTGCGGATGGGGACATCGGGGCTGGCTGCGCAGGCTATCGGCGCACGGGATGGGGTCGAATCGACTGCGATCCTGCTCAGGGCGCTTTTGATCGGTGCGGGTGCTGGGGTGGCGATTGCGCTGCTGCAACCTCTCCTGGTCTGGGCCGCCCTTGCCCTTTCACCGGGCAGCGCGGAAGTTGAAAACCTGGCTGCTGCCTATATGGAAATCCGTTTCTGGGGGGCGCCCGCTGCCATCGCGCAATATGCGCTGACGGGCTGGCTTATCGCGGCGGAAAGATCCCGCGCGGTGTTGGCGATCCAGTTTTGCATGAACGGGCTGAACATCCTGCTGGATCTGGGTTTTGTCCTGGGCCTTGGCTGGGGGGTGGAAGGCGTGGCGCTGGCCACGCTGATTGCGGAATGGGCCGGGCTTGCGCTGGGATTATGGCTTTGCCGCGATAGCTTCGGTTTCGCATTTGGCCCGGCCATGGCCCGGCTGTGGGAAAAGACGGCGATGCTGCGGATGCTGGTGGTCAATGTTGATATCCTCATCCGCAGCGTCCTGTTGCAGATCAGTTTCATGGTGTTTCTTTTTGTCGCTGCGGGCGAAAGTGATGCGATCCTCGCTGCCAATCAGGTTCTTTGGCAGTTCCTGGTGATCACTGCGGCGGTTCTGGATGGTTTCGCCTTTGCGGCAGAAGCCTTGGTGGGGCAGGCCGTGGGTGCGCGGTCGCAGGCAGGGGTGCATCGTGCGGTGCGGGTACCCTCGATCTGCGGTCTGGTCTGCGTTCTGATCATGGCGGCTTTCACCGCGCTTTGCGGTCCCTGGCTGATCGATTTGATGACAACCTCTGCCGAAGTGCGTGAGGTGGCCCGACAATACCTGCCATGGCTTGTTCTTGCGCCGATTGGCGGTATTGCCGCCTGGATGCTTGATGGTATCTATATCGGGGCCACGATGACGCGCGAAATGCGTCAGTCCATGCTGATTTCCACCGCAATCTACCTTGCCTGCCTTCTGGCGTTGCCGCCACTATGGGGTAATCACGGCCTTTGGGCCGCGATGATGGTGCTGAATATGGCCCGGGGGGTGACGATGCTGCGCTATTGGCCACAGCTGGACCGCCGCGCAACGGGATTGGCGTAACGGTGGATTGCAATCAGCGTCGCATCAGCCCGAAAATTGCCGAAGCGCCCCAACCGGCCAGCCCCGCCAAGACCAGTGCCATCAATCCGTAGATCAGCGAATTTTCATGCGCGAGGTTGAACAGCCAGCGTTCAAACCCCGCCTTTTGCACGAAGATGGCCCGTTCCTGGTAATCCACGACCCGACCGTTGCGGGTGATGAAGAAACGTACCTGATAGTCACCTTCCACCAGATTGGCAGGCAGGCTGATATCGGCCCGAAAAAGCGTCTGTTCGACCAGCGAAACCGCCCCCTCGCTTTGGATGTAGTTGCCTTCGGCCTCCTTGATCCGCACCAGCGCATCAAGGAAACGCGGCGAATCCGTGACCTCGGCGGAAATGCCGACGGCCCGGATCGCGCGTGGAATCGTAACCTGGTAACGCAGGTTTTCGGTCTCCGACAGCGCCTCGGCCAGCGGCGCGGAGGAGGCAATGGCGTAAAAGCTTGGGGCACTGCGGATTGTCGCATTTTCAGTATTCACCCAGATCCCGAAGCGACGTGCCTTCTTGCGCACGATCACCGGGCCGGAGGGACCTTCCACCGTGATCACGATTTCCAGTGGCGTTCCGGCGGGGATAGGTTCTTCGCGCTTTACCGCGCCATAGATCAGGATTTCGGACCCCGTGAAATCGGTGGTGATGGAAACCTGATCCTGGCTCAGCCCCGCGATGATGGTTTCCGCGCGCGCAGGCAGGGTGGCGAGATAGAGAATGATGAACACGAGCCGGATCATCGCCGCACCCATGTCAGCGAATAAAGCTCATCGGGCATGATCAGCAGATCCAGTCCGATCTTGAAACAGACCGCCAGCACCATGAGCGACAGCAGGATGCGCAATTGTTCCGCCCGCAGCAACACGCCGATCCGGCTGCCGATCTGGGCGCCGATGACCCCGCCCAGGATCAGCAGGATGGCCAGGACCATATCCACCGTCTGGCTGGTGACCGCATGCATCACGGTGGTAAAGGCAGTCACGAAGATGATCTGGAAAAGTGAGGTCCCCACCACGACCTTGGTTGGCATACCCAGCAGGTAGATCATCGCGGGCACCATGATAAAGCCGCCGCCTACCCCCATGATGGCCGCCAGGAAACCGACCATTGAACCCACCAGCAGCGGCGGGATTACCGAAATATAAAGGCCGGAGGTACGGAACTTTATCTTGAAGGGCAGCTTGTGCACCCAATAATGCACATGTGCGCGCCGGATCGGGGCGCCGGGTGTCTTGGCCCGCCTCAGTGCCCGCAGGCTTTCATGCAGCATCATCGCCCCGATCAGCCCGAGAAAGAGGACATAGGCGAGTTGTACGAAAAGATCGACCTGTCCCAGTTCCCGCAATCGTGCGAAAACCCATATCCCGACGGCGGATCCCGCAAGGCCGCCGATTTGCAGCACGACGCCCATGCGGAAATCCACCGCCTTGCGTTTCAGCTGTGCCAGAACCCCCGAAACAGAGGAGGCCACCACCAGATTGGCCCCTGTCGCCACTGCAACCGCAGGGGGGATACCAAGGAAAAACAGCAGGGGTGTGATGATGAATCCGCCACCCACACCGAACATGCCCGAAAGGACCCCGACAATTCCGCCGAGGCTGAAAAGTGCCACGGCATTCACGGAAATTTCGGCAATGGGCAGGTAAAGCTGCATCAGTCAGGGTAATCAGCGCTGGCGGTCGAAGAATCGAGCGGCGCATGGCGCCTGCTGCGGGCGAAAGAAGACCCCACCAATGCGCTGGTTCCGTCTGCTTGTCAAACCCTGCCGGGGCATTGAAAATTCACACTATGTTACGATGCGGTGCTTTTTGTGAACTGCTCACGCCTTCAGCGTTCCTTCACATAGGGTTCGCCCCCGGCGCGCGGCGGTATTGCCTTTCCCACGAAACCGGCAAGGATCACGACGGTCAGGATATAGGGAAGCGCCTGCATGAATTGCGTGGGCAGGACAAAAAACCCCAGATTGATATTCTGGAACCGGTTGCCCACGGCCTCCAGAAAACCGAATAGTAAACAGGCGCCAAGTGCCTGCCAGGGCCGCCATTTTGCAAAGATCAGGGCGGCAAGCGCGATGAAACCCCGACCGGCCGTCATATCCTTGCCAAAACCGGCCGCGAGCCCGGTGGAAAGATAGGCACCGGCGAGTCCGCAAAATATGCCGCATATCGCCACCGCCGCATAACGGATGCCGATGACCGACACGCCTGCCGTATCCACGGCGGCCGGATTTTCCCCCACAGCGCGCAGCCGCAGCCCGAAACGGGTCCTGAAAAGCAGCCATGCCGTGGCCGGAACCGCTGCAATGGCCAGATAGACAAGGAAACCATGCCCCGATATCAGTTCAGCATAGATTGGCCCGATGACCGGGACGGGTGCCAGCGCCTCGGCGAGGGGCAGGGTGATCGGTTCAAACCGACCCGCCCCCAGAAGCGCGGGGGTTCGCCCGCCCAGGCCAAACCAGTATTGCCCCAGAAGTACCGTCATTCCGGCCGCCAGAAAATTGATGGCAACCCCGGAAATAAGCTGGTTGCCCCGAAAGGTGATGGAAGCCAGCCCATGTACCACGGCCAGAAGAAGCGCGGCAAAAATCCCTGCCAGAAGGCCCAGCCAGACATTCCCGGTTACCGCCGCCACCGCCGCCGACAGGAAGGCCGCGGCCAGCATCTTGCCTTCCAGCCCGATATCGAAAATGCCCGCACGTTCGGAATAAAGCCCCGCAAGGCAGGCAAAAAGCAGGGGTGTCGACAGCCGCACCGTCGAATCGAGAATTTGGATCAGTGTCAGGAAATCCATATCAGCGTCCCCGTCCCGCCATCAGGAACAATGCCTCCACCGGACGGCGGACCATATTGTCCAGCGCTCCGGTAAAGAGGATTACCAGCGCCTGGATCACCACGATCAGATCGCGGGGAATATTCGTCCAGAGGGCAAGCTCTGCCCCGCCCTGATAGAGAAAGCCGAACAATATGGCCGCCAGCAAGACGCCGATGGGATGCGACCGGCCCATAAGTGCTACCGCGATACCGATGAAGCCCGCGCCCTCCACCGAATTCAACAGCAGTCTCTGTGCTTCCCCCATCACGGTATTGACGCCCATCATTCCCGCCAATGCGCCCGAAATCAGCATTGCGGCCATGATGATACGCACCGGGTTGATCCCGGCATAGATTGCGGCCTTTTCGGACTTTCCAAAGGCCCGCATCGCATAGCCGAGCTGCGTGCGCCACAAAAGCAACCAGACCGCGAAACAGGCAAGGAGCCCCAGGATAAAACTGATATTGGCCGGATTGCGGTTGTTGAAGGGAATGCCGACAAGGCCCAGTACCTCATGCAGGCGGGGGGTCTTCAGATGTTCGGGAAAGCGTGCTGAGGCAACATCCATCGTGCCGTCAGGTTTCAGGATATTGACCAGCACATAAACGAGCAGGGCCGATGCGATGAAATTGAACATGATCGTCGTGATGACGACATGGCTGCCGCGCCGGGCCTGGAGCCAGGCCGGGATTGCTGCCCAGGCCGCCCCGAACATGGCCGCCGCTGCGGAAGCCCCGATCAGTGCCAGTGACCAGTGAGGCCACGGGATGTAAAGGCAGGCCAGTGCCACCCCCAGACAGCCGATCCCCGCCTGTCCTTCTCCGCCGATATTGAAAAGACCGGCATGAAAGGCCACCGCCACCGCCAGCCCGGTAAAGAGGAAGTTCGTCGCGTAATAAAGCGTATAACCCCAGCCATAGGTGGAGCCGAGCGCGCCGGTTACCATGGTCCGCATTGCCGCAACCGGGTCTTCGCCGATGGCCAGGATAACCAGCCCCGAGATGAAGAAGGCAATCAGCAGGCTGATCAGTGGTACCAGGATCGTATCGGCCCATTTCGGCATCATATTCATTGCACCACCCCAGCCATCAGAAGGCCCAGATCCTGTTCATTGGTCCGGGCGGAGTCACGTTCCCCCATGATCCGGCCATCGAACATCACCGCGATCCGATCGGACAGCGACATGATTTCATCCAGTTCGACGCTGACCAGAAGCACTGCCTTGCCTGCATCGCGCAATGCGACGATCTGTTTGTGTATGAATTCGATCGCGCCGATATCCACCCCGCGCGTGGGCTGGCCGATCAGCAGGAGATCCGGGTTACGGTCCATTTCGCGGGCCACGACAATCTTTTGCTGGTTCCCGCCGGAAAAGTTTTTTGCGGCGAGGAAGGGAACCGGTGGGCGAATATCATAACGTTCCATTTTTGAAGATGTATCGGCCTGAATAGCACTGTTATCCATGAAAAGGTTCGAATATTGATACTCTGGCAGGTTGTGATAACCGAAGGCCACGTTCTCCCATGCTGTGAAATCCAGGATCAGCCCACGGGATTGACGATCTTCCGGGACATGGGCGATGCCTTGCGCCCGGCGCCTTCGAGCATCCTCATGGCCCGTCAGATCCAGCGGTTGGCCGTTCATCAGGATTGATCCATTGGCCCTGGCATAGCCGCCCAGCACGTCCATCAGTTCCGATTGCCCGTTGCCTGCAACTCCGGCAATGCCAAGGATCTCCCCCGCCCGGATGGACAGGTTGATGCCCTTCAGCCGTTCCACCCCCTGCGCGTCGTGCATCGTGAGGTCCTGGATTTCCAGAACCGGCTTGCCCGGATTGGCGGGTTGCTTTTTCACTTGCAAAAGAACCTTGCGGCCAACCATCAGTTCGGCCAGAGCCTCCGGGCTTGTTTCGGCTGTCTTGACGGTGGCAACCATTTCCCCCCGGCGCATGACGGAAACCTCATCGGTCACATCCATGATTTCGCGCAGCTTGTGGGTAATGAGGATAATCGTCTTGCCCTGCGCCTTCAGCCCCTGGAGGATGCGAAAAAGCTGATCGGCTTCCGCCGGGGTCAGAACGCCTGTGGGCTCATCCAGAATCAGGATATCGGCCTGTCGGTAAAGCGCCTTGAGGATTTCGACACGCTGCTGATGGCCGACGGAAAGATCTTCGACAACCGTGTCGGGATCGACCTCAAGTTCATATTCATGGGCGAGGTCCAGAAGCGCCTTGCGCGCGCCTTCCATGGCACGCTGCAACAATGCGCCTCCTTCAGTCCCGAGGATCACGTTTTCCAGGACCGTGAAATTCTGCACCAGCTTGAAATGCTGAAAGACCATTCCGATCCCGGCCCGGATTGCGGACTGGCTGTCGGGTATGGCGGTGTGCTGGCCCGAAATCAGGATATCGCCGCGGTCCGCGCGGTAAAACCCGTAGAGGATCGACATCAATGTCGATTTGCCCGCACCGTTTTCACCGATGATCCCGTGAATTGAACCGCGCGCGACCCTGATGGAAATATCCCTGTTGGCCTGAACGGGTCCGAAAGCCTTGGAGATGCCGCGAAGCTCAATAGCCGGGGCAGCCGGTTCCGGTTGCCCCGATTTTGTCGCATCCGCCATGCCGATCAGAAGCTGACCGAGGGACAGTTGCTGTCGACATAATAGTCATGGACCGCAATTTCGCCGGCTGCGATCTTTTCCGCGGCCTTGTCTGCGGCGGCTTTCATTTCATCGGTGATCAGTTCGGCATTGTTGTCGTCCAATGCATATCCGACGCCCTGCGCGGCAATATCCATGGTTACCTGTCCGGTTTCCAGCGCGTCCCCGGCTTCGAATGCCCCATAGACTGCATTGTCCACGCGCTTGAGCATCGAGGTCAGGACCTTGCCCGGGTGCAGGTGGTTCTGGTTGCTGTCCACCCCGATGGACAGGATGCCACCATCCGCCGCCGCCTGAAGAACACCCAGCCCGGTACCGCCCGCTGCGGCAAAGATCACATCCGCGCCTTGTGAAATCTGGGATTTGGCCAATTCACTGCCCTTCACGGGGTCATTCCAGGCTGCACCGGTTGTGCCGGTCATGTTGGCGATAATCTTTGCATCCGGGTTGACGGCTTTCACCCCCTCGGCATAACCACAGCCGAAACGCCGGATCAGTGGCACATCCATACCACCGACAAAGCCCACCGTGCCGGTCTTGGAGGCCAGCGCGGCCAGCATGCCTACCAGATAGGATCCTTCATGTTCGGCGAAGATCACTGATCGCACATTGGGTTGTTCGGCCACGCCATCGATCAGCACGAATTTGGTATCGGGGAAATCGGGGGCAACGACATTCAGTGTCTCAATGTTCGAAAAGGACATGACGACAATCGGATTTGCACCGGTTTCGGCCATACGGCGTACGAATTGTTCACGTTGTGCCTCGGACTGGATTTCCAGTTCCTTGTAACTGTTGCCAGTATCCTTGGCCCAACGTTGCGCGCCTTCATAGGCGGATTCGTTGAAGGATTTGTCAAACTTGCCACCCAGATCGAAGATAAGCGCGGGCTCGGCCATGGTCATGCCGGTGCTGAGCACCATGATCGCCGTTGCAGCGGCCAGGGATTTCATGAGGGTCATCGGGTGTCTCCCCTTTAGGTTTGGGTCATCCGTCCTGCGAAGCGGCCGCGCCGGTCAAGGCGCTATTGCGGTCCGGTCCTGTTCAAATTTGGGCCGGTTTGGTCTTGGGGGTCAATAGGATATGTGATCCGGCCTCGAAGGAGGGGATCCCGGGATCAAAGATTCCGGGTCAGGATCAGCGCATCGACTGACTGACCTTCAGGGTTGGTATAATAATGCTGCCGCAGCCCCGCCTGTGACCAGCCATGACCAAGATAAAGCCCCAGTGCCGTGGTGTTATTTGCCGCAACCTCCAGGAAGGCGCACCGGGCACCGCGCGCCCGCGCACTGGTTTCGAAACCCAAAAGGAGGTGCAGACCCAATCCCTGACCTCGGGCCTGTGGGGCAACGGCGAGGGTCAACAGTTCGGCCTCATCCAGGATCACCCGCCCTAGCAGCAGTGCGGCTTTTTCATACAGTGTGAAAGTGGTGGGATCCGCCAGAAGGGCAGAGAATTCCGCCTGTGACCAGGGGCGGGGCATCGTGAAACAAAGGGCATGGAGCGCGGCCATGTCCGCCGCCGTCATGGCATGGCATCCAGAATGACCGGTGGTGGATCGGTGGGTGGCGCGGCATCGGCGGACCGCAGGTAAAAAGGTGCGGGACGGCGTAGGCCTGCGGGATCCCGCGTGGCCGCGATCCGGGCAATGGCCTCGGCTATGGGGGGGGAAGGCAGGGCAGGACGGCCGAGGAGGGCGGCCCCCGATCCCGCAATCGGTAAGTCACCGATATATGTGGCGGCTTCCTTTAACGTCATCAACCGGGCGGTTTGGGGGGGGGTGCCAAAACCCTGCACATAAACTGACCCGCGTCGGGCATCCTCGGCCACGATCAGGGGGCGGGGCAGGCCTTCGGCCAGGGCTTCAAGCCGGGTGACGCCAAGCGCCGGAATATCCAGACCCAGGGCCAGGCCGCGCGCGGCAGCCACGGAAATCCGGATGCCGGTAAAATTGCCCGGGCCAGTGCCGACCGCGAGGGATGAAAGATCACCCCAGTCATACCCGGCCTCCGTTAAGACAGCCTCCAGCAAGGGCAAAAGGCGTTCGGCCTGCCCTTTTTCCATGGTCTCGATCCGTGCGGTGGTGATTTTGCCCCTTGTCCAAAGGGCTGCCGCGCAATGTGGGCCAGATGTGTCGAAGGCCAGGATCACCCCGCCCGCGCCCCTGCGGGTTTGCATGGCAGGGTGGGTATCAGTCGGCATTGGCCATCAGGCGGCGACGGGCCGGACTTCGGTGACTTCCGGGATGTAGTGGCGCAGCAGGTTTTCGATCCCCATCTTCAACGTCAGGGTTGAGGAAGGGCAGCCCGCGCAGGCGCCCTGCATGTGCAGATAGACGACACCGCGTTCAAAACCGTGGAAGGTGATATCCCCGCCATCCTGTGCCACGGCCGGGCGCACGCGGGTATCGAGCAGTTCCTTGATCTGGCGAACTATATCCTCATCCTCGCCACTATGTTCGGCATGGCCCGATGCGGCCTGTTCACCTTCAATCACCGGTGCGCCGGATTGGTAATGTTCCATGATCGCGCCAAGGATCGCGGGTTTGATATGGTCCCAGACCGCGGTATCGGCCTTGGTCACTGTCACGAAATCCGTGCCGAAAAAGACCCCGGTCACATCGCCCACCGCGAAGATGCGCTGCGCCAGGGGTGATTGCGTGGCCTCTTCGGCGGATGGGAAATCTGCGGTTCCCATTTCAAGGACGGTCTGCCCGGGCAGGAATTTCAGTGTGGCAGGGTTCGGCGTGGATTCGGTCTGGATGAACATGGGCTTTCTCCGACTATTCCCGTTGGATATGCGGCCTGTGGCGCCCCGAGTCAAGACTTGGAACGTTTCTAAGTTAGTGTGACCCCGGCAGGAATGGCCTGATCCCACGGGGGCGGTGCCGTGCCGCAGCCCCCTCAGGTGATGCTTTCGAGCCGTTCCTTGGACATGTCCCCGGGTACGATGGTGACAGGTACGGGCAGGCTGCCTGAGCTGCGGCTCAGCTGGGTAACCAGCGGGCCGGGGCCGGATTTGTCGGTTCCGGCGCCCAGGACAAGCACGCCGATTTCCGGGTCTTCGCGTACCTGGGTCAGGATTTCCGTTACCGGGTCGCCTTCACGGATCACCAGTTCGGGGTCGACACCCTGCCTGTCACGCATCCATTTGGCGAAAACCTCAAAATGCGCCTCGATGCGTTCCCGCGCTTCGGCGCGCATCAGATCAGCCACGCCGAGCCAGTGTTGAAACTCTTCCGGCGGGATGACCGACAGGATCGTTACCGCCCCACCCGTATGCGCGGCCCGCAATGCGGCGAATCGCATTGCGTTCAGGCATTCCCTGCTATCGTCCAGTACGACCATGAATTTGCGCATGAGGACCTCCCGGCATCCCGCGGATCATTGCCGAAGCTTGCGCCCGACGCAACCGTTGACGGTCTGGTTGTCAGTTCCCGCTCAACGCCCAGTCCCAATAAAGATCGCGCGCGCGGCGCGTGACCGGGCCGGTCTGATAGTGGGTATCGTCAAAGCGCGACACAGCGGTGACCTTGGCGAAATTTCCTGACAGGAAGACCTCATCAGCTTTTTCGAAATCCTCGAAGCTCAGCACGGTTTCGACGACCTCCACCCCATCGGCGCGCAGATTTGCGATATGGCGCGCACGGGTGATGCCCGAAAGGAACGTGCCATTGGCGACGGGTGTATAGGCCACGCCATCCTTTACCATGAAAACATTGGCCGTGGCGGTTTCGGCGACATTGCCCATGGCATCGGCGACAAGCGCGTTGCCAAAGCCCTTTTGTTGCGCCTCGACCAGCATCCGGGCGTTATTGGGGTAAAGGCAGCCCGCCTTGGCGTTGCAGACCGTGCTTTCCAGGACGGGGCGGCGAAAACGGGTACGGGTCAGCGTGGTGGAAAAATCCGGACCCGGCATCGGTACCTCTTCGAGGCAAAGCGCAAAGCCCGTCGATCCGGCCTTGGGTGAGACCCCCAGATCGGAGCCATCCAGCGCCCAATACATCGGACGGATATAGATTGCCTGGCCGGGGCCATAGGCCCGCAGGCCTTCATGGGCAATGGCCTCGATTTCCCCGGCTTCGAGCGAGGGGGTGATCATTAGCGCCTCGGCGGAACGGTTTACCCTTTCGCAATGCCTGCGCAGATCGGGGGCAACGCCATCAAAATACCGTGCGCCGTCGAAAACCGAAGATCCCTGCCACATGCCATGATCTGCGGCTTTCATCACCATCACGTCGCCATCGTGCCAGCGACCCTCGTACCAGGTGCGGATGTTCTTGCCGAATGCCATGATTATGTCTCCCGAAATGTCTGCGGCAGTTAATCACCCGTTTGGCAGAAGGTCCAGCCGTCGGCAACTGCGGCGTATCAGCCGGCCTCGGCCAGAAGGGCGGCAAGGTCCAGCCGGGAATTCATCATGTTCAGGTTGCCATCGGCATCGCGGGGCCAGTGTTCGGGTGCGCGGTCACGGTAAAGTTCCACACCATTGTCATCGGGATCGCGTAGATAGATCGCTTCGGAAACGCCGTGATCGGCAGCACCGTCCAGCGTGATACCGGCCTCCAGCACCCGTTTCATCGCGCTGCCCAGACTGACGCGGTCGGGGAAAAGGATCGCGGTATGATAAAGCCCCGGATGTCCCGGAGGGCCGGGTGGCGCATCACGGCTTTCCCAGGTGTTCAGCCCGATATGATGGTGATAGCCGCCTGCTGAAAGAAAGGCGGCCTGATTGCCATAGCGCTGGGTCAATTCGAAACCGAGCACATCGCGGTAAAAGGCAATGGCGCGTTCAAGATCCGCAACTTTCAGATGAATATGGCCGATACGGGTTTCGGGGGGGAGCTTGGGCATGGCGCTCTTTCCTCTGTTGCTGATGGGTGGCAGGCGGTATTGGCCCTATATTTAAGGCGCACATTCACGGTGAACAGGTGAATTTATGCACAATAGCCGTGCAGGGCCGAGCACCCCCGCCCAAAACCGGCGGAGGTGCGGGAGCCGGATGTTGTCTTCTTGGGGAACGTGGCAAGGCCCGGTTCGACCACGGGACGGGGCCGATGCCCGCAATATTGCCGGCGAATCACTTCAGGAATATGACAGCGCGATGCGCCTCATGTTTCGTCCCGCCAGCGATTCACGATGGGATAGCGCCTGTCCAGCCAGAAGGCACGCCGGGTCAGTCGGGTGCCGGGCGCGGCCTGAAAACGTTTGTATTCGGACAGGTAGATAAGCCGTTCGACCTTCTTGATCGTATCGCGCTCATATCCGGCGGCGACCAGATCGGCGATGCTGAGATCATTGTCCACCAGCCCTTCGAGGATCGCGTCAAGAACCGGATAGGGTGGCAGGCTGTCTTCGTCCTTCTGATTGGGTCGCAGTTCCGCCGAAGGCGGTTTTTCGATGATGCGGGGCGGGATTACCACGCCCTCGGGACCATTCATCCAGTTATGCCGGTTGCGATTACGCCAGCGGCAGGTTTCAAACACCCGTGTCTTGTAAAGATCCTTGATCGGGTTATAGCCACCCGCCATATCGCCATAGATGGTGGCATAGCCCACGGCGACCTCGGATTTGTTGCCGGTGGTCAACAGCATTTCCCCGAATTTGTTGGAAAGTGCCATCAGGAGCACGCCGCGCAGGCGGGACTGGATGTTTTCCTCGGTAAGATCGGGTTTCGTGCCTTCGAAAAGGGGGGCGAGTGTTTCCGTCACCGCAGCGCGGGCCGCGCCGATGGGCAGGGTATCATATTGGCAGCCCAGGTTTTCCGCCAGTTCCCGGGCGTCTTCCAGCGAGGCCCCGGAGGTATATTCCGAAGGAAGCATCACGCAGCGAACATTCTGCGCGCCGATTGCGTCCACGGCGATCGTGGCGACCAGCGCGGAATCAATGCCGCCTGAAAGCCCCAGCAGGACCTTGCGGAATCCCGTCTTGCCCAGGTAGTCGCGCAGGGACAGCACCATGGCATGATAATCTGATTCCCATTCCCCGGGCTGGTGGGCCAGATCTCCCCGCAGCGCGCGCCAGCCTTCTGCGCCGCATTCGAAATCGACATGGGCCAGCGCGGTTTCAAAGGCGGGCATCTGAACTTCCAGCCGCCCGCCGGGATTGAGAACGAAGGAAGCCCCGTCAAAGACCTGATCATCCTGTGCGCCAACCATGTTGAGATAGACGAGCGGCAGGCCGGTTTCCACCGACCGGGCGACCATCAGATTGTGCCGCACGGCCAGCTTTTCACGGAAATAGGGGGATCCATTGGGGATAAGCAGGATATCCGCCCCGGTTTCGGCAAGGGTTTCGGGGACATCGGCAAACCAGGCATCCTCACATATGGGCGTGCCGATTCGCAGTGGTCCCACCCGATAGGGGCCATTGACCTCGGCCGAAGAAAAAAGCCGTTTTTCGTCGAAAACGGCATCATTGGGCAGGTGATGTTTCAAAATGCGCGCCGTAACCTGCCCGCCCTCAAGGACATACCAGGCGTTATAAAGGCGCCCCGTTTCCACATGCGGCCCGCCAATGCCGATTGCCGGACCTTCCGCGCATTGCCCGGCAAGGGTTTCGATGGCCGCGATGGCCTCTTCCACGAAAGCCGGGCGCTGGATCAGGTCCTGCGTCTGGTACCCGGTGATGAACATCTCTGGCAGGGCAAGCATATCGGCACCTGCCGCCTTTGCTGCCTCCCAGGCCTCACGCGCCTGTGCGGCATTGGCCGACAATGCGCCCACCGTCGGATTGAGCTGTGCCAGCGTCAGGCGAAAACGGTCGGCCATGGGGGTTCCTTTGCGTGGCGGTTTCACCAAACCTTTATCAGGTTGGTGCCGAAGGAAAAGGGGCTCTGCCCAGAGCAGTGCTTGTCAGCCGGGGGTGGCAGCGGATATTAGGCGTTTCGGAACGAAAGCAGGTGACGAAGATGCGGCTGATCGGCGTGGCAATCCTGGCGGGGGCACTGGCCCAGACGGTTATGGCCCAGGATGGGGTGATGACCAAGCAATATGAAGATGGCTCCGTCTATGAGGGCAGTTTCAGGGATGGCCGGCAGCACGGCACCGGTACCTATACCCTGCCCAGCGGCTATTCCTATAGCGGCGACTGGGTCGAGGGGGAGATCCGCGGCAACGGGACCGCGCGGTTTCCCAACGGTTCAATCTATACCGGCAGTTTCGCATCGGGCAGGCCGGAGGGCAGGGGCAAGATCACCTATGCCGATGGCGGCAGCTATGACGGGGAATGGATTGGCGGCAAGATTACCGGAAAGGGCGCTGCCAGCTATGCCGATGGCAGCAGCTATACCGGTGATTTCGTTGACGGTATCCATCATGGCAAGGGGCGGCTGGAAGATGGGCGGGGCTATAGCTATGACGGCGATTGGGTCGAGGGGCGCAAGGAAGGGCAGGGCAAGATCACCTATGGTGACGGTACGACCTATGAGGGCGGCCTGACCGATGGCCAGCGCATCGGCAACGGCACGTTGATCATGCCTGATGGGTTGACCTATATCGGCGAATGGGCGGATGGGCAGATCAATGGCAATGGCAAGCTGACCCAACCCAATGGCGATGTCTATGAAGGGACGCTCGTCAATGGCGAACGCAGCGGCAAGGGCCTTGTCAATTACGGCAATGGTGACAGTTACGAGGGTGATTTCGTACGGGATCTGCGCCATGGCCGTGGCGTTTTCAAAGGGCCGGACGGCTATGTCTATGACGGAGAATGGAAGGAAGGGAAGATTGCCGGTGAGGGTCGCGTGACCTATCCCGACGGGGCGGTCTATGAAGGTCAGTTCGCCAGTGACCAACCCGATGGGCAGGGCAAGATCACCTATCCTGATGGCAGCAGCTATGAGGGCGGCTGGAAGGGGGGCGTGATCGATGGTTCAGGCCGTGCCCTTTATGCCGATGGGCAGGTCTATGAGGGGGATTTCGTCAATCTTCGCTATCAGGGGCAGGGGGTGATGACCTTTCCCAACGGATACCGCTATGAGGGTGAATGGCGCGAGGGCAAACGTCATGGCAAGGGCCAGGCGACCTATCCTGATGGCACGGTCTATGCCGGCGATTTTGCCGATGGGCTGCGCCAAGGGCAGGGGGAACTGACCGCGCCGGACGGATTTCGATATGTTGGCGAATGGGTCGAAGGGCGGATTGAGGGACAGGGAACCGCAAGCTACCCATCGGGGGACGTTTATGAAGGTGGCTTTGTGGATGGCAAACGGCAGGGGCAAGGGGTGCTGCGCTATGCCACCGGGCAGGAAAGCGCGGGGGAATGGACACGCGGGTTGCTGACTGGCCCGCTTCGGGAAGAACCTGAAGCTGCATCCGGCGCCGGGGAAAATACAGCCGCACCCTGAAGGGTGGTTCCCGCAGGACGGGCGGATTGTGACCCGGCGGAAAATTTCTGCTTTTCTTTCGTGAAACCCGGCCTATAAACGGGATCATGGTACGGGAAACACATATGCATTGTGATGCGGCGCTGTCAGGCGCCTCGATCTCCCGTGGCCTGCTTCTTCTCCTTAGCCGCCTCTGAGCGTGCCTTCGGGTGCGACCGCTCGGAGGTAACCAGCGCCCGGACTGCAAAGGCTAACGGAAAACGAAAGAGTTCAATCAGATGACTGACAAAAGCACGCAGCCCCGTGTCCTGATTTTCGACACGACCTTGCGCGATGGGGAACAATCCCCGGGCGCGACCATGACCCATGCCGAAAAGATGGAAATTGCCGGGCTTCTGGATGAGATGGGCGTGGACGTGATCGAGGCGGGATTCCCGATCGCGTCCGAAGGGGATTTCGCCGCCGTTTCGGAGATTGCGAAAAATGCCATCAATTCCACGATTTGCGGATTGGCGCGGGCCAATTACAAGGATATCGACCGCTGCTGGGAGGCGGTCAAGCATGCCCGTTCCCCGAGGATCCATACCTTTATCGGCACTTCGCCCCTGCATCGGGCCATCCCCGACCTGACCATGGATGAGATGGCCGAACGTATCCACGATACCGTGACCCATGCGCGCAATCTTTGTGAAAATGTGCAATGGTCGCCAATGGATGCGACACGGACGGAACATGATTATCTTTGCCGTGTGGTGGAGATCGCCATCAAGGCCGGGGCAACGACGATCAACATACCCGATACGGTCGGCTATACCGCCCCGCGCGAAAGTGCGGACCTGATCCGCATGTTGCTGGAACGGGTGCCGGGGGCGGATGAGATCATCTTCGCCACGCATTGCCATAACGATCTGGGCATGGCGACCGCCAACAGCCTGGCCGCCGTGGAGGCGGGCGCGCGGCAGATCGAATGCACGATCAACGGTCTGGGGGAACGCGCAGGCAATACGGCACTGGAAGAGGTGGTGATGGCCTTGAAGGTCCGCAATGATATCATGCCCTATCATACCGGGATCGATACGACGAAGATCATGCATATCTCCCGCCGTGTTTCGACGGTTTCGGGTTTCCCGGTTCAGTTCAACAAGGCCATCGTGGGGAAAAATGCCTTTGCCCATGAATCAGGCATCCATCAGGACGGGATGCTGAAAAACGCCGAAACCTTTGAAATCATGCGCCCCGAAGATGTTGGCCTGGCCGGCACATCGCTGCCGCTGGGCAAACATTCGGGACGTGCCGCACTCAGGGCGAAGATGAAGGATCTGGGTGTGGAAATGGCTGACAATCAGCTCAACGATCTTTTTGTGCGCTTCAAGGCTCTGGCAGATCGCAAGAAGGAGGTCTTCGACGATGATCTTCTGGCCATGGTGAAGGATGCCGACACGCAGGAAGTGCATGATACGATTCAGGTCAGGCGGCTGCGCGTCATTTGCGGCACGGAAGGCCCGCAGGAGGCAGAACTGACACTTGCCATCGAAGGCGATGAACGCGCCATCGACGCCACGGGCGATGGGCCCGTGGATGCAGCCTTCAATGCGGTGAAGATGCTATATCCGCACAAGGCGCAACTGGAACTCTATCAGGTCCATGCGGTGACCGAGGGAACCGATGCACAGGCGACGGTTTCGGTCCGGATCGCGGAGGAAGGCCGGATCGCCACCGGCCAATCCGCCGATACCGATACGGTGGTCGCCAGCGTCAAGGCCTATGTCAACGCGCTGAACCGTCTTATTGAGCGAAAGAAGAAGGCCGAAGTCGGCTATGACACGAAATCCATCAGCTACAAGGATGTTAACTGAGATTTTCTGTCCCGCTTTCATAATTATACAAATCGAATAAATGTGGCCGTTTTCGGCCACATTTTCTGTGAAATTTCCCTTCCTATCTATACAAAACAAATAATACGGGCTGGATTTTTCCTGATTTTGGGCGACTTGGCGCGCATTGGTTCGGCGCTCGGCACTTTTCCTCCGGGGGCGCTGGCCTTATAGGGTGGCGCTTGCACCGACTCAGGGGTGCATGGCCTTCTCGCAGTACAGGACCGCCTCGGCATGAGATTATTTTCCGGTATCTTTTCCTCGGATATGGCAATTGACCTCGGGACGGCGAACACCCTGGTCTATGTGCGTGGCAAGGGGATCGTGCTGAGTGAGCCATCAGTTGTCGCCTATCACGTCAAGGATGGCAAGAAACAGGTCCATGCGGTTGGCGAGGATGCCAAGCTGATGCTGGGCCGTACCCCCGGCACCATTGAGGCGATCCGCCCTATGCGCGACGGGGTAATTGCGGATTTTGACACCGCGGAAGAGATGATCAAGCATTTCATCCGCAAGGTTCACAAGCGCACGACATTTTCCAAGCCGAAGATCATTGTTTGCGTACCCCATGGCGCAACGCCGGTGGAAAAACGGGCGATCCGGCAATCGGTGCTTTCGGCCGGTGCCCGCCGGGCGGGGCTGATTGCCGAACCCATTGCCGCCGCAATCGGTGCGGGCATGCCGATTACCGATCCGACGGGGAATATGGTGGTTGATATCGGGGGGGGCACGACCGAGGTCGCGGTTCTGTCCCTGGGCGATATCGTCTATGCGCGTTCGGTTCGCGTCGGCGGGGACCGGATGGATGAGGCGATCATCAATTATCTGCGACGTCATCAGAACCTTCTGATCGGGGAATCGACCGCCGAACGGATCAAGACGACGATCGGCACCGCAAGGATGCCTGATGATGGCCGGGGATCGGCGGTGCAGATCCGTGGGCGCGATCTGTTGAACGGCATACCCAAGGAAACCGAAATCAGCCAGGCACAGGTGGCCGAGGCGCTGGCCGAACCGGTGCAGCAGATCTGTGATGCGGTCATGCAGGCGCTGGAGGCCACGCCGCCGGATCTTGCCGCCGACATTGTGGATCGTGGTGTGATGCTGACGGGTGGCGGGGCGCTTCTGGGCGATCTGGACCTTGCCTTGCGCGAACAGACGGGCCTTTCGATTTCGGTTGCCAATGAATCACTTAATTGTGTGGCGCTTGGAACAGGCAAGGCGCTGGAATATGAAAAGCAGCTTCGGCATATCATAGATTACGACAGCTGAGCTGGGGCGTGCGCGCCCGGCCTGACCCAGAGGGGCCAAGGTGGCGAGAAACCGGACATCAAGCGATGAATATACCCGACCGATTCGCCGGATCCTGGTGGGTGGGCTGGTGCTGGTCTTGCTGGTGCTGTTCATTATCTGGCGCATCGACAGTCCGCGTGTTGAACGGTTCCGGACTGCGCTTGTCGATACATTCGTTCCGAATATGGATTGGGCGCTGGTTCCGGTAACGAAGGCCGTGGGGATGGTGGAAAATTTCCAGTCCTATGCCAGCCTCTATGAACAGAATCAGGAATTGCGGCGGGAGTTGCAGCAGATGAAGGCCTGGAAGGAGGCCGCGCTGCAACTGGAACAGAAAAATGCACGCCTGATGGATCTCAATCAGGTGCGGCTGGATCCGAAGCTGACCCATGTTACGGGCGTGGTCCTGGCCGATAGCGGCAGCCCGTTTCGGCAATCCGTGTTGCTGAATGTCGGATCCCGTGACGGGGTGCGGGATGGCTGGGCGACGATGGACGGGATTGGTGTGGCGGGACGTATCTCTGGCGTGGGTGCGCGCACGTCACGGGTGATCCTGCTGACCGACAGCAACAGCCGGATCCCGGTGACGGTGCAGCCTTCGGGCCAGCACGGGCTACTTTCAGGTGATAACGGCCCGGCCCCGCCAATCGAATTTCTGGAAAAGCCCGATCTCGTGCGACCGGGTGATCAGGTGGTAAGCTCCGGCGATGGTGGTGTGTTCCCGGCGGGGCTTCTGGTCGGCACTGTGGCCCAGGGGACGGACCGGCGGCTCAGGGTGCGGCTGGCGGCAGATTATGAAAGGCTGGAATTTCTCCGTGTCCTGCGCAGTCATGAAATAGAACCGATTACCGATGCCGGGGGGCTGATTGCGACCCCCGTTCCACCGCCACCGATTGAAAGTGAAGACCCCCTGGCGGTGGAGGTGCCAACCGATGGCTGACGCCTCACATGGCAATGTCTGGATCTATCGCGCGGTTTTCGTGAGCCTGTCGCTGACCCTGCTTTTCCTGCGAATCCTTCCGCTTGGGTCCGAGGCCGGGACATGGCCGGGGCCGGATCTTATGCTTTGCGTGATGCTGGCCTGGGTCACGCAACGGCCTGATCACCTGCCCGCCCTGTTGATCGCGGCGGTTGTCCTGGTGGAGGATCTGGTGCTGATGCGCCCGCCGGGACTCTGGGCGGTACTGGCCCTGCTGGCCACGGAATTCTTGCGAGGGCGGTCCGCCCTGAACCGTGAACTTGGCTTTGCCGCCGAATGGCTGCTGATTGCTGTGACGATGCTGGCGATGCTGATGGCCTATCGGCTTGTCTTTGCGGTTACATTCATGGAACAGCCCGGATTCGGATTTGCGCTGGCGCAGACGGTAGCGACAATCCTGTGCTATCCTGTGGTGGTTGGGTTGCTGCGCGTGGCGATCAACCTGCGCAAGCCCTCAACCGGAGAGGTTGATGCGATGGGGAGGCGGTTATGAGGCGATCCGCCCGCGATACCGATGCCAGCGCGCGTTCAATCACACGGCGCGGCCTGTTCATGGGGGGATCCATGGCCGCTGTGGTGGCTGTGCTGGGTGGACGGATGCGGCAGTTGCAGATCGATCAGGCCGATGAGTTCCGCCTGCTTGCGGAAGATAACCGCATCTCCATCCGTCTGATTCCGCCGGCACGGGGCCTGATCATGGATCGCAATGGCAAGCTGATTGCCGGGAATGAACAGAATTACCGTGTCGTTATCAGCCGCGATGATGCGGGCGACGTGCATGATCTGCTGAAAAGGCTGGCCGGGTTCCTGCCCATCTCCGTCGATGATCTGGATCGTGCCACCAAGGAGGCGTCCCGCAAAAGCCCGCTGCCGATCATTGTTGCCGATCGCTTGAGCTGGCCGGATGTGTCCACGGTTGCGGTGAATTCACCCGCGCTTCCCGGTGTGACGCCGGAGGTGGGATTGAGCCGCATCTATCCGCGCGATACGGATTTCGCCCATGTCGTGGGGTATGTCGGCCCCGTCAGCGAAAAGGATCTTGAACGTCAGGAAGAACCCGATCCCCTGCTGCAAACCCCGAAATTCCAGATCGGCAAGGTCGGGGTCGAATCATGGATGGAGAGCCGCTTGCGCGGGCGGGCGGGTAATCGGCGGGTTGAGGTCAATGCCTCGGGTCGCGTGATGCGCGAATTGGGCCGACAGGAAGGCAAGGCCGGATCGGATATCCGGCTGACCATTGATGCCGATGTCCAGAATTACGTGCAGGCCCGCCTGGGTGAGGAAAGCGCCGCAGGTGTAATCATGGATGTCACGACCGGTGATCTGGTTGCCATCGCCTCTTCACCGTCCTTCGACCCCAATCTTTTCGTGCGCGGAATTTCCTATGATGATTACAACGCACTGACGGAAAATGACCACCGCCCGCTTTCGAACAAATCGGTGCAGGGTGCCTATCCGCCGGGATCGACCTTCAAGATGATCACCGCATTGGCGGCGCTGGAAGCGGGGGTTATCACGCCCAGTTCCACTGTCACCTGTCCCGGTTTCTATGAGGTTGGGGGGCGGCGTTTTCATTGCTGGCGACGTGGCGGGCACGGGAAGGTGTCATTGAACCGGTCCCTCGCCGAAAGTTGTGACGTGTTTTATTACGATATCGCGGTCAAGACCGGGATTGAAAACATCGCGGCGATGGCGCGGCGCTTTGGGCTGGGAAGGCGGCATGATATCCCGATGTCGGCCATCACCGAAGGGCTGATCCCGGACAAGACCTGGAAATGGGAACGCTATAAAGAGGACTGGATGGTCGGCGATACAGTCAACGCGTCAATTGGGCAGGGTTATGTGCTGACCTCGCCCTTGCAATTGGCGGTGATGACGGCACGGATCGCAACGGGAAAGGCAGTGGTGCCGCGCCTGGTGCATGCGGTGGATGATGTGGTGCAACCGGCCCCTTCGCCTGCCGATCTGGGTATCGATCCGCAGATGTTGCTTGAAATGCGTCGGGGAATGTATTCGGTCAGTAATACCCAGCGCGGCACGGCTTATTCTTCCCGTGTGGATGACAAGACGATGCGGCTGGCTGGCAAGACCGGAACAAGCCAGGTCAGGAACATTACCGCCGCTGAACGTGCACGGGGGGTGGTTTCCAATGACCAACTGCCCTGGAATCGGCGCGATCACGCACTTTTCGTCGCCTTTGCCCCGGCGGAGGTGCCGCGCTATGCCGTGTCGGTGGTGGTGGAACATGGTGGCGGCGGATCCACCGCAGCGGCCCCGATCGGTCGCGATCTGCTTTTGCGCGCGATGAGCGATGGTGTCCCGCCGCTTAGTGCCTACCCCGCTTCGCAACGCAACCGGATCGATGCGATGCATCGCGATTTGCCCTTGCGCGACGAAGACGGGCGCAGCCCCGGAACCTCGCGCGCGTGAGGCCGGTGACATGAGTATTCTTGAGTATCGCCTGAAAACCCCGCCGACCGGTGTGCGCAAGGTCCTGTATCTGAACTGGCCGTTGGTCGTGCTGCTGTCGACCATTGCGGCAATCGGGTTCCTGATGCTCTATTCCGTCGCGGGCGGGCGGATGGAGGTCTGGGCCGAACCGCAACTGAAGCGTTTCATTGCCGGTCTTGGGGTGATGTTCTTCGTCGCCTTCGTGCCGATCTGGTTCTGGCGCAATATTGCCGGGGTGGCCTATGCGATTTCCCTCCTGCTTTTGCTGGCAGTGGAATTCTTTGGGTCGGTTGGCATGGGCGCGCAGCGCTGGATCGAACTGGGCCCGTTGCGTCTGCAACCATCGGAATTGACCAAGATTACCCTCGTGATGTTGCTTGCGGCCTATTACGACTGGTTGGATATCCGCAAGACGTCCCGGCCGCTTTGGGTCCTGATCCCGGTGATCCTGATCCTGTTGCCAACCTTCATGGTCATGAGCCAGCCTGATCTGGGGACGGCCATCCTGTTGATGGCCGGGGGCGCGGTGGTGATGTTCTGCGCCGGGGTGAGCTGGATCTATTTTGCGGTGGTCATTGCCTTGGCCGGGGGTGCGGTTACCGCCGTATTCATGACGCGCGGAACACCCTGGCAATTCCTGAAGGATTATCAATATGCCCGGATCGATACCTTTCTCGATCCTGCCGCCGATCCCTTGGGAACGGGATATCATATCAGCCAGGCCAAGATTGCCCTTGGTTCCGGTGGTTGGGCCGGGCGTGGTTTCATGCAGGGCACGCAATCACGGCTGAACTTCCTTCCCGAAAAGCACACCGATTTCATTTTCACCACACTTGCAGAGGAATTCGGCTTTGTCGGGGCTGTTTCGCTTCTGACGCTCTATACGCTTGTGCTGGCCTTCTGCATTGCTTCCGCGGTCCAGAACAAGGACCGTTTCGCAAGCCTTGTTTCCCTTGGTATTGCGGCGACCTTCTTTTTCTATTTTGCAATCAACATGTTGATGGTAATGGGGCTTGCACCTGTCGTGGGCGTGCCCTTGCCGCTCGTGTCCTATGGCGGATCGTCGATGCTGGTCCTGATGGGCGCATTCGGGATTTTGCAAAGTGCGCAGGTACACAGGCCCAGATAGGGACCGGAGGGAAAGGGAAGGAAATGCTGATCTATTTTGCAGCCGGCGCTGCACGCTGGCCGGATTATGAGGCGCCGCTGAAAGAGGCCCTGGCCGAGGCCGGGCTTGAGGCGGATCTGGTCCATGCCCCCCCGGCGGATCCGACCACGGTGGATTACATCATCTTTGCCCCGGGTGGCGATATCACGGATTTTTCGCCTTTCACGCGGGCGCGCGCGGTGCTGAACCTCTGGGCCGGGGTGGAACGGATTGTGGGCAATCCGACGCTGACCCAGCCCTTGTGTCGCATGGTCGATCCGGCCATGACGGCGGGGATGGTGCAATGGGTGACGGGCCATGTGCTGCGCCATCATCTGGGAATGGACCGGCATATCGTCAATCCCGAACGCATATGGGAACAGGTGAGCCCGCCGCTGCCTGCAGAGCGCCCGGTTGCCATTCTCGGGCTTGGGGAACTGGGACTTTCCTGCGCGCGCGCATTGCAGGAGCTGGGCTTTCCCGTCACGGGCTGGAGCCGTAATCCGAAATCCCTGCCGGATCTGCCGAGTGAACATGGCGAAGACGGGTTGCGTCGTACCCTTGAAGGTGCGCAGATCCTCGTGCTCCTGCTGCCCAAGACGACGGAGACGGAAAACCTGTTGAATGCGCGTCGTCTTTCATGGCTGCCTGAAGGGGCGGTGGTCCTCAATCCGGGGCGGGGCCAGCTGATCGAGGATGATGCGCTGCTGGAGGCCCTGGATGCCGGGCGGATCGGTCATGCCACACTTGACGTGTTCCGCGAGGAACCGCTGCCTGGGGCGCATCCCTTCTGGGGCCACCCGCGCGT
>JBKEDF010000029.1:0-6652 GCA_047975325.1 Pseudorhodobacter sp. | reverse complement strand
GAACTAGGCTGTCGACGCCGGAAAGGATCAGCATCAGCGGCCATTCCGGTTGCTTCAGCAGCGATTTGAAGCTGTCGAGGATCATCGCCCGCGCCTCGCCCGTGGTTTTCGGGAAGATGTGCTGGCATTCGTCGTAATGGATACCGATCACGCCCTGTCCGCGCGCCTGGGTTACGACGCGATCCCAGACCTCGCGCTGCGTCAGGCGACCCTCGGCGGGGTAGCCCAGACCCTCGCGCAGGGTATGGATGCCCAGATCCTTCCAGGACAGCAGTCCCTTCAGCACGACCGAGACGAAGCGCGCCGGTCGATCATCGGGCATTTTCGTGGTTCCGTCGTTCAGACTGACAAGTTGTCGGCGGATTTCGGTGGTCTTGCCGATCCGCGAGGGACCGGTGACCAGCAGGCCCCGCGCCTCGAAGGGGCGGCGCAGGGTGGATTTGGCATAGTAGTCGGTCACCATCCATTCCATGCCTTCCCGCAGGCGTGTAGCCCGCTGGAAGCTGTAATGGGCGTCTTTCAGCGCCGAAATGGCTTCGGCGGCCGCCAGATTGACGAAGCTCATGTCAGTTTGCCCGTCGTGTCGGGCTTCGGCAGTGCCTGCGGCGTATTTCCGTCGCCGTCACCCGGCTGAACGACCTGCCCGTCGATGGCCGGCTGGAAGCCGGGACCGACCTTGCGCACGCCAGTCGTCGCGCCCTCATCGGCGATGCTGCCCGGCTGCACGGTGCCAGCCAGCGGGGTCCGGCGCGAGGAATGCTGCCCCGCCGTGACGATCTCGGCCTTTTTCTGCGCCTCGGTGATCGTCATGTAGCTTCGCGCCAGTTTGTGCTCGACCGCGATGAAATGCATGCGGTCAAAGCGATCACGCCGTACCCGGGCCAGCAGCGCTTCAAAGTTTTCGGTCTGTTCCGGGTCTTCGGCCCATGCGGCTTCGGCGATGGCCAGGAACTCGGGCACAGACAGGTCAGACATGGCCGTCCAGGACAGATCGGCGAGGATCGGATCGAGATGGCCCTCGATCAGAATCGTGACGTGATTGGTGCAATCCGGATCAGAGAAGACCGAGACTTTCCCGTCGACATGATCCCTGACCGCCTGCAGTTCCGGCGAGTTATAGGGCAGTCCGAAGACCTTGACGCCTTCATCGGTGATCTTCGCCTTGTTCAACCATCCCAGATGGATCCGCCGGTCATGTGGGCTGGGAACACTGATCGCACCATAATTATGATTGATGAACTCCTTCATCTTGATCGGGCGCTGCCCCATCATGGTCACGCCGTAATGCCGTTCATTCGGATATTCATC
Source organism: Pseudorhodobacter sp. (assembly GCA_047975325.1). GTDB lineage: Bacteria > Pseudomonadota > Alphaproteobacteria > Rhodobacterales > Rhodobacteraceae > JBKEDF01. The sequence continues at coordinate 5,344 of JBKEDF010000029.1, read as the reverse complement.
GACCAGATAGCGGGTGATCAGGCCGTAGAGTTCTTCGCAGTCCAGGACACCATTCTTGATCGGATCATAGCCCGGCAGCGCACCGGCCCTGCGCCCCGTATAGCCATGGATCATATTGATCAGAATGCTCTCCATCGAGCCAAACATCCGTTCGAGATAGGGCTTGTCGACACCGTGATAGCTGCGGGCATCGACGCTTTGCCCGAGGATACCGAGGGTGGCTGCCTTTACGGCAGCGCTCCGGATGCCGTAACCATTGTCGCCCGTGACGCTGCCAAGCCCGACCGGTGGCATCGGATCGCATTCACAGCCATAGATAACCTTCTCGCGGGTTTTATCGCGGGTCGCGATGCGCATGGCTTCCAGTGTGGCCTCTTTCGAGGGATTGCCGGTCAGGACCCAAGCCAGTGGCATACGGGTCGCCACATCCAGCATCAGGACCAGCCAGAGCCGGGTGTGGATGATTTCGTCGATTTCTTCCAGCGCCGCCTGATCATCCGCGCTCAGCCGCTCCCACCAACCTTTTTTCTTGGCGACGGTGATCAGGGACAGCTTGCATTCATCGATCTCGACCAACTCGCCGATCATCAGCGCCCGTGTGTCAGTTGTGCCGCGCGAGCGGTTATTGGCGACGGCACGCGCCCCGTCGCGGGCGATAGCCAGGGCGGTGGATCCGATCATCTTGATATGATTGGCCATGGTCTTGTTCGTGACCGGCTTCAGCGGTTCGAGACCATTCAGCTTGCGCTTGGCGTTTTCTTCAGTGGTCAGAGTGCGCAGACGGCGCAGCGCGGCCGAAACATTGGGCTTCCTGAGGTCGAGGTGAATTTGTTCAATCGCCTCGGTCATCAATTCGCGCATGCGCGTCAGGATCCGTGGTGTACGGTTGCCACGCAGCCATCGCTGATCCGGCAGCGCCATCTCGTCGTAGCCTGCGTCAATATATCGCTGCCGGTACTCCAGGATAGTCCGGCCCTTCGGCATGAAGGCAACCAGCCGGGTCGACCCGCCGCGCGGCGCCAGATTGATCGGACGTGTCGTATAGAGCTGGCTGGCAACCTCACGGATAATGCGCCGATTGTGGTCCTTATCAAGCGCCGCCGCCGTGATTTTCACGCCGGTCTCGGCAAGATAGTTGACACCCGCGATGATCGCCTTGCGCAGATCGATATCATCCTGCGCTTTCTCTGACAGTTGCTGCCGGTAATGCAGCCCACCGTTCCGAACTCGCGCGGCGGCGGCTGAATCTGCCAGCATATCCTTGGCCGAACAATCCGGCCTGCGCAGCCAGGACAGCGCTTCGTTATAGCTCACGACCTCGGTTGGGCCATGCCCCTCATGTTCTGCGCGATAGTTGCCGTTGCCATCAGGATAGAGGGTACGGGCAATACCGGCGAGCTTCAGGCGCAGACCGGCGGGGATATTGTAGTTCAGTGCCATGATTACTTCCTCCAAATGCGGGAATGATGAGAGATGACGGCGTCGAGATTGGCGCCGAGCTTTTGGGCGGCGATGAGCCGCAGGCAGGACCGGAAGATCCGTTTGGGCTGCAGGTCGACATGCGGGATGAGGTCTGACATCCGCCAAAGCGTCTTCAGATCATGGATGGCGATCTCGACGATCTCGTCCGCGACCGGGTCGGGCTCGAAGGCCACCAAGCGGTGCATGCGGCGCAGGTTGTCGCGGTGGGGGCGGGACCAGGCGTCTGCGTCCACAACCGCGAATTCATGCGCCTCTTGATGCGGAACCGCTTGGGCGATGGCGTCGATCTCTGCCTGCGTCCAAGGCTTTTCCAGGCTTTGCCGGTTGCGGACGAAGATGAAGCGCCGGCGGCCAGACCTGAACGTGATCCGCAGATCGATCGTGTGCCAGGCCGTGCGGTCGGAGGGGTGCCGATAGGGAAACCGCACCGGCTGGAACTCGACGTCGTAAATGCCGGGGGTGATCAGCGCTTTCTCAGCTGCCGAGGCCTCGGCCCCGCTGTCGGCCAGTCCAATCCGGGGCTGCCAGCCATTCGCTTCCGTTCGGTAGGTCAGGCTGACCTTGTGCGAGGTGCTGCTGACTGTGATGGGGTTTCGGACGCCCGAGAAAGGCAGCACACCATGAATTTCCGGCGGGGAAATCTTGCCGGCGGAGCGCCGTTTCGGCTGGCCGTAATTCCAGGTGTCATGGTCGATCTCCATGAAGGCTACATCGCTCATGCCAAACCCTCCCCGGAATTGTACAAAACGGGTTTCGACAACAGGTCGGGTCGGGTCTCCTCCACTTCGATCAAGCGGGCCAATTGTTCGCCACCCGTCAGGAGGCTCAGCCGCTCGATCTTCCGTCGCTCGTAAACGGGCCTGATCCCATCCCGCGTCAGGATCGGGAACACACCCTGATCTTCGATGAATGCAAGCGTTGCGGCATAGCTGGCCTTGCGTTGCCCGACCAAGGCTCGCAGCACGATATAGCGATGCGTAAAGCGTTCCAGATCGGGTTTGGCGATCAACCGCTGCGGGCGGTTCACCAAACGGCTTTCCACGATCGTCGACGGCAGATATCCATCAATGGCGAGGGCGTGGGTTGTCTTGATATCCGCACCCAACCATCTGGCAGCTTCGGCCGCAGTGACCAGACCTTCCGGCAACGCACTCAGCATCGCTTTGAGCTGGTTCACCGGCACGAGGAAATCAGCCAGCTGGAACGGGTCGGCCAGCCGCGCCGCCAGCGGCAACCGCCCCCCGAAGACCTGCTGAAGGATCCAGACTGTCGAGCAATGGGTGCGCGCCGCGGCCGAGGTGACCGGCCGCCAGTAACGAGACGGTTTGCGTCTTGAACTGACGGCTTCCTGCAGTCGTTTCAGGAAGCGCATGATCTCGTCCTGATGATAAACCGGCAGGCCGCCGTCATGCGGGAAATGCGGCGTCAGCAATCCCGATGCGCAGAGACGATCCATGACATGCCGATCGGCACCAAGCACCGCGCGTGTCACCGTCACCGAGTGCAGCTGCCTGACCTCGGCGACCATCGCCTCCACCTGCGCTTTGGGGATCAGCAGTGTCCGGTCGCTTTTATTGTTGGGAAGACTGCCGGTCAGTTGCCCTTCCTGGCGCAACTGTCGGGACAGCAGCGAAAGCGGCACGTCGAAATGCTTGCTGGCAGACCAGGCCGTGAAGACGCGGGTTTCTGGGCATTTTTCACCAAGAAGCGAGGACCCGGGCGGCACCCTGAAATTATCAAGGATGAATTCGCGCACCAGATGCCGCAACGCGTCGAACGCGGGATCTTTGCGACGGTCCAGCAGGCAGGAAAGGACAGGCCCGTAGAGTTTGCCGTAGGCGTCGCGGTCGCCCCCCGCCTGATCGCGAATGTCACTTAGCGCGGCAAGGATTGCGTTACGGCCCGCGCTCATGAGCTCGAAGCCCGTCGCACCGGAGCGAACCAATGCCTGAATAGACTGTGTTGCCATCCGGGCTTTGGGGCCTTGCGTCAGCAGCGTGCCAAGCGCCTCGGAAAACAGCCAAGTGACGTGGAATGCCTGATCATCAACCCATGCGCGCCCAGACCCCTCTCGGATCCGCCTTAGCAGATGGTCCTGAAGCGACGAATCTTCGGAACCAAGATGGAGAATGCCCGCAGGCGACCAAGTCTTCAGCACCTGGGCGAAATCATGGACTTCCCAGTGCCTGCAGCCAAATTGCGACCGTTCGAAGGCCACAGCGTGTTTTGGGCAGCGACGGAACGCCGCGACCTGCCAAATATCACGCTGATAGGGTCCAAACTGCCGATCGCGGCATTCATCTTCCACGACGCAAAGCGGACAGATCTGACCGCCATTGCGCAGCATCGCTGTGAACTTGATTCTGGCCCGTCCCAGTTGAAACCAGCCCGGTTCGATTACCTGAGGCGTTGATTGCTGCAGCAGATCCGGATCAGCGCCAGCCAGCTCAGCTACACGCCGCACCGCTTCAGGATCACCGTTGCAAAGATCACCATAGCGCGTACCAAAATCCCGGCAGAGGCCCGGCATTCTCGGCAATCCGTTTGCAACAGACAGCCTCGAAAAGAGCGAGGTCGCGGTTTCGCGGGGCTGCATTTCGACAGAGAGCGGCAGTCGCTTCGATCGAACGTGGTAGCGCCATTCATCGCATACGCCATCAGTCACCGCATCGACGCGGTGTTGGATATTCATGCCTGTCATTGTAGTTCTGGCCAGTCAGCCGCCAGTCGAATCAGACGGCAGCCAAAAGGCACGTCTCCTATGCATGTGAAATTACCGCCCACCGCCGCCGCATGCGGCGCGAAGGCTTGACAATTCGGGGAATGCAGAGGAAGCTAACATCGTCAGGACCGGGAAGTTTTGACGAGCAGCGACCTCTGAAGCATGTGCTTTCGGGGTCGTTTTGCTTTAAAGGGTCATTGCTAATCCTCTTCTTTGTTGGGGTAGCGCTCCGGCCAGATGCTGGCTGGTGAAACGCCAAGCTTGCGGGCGATGGCCTCTTGCACACGCGCAGAGACTGCACGGCGATTGCTGACGGCAAGCACCGTGCTGTGCGAAATCCCCAATTCGCGGGCGATTTGGTTGAACGAGCTGCCAGCCCGCTGGGGCGCAAATTTCGTCTCCAAGTGCATGTCTCTGTTCGTGCGCAAAAGAAGGCCTCTAATCGTGATTCGCCTCATGCTATCCCCCTGATTGCGTCTGCCTCAAGCAAATTTCTCCATAAGATGCTGATTTCAAATGCGTTCTCTGCAGGCAGTAGATATATTTCGACAACGAAGTTCGTGCCCGCGCAGGCTGCGGTCTCGTAAGGCGCTCGCATGAAAGGAAAAGTTGAGGATGTTGGTATAAATACAAATATACTTACTTGCCTATTCCCCTACGTCCGGGGATTTTGAACGCATTATCTTTATTGTCCGATTCACGCTTTTCAGACCATGGCGCGTCGACCCGCCCCCCATCCCGGGAGAAATTCACTGTTATCGAGGCAGGAATCTGCCATTTCAGCGCTTGCGGAGGCCTGCGATGCGCGCAAGGTTTTGGGGCGACGTGACCGGTTGCTTCTGATGCTCGTCGCGGCAACCGGATTACCGATCGGCTTCGCTGTTCAGATTCGGCTGTGGCAATTGACCTACTTTTTCGAACCCTCACCTGATGATCGCGAGAGATACCCCGACAGATTGGACAGGGTTGGCGAGCGGCCATGGCCTTATTCACGGATCGGCTTGTATTGGGACTATCGGTTCGACCGATTGCTTCCCATCACGCGATCAATCTACAAAATGCTGCGCGGCTATGCCGCCGCTTTTGCCGATCATGAGGACAGATCGGATTACTTGTTCCCGGTGATCCGCAAGAACGGGA
>JBKEDF010000015.1:0-70971 GCA_047975325.1 Pseudorhodobacter sp. | reverse complement strand
GGGTTTCGATGACGCGCGCGCTTTGCGGGACCGGCAGGACCTGGATCAGGTAGCCCCGGCCATCCGCGTCCCGCAGCGACATATCCGCGCCCGGCGCAAGGCCCTGACAGGTTGTCGCGATGATGTCGTCAAGGCGACGGTCCAACTCGTGCCGCCCGAGGCTTAATCGGTTGTGGCGGCTTCTCACGGCAGGCCCATCGATCAGCAATTCGCGCGCCGCCCGACTGGCCTGCAGGATCGCACGATTGGCGCCAAGGCTCAGCACCGCCAGGCCCAGATGGTCCATGGCCTCCCAGAACCCGTCCAGCGCCAGCTTGCGCGTCTCCAGGACCCGGCTGATGGCAATGGCGCGCTGCGCATGGGGCAGGATCAGCCGCGCCACCTCCAGCGTGTCACTGTCGATCGGGCCGTGCCGCCGATGCCGCGCCAGGATGATCGAGCCTATGGCATTCGGCTCGCGCAGCATCCCAAGCGCCATGATGTCGCAAATGCCCAAGGGATCGGCCCATTCCCGCCAGTAACGGCTTTCCGCACTGGCCCAGCCGGGATTGACCTCCGACAGGATCGCGGGCTCACTCAGCGGCAGCGCGAAGATCTTGGCGCGACCGCCCCATCTGTCGATGAAATCCGCGCTGAACTCTGGCAGCTTTGCCAGCCATTCGGGCGAGAGACCGCTACAGGCATGCAGCAGGGGGGTGCCAGCAGGCAGGCTTTGCAGCGACAGGGCGGCGTAGTGGAAGTTGATCCGGTGGCGGCAGGCCTCCAGGACACGGTTCCATTGCTCGGGGTCCAGAACGCAGTCATAGATCATCCCGATCAGGTCCGAGGCAGTCTGAATATGTCTGTTCATGACCTATTCCCGAAATCGTCAACACCCCTCCCAAGGCTCGATGAGGACCGGCAGGCATGACCATGCCATACCCGCGACAACGCGGCATCATGCGTTTGGATGAGATGACATCGTCGATCTCGGAACCAAGGCGACCGGGGGTTGATCTCGTACCCGCAAGGCAAAACGCCCATGTCTTTGGCGTGCAAATATCCTCGGGGGGATCGTGTCCCAGGGCTTGGTGTAGGGGCGCCGACCTCCTGCGAGGTCTGAGCCAGTTCAGGTGGCCACAGCGGGCAACCTGACGTTTGGATTGTCGGTGACGCGGGCAAGGGTTTCAAGGCTCATCTAGCGCAGCGCGACGGCCCATTCATCATTGGTCTCCAGCATCAGCGCCCCAACGAGGCGAATGATGGCCTCGTCATTGGGAAAGATCCCGATGGGCATTGCCAAGTTGTGTGGGATGGCCGCGAAAAGATCTCGGACAATGGCATCGCCTCGGCCGGGAAACGGGTAGATCCTGTCCGCAGCCAGACCGGGATGAGCCAAGACGTCGTCTTGGAACAGATGTTGGCGACATTCATTGATCTTTACGGAGCCCGGCCCGGCTACATCAGCGCCACGAAGAAATGGCTGCAGCACGAGACCTTGCCGAGAAAAAATTTGAAGATCCTGCTTGGACCGCGCATCTCTCTTGATGTTCGGGTGACGTTGGTGAAAAACTCGCAGTTCATTGGGTTAAAGCGCGGGGCTTTTGCCGCTCATCATCTCGTTTTGATCGCAAATGAGAAACCATGTCGGACCGATACTCGGGGCAAGATCCCCATGGACCCCAACCCCCCGGCCTTGCGCGCCGCCTGCTCAATCCAAACGTCGAAGACATGCCTCCGGTCTATTTCGGCATGGTCATGGCGACGGGCATCGTGTCGCTTGCAGCGCATGAGGCCGGACAGAATCTGGTGTCCTGGACGCTTTTCGTACTTGCGATCATCGCGTATTTTGTCCTTTGGATTCTGAATTTTCTGCGCGCCATTCGTCACCCGAAGCGTTTTTTCGGAGACTTGATCGATCACCTGCGCGGCCCAGGTTTCTTCACCATGGTCGCGGCGTCAAGCGTTCTGGGCAGTCAATTCATCATCCTGGCACAGAACCCACGCGCAGCCTTCGTGCTATGGGGCATCGCTGTAGTGCTGTGGCTGATCTTGACCTATACGATCTTCACCGCTTTCACGGTGAAAGAGGAAAAGCCGCCACTGGAAAAGGGCATCAACGGCGCTTGGCTGCTGGCGGTCGTCGCCACGCAGTCTATCGCAGTCCTGTCATCACTTCTGGCGGTCCATATAGAACAGCCACAGCGGCTGGATCTGAACTTCCTTGCGCTGTCGATGTGGCTTTGGGGCGGGATGCTCTACATCTGGATGATGTCGCTGATTTTCTACCGCTACACGTTCTTCTGCTTTTCGCCGGGCGATCTGTCGCCGCCCTACTGGATCAACATGGGGGCGATGGCGATCTCGACTTTAGCTGGATCGCTCTTGATCATAAGTTCGAAGGACGCATGGTTCCTGCACTCGATTGTTCCCTTTATGAAGGGATTCACGATCTTCTATTGGGCAACCGGGACATGGTGGATACCCATGCTGGTCATCCTTGGGATCTGGCGCCATGCCTACAAACGGTTTCCGATTCGTTACGATCCGCTGTACTGGGGCGCGGTCTTTCCATTGGGCATGTATTCGGCAAGTACATTTCAGATGGCCCGGGCGATGGATTTCGATTTCCTTATCGCCTTGCCTCAACTCTTCTTCTGGACCGCGTTGCTGGCTTGGACCGTAACTTTTGGAGGCTACGTCAGGTCTCTTCTGTGCGGTAACGAAACCGCATCGTAACCACGCGTCGCTCTGCACGAAGGGAACCATCTTCCTCCCACAGGATCCGTCCTATGATCGTGTCCGATAGTGCCTTGGGGATGTGTGTGGCGAGTAATGGGCGAAAGTTGGTGATGGCCTGAAGGATGGCATGTCAAGGCGGTGTTCAAGACGCCGTCAATTCTCAGCAGAGAAAAGGTTACGCCACACGTCATTTGACTACTATCACGCAGCAGCCCGATCCATCCGGATTCAGCCCCGACCCGTTCACCGATATTATCCGTGACGGTGCGCGCCAGTTAATCGAGCAGGCAATCTTCGCGGAACTAGCTGCGTTGATGCCCGCGTTTGCGGACGAGAAAATTGAGAATGGGACATCCCGTTCGGTGCGCCATGGGCACCTGCCTGAGCGCGAGGTGATGACCGGTATCGGCCCCATGCCCGCGAAGGTGCCACCGGTGCGAGGTCGCAAACCCGATGAGGAGAAGATTAGCTTCACGCCCAGCATCCTAGCCGATATGTGCGCAAGGTGAAGTCTGTCGAGGAATTGCTGCGTTGACCTTACCTCAAGGGCCAGCCCCGGCGATTTCAGCGAGGCGCTGGCGGCGCTCTGGGCCAGAACGCCAACGGGCTTTCCGCTAGAACCGCCTGCCCGAGATCATCCAAGGGGTTGAGTTCCGCGGTAAGCGCTTTGCCGAACCCCTCCTGCCGCTCTGGGATCATCTGTGGGAGTGCTGTGCCGAGATGAGGCATAGGAGAGGACGGCAAAATGGACGGCTCTTTAGGCGGCTCAGCGGATGGCTACGCGGGCAGGATCGAGGTTTACGAGGGCCGGTCGGGCCGGCGAATGCGGAGCGAGGCGGAACGGGCGCGGATCGCGGCGGAAAGCATGGCGCCCGGAGCGAAGGTTTCTGATGTGGCGCGTCGGCACGCGGTGACCCGCTGGCAGGTCTATGACTGGCGCAAGAAGCTGATGGCCGGCGCGCTGGCGCTGCCTGCGGAGACATCTGACGAACCGATGTTCGCAGCGCTTGTCTTGGAACCGGAGCGCGGCGGGCTTGGACCCAGCTCGAAAGGGTGCGGCGGTGCGATCAAACCCGGCAGGATCGAGATGGTGGTTGATGGTGTGACCCTGCATGTTCCGCCGGATATCGACGAAGCGCAATTAACCCGAATGATCCGCGCGATCCGGGCAGCATCGCAATGATTTGGGTTGATTGACGAACATAGACCACCGCCTTGCGCTGCAGGATCGCCGGCGGGAGGAGATCACCGTCCATCACCGCTTCCCTCCGGTTCGCTTTCTCCCGCCGCTTCGGCCAGGAGAATGGCCAGGCACGTCACCACTTGCTGACGCTCCTGAAGGCTCATCCCGCGCAACCGCTTCGAGTTGAACTGCATCTGGAGTTGCTTGGGGCATGAGGGCTTGATGGGCAGGCCTTGCATCGGTCCTTTCCGGCCATGGGATCACCGGAAGAGCTTCGCCGAAGACCGTGCCGACTCAGAAGGTCATCGAGATCTGACAGGGCCGCGAGTGACACGCGCGGTGTGCCAAGCTCCATGCCGGCGCAAGCCCTTGGGTCGAGCATCCATGCTGCCACGACCATGAATACGCCAGGCAGCACCTCGACGTGGACGAACTGGCCGGACGCACGTCGGTCGACACGCTCGACCCGAAACTGTCGGCCAAAAAGCGCGTGCCAGCGATAATGCACCTCAACAAATTGCCCGACATGGGCAGAATGAACGGGTGATGGCCCTGAACCGCAAGAACGCCCTCTTCGCGGGGCACGAGGTCGGAGCAGAAAACTGGGCATTGCTCGCGAGCCTGATCGCAAACTGCAAGATGTGCGACATCGATCCGGTCAGCTACCTCTCCGACACCTTGCGCGCGTTGCTCGATGGGCATCCCAAAAGCCGCATCGACGCACTCATGCCCTGGAACTACCAGATCCCGTCAAGCATCGCCGCGTAGGGGATCGGCAAAGCGCTTACGTTCCGCGACGGTCACCGCCAACTTCAAGCCGCCGCCTGATCAGGCGTCACCAACTTTCTCCCATAGCTCCCCAGTGACTCACGGATTTCAATCCGGTGGAGAGCAACTCTCAAAACGCAGATCGATAATTCGGGGTTGATTTCCGATAAAATTGCCGTTTGCTTGATACAGATCAAGTCACTTACGACCAGAAGAATGTTTGGACTGTCTCAACGCTAGCAACCGCAAGCGGAAAGGTGCAGGAAAGCATGCTGCATCACATCGATGCGTCCGCGAGTGAACAGAAAAAGGCGCTGTGGCTCAGCACCTTCGCCTTCACGCTGTGCTTCGCCGTTTGGACGATATTTTCGATCATCGGTCTTGCGATCAAGGATCAGCTTGGCCTCAGCGAATTCCAGTATGGCGTTCTCATTGCAACCCCGATCCTCAGCGGTGCATTGACCCGCATTATTCTAGGCGTCTGGACCGAGCGCTATGGCGGCCGACTGGTCTTTTCGCTGCAAATGATCCTGACCGGGATCGCGACCTGGGTGCTGACCTGGGCCGACAGCTATACGACCTTTCTGCTGGCCGCGCTTGGCGTCGGGCTTGCCGGCGGGTCGTTCATCATCGGCGTTGCCTATGTCTCGAAATGGTTTCCGGCTGGCAAGCAGGGGACCGCTCTTGGCATTTTCGGGATGGGCAATGTCGGCGCGGCGGTAACCAAGTTCCTTGCGCCCTTCGTGCTGGTCGCATGGGGCTGGGAAGCCGTCGCGCATATCTGGGCCGCCGCCATCGCACTGATGGGCGTGGCCTTTTTCTTTCTGGCCAAGGATGACCCGGAATTCCGCAAGCGCCGGGAACAGGGCATCAAGGCCCCCTCGCTGGCCGAGCAGTTCGCACCGCTCAAGAACCAGCAGGTCTGGCGCTTCTCGCTGTATTATTTCTTTGTCTTCGGCGGGTTTGTCGCGCTGGCGCTGTGGCTGCCGCATTACCTGACCGATGTTTACGGCATCGATATCCGCATCGCCGGTTTCTGCGCCGCCGCCTTCAGCCTGTCGGCCAGCGTCTTCCGCGCCTATGGCGGCGTGCTGTCAGATCGCTTCGGCGCGCGTTCGGTCATGTACTGGACCTTTGGTTTCTCGGCGATCCTGCTGTTCATGCTGGCCTATCCGCCGACCGATTACGTCATTCAGGGCAAGAACGGCCCGATCTCGTTTTCGACCGAAATGGGGCTGATCCCCTTTGTGATCACGCTTTTCGCGCTTGGCTTCTTCATGAGCCTGGGCAAGGCCGCCGTCTATAAGCATATTCCCGTCTACTATCCGAACCATGTCGGTTCGGTCGGTGGTCTGGTCGGCATGATCGGCGGGCTTGGCGGGTTCATCCTGCCGATCATCTTCGGCGCGCTGCTCGACCTGACGGGCATTTATACCACCTGCTTCGTGCTGCTGCTGGCGGTCGTGATCGTCTCGGCGCTGTGGATGCATTTCTCGATCCGCAGCATGGAACGTCAGGCCAAGGGGCCGGAGCTGGACAAGCTGCCCGCATTCGCCGAGCTTTCCGCCGTTCACGACCCCGAGCGCACGGTCATGCCGCGCACGCTGGACGACTGGCGCCCCGAGGACCCGGAATTCTGGGCCAGCAAGGGCCGCAAGGTCGCAAGTCGCAACCTGTGGATCTCGATCCCGGCCTTGCTGCTGGCCTTTTCGGTCTGGATGGTCTGGTCGGTCGTCGTCGCCCGGCTGCCCGCCATCGGCTTCAACTTCTCGCAAGACCAGCTGTTCTGGCTGGCGGCGCTGCCTGCGCTGTCGGGCGCGACGCTGCGGATCTTCTACAGCTTCATGGTGCCGATCTTTGGCGGCAGGCTGTGGACCACGCTCTCGACCGCTTCGCTGCTGATCCCGGCCATGGGCATCGGCTATGCGGTGCAGAACCCCGAAACCCCCTATTTCATCTTCACCGTGCTGGCCCTGCTATGCGGTTTTGGCGGCGCGAATTTCGCATCCTCCATGGCCAATATCAGCTTCTTCTTTCCCAAGGCGGAAAAGGGTAATGCGCTGGCCCTGAATGCGGGTCTGGGCAATCTCGGCGTCTCGGTGATGCAGTTCATCGTGCCGCTGGTGATCACCGCCGGTGTCTTTGGCGCTCTTGGCGGCGCGCCGCAGGAACTGACCGATGGCGGCCAGCTCTGGGTGCAGAATGCGGGCTTTGTCTGGGTTCCGTTCATCTTTCTGGCGACGGTCGCGGCATGGCTGGGCATGAACGACATTGCCGATGCCAAATCCAGCTTCCGCGAACAGGCCATCATCTTTTCGCGCAAGCATAACTGGATCATGTGCCTGCTCTACGTCGGCACTTTCGGCAGTTTCATCGGCTTTTCGGCAGGTTTCCCACTGCTGAGCAAGCTGGCCTTCCCCGAGGTGAACGCGCTGCAATTCGTGTTCCTCGGCCCGCTGGTCGGCGCGCTCAGCCGTGCCGGAACCGGCTGGCTGGCCGACAGGATGGGCGGTGCAAGGGTCACCTTCTGGGTCTTTGCCGGTATGATCGCCTGCACCTTTGCGGTGATCGCGGCGCTGCAAAGCCTGTCGTTCTGGGGCTTCTTCGCGGGCTTCATGGGGCTGTTCTTCTTTACCGGGGTCGGCAATGCCTCGACCTTCCAGATGATCCCCGTGATCATGGGCAAGGAAGTCGCCCGGCTCGAACCCCATCTTGCGCCCGATGATCGCCGCCGTCAGGCCGACCGCGAATCCGCCGCCATTATCGCCTTTACCAGCGCGATCGGGGCCTATGGCGGGTTCTTCATTCCCAAAGCCTATGGCAGCTCGATCGCAATGACCGGATCGGCCGTCGGCGCGCTTTGGTCCTTCCTCGGCTTCTACGTCATCTGTCTTGTCGTGACATGGTTCTACTACACCCGTCCGGGTGGGTTGCTGCACGACGTCGAACGCGGCCGGGCACCTGTCTCCGTGCCTGAAGCTGCCTGAATCCCCCAAGGAGAAAGCAAAATGAGCCATCTTCTGGATCGCCTGAACTTCCTGAAAAGTAACCGCAAGGACACTTTCGCGGATGGGCATGGCCAGACCACAACCGAGAACCGCGACTGGGAAGACGCCTATCGCTCGCGCTGGCGTCACGACAAGATCGTGCGTTCGACCCATGGGGTGAACTGCACCGGGTCCTGTTCGTGGAAGATCTATGTCAAATCCGGCATCGTGACCTGGGAAACCCAGCAGACCGACTATCCGCGCACGCGGCCCGATCTGCCCAATCACGAGCCGCGCGGCTGTGCGCGCGGTGCGTCGTACAGCTGGTATCTTTATTCCGCGAACCGGGTGAAAAACCCGCTGATCCGTGGCCGGCTGATGAAACTGTGGCGCGCCAAACGCGCCTATATGACCCCGGTCGCGGCATGGGAATCGATCCAGAACGACCCGGCGGAACGCGAAAGCTATACCCGCATCCGCGGCAAGGGCGGCTTTGTGCGCGCCACCTGGGACGAGGTGACCGAGATCATCGGGGCCGCCAACGCCTATACGACCAAGAAATATGGCCCCGACCGGGTCTTCGGCTTTTCGCCGATCCCGGCCATGTCGATGATCTCTTATGCGGCGGGCACGCGGTATCTGTCGCTTCTGGGCGGCACCTGAATGTCGTTTTACGACTGGTATTGCGACCTTCCGCCCGCCTCGCCGCAGGTCTGGGGCGAACAGACCGACGTGCCGGAATCGGCGGATTGGTATAATGCGGGCTATCTGCTGCTCTGGGGGTCGAACGTGCCCCAGACGCGCACGCCGGACGCGCATTTCTATACCGAAGCCCGCTACAAGGGCACGAAATCGGCCGTCATCTGCCCGGACTATTCCGAAGCCGCGAAATTCGGCGATATCTGGCTGAACGCCAAGCAGGGCACGGATACCGCCATCGGCATGGCCTTTGGCCATGTCATCCTGCGCGAGTTCCATCTGGATCGTCAGGTCCCCTATTTCGAGGATTATTGCCGCCGCTATTCCGACATGCCCATGCTGGTGCGTCTGGACGAGCAGGGCGACCGGCTGGTACCGGGCCGGCAGCTGCGCGCCGCCGATCTGGCCGACGGGCTGGGCCAGACGATCAACCCCGAATGGAAGACCGTCGCGCTGGACGAGAACAGCGGCGATCTGGTCGTGCCCAACGGCTCGGTCGGCTTCCGCTGGGGCAATGAAAAAGGCCAGTGGAACCTTGAGGAAAAGGCCGCTTCCGCCGATGTCAGCCTGAAGATGAGCCTGATCCTCGAAGAGGATCACGACGAGGTTGCAGCGGTCGATTTCCCCTATTTCGGGGGGGCCGCGACCAATGGCTTCGAGGTCGACGACCGCGGCGACGTGCTGACGCGCAATGTCCCGGCCAAGCGCATCACGCTGGCCGATGGCAGCGAGGCGCTGGTCACCACCGTCTTCGATCTGCTTTGCGCCAATTACAGCCTCGACCGTGGGCTGGGCGGCGCGAATGTCGCCAATGACTATGATGCCGATGTGCCGTTCACGCCCGCATGGGCCGAGCGCATCACCGGCGTGCGCCGCGACAAGATCATTCAGGTCGCCCGTGAATTCGCGGATAATGCCGAAAAGACCAATGGCCGCTCGATGGTCATTATCGGCGCCGCGATGAACCACTGGTTCCACATGGATATGAACTATCGCGCCGTCATCAACATGCTTGTCATGTGCGGCTGCGTCGGTCAGTCCGGCGGCGGCTGGGCGCATTATGTGGGTCAGGAAAAACTGCGCCCGCAAACCGGCTGGACGGCGCTGGCCTTTGCGCTGGACTGGGCGCGCCCGCCGCGTCACATGAATTCGACCAGCGCATGGTATGCCCATACCGATCAATGGCGTTATGAGACGGTCAGCTCGTCCGAGCTGCTGTCACCCACCGCGCCCAAGGGCGAATGGAACAAGCTCAGCCTGATCGACTATAATATCCGCGCCGAGCGGATGGGCTGGCTGCCATCGGCGCCGCAGCTGCGCACCAACCCGCTGGAAGTGGGCCGCGCCGCCAAAGAGGCCGGCGTGCCGGTCAGGGACTATGTGGCCGAGCGCCTGAAATCGGGCGATCTGCAAATGTCCTGCGAAGACCCGGATGCGCCCGAGAACTGGCCGCGCAACCTGTTCGTCTGGCGCTCGAACCTGCTGGGGTCCTCGGGCAAGGGGCATGAATATTTCCTCAAGCACCTGCTGGGCACCGATCACGGCGTTCTGGGCAAGGATCTGGGGGCCGAGGGTCGCCAGAAGCCGGTCGAAGCCGTCTGGCATGACGATGCCCCCGAGGGCAAGCTGGACCTGCTGGTCACGCTCGATTTCCGCATGTCCACCACGGCGGTCTATTCCGATATCGTTCTGCCCACCGCGTCCTGGTACGAAAAGGACGATATGAACACCTCGGACATGCATCCGTTCATTCACCCGCTTCAGGCGGCGGTCGACCCGGCATACGAGTCGAAATCCGACTGGGAGATCTTCAAGGCCATTGCCAAGAAGTTCTCGGAAGTGGCCCCCGAGGTCTTGGGCGAGGAAACCGACGTGGTGCAGTTGCCGCTGCAACATGACAGCGCCAGCGAGATCGCCCAGCCCATCGTGCGCGACTGGAAACTGGGCGAATGCGATCTGATCCCCGGCGAAACCGCCCCCGCCTATATCGAGGTCAGCCGCGATTACCCCAACCTTTACAAGCGCTTGACCGCGCTTGGCCCGCTCATGGAAAAGGTCGGCAATGGCGGCAAGGGGATCAGCTGGGACACCAAGGAAGAGGTCCATCACCTGCAGGCCCTGAACGGCACCGTCACCGATGAGGGCGCGACCAAGGGCATGGCCAGGATCGACACCGCCATCGACGCGGCCGAGGTCATCCTGATGCTCGCGCCCGAAACCAATGGCGAGGTCGCGGTCAAGGCATGGGAGGCGCTTGGCAAGGCCACCGGGCTCGATCACAAGCATCTGGCCGAGGTCAAGGAAGACGAAAAGATCCGCTTCCGCGACATTGCCGCGCAGCCACGCAAGATCATCTCCTCCCCCACATGGTCGGGGATCGAAAGTGAGGAGGTCTGCTATAATGCCGGCTGGACCAATGTTCATGAACTGATCCCCTGGCGAACCGTTTCAGGCCGTCAGCAGCTATATCAGGATCATGAATGGATGCTGGCCTTCGGTGAGGGTTTCGCCACCTGGCGTCCGCCGGTCGATCTGAAGACCGTGGGGGAGGCCGCGACCAGATCACTGGCCAACGGGGAAAAACATGTGGTACTGAACTTCATCACCCCGCACCAGAAATGGGGCATCCATTCCACCTATTCGGATAACCTTCTGATGCTTTCGCTGAACCGCGGCGGACCTTGTGTCTGGATGTCGGAAGTGGATGCCCGGAAGGCCGGGCTGGTTGATAATGACTGGGTGGAGGTTTTCAATTCCAACGGTGCCATTACCGCCCGCGCGGTGGTCAGCCAGCGGATGCGTGAAGGTACGATGTTCATGTATCACGCACAGGAAAAGATCGTGAATACACCCGGCAGCCAGATTACCGGCAATCGTGGCGGGATCCACAATTCCGTGACGCGGACGGTTCTGAAACCCACCCATATGATCGGTGGCTACGCCCAGCTTTCCTATGGGTTCAACTATTACGGCACGGTCGGATCGAACCGTGACGAATTTGTCATCGTTCGCAAGCTGACAACCATCGATTGGCTTGATGAACCGGTCAAGCAGCCCGCAACCCGGAACGTGGAGGCAGCGGAATGAAGGTACGCGCACAAATCGGAATGGTGCTGAATCTCGATAAATGTATCGGGTGCCACACCTGCTCTGTCACCTGCAAGAATGTCTGGACCTCCCGCGAGGGGGTGGAATACGCATGGTTCAACAATGTCGAAACCAAGCCCGGCATAGGTTACCCGAAGGATTGGGAAAACCAGAAACGCTGGAACGGTGGCTGGACCCGGACGAAATCGGGCCATTTGCAACCCAAGCAGGGGGGGAAATGGCGGATCCTGGCCAATATCTTTGCCAATCCCGATCTGCCGGAGATCGATGATTTCTATGAACCTTTCGATTTCGACTATGACCATCTGAAATCCGCTCCGGAAATGCAGGCATTTCCAACCGCGCGGCCACGTTCGAAAATCTCGGGCGAGCGGATGGAAAAAATCGAATGGGGGCCGAACTGGGAAGAAATCCTGGGCGGTGAATTCGCCAAGCGTTCGAAGGATTACAATTTCGAAGGCGTACAGAAGGAAATCTACGGCGAATACGAAAACACCTTCATGATGTATCTGCCGCGGTTGTGCGAACATTGCCTCAATCCGGCTTGCGTCGCCTCCTGCCCGTCCGGCGCGATTTACAAGCGCGAGGATGACGGCGTGGTCCTGATCGACCAGGAAAAATGCCGTGGCTGGCGGATGTGCGTTTCGGGCTGCCCGTACAAGAAGATCTATTACAACTGGTCCACCGGAAAATCGGAAAAATGCACATTGTGTTATCCGCGGCTGGAAAGCGGCCAGCCCACCGTTTGTTCGGAAACCTGCGTGGGCCGGATCCGTTATCTGGGCGTGATGCTTTACGATGCGGACCGGATTGCCGAAGCGGCCAGTGCCGAGGATGAAAAGGATCTCTATGACGCGCAGCTTGGCATCTTCCTCGATCCCAACGATCCGGAGGTGATCGCCGCCGCTCGTGCCGAAGGGATCCCCGAAGACTGGATCGAGGGCGCGCGGAATTCGCCGATCTGGAAAATGGCGATGGAATGGAAGATCGCCTTCCCGCTTCATCCCGAATATCGCACCTTGCCGATGGTCTGGTATGTGCCGCCGCTGTCGCCGATCCAGAATGCGGCGGAGGCAGGCAAGATTTCGGCCGAAGATGATATGCCCGATGTGAAATCGCTGCGGATCCCGGTGCGCTATCTTGCCAATATGCTGACAGCCGGGGATGAGGCGCCGGTGATTTCGGCGCTGGAACGGATGCTGGCCATGCGGTCCTATATGCGGTCGAAAACTGTCGATGGTGTTGTTAACCTGGGTGTCGCGAAACGGGTTGGCATGACGCCGCTGCAGATCGATGAGATGTATGACCTGCTGGCGATTGCCAATTACGAAAATCGTTTCGTTATCCCCACCACCCACCGGGAACTGGTCGAGGATGCCTATGACCTGCGCGGCGGCTGCGGCTTTACCGATGGCAATGGCTGTTCTTCGGGGTCTTCGGGCAGTTCGATGTTCAGCGGCAAAAAATTCCGCAGCCCACAGGAGTTCATCGCATGAAGACCTTCAAGGTATTTTCCCTTCTGTTGAGCTATCCCACGGCGGAGCTTCAGGCCGCCATGCCCGAGCTGGAGAAACTGCTGCATGAGGAGGGCCTGATCAGCTCCCGACGTCAGCAGGAACTTGCCACATTGCTTGGGGAACTGCGCAGCCGCGATATCTATGATCTGCAGGAACGCTATGTGCTGCTTTTTGATCGTTCGCGGACGCTGTCGCTCAATCTGTTCGAACATGTCCATGGCGAAAGCCGGGATCGCGGCGGTGCCATGGTGGACCTGCTGGAAATGTATCGTGCGGGTGGCTTCGATCTGGCGGGCACTGAATTGCCGGACCATCTGCCGGTCCTGCTTGAATATCTTTCCACCCGGTCATTGAAGGAGGCCCGCGCAATTCTGGCCGATGCCGGACCGATCCTTGTTGCGCTGGAGGAACGACTGGCCCGGCGTAGCTCCCCCTATGCCGCGATTTTCGACACCCTGGTGACGATTGCCGCCGCTAATCCGGCGTCTGAGGAGGCCAAGGTGCTTTTGTCGGAGGAGGATGACGACCCCGAAGACCTTGCCGCGCTTGATGCCGTCTGGGAGGAGGCGCAGGTCACCTTCGGACCCGATCCCAATGCAGGCTGCCCCGTCAGCCGCGATATTCTTGCCCGTATGGACCCCGCGCCCGCGCGGGCCGCCAGCTGAACAGGAGACCGAGATGCATAACTTCATTTTCGGGGTTTATCCCTATATCGCCATCACGGTGATGATCCTCGGTTCCATCGTGAGATATGAACGGGATCCCTTTACCTGGAAATCCTCTTCCAGCCAGTTGCTGCGAAGAAAGCAGTTCGTGATCGGGTCGGTGCTTTTCCATGTTGGCGTGCTGACCATCCTCATGGGCCATTTCGTGGGTTTGCTGACCCCCGTGGTAATTTTTGAAATGCTTGGCATCAGCCATAGTGCCAAGCAGATCCTTGCCGTTGTCGTGGGCGGGGTTGCCGGCGTGATGGCGCTGGTGGGCGGGATGCTGCTGCTGCATCGCCGACTTTATGATCCGCGTATTCGCGCCAATTCGACCATCGCCGATACCGGGATCCTGATCCTTCTGATGCTGCAACTGGTGCTGGGGCTTCTTACGATCTTCGTTTCCCTGACCCATCTGGACGGGGAAGAGATGGTGAAGCTGATGAACTGGGCGCAGGGTATCGTGTATTTCAGGGCGGATCCCGCAAGCCATATCGTGGATGCGAATATCCTCTTCAAGCTGCATATCACGCTTGGCCTGACGATCTTCCTGCTTTTCCCCTTCACCCGGCTTATCCACATGATCTCCGCGCCGGTTCGTTACCTGTGGCGGCCCGGCTATCAGATCGTGCGGTCGCGCCGGGGGGCCAAGGAGGCGCGCAGCGGGCTCAAGCCCATGCCGCGCCACCCGGCGGAGTAGGCGCGATGGAACTGAAACCGCTTTTGCCGCCCGTTACGGTGAATGGCATCACCATATCGGCGGAACGTATCGCAGCCGAAGCCCAGAACCACCCGGCGCCGAAAAACAAGCCGGGCCTTGCCTGGAAGGCTGCGGCGCGGGCGCTTGCGATCCGGGAACTTCTGCTGCAGGAGGCCGAGGCGCGCGGCATCGCGCCCCAGCCGCAGGAATTGTCGGAAGGGCAACTCGAAACGGAGGAGGAATCCCGGATCCGGCAGCTTCTGGATGTGGCGATTTCCCCCCCGCCGGTGGAGGAGGCGAGCCTGCGTGCGATCTATGATGCAGCGCCGGACCGTTTTCGCGGACCATCGTTATATGAGGCCGCGCATATCCTGATCCCGGCCTCGCAGGATGATGCGGAGGTGCGGGAAAAGGCCCGTGCACAGGCAGATGCGATCTGTCAGGATCTGGCGCGTGATGGCGAAGGATTTGCGCGGCTTGCCGCCGAACACAGCGCCTGTTCCTCCCGTCAGAATGGCGGGCTTCTGGGGCAGATCGCCTCGGGGGATACGGTGCCGGAATTCGAGGCGGCACTGGCCACCATGGAGGAGGGCAGTATCGGTGCTGCCCCGGTCGAAAGCCGTTATGGGTTCCACATCATCCGGCTTGATGCGCGGGCACGGGGGGAGGTTCTGCCCTTTGCATCGGTCCTGCCGCAATTGCGCATGGCGCAGGAAAAATCCGCCTGGGTCCGTGCGAGCCGCGACTATACCGCAGCCCTTCTGGAACAGGCGGAGATCACCGGCGTCACGCTTTCTGCAACAACGACAAGCGCGGGATAGGGCAGCGCCATGCCTCTGCCTCCTGATCCGGTCATTTGCGACTGTGGTGCCGAAACGGAGGGACTCACACCGGTGGAGGAGGCCGTCCGGCGCGGGCTTGATCTGTGCTGGCCGGTAACGGGTGACGAGGCCGTGCCGCTGCATCTTGCGCATGGGCGGGTGTTGTTGCGCGCGATCAAGAGCCGTGCGCCCCTGCCGCTTTTCGATCATTCGGCGATGGATGGCTATGCGCTGCGCCTTGATGACCTGTCCGGTGAGGGCCCCTGGGCATTGCCTGTGTCAGGTCGTATCGCGGCAGGTGAAAGCGGGGTGCTGGATTGGCCGCGGGGATCTGCAATCCGGATCATGACCGGGGCACCGGTACCTGCCGGATGCGATGCCGTGATCATGCAGGAGGCCGTGCAACGCGAAGCCGGCCTGGTCCGTCTTGGTCATCGGCCCGAAACGGGTGCGAATATCCGCCGCGCGGGTGAAGATCTGGCCCAGGGGGCGGTGCTTTTGCCGGCCGGGCGGATGATCGATCCGCGTGCGGCGGCCTTGCTGGCAGCCGCAGGTCAGCGCCGGGTGGTTGTACGCCGTTGCGTGCGGGTTGCGGTCTTCAGTACGGGTTCGGAATTGCGCATGCCGGGGGAACGTCTTGGCCCCGGTCAGATCTGGAATGCCAACCGGTATCATCTGATGGGCGCGCTGCAGAAACCATGGGTTGAGATGCTGGATCTTGGTGCTGTACCAGACAACCCCGATGCGTTGCTGTCGGCGTTGGAAAAGGCGGTCTATGGGGCTGATCTGGTCGTAACCACGGGCGGGGTATCCGTAGGGGAGGAAGACCACATGCCTGCCGCCCTGGCCCGGGCGGGGGGGGAGGTGCATTCCATGAAGCTCGCGCTCAGGCCGGGCAAGCCGCTGACCATCGGTCGGGTGGGCAAGACGGTTTACCTTGGCCTTCCGGGGAATCCCGTTTCGGCCTTTGTAAGCTGGCACATCTTTGGGGCGCGGCTGCTGGAGGCCCTGGCGGGTATGACCCCGGGAAGCGCCTCGCAGCGCAGGACGGTCGTGCGCGCGGGTTTTACCATGGATCGCCGCCCCGGGCGCTGTGAATTCCTGCCTGCGCGCATTGCCGGGCGCGACGGGCCGGAATCGGAATGCGTCCAGATCACCACCCGTGCCGTTTCCCACCGGCTGGCAATTCTGGCGGAGGCAGAGGGCCTTGTGCAAATCCCCGCCGGGGTGGATCATGTGGCGGAGGGCGATCTTCTGGAATTCCTGCCATTTTGACCGAAGCAACAAGGAAAGAGCGGTCATGAAGCTGGCATATGTAACGCTGAAGGGGCGGGGACGGATAGATGAGCTTCTGGCGAAAGTTGCCAGCGGGCTGGAAGGCGCATCCGTGGCGCTGGTCGGAACGGTGCAGACCAATATCGACCGCGATGATCGCAGGGTTTGCGATATGGATCTGCGGCTTTTGCCCGGCGGGCCGGTGGTGCGCATCAGTGTCGATCGGGGGCCGGAGGCGCGCGGATGCAGACTTGATGCGGGGGTGCTGGAGGAAAGCGCGCTCTGGCTGTCGCAAAATCTTGATGCTGCGGAACTGGTGATCATCAACAAATTCGGCAAGCAGGAGGCTGAAGGCAAGGGGCTGACCCCGATCATTGCCGAGGCATTGTCGCGTGGCCTGCCGGTCCTGGTCGGGGTCAATGGGTTGAACCTGCCGCAATTTCTGGCCTTTGCCGATGGGTTGGCCGAACGGCTGGAACCGGATCCCGATACCGTGATTGGCTGGGGGCTTGCCGCCCGGCTGCAAGATGATGAGGAATGTCTGACCGGATAGGCCCTTCCGCAATTCTTACCGGTCCCTGGCTGTCTCTATCCCCTTGGCCCCGGAAAACCTTGCCGCTATTGTCCCGGTCCAGATGTTGAACAGGGCCGCCATGACCGATCAGATTTCCCGCCAGATTGCCGCAACCATTGCCAAGGAAATCGGGGCGCAGGCGCCGCAGGTTTCCGCTGCGGTGATGCTTCTGGATGAAGGTGCGACGGTGCCTTTCGTTGCGCGCTATCGCAAGGAGGCAACCGGGGGGCTGGATGACAGCCAGCTGCGGACCCTGGCCGAACGGCTGGCCTATCTGCGTGAAATGGAAGCACGTCGTGCCACGATCCTTGGCTCGATCCGTGATCAGGGCAAGCTGACGGCCGAACTGGAAACGGCGCTTGCCCGGGCAGGGACCAAGGCGGAACTGGAAGATATCTATCTGCCCTACAAGCCCAAACGCCGGACCCGTGCGATGATTGCGCGTGAAAACGGGCTCGGGCCGCTGGCGGAGGCGATCCTCGCCGATCGGCAGGCAGATCCCGAAAAGCTGGCGCAGGGTTTTGTCACGGAAAATGTCGCCGATATCAAAACCGCATTGGACGGCGCGCGCGATATCGTTGCCGAGGGGTTGTCGGAAGATGCCAATCTGCTTGGCCGTTTGCGAAACTACATGAAGGAACATGCCCGGCTGGCCGCAACGGTTCTGTCTGGAAAGGAGGCTGAAGGCGCAAAATTCGCCGATTACTTCGCCCATTCGGAAGGTTGGAAAACCGCGCCCTCGCATCGGGTTCTGGCGATGATGCGCGGGCGGAATGAGGGGGTTCTTGCGCTGGATCTGGAACTTGATGCCGATGCCCCCCGTGGCCAAAGCCCGGCGGAACGGATGACCGCTGCCAGCCTTGATGCGCAAGGGCAGGGAAAGGGGGATGCCTGGCTGCGGACCGCTGCTGCCTGGGCCTGGCGGATCAAGCTGCGGACCTCGTTGACGGTGGATCTCATGGCTGACCTGCGTGATCGTGCCGAAGAAGAGGCGATCCGTGTCTTTGCCCGCAATCTCAGGGATCTACTGCTGGCAGCCCCGGCAGGTGGCAAGGCGACAATGGGGCTGGATCCGGGGATTCGCACGGGCGTGAAGGTTGCCGTGGTTGATGCGACGGGCAAATTGCTTGGCACCGACACGGTCTATCCTTTCCAGCCGAAGAATGATCTGCGCGGCGCGCAGGTGGCCCTGGCCCAGATGATCTGCAAACATGATGTTGCGCTTGTGGCCATCGGCAATGGCACCGCCAGCCGGGAGACCGAGAAGATGGTGGCGGAGTTGCTTTCCGCCCTGCCGGGGCGGGGACCGAAGCCGGTAAAGGTTGTGGTGTCGGAGGCCGGTGCCTCGGTCTATTCCGCATCCGAACTGGCGGCACGGGAATTTCCCGATCTTGATGTTTCATTGCGTGGGGCGGTGTCCATTGCCCGGCGGCTGCAGGATCCGCTGGCGGAACTGGTGAAAATCGAACCCAAGGCAATTGGCGTTGGCCAATATCAGCATGATGTGGATCAGCACCGGCTGGGCCGGATGCTGGAGACGGTGGTGGAAGATGCCGTGAATGCCGTGGGTGTGGATCTCAACACGGCTTCCGGCCCGCTTCTGGCACGGGTATCGGGGCTTGGGCCGGGGCTTGCCGATGCCATTGTTGCGCATCGTGATACCAATGGGCCCTTTGCCAATCGCAAGGGATTGCTGAAAGTGCCGCGCCTTGGCCCGAAAGCCTTTGAACAGGCAGCAGGTTTCTTGCGGATCCGGGGCGGGGAAGAGCCACTTGATGCGTCGGCCGTTCACCCGGAAGCATATGATGTTGCACGGAAAATCGTGAAATCATGTGGCCGTGACCTGCGTGAGGTCATGGGTTCTGCCCGGCTTTCGAGCCTCGATCCGCAAAACTTCACCGATGATCGTTTTGGCCTGCCGACGGTTCGCGATATCCTGTCCGAACTGGAAAAGCCCGGTCGTGATCCGCGCCCGGAATTCCGCACGGCCAGCTTTGCCGAGGGGGTGGAGGAGATTTCCGACCTCAAGCCGGGGATGATGCTGGAAGGGACGGTTACCAATGTTGCGGCTTTCGGTGCCTTCGTGGATATCGGGGTGCATCAGGACGGGCTGGTCCATGTCAGCCAGCTTGCCGACCGTTTCGTGAAGGATCCGCATGAGGTGGTGAAGGCGGGCGATGTGGTGAAGGTGTGCGTGGTGGAAATCGATGTTTCCCGCAAGCGTATCGGATTGACCATGCGCAGCGATGGCGGCGAAGCCCGTGCAAATGCGCGGGAAAAAAATCAGTCGCGCCCATCCAAGGGTCCTGCCCCGGGCAACAAATTTTCAAGTGGGCCGCAATCCGGTGGCGGAAATGCCTTTGCCGATGCGCTGAAGGGCAAGTTTGGCCGCTGAAAACCATGCCGTTGCCCTTGGGGTCCAGAAGGATCGGTGTGCCTGAAATGTCTGGGATGGAGCGGGTAGCGGGAATCGAACCCGCCTCCTAGGCTTGGGAAGCCCATGTAATAACCACTATACGATACCCGCAACGAAACTTTCCCTACTGCAACACGATACGGAGTTCAATCACGAACAGCATCGGACCCGCGCCTATTTGCCCGGATTGCAAAATCTGTTTGCGGGGGAGGGGGCTGTTCCGCGCCATGCGGTGCTGCGTGAAACGCCGGGCCTTGAGGGGATATCGGCGCATGCCGTGTTCCGCGCAGAAATATCTGTTGCCGCCCCTTGACCTCCGGGGGACGAAAAGGCCTTATTCGGGCAGTTCACGTAAGCTTTCGAAAGGAAACGCTATGGCTTTCACGCTTCCCGATCTCCCCTATTCCCATGATGCGCTTGCGCCTTTGGGCATGTCCAGGGAGACCCTGGAATTCCATCATGACATTCACCACAAGGCCTATGTCGACAATGGCAGCAAGCTGATTGCCGGGACGGAATGGGATTCAAAATCGCTGGAGGATATCGTCAAGGGAACCTACCAGGCAGGTGCGGTGGCCCAGAATGGTATTTTCAACAATGCTTCGCAGCACTGGAACCATAACCTGTTCTGGGAAATCATGGGGCCGGGTGAAAACAAGGCGATCCCGGGCGCCCTGGAAAAGGCATTGACCGAATCCTTCGGATCCGTCGCCAAGTTCAAGGAGGAATTTGCCGCTGCGGGTGCGGGCCAGTTTGGTTCCGGCTGGGCATGGCTGGTCAAGGATGCTGATGGCAGCCTCAAGGTCACCAAGACGGAAAACGGTGTGAACCCGCTTTGTTTCGGGCAAACCGCGCTTCTGGGCTGTGATGTCTGGGAACATTCCTACTATATCGACTTCCGCAACAAGCGCCCGGCTTATCTGAGCAACTTCCTGGACAAGCTGGTCAACTGGGAAGCGGTTGCTGCGCGCCTCTGAGGGGATATGCGCAAGCGAAAACAGGATAATCCGCGCCTGCCCCTGCGGGCGCGGATGGGATTTGGCGATCATCCGCTACGGGTGAAGACTTGGTCATTTACACCGCAAAATTGGACCGAAGGGTTGAAATTGCGGCTGGTGGTGGTCGCCGATGTGCATGGGTCACGTCCGATCATGCCCCCGGGGCGAATCAAGCGGGTTGTCGAACAGGCCAATGCGCTTGGCGGCGACATGATCCTGCTTCTGGGGGATTATCGCGCCTCCCACCTGTTGCAGGGGGAAAAGGTCACCATTCAGGAAATGGCCCCGATCTTTGCCGCGCTGGAAGCCCCAATGGGGGTTTTCGCGGTGCAGGGCAATCATGAATGGTGGGATGATCCGCGTGCGCAATTGCATCGCAGCGGACCGACGGAAACGGAACAGATCTTCGAGAAGCATGGCATCCCGATTCTGGAAAACAAGGCAATCCGCATGACCTCGGGTAACCGGCCCTTCTGGTTGGCGGGGCTGGGTTCACAATGGGCCTTCGGGCCGAAACACGGGCCCGGGCGCAAGGAAGGGGTGGATGACCTACCGGCCACACTGGCGCAGATCAACGATGATGCCCCGGTGATCCTGATGGCGCATGAACCTGACATCTTCATTGAAAAGCCACCCGTTTCGCTGGTAATTTCGGGCCATACCCATGGTGGCCAGATCAAGCTTTTCGGCTGGACACCGCATGTACCTTCGGCACATGGCACGCGTTATGCCTACGGACATATCCGTGAAGATGGCCGGGATCTTGTGGTTTCTGCCGGGGTGGGCAATTCGGGGCTGCCGGTGCGGGTCGGCATGCCCCCCGAAATTACCGTGATCGAGCTGGGTGAGTGATTACGCGCCGTGGTTTCCTGAAGGGGGTTGCCGGAACGGTGCTGGCGGGGCTGACCCTTGGGGGTTACGCTTTTGGGGCGGAACCCGCCTTGCGGTTGCGCGAGCAGCTATGGCGCCTTTCCCCGACCGGCTGGACGGGCGGGTCTTTGCGCATTGTTGCCCTTGCGGATCTGCATCTGGGTGAACCCTATATCGGGCTTGCCCGGCTCAAACGGATCGTGGGACGGGTCAATGCGCTGGCGCCGGACCTTGTGCTTTACTTGGGCGATTATACGGCCGGGCATCGTTTCATCTCCCGCCCGGTAGGAGTTGTTGATGCCGCCCCGATCATGGCACAGGCACGGGGGCGGTTGGGAACCTATGCCATTCTGGGAAATCATGACTGGTGGGATGACCGGGAGGCGCAAAGACGTGGCGGTGGTCCAAATCTTTATGCCGAGGCGTTTCGGAATGCGGGGATTGCCGTGCTGTCCAACAGCGCGGTGCGGGTGGATGGATTCTGGCTGGCAGGGCTGGAGGATCAACTTGCCCTGCGCACGCTGCGAGGGTTTCGCGGACTGGATGATCTGCCCGGCACATTGGCGAAGATTACCGATGATGCCCCGGTGGTCCTGATGGCGCATGAGCCGGATATCTTTCCGAAAATCCCGGATCGTGTTTGCCTTACGCTGTCGGGGCACACACATGGCGGGCAGGTCCGGTTGCTTGGCTGGTCACCGATGGTCCCGTCACGATATGGCAATCGCTATGCCTGGGGGCATGTCCGGGAAGGCGCGCGGGATCTTGTCGTATCGGGGGGGATTGGCTGTTCGATCATGCCCGTACGTTTTGGTATGCCGCCGGAGATCACGATCATCGATCTTTCCTGAAAAGACGCCATTTGGGCTGGTAAATGGTGGGATTTTTCAGGCTCATCCGGCCTGTCCTGCGCGTGCAAGGGCGATGGGGAGCGCCCTGCCGAAAGCCTCCAGCGCGGGGGCGTCGCCGAGGCTCACGCGGATACAGCGATCCTGCGGCGCAACGAAAGGCATGCGAACGAAGACACCCTCATCGGCCAGTGCCGCCAGCACTGAGCGGGCGAAATCCCCATCTGCGCCGCAATCCATGGTCAGGAAATTTGTGGCGGATGGCAGGGGTGTCAGGCCGTTCTGGCGCGCTACGGCGCCAAAGCTTTCGCGGGCGGCGGTGATGTTCTGGCGAACCGCGTGCAGCCATTCCTGATCGGCAAGGGCCGCCAATGCGCCCGCCTGTGCGATGCGCCCCATACCAAAATGATTGCGCACCTTGTCAAAGTTGCGGATCAGATCGGGCGCACCGATCCCATAGCCCACGCGCAGCCCCGCCATGCCATAGCCCTTGGAAAAGGTGCGAAACCGGATCACCCGGGGATCCCCGGGCGCAATTCGGGGGGCGGTGCCTTCAGGGGCAAGGTCGATATAGGCTTCATCCAGTATCAGCAACGTCCCATCGGGGAGTTGATCAAGCATCGCCTCAATGCGTGCAGCGGGATGGTGGCTGCCCATCGGATTGTCAGGATTGGCAAGATAGATCAACCTGGGGCGATGCCGGTGCGCCAGTTCCAGCAATGCCTCGGGATCTTCATGATCATCCCGATAGGGGGCCTTGTGCAGTACCCCGCCAAAACCCGCAACATGGAAGTTGAAGGTGGGATAGGCACCATCGGAGGTGACAACGGTATCGCCCTCGGTGACGGTAAGGCGGGTAAGATAACCCAGAAGCCCGTCAATACCTTCCCCGATGCAGATATTTTCCGGGGCGACCCCATGATGGGCGGCCAGCGCGTGACGCAGGTTATGGTTTTCGGGGTCGCCATACATCCAGACATCGCGGGCGGCCTTTTCCATTGCGGCAATGGCGTTGGGGGAGGGGCCGAAGACGCTTTCATTGGCACCGAGGCGCGCGATGAAGGCGTGGCCCATCTTCCTTTCCTGGGCCTCGGGCCCGACAAAGGGGACGGAAGCGGGAAGGCCCTGGGCAAGGCGGGTGAAACGGGGCGTGGTCATCGGTTGTCTCCCGGCAAAGGGGGCTGTCTGCCCCCTGGATTTGCGGGGGCAATCCTTACCCCCCGGGGTATTTCTGCCAAGGGAAAGATCAGAGGATTTCGGCAAGCCGTGCAAGGGCGGTGGATAGCTTTGCCGTTTCCTCCTGCCCCTGAACCAGCTTGGCACGGGATTCCTCAACCACTTCCGGGCTGGCATTGGCGATGAATTTGGGATTGTCGAGCCGGGCACGCAGACCACCAAGATCCTTTTCCAGCCGGGCGAGGGTTTTTTCCAGCCGGGCCTTTTCCTCGGTCACATCGATCAGACCTTCGAGGGGAATGGCGAAAAGCCCGCCTTCGGCGGCGATGGTGATCGCGCCCTTCGGGGCAGTTGCGGCGTCTTCGGTCCTTTCGATCCGGGCCAGCCGCGCAATGAGGGCGGCATTCTGGTCATAGGCGCTGCGGGCGGCCTTATCGAGGCCAACCCGCAAAAGCGCAACCTTCAGCCCTGCCGGAACATGCAACTGGGCACGGGCGGAACGGATATCGTCAATCAATCCGGTTACCCAGGTCATTTCCCGCATGGACGGGGCGTCGATCAGGGATGCATCCAGTTCAGGCCAGTCGGCATGGACCAGCATCTGCGCGCGCTTGCCCGTGGTGGACCACAATTCTTCGGTGATGAAGGGCATGAACGGGTGCAGAAGGATCATGCATTGGTCAAGAACCCAGGCCATGGTGGCACGGGTTTCCGCAGCATCATCGCCGTCAAAAAGGGGTTTGGCGAATTCCACATACCAGTCGCAAACCTTGCCCCAGGTAAAGGCATAAAGCGCAGAGGCGGCCTGATCGAAACGGTAGTCGGCAAGGGCGGTGTCAACCTCGTGCAGCGCTTTCACGGTTTCGCCGATGATCCAGCGGTTTGCTGTGGCCTGCGGATGCGGCGGAGCGGATTGCGTGGCATGATCGTCCCAGACGCCGTTCATTTCGGCGAAACGGCAGGCGTTCCAGAGCTTGGTGGTAAAATTGCGGTAGCCCGCGATCCGATCCCGCGAAAGCCGCAGATCGCGGCCCATTGCCGCCATTGCCGTCAGCGTGAAGCGTACGGCATCGGCGCCGAATTCATCGATCAGATCCAGCGGGTCAAGCACATTCCCAAGGCTTTTCGACATTTTCTTGCCCTTTTCATCACGAACCAGGGCATGAACATAGACATCGCGAAAGGGGATCTCGCCGACCACGGCAAGCTGCATCATCATCATCCGCGCAACCCAGAAGAAGATGATGTCGAAACCGGTAATCAGGGTCGATGTCGGGAAATAGCGGCGAAGTTCGGGTGTGTCCTCGGGCCAGCCCAGGGTGCCGATGGGCCAGAGACCGGAGGAAAACCAGGTGTCGAGCACATCCTCATCGCGCCAGATCGGATAAACCAGATGGGTGGGATCCTGACTGAGGTTATAGTCGGCCAGGGCAGAGGCGAGCGCCTCCACCGCCTCGTGCCGGTTTGCCACTTCGATGATGCGCGCATGATTGAGCGGCATGGGCAGCGGGCCGATATCATCGAGAAACTTGCGTGTTACGGTTTCAAGGTCCGCGGCGCAGTGATGCACGGGATCGGCGTGATTGAAGGCGCCTTCCTCCAGCAGTTCGAAGATTTCGACCTCATCAAGCGCATTGTCGCCTTCGTCATCGCGAAACCCCGTGGGCCAGATATCAAGCCCGTACCAGACCGGAATCTGATGCCCCCACCAAAGCTGGCGTGAAATGCACCATGGTTCGATATTTTCAAGCCAGTGGAAATAAACCTTTTCATCGCGTTCAGGCAGGATCCGGGTTTTGCCCTTGCGTACGGCATCAAGGGCGGGGCCGACGATCCGGTCGGTATCGACGAACCACTGATCGGTCAACATCGGTTCGATCACCACCTTGGAGCGATCTCCGAAGGGTTGGGTGATGGCTTTTGCCTCGACCAGCGGAACCGCTGCATCGGCCCCTTCGGCGCCGGGTTTCAGCGCGGTCTTGCCCAGACGGGGATCGGAGGCAAGGGTCATGACGGCGAGGCCTTCGGCGGTGATTTCCTCCACCACGCGTTTGCGCGCCTCAAACCGGTCAAGCCCGCGCAGATGATCGGGCACGAGGTTCAGCGCATCAGTTTCGGTCTCCGTCAGCGTGGCCTCACCCTGCGCGACGGCCAGCGCGGTTGTTGCGGCCTCGCTATAGGGGGTGCCATCGGCACGCATCTGCGCGCGGGTGTCCATCAACCTGTAGCAGGGGATATTCCCACGCTTGGCCACGCCATAATCGTTGAAATCATGTGCCCCGGTGATCTTTACCGCGCCGGAGCCGAAGGTGGGGTCGGGATAGTCATCGGTAATGATCGGAATCAGACGGCGGTGTTCTTTTAGTCCAACCGGAATTTCACATAGTTTTCCGATTATTGGCGTGTAGCGTTCATCTGACGGATGAACTGCCACTGCGCCGTCGCCCAGCATGGTTTCGGGCCGGGTTGTTGCGATGGAGATATAATCCCGCATCTCGCGCAGGGTAATGTTTCCGTCCTCATCCTTTTCGACATATTCGTAGCTTTCCCCGCCCGCGAGCGGGTATTTGAAATGCCACATATGACCCGCTACTTCGATATTTTCCACTTCGAGATCGGAAATGGCGGTTTCGAAATGGGGATCCCAGTTGACCAGTCTCTTGCCGCGATAGATGAGACCCTTTTCATAAAGATCGACAAAGACCTTTATGACGGCATCATGGAAATTGCCTTCTTCGCCCTTCGGTGCGCCGGGCGCGCCGGACATGGTGAAAGCTTCGCGTGACCAGTCACAGGATGCCCCAAGGCGCTGAAGCTGACCGATGATTGTGCCACGGGATTTTCTCTTTTGTTCCCAAACTCTTTCAAGGAACTTTTTGCGTCCCATATCAACCCGGGAAGGTTCCTGATTGGTGGCCATTTCCCGTTCGGTCACCATCTGCGTGGCAATCCCCGCATGATCGGTGCCGGGTTGCCAGAGCGTATCAAAGCCGCGCATCCGGTGCCAGCGAGTCAGGATATCCTGCAAGGTGTTGTTGAAGGCGTGCCCCATATGCAGGCTGCCTGTCACATTGGGCGGCGGGATCATGATGGAAAAGGTTTCATCGCGGGATTTGTTTGCCCCTGCCGCGAATGCCCTGCTTTCGGTCCAGGCGGCAAAGATACGGGGTTCGGCCTCGGCGGCGTTGAAGGTCTTTTCCATCGGCATGTCGATTATCCCTGTCCGGCTTCGGCTGCGGTTCTACCCCGCGTGGCGGCGGAGGGAAAGCGCCCGTGCATCAGATCGCGCGGTCCAGTTTGGTGGAAAGATGGATCAGGCTTTCGGAGGAACGCACCCCGGTCAGTGCGCCGATTTCATCCAGCACCTGGTCGAGCACCTGGGTATTGGGGGCGGAAACCTGCAGGAGCAGATCGAAGCGCCCCGAAGTAGTGGCGATCCGTTCGACCTCGGATACCGATTTCAACCGGGTCAGGATCGCGGCCTGGGCGCGGGGTTCGATATTCAGAAGGACAGTGGCGTGCAGCCTGCCACGTTGTCCCGCATCGCCCAGCTTGACGGTGTAGCCCGCGATGATGCCCGAGGTTTCCAGCCTTTCCAGCCGGGCCTGAACGGTGGAACGTGCGACCCGCAACCGCCGCGCCAGCATCGCCAGTGAAATCCGCGCATCCGCGCCCAGCAATGCCAGAATGTTGCGATCCAGATTATCCATGCAATTTGACCTTCGGTTTCGTCATTATGCCGATGAAAATCGTCATAATGGGGCTTTCGATCGGTGAATATGTACCCCATTTACGGCATTCTTGTTTTCGGGAAAAGGATGGCACGATTTGCCTGACCCCTTGAGGACAAGATTGGGCCGTATGGATGGCAGGGCGCTGCGGTTGCGAACAGGATAAACGGGAAGGACAACCCCATGGAACTTTCGAAGACGATCTGGGCGAATCCCTCTGAAGCCCTGCGCATGGTGCAGCCGGAAGATCCGGTACTTTTCTATGCCCCGTCGGTCCTGCAGGCCGCCGCGCGCCGTTTCATTAACGGTTTTCCCGGCATGGTGACCTATGCGGTGAAATCGAACCCCGAGGAACAGGTGGTCGAGGCGCTGGTTGCGGCCGGCCTGCGCGGTTTCGATGTAGCCTCACCTTTCGAGATGCGCCTGATCCGTCGCCTGGCCCCGGATGCGGCGTTGCATTACAACAATCCCGTCCGCTCCCGCAGGGAAATTGCGGTGGCAGTGGAACTGGGGGTGAAATCCTATTCGGTCGATTCGGTCTCGGAATTGGCCAAGCTGGTTGAACTCGTTCCGGCGGAAGGCACCGAAATTTCGGTACGCTTCAAACTTCCGGTTGGGGGGGCGGCCTATAATTTCGGGGCAAAATTCGGGGCGACGGCGGAACTTGCAGCGGAGCTTCTCAAGACGGTCGCTTCGGCGGGGTTCATTCCTTCATTGACCTTCCACCCCGGTACGCAATGCACCGAAGCCTCAACCTGGGAAAGCTATCTTCTGGCGGCGGCCGATATTGCACGGGATGCGGGGGTGACCATTGCGCGGCTGAATGTGGGGGGCGGTTTTCCCAATCACCGGCTGACGGCCGTTGCCCCCGATCTGGAGGCGATTTTTGCCACAATTGAGGAGGTGACAGGCATTGCCTTTGGGGCCGATCGCCCGATCCTGATCTGTGAACCGGGCCGGGGGCTGGTTGGTGATGCTTTCAGTCTGGCCGCACGGGTGAAGGCCGTGCGCGATGATGCGCATGTCTTTCTCAATGATGGCACCTATGGATCACTGTTTGAATTGCCGATGATCGGGGTGATCGACCGGACCGAGGTGCTGACCCCCGAAGGGGAAAAACGCCGGGGCGAACTGACCAATCGGATCGTTTTTGGTCCGACCTGCGATTCGGTGGACCGACTGCCCGGAGAACTGGCACTGGATGATGGGATTGCCGAGGGTGATTTCGTGATCTTCCATGGCATGGGCGCCTATTCCACGGTGACCAATACGCGTTTCAACGGGTTCGGCGAATTATCCATCGCCACTGTCATGTCGCTGGATCTTTAAGCCGGGCTTCCTTCCCGGCCGCCGGCTGGACAATGGCGACGGGCAGGTTACTCTGCCGGTTCGATCAGGGGGAAGCCGGGATTTGGTGACACATGGGGTTTGGGAGATGAAATACCCCTTGTGTTCCGATCTTTCCTGCCCTGGTCGGGAAATGCAAAACGGAAGGAGTGATCCCTGAGCGTCTTCACGCGCGTCAAGAACTGGTTTCGCCGTATTTCCATAGCCTCGACCGGGCGGGCAAGGCCGTCTGTGGGGCCGGGCCTGCAGCGCGGGCGCGTGGATCATGTCATCATCCTTGATGGCACCATGTCCAAGCTGATCCCGGGCGGGGAAACCAATGCGGGCAAACTGTTCCGGCTCCTGACGGAACAGGGCAGGTCGCATGACCGGACGATCTATTATGAACCGGGGCTGCAGGTTGAAGACTGGCGCCATCTGGCGGCGGTGGCGCAGGGCAAGGGGATCAACCGGCAGATCCGTCGCGCCTATGGCTATCTGGCCAGTCATTATCATCAGGGCGACCGGATTTTCCTGATCGGATATTCCCGGGGGGCCTATGCGGTGCGTTCCCTTGCCGGCGCGATTGACAGGGTGGGCCTTTTGCGGCGCGAATTTGCGACCGAACGCAATGTGCATCTGGCCTATCGCCATTACCAGCGCGATCCGGGCCGCAAATCCGCCCAGGCCTTTCACCGCCGGTTTTGCCATGATGTCGTCCCGATTGAGATGGTGGGCGTCTGGGATACGGTAAAGGCGCTGGGGCTGCGTTTACCGGTTTTATGGAAACTGACCGAAGGGCAAACGGCCTTTCACAATGCGCAATTGGGGCCCAATGTCCGGCATGGGTTTCACGCGCTTGCAATTCATGAAACGCGGGTGGCCTATATCCCGATCCTCTGGAACTGTCCGCCGGGTTGGGAAGATCGGGTTGAACAGGTCTGGTTTCGGGGCGCCCATTCCGATGTGGGGGGGCAGGTCAATGCCCTGCCCGCCGCGCGTCCGCTTGCCAATATCCCGCTGGTCTGGATGCTGGAACGGTTGGAAAGTTGCGAAATGACGCTGCCATCGGGCTGGCGCGCCCGTTTTCCCTGTGATGCCACGGCCCCCATGGTCGGTGCCTGGCGCGGCTGGGCCTGGCTTTTCTGGCTGCGCAAGCGCCGGGTGATTGGCAAGGATCGTTCGGAACGGATCCATCCTTCTGCGCTTGGTGCAGGATATGACCCGAAAAAATATGTCCTGCCACCCCGGTGACGAATGAGGCGTGCCGCCCGGCGATCCTATTCCGCCGCGATGGTGATGACGGGGTCCATCTGTTCAAGCGCCTCGTCGGAAAGATGGCATTTGATCTGATGACCCGATGCCAGTTTGCGCACGGGCGGCATTTCCCGATCGCAAAGCCCGCCCGGAACCTCTGATTTCCAGCGACAGCGTGTCTGAAACGGACAGCCCGGCGGCGGGTTCATCGCCGAGGGAATATCACCATCCAGCACGATGCGTTTCTTCTTTACCTTGGTATCGGCGATGGGCACGGCCGAAAGCAATGCCTCCGTATAAGGGTGGTAGGGAGGGCTGAAGACCTGATCGGTGCTGCCAAGTTCCACCACATGGCCCAGATACATCACCATCACCCGATCGGACAGGTAGCGCACGATGGAAAGGTCATGGCTGATGAACAGAAGTGTCGTGCGGTTTTCCCGCTGGATTTCCATCAGAAGATCGGTCACTGCGGCCTGAACCGATACATCAAGCGCTGAAACCGGTTCATCGGCGACCACGATCTTTGCCCCACCCGCAAAGGCGCGGGCGATGCCGACACGTTGTTTCTGCCCGCCCGAAAGCTGCCGCGGCATCCGTTCGGCAAAGGCACGGGGCAGCTTCACCAGATCCAGAAGGTCCAGCATGCGGTCATGCCGTTCCGCATCATCCTTCCCCTCACCGAAGATTTCCAGCGCCCGGATGATCTGCCGCCCGACCGTCATCGAAGGATTGAGCGTATCGAAAGGGTTCTGAAAGACCATCTGGACCGAAGAAACCGTATCGGTTGACCGGCGTTCGATCGGGATATCCTGGATATCGTTGTCGTAGAGCCGGATCTTGCCGTCGGTTGCCGTCTCCAGCCCCATCAGGACCTTGGCGAAGGTTGACTTTCCACAGCCCGATTCGCCAACGATGGCCAGGGTTTCGCCTTCCCGGGCGGAAAAGCTGAGTGTCTCATTGGCCTTGACAAGCTTTGCCTCACCGGACCCGAAAAGACCGCCGGAGCCCACCTCGTAATATTTGCGCAGGCCTTCCATCTGAAGGACGGTTTTGCCAATCACGGCCTTTTCGGCGGTCTCGGCGCGGGCCAATGGGGCGTCCCAGGGAATTTCGGAAAATTTCAGGCAGCGGGAGGCATGCCGGTCCCCCGGAATTTCGGTCATCGGAATATCGGCAATATCGCAGCGTCCGGGTTCGAAATAATCACAGCGCGGGCCGAAATTGCACCCTGACGGGCGTTCATGCGGAAGCGGAAAATTTCCCGGAATTGCAACCAGTGGACGGGCTGCCTTATCCGCACCCGGCAATGGGATCGACCGGAAAAGAGCCTGCGTATAAGGATGGCGCATGCGGTCGAAGACTTCGGCAACATTACCGGTTTCGACCGCTTCGCCCGAATACATCACGCAAAGCCGGTCGCAGACATCCAGCACCAGCCCCAGATTATGGGAAATGAAGAGCATCGAAGTGCCGTATTTCCTGCCAAGTTCCCGGACCAGATCAACGATCCCGGCCTCGACGGTCACATCCAGCGCGGTGGTCGGTTCATCAAGGATCAGGAGTGCGGGCTTGGACATCAGTGCCATGGCGATGACGATGCGCTGTTGCTGACCTCCCGACAACTGATGGGGATAGGATTTCAGGATCCGGTCGGGATCGGGCAGGCGAACATCGGCGACGATCTGCCGTGCAAGGCTCCAGGCTTCGTGCTTGCCCATGGAGGTGTGGATCATCGGCACTTCGGCAAGCTGGGCGCCGATGGTCATTGCCGGGTTGAGGGAGGCCATGGGCTCCTGATAGATCATCGCGATTTCGGAACCGCGAATATGGCGCAATTCCTCATCCCCCATCCGGGTAAGGTCGCGGCCCTTGAAGCGGATCCTGCCCTTCACGATACGGCCGTTCCTGCCCAGATCACGCATCACGCCCAGGGCGACAGTGGATTTGCCACATCCGGATTCACCGACAAGGCCCATTGCCTCACCGGCCATGACAGTGCAGGAAAAATCCATCACTGCCGGGATTTCGCGCTGCCGGGTGAAAAAGGAAATCGAAAGGTTTTCGATTTCGAGGATCGGTTGTGTGGGATCCCAGTCGGTCATCATGTGCTCCCGTGGTGATGGTGGTCCGGGGTGTTTGGGTCAGGTGAAAGGGGCATCAATCCTTCAGGCTTTCCTCGCGCAGCCCGTCGGCCAGAAGATTGAGGCCGAGCACGAGGCTCATGAGCGCCAGTGCGGGGGTGACGGCGGGGTGGGGAAATATCGACAGAAGACGGCGCCCGTCATTGATCGTGGATCCCCAATCCGGGCTTTCCGGCGATACGCCAAGCCCGAAGAACCCCAATGTGCCAAGCAGGATCGTCGTATAGCCAATGCGCAGGCAGAAATCGACGATCAGTGGACCGCGGGCATTGGGCAGGATTTCCCACAGCATGATATACCATGCGCCTTCGCCGCGGGTCTGGGCGGCGGCGACATAGTCACGTGCGCTCAGATCCAGCACGATACCGCGCACGATCCGAAAGACCGTGGGGGCGTTGACGAAGACAACGGCGACAAAAACATTGAGAAGATTGGGATCCATCGACCAGATGCCGAAGGGATCGGCATTGAAGGCAAGCCCCGAATAGGCCCAGAGCCCAAGGACCAGCGTAAAGCCCACAAACAGGTTGCGGCGGCCGGGTGTGGTGAAGAAGCGGCTGTTGAACAGCGTGATCAGGAACACGATCGGAAAGAAGAACAAAACCGCCGCGAGGATGATCGGAATTCCGGTATCGCGAATTTCCGGTGTTACCAGCAGATAGAAAAGCAGGATCACCGGGAAAGCCAGGACCAGGTTGGCGAGGAAGGACAGGAATGTGTCCAGCCTGCCTGCAAAATATCCCGCGGGCAGACCCAATGTGATACCGACCATGAAGGCGAAACCTGTGGCTGCGGGCGCGATGACCAGAACGCGGCGCGCGCCCATCACCATGCGGGAAAAGACATCCCGTGCCAGATTGTCTCCGCCAAGCAGATACCAGGAAAAGCTTGCACCATCCGGGGCAGGGGTGCCCGGGGGCTTGTTCTTCATTCCCGAAAGCTGTGCCAGGGGATCATGGGTGATGACAAGATCGGCGAAAAGCGCGGTGAAGACCCAGAACATCACGATGAAGAACCCGATCATGCCGATGCGGCTGTCGAAAAGCTTGCCATAAAGTCCCAGGCGGGGTTTGTAATGCAGGGACAGGACGAAGGTCAGGGCCAATGCGGCCCAGACCGGCCAGAACTGGATTGCCATGCGGGCGATGATGCTACCCCAGCCAAGCGGTTCCATGCGCGATCCTCCTTATGAAATCCGGATGCGAGGGTTGAGGAAGGCATAGCCGATATCGGAGATCAGCTGCGTGGCAAGGACGACGACCACCGCAATGACCGAACAGGAAAGCAGCAATTCGATATCGTTGTTTCCCGCGCCCTGTACCAGCGTCCAGCCGAACCCCTTGTAATTGAAAAGCGTCTCGACGATCACCACGCCATTCAGAAGCCAGGGGAATTGCAGCATGATGACGGTGAAGGGCGCGATCAGCGCGTTGCGCAACGCATGGCGGATCACCACATCACGAAACCGCACACCCTTGAGCCGTGCCGTGCGGATATATTGCGCGGTCATCACTTCGGACATGGAGGCCCGTGTCATGCGCGCGATATAACCCATGCCGTAAAGTGCGATGGTCACTACCGGCAGGGTAAAATTCCAAAATGTGATATCGTCCATCGCCGATGTTGCCGTGCCCTGGAAAAGTGTCTTGCCGCTGATCAGCCCCCAATCCGCAAGAATGGGTGAAAGGCCCGCCGTGGCCGATCCCAGCAGCACGATCAGGATCACGCCGGAAACATATTCCGGCGTTGCCGTTGTTGCGATCGCAACGGTGGAAAGCACGCGATCGGTGCGGGACCCCTCACGCATGCCCGCCAGAACCCCCAGCGCCAATGCGGATGGCACCATTACGATCATTACCCAGAGCATCAGCCATCCCGTTGCGGCCAGTGCCCGGCCAATGACCTCATCCACCGGGCGCTTGAAGACCGTGGAATGGCCCCAATCCCCCTGAAGCAGGCCACAAAACCGGGAAGCTTCCGTTTCGGGTTGGCCGGCCGTCGCGCAGCGTCCCGTCAGCGTTCCGTCCCCGGCCTCATGCTGCCAGCCCGGCAACACGCCCAGCCATTCGCCATAGCGTTTCACGAGGGGCTGGGTATAGCCGTTCGTATCAAGCCAGCTTTGTACCTGTTCGTCGCTCATGCGGATGGAGCCTTCGGAACGGGCAAGCTTTTCAAGATTGGGGGGAAGATTGGTCAGAAAGAACACGACGAAGGTCAGGCAAAGGGCCGTCAACGCCATGATAGCGAACCGACGGAGGAGGAATGTCAGCATGGGCTGTCCTTTTCCGTGGAGACAGGAATGGGGTGCGGTGTGAAGGGCCAGCCTTCACCCGGGCCGGGTCAGATCCGAAAACCGGGCCGGATGCGGGATCCGGCCCGGGCTTGTTCGGAAATCAGGCGTCAATCCACCACTTGTAATGATGATGTTCGAAGGTCGGGTGCTGGGCGCAGTCTTTGACCTTCGGATCGAAATGGCGATAGAGGGAACGCCAATAGGGCTGAATGATGACGCCTTCCTGCTGCAGGATTTCTTCGATCCGGAACATGGTTTCGCGTCGTTTGTCGGCGTCGGAGATGGAATTCGCCTCGGCCAGCAAGGTATCGAATTCCTCATTGCTGAAGGCGGTTTCATTCCAGGCCACGCCCGTTCTGTAGGCAAGCGAAAGGATCTGGACGCCAAGCGGACGCATGTTCCATTCGGTGCCGGAGAAAGGAAATTTCAACCAGTCATTCCAATAGGTCGACCCGGGCAGGACCGTGCGTTTGATATTGATTCCGGCATCGCGGATCTGGGCGGCGACGGTATCGCAACTGGCGGCCTGCCAGGCATCATCAACCGAGATGAGTTCGAATTCGTGATCGCCGAAACCGGCATCGTCCAGCATCTGTCTGGCTGAGGCGCTATCAGGTTCAAGTGGCGGCAATTGCGCATATTCGGGGTGGATCGGGCAGACATGGTGGTTTTCCGCCAGCGTGCCCCGGTCATTGTAACCCAGTTCGAGAACGACCTTGTTGTCCACGGCCTTGCACAGGGCGCGGCGCACATCCGCATTCTGATAGATTTCGTCGTTCTGGTTGAAACGTACGGTAATTGTGGCCGAAGTGACGACTTCGGATTCTTCCCAGCCGAGGCTGGTAAGGATATCGATGAAATCACCGACCGATTGATAGGTGGCGTCGATTTCGCCCGACCCGGCAGCGGCGATGGCGGCGGAAGGGTCGCTCCCCAGATCGATATATTCGATACGATCAAGGTAGGGTCCGCCGTAAACTGCGGTTCCCCACCAGTCATGATCGGTATTGCGGACCAGCACCTGTTTGACGCCGACCTCATTTTCGGCGGGCAGATAGGGGCCGGTACCGATCGGATTGGTGGCCGGATCGCCACTGTCATAGGAGGGATGTACGATCGCGGCCGGATAATCGGACATATTCGCGATCACGGTGATATCCGGAGTGCTGAGCGACAGTTTCACGGTCAGATCATCTTCCACCGTGATGGCGCCTTCCCGGGCCAGCGTGGTTTTGCTATCCTGAAGCGCGGCCATGCGGCCGGCCATGGAATTGCCTTCCACCGTGCCATCGCACCAGCGCGTGATGTTATGGGCGACATCTTCGGCGGTGAAATCATCACCATTGTTCCATTTCACGCCCGGGCGGAGGCGCAGCAGGTATTCGGTTGCGTTGTCATTGACTTCCCAGCTTTCCAGGAGCATTCCGCGCAGGGACCCGTCACTGTTATATTCGACAAGGTATTCCAGCCAGCCACGCATGAAATTGCCCATCTGGCTCCAGTCGGCGGTGCGGGGATCCTTCAGGCCCTTGGTTTCCATTTCCA
This sequence comes from Pseudorhodobacter sp., assembly GCA_047975325.1. Classification (GTDB taxonomy): domain Bacteria; phylum Pseudomonadota; class Alphaproteobacteria; order Rhodobacterales; family Rhodobacteraceae; genus JBKEDF01. The sequence goes on along the minus strand of JBKEDF010000015.1, from coordinate 35,307 downwards.
TGCGCAGCGTGCCACCGGATTTCGGTGTTTCCTGTGCAATCGCTTCGGGTGCGGCAAGGCCAAGAAGACCGTAGGCCGCAGGCACTGACACCCCGAGCGCGGAAGCACGGGTGAGGAATTCCCGGCGGCTCAATCGGCCTGCCTTCGCCTCCTCCGAATACATCACGGCGCCGGGATGAATCATCCCGTCGGATACGGTCTTCATGGACATTATGGTCTCCCTGTCAGTCTTTTCGCTGGAGAGTGAAATTGCGGAAACGACATGGGCAGCGCCATGTGGCCATGCTTGCGCGTCAGGCGATCACATTGGTGGTTTCCGCGTCGATGGCCCGGCTGGGCAACTCGCGTTTTCGGCATCTTATGGCGTGAAAACGACATGGGGAGAGTCTAGGGGATAGGGGCCGGAAGGTAAACCCGTCCCCCTCGAAAGGCCCGTAAGGGTCAGGCTTGCTTGCGGAAAGCAGATGGGGATTTCCCGGTCTTCTGCTGGAAGGCCCGGGTAAAATAGGCCGGGGAATTGAAGCCCAGAACATCGGCGATTCGCCCTACCGGAAGCCGCGTTTCCACCAGCATCTGACGGGCCTCGAATATCAGCCTGTCATGCAAGAGCGCCGAAGCCGGGCGACCAGAGGCCTGTTTGCAGCAGCGTGTCAGATGCGTGGGCGTGACGCCAAGCGCCGAGGCAAAATCGGCCACCCCCATGCCGGATCGGAAATCGCGTTCAAGAAGGGAGGAATAGCGTGCTACCAGCCGATGGGCGGCATCGGGACGTCGCCGGTCGTCCGATTTCGCAACCTGGCGTTCCAGCCAGACCGAGAGCAGGCCCAGGTGGTGTTGTGCCGCACGTTCATGGGCGGGGCTGTCGCTTTCCTGTTCGCGCTGGATTGAATCCAGCGTGACATTGAGTTCCTGCTGGGAAAAGGTTTCGCGGATACGCAGGTGATGCGGGACGGCGGGTAAGGCGATATCGCAATCGCGCCCGAAAAAGACGGCGGTTCCAAATACGGCGGGTCCGGCCTCAAACCCATGCATCACCCCGGGGGGGATAAAGATGGCGTTATGGGCGGTATAGCCGCGGGTCGAACCCGCAACCGTGATCCGGCCCTGGCCCTTGGTGAACCACAACAGCAGCGGTTCCGAAAGCGAACGCATCGCCTCAACCCGCCAGCGGCCGCCCGCTGCAAGTTGCGGAATTGCGATCAGCCGAAGCTGAGAAATAGAATATCGACGTGCCAAGATGCCACCATTCCCACCTTTCCCCGCGGCAGATTAAACCTGCCTGACCCTGCTACCCAAGCAGAAAACCATGAAAATTCGGGATTTTCACTGTTTTATCCGGGAAAACAGGCGGAAATCCGCATAAAAATCATGTGGGATCGACCGTTTTCCAGGTTTTCAGGCGGTTGCGGAACCAGGTGCGCTGGCGTTTGGCGTATTGCCGGGAGGCAAGCTGCGCGGCCTCAATCGCGGCCTCACGTGTGATTTCGCCGCGCAAATGGGCCACCAGTTCCGGCGCGCCGATTGCGCGGGAAGAGGGCAGCGCGGGATCCCAGTCCGGCAGGGCCGCCCTGGCTTCTTCAAGGGCGCCTCGTGCCATCATCATCCTGAAACGAAGGTCGATCCGGTCATTGATCCAGTCGCGCCGGGGCCGTAGCACGATGGTTTCGGCGCGCTCGGGTGGCAGAAGCGGGGGGGCGGTTTCGGCCTGCCATGCCGCAAGCCCCCGTCCCGTGGCCTGCAGAACCTCCCATGCCCGCTGTACCCTTGCGGGATTGGCACGGTCGATCTTGCCGACAGTCTGCGGATCGATCTCCGTCAGCATCGCCGCAAGCCCGTCTTTGGCAAGCAGGTGGTTGGCCCTGACGCGCACATCCGGCGGGATGGGGGGGATCTCTGCCAGCCCTTCGGTCAGCGCGGTGAAGTAAAGCCCGGTGCCACCAACGATGATCAGCCGTTCTTTCCCTTTCAGGATCTGCGCAACCTCATGCAGCCAATGTCCGACGGAATAGGGGCTTTGCCGCCCGATATGGCCATATAGCCGATGCGGCAGGGCGGCCTCGTCAGCCGGGCTTGGGCGGGCGGTCAGGACGCGCCAGCAATCATAGACCTGCAAGGCGTCGGCATTCACGATTACCCCGCCGGTGGCGCCTGCGATCTTCATCGCCAGGTCGGATTTCCCGCTTGCCGTCGGCCCCGCAATCAATACTGGCCGGTCGGGGGGAATTTTTACCCATTCATCCCACATATGCCCTTATTCCGTCGAAACCCGCGATTTGGGAAGGGGGCAGGTCGTATCAGCCGTTGAACCCCGTCTGCTTTTGGGACATTTTGCCATCGTTCATCCTTGTCCGGACCAATCAGGAGTTGACAGGCCACCATGACAGACCCAGCCCCCGCCACAGCCTATAGACGTGTTTTGCTGAAGATTTCGGGCGAGGCCCTGATGGGGGGACAGGGATTCGGATTGCACCCGCCCACCGTTACCCGGATCGCGCAGGAGGTGAAATCCGTCCATGACATGGGTGTCGAGATCTGCATGGTCATCGGTGGCGGCAATATCTTTCGCGGATTGCAGGGATCTGCCCAGGGGATGGAACGGACCACGGCCGATTACATGGGTATGCTCGCCACCGTGATGAACGCGCTGGCGATGCAATCCGCGCTGGAGGCCCTGGGCATTCATACCCGCGTGATATCGGCCATTCCGATGGATCAGGTCTGTGAGCCCTATATCCGTCGCCGTGCGGTGCGGCATCTGGAAAAGAAACGTGTCTGCATCTTTGCCGCCGGTACCGGGAACCCCTATTTCACGACCGATACGGCGGCGACGCTCCGGGCCAGCGAAATGGCCTGCGAAGCGATCTTCAAGGGGACCAAGGTGGATGGGGTCTATGACAAGGATCCCAAGAAACATGCCGATGCGCGCCGTTATGACAGGGTAAGCTATGACGAGGTGCTGCAGAAACATCTGGGTGTGATGGATGCCTCCGCCATCGCACTGGCGCGGGACAACAAACTGCCCATTATTGTCTTTTCCCTTGATGAACCCGGCGGTTTTCGTGGCATCCTTGCAGGGCAGGGCACCTATACCAGCGTTGCGGGCTGAGGCGGGCCATCACGCTTTGATTTTCGCGCGGCCCCCGCTAGAAGGGGGGCTGGCAAGCAGCCAGACAAGCCCGCACCGGGCCTTCAGAACGGAAAAGAAACCATGTCCGACGATATCGAGATCGACCTTGACGACCTGACGCGCCGGATGGATGGCGCCTTGTCGGCATTGCGCAGCGAATTTGCCTCGTTGCGGACGGGGCGGGCCTCTGCCTCCATGCTGGACCCGGTGATGGTGGACGCCTATGGATCGCTCACGCCGATCAATCAGGTGGGCACCGTGAACGTGCCCGAACCGCGCATGGTCACGATCAATGTCTGGGACAAGGATATGATCGGCAAGGTGGAAAAGGCGATCCGCGAATCCGGCCTCGGCATCAATCCGCAGCTCAATGGTACCATCATCATGCTGCCGATCCCTGAACTGAATGAGGAACGCCGCCGTGAACTGACCAAGGTGGCCGCGCAATATGCCGAAAGCGCGCGGGTTTCGATCCGCAATGTGCGCCGCGATGGTATGGATCAGATCAAGAAGGCCAAGGCGGAAGGCATGTCCGAGGACGAACAGAAGATGTATGCCGATGAGGTGCAGGAGATCACCGATCATGCGATCGGCAATGTGGACAAGGCGCTTGAAACCAAACAAGCCGAAATCATGCAGGTCTGAATGAGAGCGCTGGCATAGAGGCGGCCGCAATGCCCAAAGCAGACACCCGCCATGCGTCCCATGTCGCCATCATCATGGATGGCAATGGTCGCTGGGCCACGGAACGAGGCTGGCCGCGGCTTGTAGGACATCGCAAGGGGGCCGAACGGGTCAGGAATATCGTGGCCGCTGCACCGGATATGGGGATCCGATGGCTGACGATCTATGCCTTTTCGACAGAAAACTGGAAACGTTCCACCGAGGAAGTGCTGGGCCTCATGGCCATTTTTGCCCGCTATATCCAGCGTGAGGCAAATCGACTGGCGGCCGAAGGAGTGCGGGTGCGTTTTATCGGGGATCGCACGCGGCTCGATCCGAAACTGCAAAGGCTGATGTCGGGAATCGAATCGCGGACGGCCGGGCTTGATCGGCTCAACCTGACGGTAGCAGTCAATTATGGCGGCCGTGATGAGATCCTGCGCACGGTGCGCACCCTTGCCTCCGAGGCGGCGCAGGGCAGGATCGATGCGGCCGATATCACGGAGGCTGCCTTTTCTGAAAGGCTCGATACCGGTGGATTGCCGGATCCGGATCTGGTGATCCGCACCAGCGGGGAAATCCGGATCTCGAATTTTCTGCCCTGGCAATCAAGCTATGCCGAATATGAATTTACGCCGACCCTCTGGCCCGATTTCACCCCGGCCGATCTGGAAGAGATCCTGAAAAAATTTGGAAACCGGGATCGCCGTCACGGGGGGCATTCGGAATGAGCCGTGGCGCACCGAACTGGGGGGACCTGACCCCACGGATCCTTTCGGCGGTGATCTTGGTCGCGCTTGGCGGTGTGGCGCTTTGGCTGGGGAATTGGGCCTTTGTGTTCTTATGCGTGACCTGCGTGGGGCTGATGACATGGGAACTGGCCCGCATGACACGGGGGGAGGGGCGCGACTATGCGATCCCGCTGGCGTTTCTGGCGGCGCTGACGTTATTGTCGAGCCTTGTTGTGAACACCGGGCTTGGTGTGTCGATCCTGATCCTTGCGCCCGTTCTGGGGCTGGTTACGACGCGTCGTGATCCTTTGGTCTGGTTTGCCTATGCGATGGTGATCCTCGCAGTGGGATGGTCGCTGATCGTGATGCGGATCTTTCTGGGGATCTGGCCGTTATTGTGGCTGCTTGCGGTGGTGGTTGCGTCGGATGTGATGGGGTATTTCGCGGGCCGGCTGATTGGCGGCCCAAAATTCTGGCCCCGGATCAGCCCGAAAAAGACATGGTCGGGCACGATTGCGGGCTGGGTTGGCGCGGCCTTGGTTGGGGTCCTTTTTGTTGCAACCGGGCGTGGTGGCATGGCGATGATCCTGATTTCGCCCTTTGTCGCGCTGGCGGGCCAGATGGGCGATATTGCCGAAAGCGCCATCAAGCGGCGTGCGGGGGTCAAGGATTCCTCCAACCTTATTCCTGGCCATGGTGGCATGATGGACCGTTTCGACGCACTGGCCTTTGCAACGCTTTTCGTGATGGCGGCGCGGCTTTTCCTGCCGATCTTTGAATCCGCCGGCGCCGGGGGCTGAAATCATGCGCCGGATTTCGATCTTCGGGGCAACTGGCTCCATCGGGGAAAGCTGTTTCGATCTGATCCGGCGTGCAGGCGGGGCGGAGGCCTTTCATACCGTCGCCCTGACAGGTGCGCAGAATATCGTGCGTCTGGCGGAAATGGCGCGGGAATTGCGCGCCGAGATCGCGGTAACGGCCGATCCCGGCCGCCTTGGGGATCTGCGCGCGGCGCTTGCGGGGACGGGGATCGAGGCCGCAGCCGGGCCGCAGGCAATTGCCGAGGCCGCCGACCGCCCCGCAGATTGGGTGATGTCCGCCATCGTTGGTGCAGCCGGTCTGGTGCCCGGCCTGCGGGCGCTGGCCCATGGTGGCACACTGGCGCTTGCCAATAAGGAGAGCCTCGTGACGGCGGGGCCCTTGCTGCTGGCCACCGCCCGCCATAATGGGGCGAGGATCCTGCCGGTCGATAGTGAACATTCTGCGGTTTTTCAGGCGTTATGCGGCGAATCCATCGCAACTCTGGAACGGGTTATCATCACGGCCTCGGGGGGGCCTTTCCGCGATTGGCCGGTGGAAAGGCTGCGAGAGGCCACACCTGCCGAGGCCGTGGCCCATCCCAATTGGTCCATGGGAAACCGGATCTCGATCGATTCCGCATCCATGTTCAACAAGGCGCTGGAGTTGATTGAAACGCATGAATTTTTTGGGATTCCTCCCGAGAAGATCGAAGTGCTGATTCATCCGCAATCCATTGTCCATGCACTGGTCGGTTTTTGCGATGGCGGGGTGATGGCCCATCTTGGTGCCCCCGATATGCGCCATGCGATCGGCTATGCGCTGCACTGGCCCGAGCGCGCGGAACTGCCCGTTGAACGGCTTGATCTGGCGCGGATCGCCGCGCTGCATTTCGAAGAACCCGATGAAATCCGTTTCCCGGCACTGCGCCTGGCAAGGGAGGTGATGGAAACCGGCGGCTTGGCGGGGGCCGCCTTCAATGCGGCCAAGGAAACGGCACTTGACCATTTCATTGCAGGGAAGATCCGTTTCACGGATATGGCCGTGGTGGTGGAAGAGGCCCTTTCCCGGCTTTCCCGGCAGGATCGGCTTGGAAAAGGGGCGGAAGGCCTTGAGGATGTGCTGGCGATGGACCATCTGGGTCGGGTAACCGCCCGGGAGGTCGCGATGGCCGAAAACAGCAAAAGAGATATGTCGTGGAACTGATCGGTCTTATCCCGACATTCGGGAATGTTGTCTGGACGATACTCGCCTTCGTCGTCGCGCTGTCTATCATTGTCGCGGTGCATGAATATGGCCACTATATCATTGGGCGCTGGTCGGGCATCCATGCGGAGGTGTTTTCCCTTGGCTTCGGCCCGGTGCTGTTTTCGCGAAGGGACCGGCGTGGCACCCGCTGGCAGGTCGCGGCGCTGCCCTTTGGCGGCTATGTGAAATTTCTGGGCGATTCCGATGCCGCCTCGGCGGGCAAGGATGGCGTTGCCCTGTCGCGCCTGTCCAAGGAGGAACGTCGTCACACGATGCATGGCGCGCCGCTTTGGGCGCGGGCGGCGACTGTTGCGGCGGGGCCGGTTTTCAATTTCATCTTTTCGATCCTGATCTTTACCGGCTTCTTTCTTTATAACGGAATTGCGACCGATATCCCGGTGGTCGGGCATCAGAAAGCAACCCCGTTTGCAGGGCAGAGCCTGTTGCCCGGGGATCGCATCCTTGCGCTGGACGGGACCGAAACCGTGGATCTGGCGACTTTTGTGGACGTGGCGGCGGCGTTGCCGCCAGCGTCTTCGGCAAACTATCACGTGCAGCGGGAGGGGCGTGAAGAAACGGTGGAAGGCCCCTATCCCTTTCCACCGATTGCCGATGCCGTGCAGCCCGATTCTGCCGCGCAGGATGGTGGGCTGGTGGCAGGCGATGTGATCCTTGCCGTCAATGACCGGAAAATCGATGCGTTTTCCGAATTGCGGGAAATCGTCGGCGCATCGGGGGGGGACCCCCTGCACGTCAATGTCTGGCGCGCGGGCGAGGTTTTCGACACTGTCCTGACGCCACGGCGCATGGATATTCCGGCCGCCGAAGGCGGGTTTGAAACCCGCTGGCTGATCGGACTTTCGGGGGGGCTGGTCTTTGCGCCTGAAACCCGTATGCCCGGCCCGTTTGAGGCATTGGGCCTTGCGACCGAACGGACATGGGATATCGCAGCGACCTCGCTTTCGGGGCTGGCGCATATGATTTCCGGGGCGATTTCCTCCTGCAACCTGCGCGGCCCGATCGGTATTGCCGAAAGTTCCGGCGCTGCGGCAACGCAGGGGGCGGCGACCTTTATCCTGTTCATCGCGCTTCTGTCCACGGCGGTGGGATTGATGAATCTCTTTCCCGTTCCGGTCCTTGATGGTGGGCATCTGGTTTTGCACGCCTGGGAGGCGATCACCGGCAAGCCTCCTTCGGACCGCGCGCTGAACTATCTGATGACGGCGGGTCTGACGCTGATCCTTGGTCTGATGGCCTTTGCCATTACCAATGATATCTTTTGCCCCTGAGGTGCGCAAAAGGGATGCCGGTTTTGCACGGGCGCGTCCCAGAAGTGCCATAATTGCCTGTAACGATTGCCCTGTTTCGACAAAACGACAGGAGGAGATGGGGAATGTTGCCTTTGGTCAGGGAAGCCTGCGGGCTTGGTATATTGGTCAGCCTGAATTCCGACAGGATCTTCTGTATTTGCGCGACAATCCTCGGCCTTCTTTCCGGTGCTTTTCTGGGGCAGAAACTGGCCCTGTCGCCCCTGTGGTGACGACCTTCGCGCAACAGCTGCAAATTCATGGCCATGAGCCTTTTGACAAGGCAGATCAATACCGCTAGTCAGTAAGCCGACCAAGAAATTGTGATGGGGCCGAACAATGTATCTTGCGGCAGAGGGGAATAAATCCCGCAACATATTGCGCCGTGCGGGAACCAGTCATCTGGCCCTTGCCGTTTTCCTTTCTCTGTCAACGGTTTGCGCCGTTGCGCCGCAGGAAGTGGCCGCACAAACATACCGTTTTTCCAACGTCCGGATTGAGGGAAATGAACGTGTCGATCCTTCCACGATCCTGACCTATGCCGGAATCGGCCAGGGTCAGGCGGTTTCGGCAGGGGCCCTGAACGATGCCTATCAGCGCATCACCGGTTCGGGACTTTTCGAATCGGTTGAGGTTATTCCCTCGGGCGGGACGCTGGTGATCCGGGTCAAGGAATACCCGACGATCAACATCATCAACTTTGAAGGCAACCGCCGGATGAAGGATGAGGATCTGGCAGAACTGGTGCAAAGCCGGTCGCGCCGGATCTATTCCCCCGCCCAGGCGGAGGCGGATGCCGCGCTGATTTCCGATGCCTATGAGGTTCAGGGCCGGATGGCCGCGACGGTAACCCCGAAAATCATCCGCCGTGACGGTAACCGCGTCGATCTTGCCTTCGAGATCAGCGAAGGGCGCCCGGTGGAGGTTGAACGGCTTTCCTTCGTGGGCAACCGCGCCTATTCCGACCGTCGTTTGCGGCAGGTGCTGGAAACCAAGCAGGCAGGCCTTCTGCGCCGTTTCATCCGGTCCGATACCTTCATCCCCGACCGGCTTGAAGTCGACAAGCAATTGCTGCGCGATTTTTATCTTGCCCGCGGCTATATCGATTTCCAGGTTCTGGATTCGGTGGGGGAGATGACACGGGAACGTGACGGCTTCTTCGTGACCTTTACCGTGCGTGAGGGGCGCCGTTTCAAATTCGGCGATATCCGGACCATCAGCGAGGTCGAAGGTATCGACGTGGAGGAGTTTCGCCGGGCCGTCCGGCTGCGTCGGGGCGTGACCTATTCCCCTTCGGTGGTGGAAAACAACATTGCCCGGATGGAAAACCTGGCCCTGCGCAAGGGGTTGAATTTTATCGCGGTAGAACCGCGTGTGACCCGTAACGAACGTGACGGCACATTGGATATCGTATTTGCGATAACCCGTGGCCCGCGCGTTTTTGTGGAACGGATCGATATCGAAGGAAACGCGACCACGCTTGACGAAGTGGTCCGCCGCCAGTTCCGGACTGCCGAAGGCGACCCCTTCAACCCGCGTGAGATCCGTCGCGCCGCGGAACGGATCCGGGCACTGGGTTATTTTGCCGATGCTGCCGTTGATGCCGAACAGGGCAGCGGTGCCGATCAGGTCGTCGTCAACGTGGATGTTGAGGAACAGCCGACCGGCTCCCTGTCCTTCGGGGCAAGCTATGGCGCCGATAGCGGTGTGGGCTTTGCCGTAGGGTTGCAGGAAACGAACTTCCTGGGCCGGGGGCAGACGGTTGCGCTGAATATTACAACCGCCTCGGATGATGCGGCTGCGAGTTTCAACTTCATCGAACCTGCCTTCATGGGGCGGGATCTGGAATTCAGCTTTGGCGTGAACTATAAGGAATCGGATTATTCGAATTCCTATTACGATACGCGCGTTGCCGGAATCAATTTCGGTCTGGGCTTTCCGGTCGGGGAATATAGCCGCCTTCAGGTGAATTACCGTGCAGAGGATTCGCGGGTCAAGAATGTCGATCCGGCTTCATCCTATATCCTGCATCAGGAAGAAGCGCGCCAGGGGGAACTGGCCTCCTCGATCGGCTACCGTTTCACTTATGATACACGGACCACGGGGTTGAATCCGCTGGGTGGCGTACTTTTGCGCTTCAGCCAGGACTTCGCCGGGCTCGGGGGGGATCTGCGTTATATCCGGTCCGAGGTCATGGCCATGGCCGAACGGCGGATCATGAATGAGGAAGTGACCGTGCGCGCCGTCTTTGAAGGTGGCTATCTGCATATGCGCAAGGGCAGCAGCCGTGTGACCGATCGTTATTTCGGTACGGGCAAGATCCGGGGCTTTGAAGGAAACGGGCTTGGCCCGCGCGATCTCAATGTGGCCAATCAGGATGCGCTTGGCGGCAATATGTTTGCCGTGGCGCGGTTCGAGGCGGAATTCCCGGTGGGCCTGCCCGAGGAATACGGCATTCGGGGCGGTCTTTTCCTTGATGTCGGGTCGGTTTGGGATCTGGACAATACCGGGGGCGGTGCTGCCGGGGCGGACCCGGTTGATGATGGTATGAACCTGCGTTCCTCGGTTGGTGTTTCGGTCTTCTGGGATACGCCCATCGGTCCGCTCCGCTTCAACCTGTCCCATGCCTTCAAGAAAGAGGATTACGACAAGAAACGCAGCTTCGATCTTACGATCCAGTCGCAATTCTGATGTCACTTCTCCAGGGCCGTTCCCTTGCGCTCCTGATCGCGGGGGGGCTGGCCCTGTTTCCGACAGGCCCCCGTGCACAAGACCCGGGATCATCCTTGACCGTACCGTGGTCCGACCCGGTCATCATGCAGGGTGGCGTGGTCGTCGTCGATCAGCAGGTGCTTTTTGAAAACTCCGATTTTGGCCAGGAATCCCTGCGCCTGCTGGAAGCGCGCTCTGCCGAACTCAAATCAGAAAATCGCCGGATCGAGGAGGCGCTGGAGGCAGAAGAACGTAGCCTGACCGAAAAACGCGCCGACCTGCCTGCAGAGGAATTTCGTGCCCTGGCCGAGGCTTTTGACCGGAAGGTCGAAGAAATTCGCGCGGCCCAGGATGCCAAGGGCACGGATATCGCAAGGCAGCGCGATATGCATCAGCAGCAGTTTTTCGAACGTGCCGTGCCGATCGTGGTTGAATTGATGCGCGAAAAAGGCGCGGTCGCGGTCCTGGACCGTTCCATGGTGGTCATGAGCCTGGATCGGATCGACATTACCGCAGAGGCCATTGCGCGGGTCAATGAAAACCTGACTGGCCCAGCACCGGAGGATCCCGGATCCAATCCCGCCCCGCAGTCACAGGAGGACCGCGCCCCGGGACAGCCCTGATAAGGTGGGAGCGCCTTGTCGCCATCCCGGCGAGTTGTTACTCAGGAAACCGAAACCGGAAGATCGGGCAGCGCCCGCCAGGCCAGACAGGGAGGCCCCGCATGACAACCCCAACCACGGCGGATCTGTCGCTGATCCAGCGAATATTGCCGCATCGCTATCCGTTCCTGCTGATCGACAAGGTTCGTGATATCGTTCCCAACAGCTCCGCCGTCGGTATCAAGAATGTCACCTTCAACGAGCCACAATTTCAGGGACATTTCCCGGGCAAGCCGGTTTTTCCCGGTGTGCAGATCGTCGAGGCGCTTGCGCAGACCTCGGGGGTGCTCGTGGGGGTGTCTCTTGACCTCGCCGACAAGAATTTGCTGGTCTATTTCATGGGGTTGGATGCGGTGAAATTCCGCCGCATGGTGGTGCCGGGCGATGTTCTGGAACTGCATGTTTCGGTAAAGCGCGGTGGCGGAAAGGTCTGGAAATTCAGCGGCAGGGCAATGGTTGAGGGCGAATTGGCGGCAGAGGCGGAATTTACCGCGATGATGGACCTGCCCAGGGCATGACGGCGCGGATACATCCCTCTGCCATTGTTGAATCTGGCGCGGAAATCGGCGCGGGTTGCGATATTGGCCCGTTTTGCGTGATCGGGCCGGAAGTGAGGTTGGCCGAGAATGTCGTGGTGAAATCCCATGCCGTTATCACCGGATGGACGGATGTGGGGGAAGGTACGGTGATCTGGCCCTTTGCCTGTGTGGGCGAGGTGCCGCAGGATCTGAAATACAAGGGGGAACGGACGCGGCTGATCGTCGGTGCACACTGCCGGATCCGCGAAGGGGCAACGCTCAATACCGGGACGGAAGGTGGCGGCGGGGTCACGAAAGTCGGTGACGATTGCCTGTTCATGACCGGTTCCCATGTCGGTCATGACGCGATGCTTGGCAACCGGGTGATCCTGGCCAATCAGGCGGCCATTGCGGGTCACTGCCAGATCGGCGATGATGTGATCGTGGGGGGGCTTTCGGGCGTGCACCAATGGGTGCGCGTGGGCCGAGGCGCGATCATCGGGGCGGTGACCATGGTGACGAATGATGTTCTGCCGCATGGGCTGGTACAGGGACCTCGCGGCGATCTGGATGGGTTGAACCTCGTGGGGCTGAAACGGCGCGGGGTGGGCCGGTCGGAGATTACTGCCCTGCGTGCGGCCTATCAGATGCTGGCGCAGGGGGAAGGTACCTTTCTGGACCGAACCCGCCGCCTGGCCGAGGAGTTTGACAGCATCCATGTCCGTGAAATGACCGATTTTATCCTTTCTGCCAGTGACAGAAGTTTTCTGACGCCGAAATGACCAAGACTGCACTTATCGCCGGGGCCGGGGCCTTGCCGACCCAGATCGTTGCCGTCCTGCGCGACAAGCCGTTCATTGCCGCGCTGGAGGGCCATGCGCCGCGCGGGATTGCCGTGGATCTGAAATTCCGGGTGGAACGTCTGGTGCCCTTTCTGGAGCATCTTCATGATCAGGGCGTGACAGCGGTCTGTTTTGCCGGCGCGGTGCAACGTCCGCGTCTGGACCCCGCGCTTTTCGACCCGCGCACGGCGCAGATGGTTCCACGTCTGATGATGGCAATGCGCGGGGGCGATGATGCGACGCTGCGTGAGGTGATCGCAATTTTCGAAGAGGCGGGATTTGCCATTCTGGGGGTTGATCAGATTGCCCCTGCGCTGGTTCCCGGCGAAGGTGTGATCTGCGGCGCACCGGGGGAACAGGACCGGGCCGATGCGGAACGTGCCGCTGCCATTGTCGCGGCCCTTGGCGCGGTCGATGTCGGACAGGGCACTGTGGTGCAGCAGGGGCTTTGCCTTGCGGTGGAGGCCTTGCCCGGTACCGATGCGATGTTGCGGCTTGCCGCGACCATCCCGCTGGCGCTGCGTCCCGATGCCAGCCGGGGACGGGGATTGTTCTACAAGGCACCGAAACCGGGGCAGGACCGTCGTATCGATTTGCCGACGCTTGGGCCCGAAACGGTTAATCGTGTGGCGGATGCGGGCCTTGGCGGGATTGTCTGGCAGGCGGGCGGGGTCATTACGCTGGATCTGCCTGAAATGACCCGGCAGGCAGAGGCGCAGGGGATCTTCCTCTGGGCGCGGGCGTGAAGCTTTACCTGATCGCGGGAGAGGCTTCGGGCGATCGGCTGGGTGCGGCCCTCATGGCAGGGTTGCGGGACCTTCACGGGGATCTCATCTTTCAGGGGATTGCCGGTGCGGCCATGCAGAGGCAGGGCATGGGCAGCCTTTTTCCGATGGAGGCGCTTTCGGTCATGGGGCTGGCGGAAATCCTGCCCCGCTATTTTGATCTCAGGGCCCGGATCCGTCAGGCGGCGGAGGATGTTCTGGCCTCCGGTGCGAGGGCACTGATCACGATCGACAGTCCGGATTTCTGCCTGCGCGTGGCGCGGATCGTGAAGGCGCGGCGGCCGGATCTGCCAATCATCCATTATGTTGCGCCTTCCGTCTGGGCCTGGCGCCCGGGCCGTGCGGCACGGATGGCCGAAGTTGTCGATCATGTCCTGGCGCTTTTGCCCTTTGAGCCCCCTTACATGACGGCAGCCGGGATGAGTTGCGATTTCGTGGGCCATCCGGTCGTGGCCGAACAACTGGCCAGTGCCGGGGAACGCGCGGCCTTCGCGGGGGAGGGCCCGCTGGTCCTGACCCTGCCGGGTTCGCGCCGGGGGGAGGTTCAGCGAATGGCACCGGTCATTGGTCAGGTGCTGGCCCGGGTGAAAGAGGCCCATCCGCTGGCGCGGGTAGCCCTGCCGACGGTGGATGGGGTGGCCGGTCTGGTTGCCGAATGCAGCGCAAGCTGGCCGATCCGGCCCGATATCATTACCGATCCGGCCCGCAAGCGTGGTGCCTTTGCAGCGGCTGATGTTGCGCTGGCGGCTTCGGGCACGGTGTCATTGGAACTGGCCGCCAATGATTGTGCGATGGTGGTGGGGTATCGGATGAATCCCCTGACCATGTGGCTAATGCAGCGCATGGCACGGATCGATACGGTAACATTGGTCAATCTCGTTTCGGAAACTAGTACCATACCGGAATTTCTGGGCCGGGATTGCACGGCGGAACGGATTGCGCCCGCACTTTTGACGCTGCTGGAGCCGCAAGCCGCCGTGGTACAGCGCGATGCGATGGCACTGACCATGAAACGTCTGGGAAAAGGGGGGGAGGCGCCGGGCCGGCGCGCGGCGCGTTCCGTCCTGGATTTTCTTGATCATGCCGATCCGTGATGGACAGGATCGTGGTCATCGGAAATCATGTGGCAGGGTCTGAAACGCGGTTGTCCCGGAAGGGTGCAAGCCCGGGGAGGATTTCGTCGCAGTGCTGATAGGCGGTCCCGGGTCACAGTCGGTGGACACACTGCGCGAGGAACATCGCCAAGACTTGACAGCGACGGGCCATGCAGCCAAGCCTCGCGCCATGATCGACCTGCGACCAGTCGGATATGTGATCGGCCTCCTGCTGGCGGCGCTGGGGGTGATGATGGCTTTTCCACTCCTGCTTGATTACGCCGCAGGTGATGAGAACTGGATGGCCTTTCTCGAAGCGGGGATCGTGACGGTGCTGGTCGGGCTGTTGTTGACCCTGGCCTGTGCCAATGGCAGGGGGATTGGCCTGACGATCCGGCAGAGCTTTGTGCTGACAACGGTTACCTGGATCGCGCTGCCGGTGTTTGGGGCGGTGCCCTTCATGTTTGGCGAACCGGATGCCAGTTTCACAAATGCCGTCTTTGAGGCGATGTCGGGCATGACAACCACCGGCACAACGGTTTTCACGGGGCTTGATGACCTGCCCCCGGGGGTCAATCTGTGGCGCGGTATCCTGCAATGGCTTGGTGGATTGGGGATTGTCATCGTGGCGATGATCTTCCTGCCCGTGATGAAAGTCGGCGGCATGCAGTTTTTCCGCTCCGAAGGGTTTGACACGCTGGGCAAGATCCTGCCCCGGGCCTTCGATATTTCTGCCGCGCTGATCCTGATCTATATCACGCTGACGCTTGCCTGTACCGTGGCCTATTTCGCGCTTGGCATGAGCGGATATGACGCGGTGGTCCATGCGCTGACCACGGTTTCAACGGGGGGGTTTTCCTCTTCGGATGCGTCCTTTGGCAAATATGCCGGGCCGCTTGAATATGTTTCGGTCCTGTTCATGATCCTCGGTTCGTTACCCTTTATCCGATTTATCCAGATGATGCAGGGTGCGTTCAGGCCGATCTGGCAGGATGTGCAGATGCGGGCCTATCTGCGCTGGAACCTCTATGCGGTTCTCGCGATTGTCGCCTATGAGGTCTATGACCGCGAAGCGCCTTTCTGGGTGACGCTGCGCGAAACCGCCTTCAATGTGGTCAGTACCTTTTCGGGTACCGGTTATTCGTCGGTTAACCTTACGGCATGGGGGCCGTTTCCTTTTGTCATCCTGATCGTTGTCGGGCTGATCGGTGGTTGCACTTCATCAACGGGGTGTTCGGTGAAGGTGTTTCGTTACCTGGTACTGTTTGAGGCGGTGAAGGTGCAGGTGCGGCGGCTTCATAGCCCGTCGGCGATGATCGAACCGCGGCTGGAAGGACGGCGGATTGGACAGGATGTCATCGATTCGGTGATCGTATTCTTTACCCTCTTCATCCTGACATTCGGTCTGCTTTCGGTGGCGCTGGCGCTTACGGGGCTTGAAACCCGCACGGCCTTCAGTGCCGCCTGGACGGCAGTGGCCAATATCGGTCCGGTTTTCGGCACCGAGGTCGGCCCGACAGGTTCTGTGGATGGCTTCCCCGCGGTTTCCCGCTGGATCATGATATTCGGGATGCTGGTCGGGCGGCTGGAGTTGTTGAGCGTCTATGTCCTTTTCCTCGCGCGGTTCTGGCGCGACTGACGATGCACCGCTTTTCCGCCCGGCAGGAACGCGGTAAGGGAAGGCATGAACAGTCCCGTTTCCTCCCGCCCCCCGACCGTGCGCCTGCGGCCCAAGGCGAAGCCTCAGGCGATCCGCCACGGCTTTCCCTGGGTCTATTCCGATGAATTGGTGACTGACAGGCGCACCAGGGCGATGGCGCCGGGGGCGCTGGCCATTCTGGAAGATGCCGAACGCCGTATTCTGGGGCTGGTGACGGTCAACCCCAATTCACGGATTATCGCGCGGATGCTGGACCGCGATCCTGATGCGAAAATCTGTGAGCAATGGTTTGCGGTGCGGATTGCGCGGGCGCAGGCGCTGCGCGAAAGGCTTTTCGATCAACCCTATTACCGGCTGGTCCATGCCGAGGCTGATGGTCTGCCCGGCGTAGTTATCGACCGTTTTGGTGATACGGTGGTCATTCAACCCAATGCCGCCTGGGCGGAACTGCATCTTGAGGCACTGGCGGCGGCGCTTGTGCGGGTCACGGGTGCGGGCACGATCGTCAAGAATGGATCGGGCCGGGCACGGGGCTTGGAAGGGTTGCCGGAGGAAAGCGGCATCCTGATGGGGGAGGTTGCAGGCCCCATTCCGGTGCCGATGAATGGCGCGACCTATATGGCGGATCTGATTGGCGGGCAGAAGACCGGGTTGTTTTACGACCAGCGCCCCAATCATGCCTTCACCGCGCGCCTGGCGCGTGGCGCGCGGGTGCTGGATGTGTTTTCCCATGTCGGCGGCTTTGCCCTTGCGGCGCTGGCGGGCGGGGCGGAACATGCGCTGGCCGTCGATGGATCCACCTCTGCACTTGCCCTGGCAAGGGAAGGGGCAAATGCATCCGGCTTTGCCGCGCGTTTCGGGGTGCGGCAGGGCGATGCCTTTGCGGTGCTGGACGCCTTGCGCGCCGAAGGTGCAGGTTTCGATCTGGTGGTCTGTGATCCGCCGGCCTTTGCCCCCTCCAAGCCGGCCTTGCAGGCGGGGCTTCGGGCCTATGAACGGGTGGCGCGCCTGGCGGCGCCCCTGGTTGCCCCCGGCGGGTATCTGGTGTTGTGTTCCTGTTCACATGCCGCTGATCTGATCTCTTTTCGCAATGCATCTTTCCGCGGGATCGGGCGGGGCGGGCGGCGCGGCCAGATCATCCATAGCGGGCAGGCGGGGCCGGATCATCCGGTCCTGCCGCAACTGGCGGAATCGGGATATCTCAAGGCGTTGTTCTTTCGGCTTGATGAATGAAATGTGTTCTGGACACCTGTGTGCTTTTCCCCACCGTGATGCGTGAAGCGCTGCTGGGGGTGGCGGAAGCCGGCGCCTTCACACCGCTCTGGTCGGAGCGGATCCTTGGGGAATGGGAACGGGCCGGCGCCCGCCATGGGCCGGAACAGGGCAGGGAGGCCGTGCAGGCAATTGCCGCCACGCGCCTGCGATTCCCCCAGGCCATGGTGGGGCCACAGCCGGGGCTGGAGGCGCAACTGCACCTGCCGGATGAAAATGATATCCATGTCCTTGCAACGGCGATTGCCGGCAATGCCGATTGTATCATCACGCTGAATGCCGCGGACTTTCCCCGCGCTGCGTTGCGCGCGGAAGGGGTTGAACGACGTGATCCGGATGGCCTGCTTTGGGAATTCTGGTCGCATGACCCCGAGGGTGTGGGTGCCGCCCTGGATGCGTTGCGCATTCGGGCGGAGGCACGCGATGGTGAGGCCCGCAGCCTGCCTGCGATGCTCAAACGCGCGCGGCTGTCCCGACTGGCCAAGGCCCTGCGGTTCGGATAGTGAACAGATGCAGGGCGGGTTGCGCATCGCCGCGCAGTGATGCTTGCGCCCGGCCCTGCTCGCGGATAGGGTGCCGCCCGACAAAAACCGGGGGAATCCCCCGCCGAACCGGAGTTCATGGATGTTCGTAACCCCCGCTTTCGCGCAGGCAGCCGGTGGCGGCGCCGCCGCCTTCACCTCTTTCGTGCCGTTGATCCTGATCTTTGTGATCATGTATTTCCTGCTGATCCGTCCGCAGCAGAAAAAAGTGAAGGAACACAAAGCCATGGTTGAGGCATTGCGGCGCGGGGACCAGATCCTGACGCAGGGCGGGATCATCGGCAAGGTGACCAAGGTGCAGGATGACGGAATTGTGGAGGTTGAGATTGCCGAGGGCGTCAAGGTCAAGATGATGCGCCATACCGTGGCACAGGTCCTGTCCAAGACCGAACCCGCCGCGTCCTGAGAAAGTCCGTTCCATGTTGCAGATCTCGCTTTGGAAGCGTGTCCTGATCTGGAGCGTCTGTGCGCTCGGGATCATTTTCACGGTTCCCAATTTCTTCTATACCCGGGTCGAAAGCCATAATGATGCGCTGGCGGCCGTGGAGGCTGCGAACGGGATCGCGACAGCGGAACAACAGGCATCCATTGATGCCTGGCCGAACTGGATGCCCTCGCGGCTGGTCAATCTGGGGCTTGATCTGCGGGGCGGTGCCCATCTGCTGGCCGAGGTGCAGGTCGGGGATGTCCATGATGCGCGTATCCGGGCGATGGAACTTGATGTCCTGACCGTCCTGCGCGATATCCGTGATCAGGTGGGACCTGCCCGCGAACGGCCAAGCCCTCCGGGGCAGCTGCGCATCGCGATTTCCAATCCCGATGGAATGCCTGCCGCCCTTGCCGCGATCAGGGAACTGGCGCAGCCGGTCATATCGCTGACCGGGGTCGGGCAGGACGATATCGAAGTGACGGCAGATGGCAGTGAGATCGTCATCCAGCTTTCAGAGGCTGAACGCGAGGCCACTGATGACCGTACCATCCGGCAAAGCCTTGAAATCATTCGCCGCCGGGTTGATGAGGTTGGCACACGTGAGCCGACCATTCAGCGTCAGGGTGCCGACAGGATCCTGATCCAGGTGCCGGGGATTGGCTCGGCGGGAGAACTGAAGGATCTGATCGGGACAACCGCGAAGCTGACCTTTCATCCGGTCGTTGGCACGACAGTGGATGCGGGTGCCGATCCGGGTGCGCGCAACCTGTTGCTGCCTTCCATGGACGAGCCCGGGCTTTATTATATCGTCGAGGCCAATCCCGTCGTGACCGGCGAGGAACTGGTCGATGCCCAGCCCGCCTTTGACCAGAATAACCGCCCGGCGGTCAATTTCCGCTTCAATCCGGCGGGGGCACGGAAATTCGGTGACTATACCGCTACCAATATCGGCAGTCCCTTTGCCATCGTCCTTGATGATGAGGTGATCTCCGCCCCGGTGATCCAGAGCCATATTCCAGGTGGTTCCGGGATCATCACCGGCCGTTTCACGGTTGAGGAATCCACCGATCTGGCGGTTTTGCTGCGGGCAGGCGCACTTCCTGCGGAAATGATCTTTCTGGAAGAACGGACCATCGGACCGGAGCTTGGACAGGACAGTATCGATGCGGGTCGGACAGCCTCCTTCGTGGCGATGGCGGCGGTCGTGGTGATCATGATCGCGTGCTATGGCTGGTTCGGGGTGATGGCCAATATCGCGCTCGCCTTCAATGTCGCCCTGATCTTCGGGGCGCTTTCATTGATCGGGGCAACGCTGACCCTGCCGGGCATCGCCGGCATCGTGCTGACGATTGGGATGGCGGTGGATGCCAATGTGCTGGTCTTCGAACGGATCCGGGAGGAACTCAAGACGGCGCGTGGCCCTGCCCGGGCCATCGAATTGGGCTATGAAAAGGCGCTTTCGGCCATCGTGGATGCGAATATTACCACTTTCATCACGGCGGTAATCCTGTTTCTGGTGGGGGCGGGGCCGGTACGGGGCTTTGCCGTGACGCTGGCAATCGGTCTCGTGACATCGGTCTTTACCGCCTATTTCGTGACACGGCTGATCATGGTGACATGGTTCGAAGCCCGCCGTCCCAAGACCATCGAAGTGTGAGGCTGGGCCATGCGACTTAAATTTGTCCCCGATAACACGAATATCAACTTCTTTGCCTATGCGCCGATCACCTTCGGGTTCTCGGTCGTGATGGTCATTGCGGCAATTATCATCACATTGGTGATGGGCCTGAATTTCGGGATCGATTTCCGCGGCGGCACGACCATCCGGACCGAAAGCACCGCAGCGGTCGATGTGGGGGCCTATCGCACGGCGATTGCGCCGCTCAACCTTGGTGATGTGGCAATTACCGAGGTGTTCGACCCAAGCTTCGGGCCGGATAAGAATGTCGCGATGCTGCGTATTCAGGCGCAGGAGGGCTATGAGGCTGTTACGGATGAAACCGTGACGGCGGTGGAGGCCGCATTGCAGGCCATCGATCCCTCCATCACCTTTCCATCGGTCGAAAGCGTCGGACCGAAGGTTTCCGGTGAATTGATCTGGTCGGCTGTGCTGGCGGTTCTGGGGGCCGCAACGGCGATCCTCATCTATATCTGGCTGCGTTTTGAATGGCAGTTCGCCGTGGGTGCGGTTGCTGCGCTGGTCCATGATGTGGTGGTCACGGTGGGGGTCTTTTCGCTTTTCCAGATCAAGTTCGATCTTGCGGTGATCGCGGCGCTTTTGACGATCCTGGGTTATTCGATCAACGATACCGTTGTCGTTTTCGACCGCCTTCGCGAAAACCTGATCAAGTACAAGACGATGCCGCTGATGGAGGTGATGAACCTTTCCGTCAATGAGACGCTCAGCCGTACGGTCATGACTTCCGGCACGACCTTGCTGGCGCTCCTGTCGCTTCTTGTTCTGGGTGGTGATGTGATCCGCGGCTTTACCTTTGCGATTTTCTTTGGCGTGATCATCGGTACTTATTCGTCGGTCTATGTTGCCAAGAATATTGTACTTTATCTTGGCCTCGACCGTGATCCGAAAGACAAGGACGGCAAGGCCGGAACACAGTTTTCCGACGTGGATGCCTGAGGGGCCGGAATGCGCCTGACCGAAATCAGCTATGGCAGCGCGCAACCTGTCGAGGGCTATGGCCCCGGGTTTTTTCGTCTGGCGGGGAAGGTGCTGCGGGGGCCGGTTCTGATTACGCCTTGGGATGCCGGACCCTGGGGGGGGCTGGAAGATCAGGCAACCCCGCTGGTACTTGTCGGGAAGATCGACGTATTGCTCCTGGGAACCGGGGCGGAGATTGCGCATCCGCCTGCGGAATTCCGTCATGCGCTGGAAACGCACGGGGTCGGGCTGGAGGTGATGAATTCCCCCGCTGCCTGCCGAACCTATAATGTACTGCTGTCCGAAGGGCGGCGGATTGCCGTTGCACTGTTACCCGTTTGAAAAGGAGGCTTTGATCTGTTGGACATGAATTAGCCCAAATTTTTTGGAATGCATGGTTGCGCCTTTGGGGTGTGAAGCGCATCATCGCAAGATCCTGCTCGCCGGTTGACACTTTGGGCCATGGCTACCAGATAGAATAGCCAAAGAGGGGATAATCGCATGTCGCCGATATCGGGGCTCAGGTTATCCTGCCATATAAGGAAATGAGATGAGCGAACTGAACTCCCCCAACTACCCGGTGTTGCCGCTTCGTGACATTGTGGTGTTTCCGCATATGATCGTGCCGCTTTTCGTGGGGCGCGAGAAATCTGTCCGGGCACTGGAAGAGGTGATGGCAGAGGATCGCCAGATCCTGCTTTCGAGCCAGATGGATCCGGCGGTGGACGACCCCGGCAGCGATGGCATCTACCGTAGTGGTGTTCTGGCCAATGTGCTGCAACTGCTGAAACTGCCCGATGGCACGGTCAAGGTCCTGGTCGAGGGCAAGACCCGCGTCAAGATTGTCGAATTTCTGGAAAACCCCGCCTTTTTCGAGGCCCGTGCAGAGGTCCTTGCGGAACTGCCGGGTGATGAGGCGACGGTCAATGCCATGGTGCGTGCGGTGGCGGAGGAATTCGAACGCTACGCCAAGATAAAGAAGAATATCCCCGAAGAGGCCCTGGCGGCCGTTTCGGAAACGCGTGAGCCTGCACGGCTTGCCGATCTTGCCGCCGGGCATCTTGGTATCGATGTGGACGACAAGCAGGAATTGCTGGAAACGCTTGATATCGGGGAACGCCTGGAAAAGGTCTATGGCCATATGCAGGGGGAAATGTCTGTCCTGCAGGTGGAAAAGAAGATCAAATCCCGCGTCAAGACGCAGATGGAACGGACCCAGCGCGAATATTACCTGAATGAGCAGATGAAGGCCATTCAGAAGGAACTTGGCGATGGTGAGGACGGGCAGAACGAGGTTTCCGAACTGGAAGTCCGTATTGCCGATACCGACCTGTCCAAGGAAGCCCGTGAAAAGGCTGAGGCCGAGGTCAAGAAGCTCAAGAGCATGAGCCCGATGAGCGCCGAGGCAACCGTCGTTCGCAATTATCTCGACTGGCTGCTTGGTGTGCCCTGGGGCAAGAAAAGCCGCGTCAAAAAGGATCTGGGCCGCGCGCAGACCGTTCTGGACAAGGACCATTACGGGTTGGAAAAGGTCAAGGAACGGATTGTCGAATATCTTGCCGTGCAGGCACGATCAAGCAAGCTGAAGGGGCCGATCCTTTGCCTTGTCGGCCCGCCCGGGGTGGGCAAGACCTCCCTCGGACGGTCGGTGGCAAGGGCCACGGGGCGCGAATTTATCCGCATCAGCCTTGGCGGGGTCAGGGACGAATCCGAAATTCGGGGTCATCGGCGGACCTATATCGGATCCATGCCGGGCAAGATCATCCAGGCGCTGAAGAAGGCCAAGACGACCAATCCGCTTATCCTGCTCGATGAAATTGACAAGATGGGGCAGGATTTCCGGGGGGATCCGGCCTCTGCCATGCTTGAGGTGCTTGACCCGGAACAGAATTCGACCTTCGTGGATCACTATCTTGAGGTGGAATACGATCTGTCGAACGTGATGTTCCTGACCACGGCGAACAGCTACAACATGCCCAGCCCACTGCTTGACCGGATGGAGATCATTCCGCTGGCGGGGTATACCGAAGATGAAAAGCGTGAGATTGCCCGCCAGCATCTGCTGCCCAAGCAAATCAAGGCCAATGGCCTGCGCAAGGGGGAGTTCGTCGTCACCGATGAGGCGCTGACCCATATTATCCGCTATTACACGCGGGAGGCTGGGGTGCGTTCGCTGGAACGAGAAATTGCCAAGCTTGCCCGCAAGGTGGTGACGGATATCCTCAAGGGCCGGTTCAAATCCGCCGAGGTGACGCCAAAGAGCGCCGAGGACTATCTTGGCATCAGGCGGCATCGCTATGGCCTGGCGGAAAAGGAAGATCAGATCGGTGTCGTAACCGGACTGGCCTGGACATCGGTTGGTGGTGACCTGTTGCAGATCGAGGCGCTGCGCCTGCCGGGCAAGGGCCGGATGAAAACCACGGGCAAGCTGGGCGATGTGATGAAGGAATCCATCGATGCGGCATCAAGTTTCGTGCGTTCCATCAGCCCCGATCTGGGGGTCAAGCCGCCAAAGTTCGAATCGCTCGATATCCATGTCCATGTCCCGGAGGGCGCAACTCCCAAGGATGGGCCAAGTGCAGGGGTCGCGATGGTGACTTCCATCGTGTCGGTGCTGACGCAGATCCCCGTTCGCAAGGATATTGCGATGACCGGTGAGGTAACGCTGCGGGGTAACGTTCTGGCGATCGGCGGTTTGAAGGAAAAGCTGCTGGCGGCATTGCGTGGCGGGATCAAGACGGTGCTGATCCCGCAAGATAATGAAAAGGATCTCGTGGAGATCCCGGATAACGTCAAGCAGGGGCTGACGATCATCCCTGTCAGTCATGTGCGGGATGTGCTTGCCAAGGCGCTGGTCAGGACGCCGGAGCCGGTGGAATGGGACGAAGCCGCCGAGGAAGCTGCTGCCGCAGCGCGCAAGACGGCCTCTGAAACGGTGGCGCAACGGACCGCGCATTGATAAACCCTGCCCCGGGCAGGTTTCGAGGCGCGGCGCGGGATAGCGCCGTGCCCTACCATTATCTATCTTGAGGCAGCAGCCTGAAACAGAGAAAGCGCGTAAATGGCGACCCGTCCCTCCACGACCTCCTCAAATGAGAATGCTGGCCCGGAAATTTTGGATCTGCCGGTTGCAAAGGGCAAGCTGGCCGGTTCACCTGAATATTCCACTGTGAATGCGATATCCGAGAATGTCCAGGAGTCGGGGGCAGGGCCCGCCCTGGTGAAGAAGTCCGACCTGATCGAACGTGTGATGCGGGCCAGCGGGGCCAAGCGCAGGGATGTCAAGGTGATCATGGAGGCGACGCTGGCCGAGCTGGGACGGGCCCTTGCCGCCGGGGAGGAGATGAGCCTGCCCCCGCTGGGCAAGGTCCGGGTACAAAAACATAAAAGCGGTGAATTTACCGATATCCTGACCTTGAAGCTGCGCCGCCAGAAACCGGGAAAGGCCCGAAAACCGGGCAAAGAGGGGCTTGCACCGGGTCGGGAAGCGGACTAAACCGCGCCCCATCGGGTGATTAGCTCAGTGGTAGAGCGCTTCGTTCACATCGAAGATGTCAGCGGTTCAAATCCGTTATCACCCACCATTTTCGAACCTGCCTTCATTTTCGGGAACTTTCCATTTCCCGGGATGCACCTTCCCAAAGGGATGTCGTCACTCAGGCGGCAGCCAGCGCCGCCACGATGGCCCCGAAATCGGCGGCCTTCAGGCTTGCACCGCCGACCAATGCGCCATTGACATGGGGCAGGGCAAAGATTTCGGCGGCATTCCCGGGCTTGACCGACCCACCATAAAGGATACGCACGCCCGGCCCGGCGCCATTGCCGCCACAGGCACCTTGCAGCCGGTCGCGCAGAAAGGCGTGGACCTCGGCGATTTCTTTCAGTGTCGGGGTCAGGCCGGTGCCGATGGCCCAGACGGGTTCATAGGCGATCACAAGATTACCGGCCGTGTAATCGAGGTTCTTCGTTCCGGTCTCGATCTGGGTGCCGACGATATCGAGTGTCCGGCCGCCTTTGCGTTCTTCCCGTGTTTCGCCAAGGCAGAGGATTGCCGCAAGGTTCTGTGAAAGCGCCGTTTCCAGTTTGGCGCGGATCATCGCATCGGTTTCACGGTGATCCTGGCGTCTTTCGGAATGGCCGAGAATTACATGGGTTGCCCCGGCATCGCGCAGCATCGGGGCGGAGATGTCACCGGTATGGGCACCGGAAAGAGCGGCATGGCAATCCTGCCCGCCAATCTGAAGGGCTGAACCCGCAGCAATATCGGCCATCCGTGCCAGCAGCGTCGCGGGCGGACAAAGCAGCATGTCACAGGCTGGGGCCGGGTGGTCGGAAATCAGCTTGCGGACTTCCTCAAGATCCTCGGCTGTGCCGTTCATCTTCCAGTTGCCAGCGGCCAATCCACGCATCACCATTCTCCCCTATCGGTATCGTGACAGGGTGGGGCGGATACGTGCCGAATGCAAGCCGTGATCAGTCGTCCTTGAACTTGATTGATTCGCCGCAACCGCAAGCTTCGGACACATTGGGATTGTTGAACCGGAATCCCGATTCCAGAAGCGAGGTCTGATAATCGATTTCCGTCCCGAACAGGAACATCTGCGCCATCGGGGCGATCATGACCCGCGCGCCATCCTGTTCCACGGTTTCATCCAGCGGATCGACATCCGCCACATAGTCCATCGTATATTCCATGCCCGCACAGCCGCCCTTCTTGACGCCGATGCGCAGGCCCTTGGAGCCTCGTTTTTCCATCAGCCGCGCGATCTGTTTCACGGCGGCGGGGGTCAGGGTAATGGCGGCCTTGCCGGGAATGGCAAACATGGGACCTCCTTGCGGCATATTGCCCCAGATATAAGGGTTCGGTCGGTTTTGCTCAAGGCGGGGTTACATGAAACCCAGTTCCAGCCGTGCCTCGTCCGACATCATTTCCATTCCCCATGGCGGATCGAAGGTCATGCCGACATCAACTTGTTTCACACCCGCCAGCGGTTCCACCGCATCGGCGACCCAACCGGGCATCTCGCCCGCGACCGGACATCCGGGCGCCGTCAGGGTCATCAGGATCTCAACTTCGTTTTCCGATGATATTTCAATCGTGTAAATCAGGCCAAGATCATAGATGTTGACCGGAATTTCCGGGTCAAAGACCGTCCGGCAGGCTTCCACCACCTGATCATAGAGGGGGTGGTCGGTCGTTGACGGTTTGATAAGGGGGGCGCCCTCAATCTGGTCCATGCGCGGCCTCACAATACTATTCCGAGAAAATATATAGGAAAAGGCGCACCCGCGTCCAGAGCGCACCTTGTTTCAAGGGAATTGTGATCGCCTCAGAAGGGGATGTCGTCATCCATGTCGGAGGGGCCACCGCCATAGGTGCCGCCCTGTCCTCCGCCACCGGAAGAGGGGGAGCGCCCGGCTTCATGGCCGCCGCCACTGCCACCGCCGAAATTACCCCCGCCGCCGCCTTCGCCGCGGCCATCAAGCAGCGTCAATTCACCGCGATAGGGGCGCAGGACGACCTCGGTGCTGTAACGATCCTGCCCCGATTGATCCTGCCATTTCCGGGTTTCCAGTTGTCCCTCGATATAGACCTTCGACCCCTTGCGCAGATATTGCTCGGCGATCCGGCCCAACGGTTCGGAAAAGATTGCAACGGAATGCCATTCGGTCCGTTCACGCCGTTCGCCGGTCGCCTTGTCGCGCCAGTTTTCGGATGTGGCGATACGCAGATTGACCACCTTGCCACCATTCTGAAAGCTCCGGACCTCAGGGTCGCGCCCGAGATTTCCGACCAGAATGACCTTGTTTACCGAGCCTGCCATGCGCCCCCCTGTCATGCGAAATTGCGTGCCTTATGCCCGGCACGGGATTCCCCACCGCCGGGCAGGGCTGTCCCCAAGCCTATAGCGCCGGGCGCGCAGGCGCGCAACAGGGGCAAGGCCCCGTGGCGCGAATGCCGATGGTTCGGTTCGGCTGCGGTTCCGGGCATTCCGTAATTTGCCGGGCGGATCAATGCGCATTTCCGGCTTGACGGGCATAGGCGGGGCGGATATCTGACGCCCAACGCGGTTGTAGCTCAGTTGGTTAGAGTACCGGCCTGTCACGCCGGGGGTCGCGGGTTCGAGCCCCGTCAACCGCGCCATTCCTTTCCCCCTTGTCTTTTTTCAGAACGCACGGCCGCGTTGTGGTCCGGCATGCCTCACTGCCGCGTGATCCATTTTCGGGTGAAATCTTGCCCCGCACCCCCTGTGCAGATCGCCCTGATAAGGGTAGAAACGGATAAAATAACGCCAGAGGTTGACGGGAATGCGGAAAACGATCCTTTGCGGGGCAGTCATGACAATCATGGCCGGGACGGCAATGGCCGAACCGTTGGATGGGCGGACAGCGCGGGCGCAGCTTTTTTCACCGCGTGGCGCACAGGTGGAATTACGATCTGTCGAGGGCGTCAGCGCGGAAGAGGCGGCGCTTTTGCAGAAGGTGGCCAAGGATTACGAATATTATGCGGCAGTCGCCATTGCCCCGGATGAGGATCTTTTGAAATCCGAGGCAACGATGCTGGTGGCAAATCAGCATTCGACGGAGGCTGCCGAAAAAATTGCCCTCAACCGTTGCAACAAGCTGCGCAAAGGGGGACGAAAATGCGCCGTGGTGGCTGTTATCCGCCCGGGGAAATACCAACCGCGCGCATTGACGCTTTCGGCGGAGGCGACGCGCGCCATGGCGAAAGATTATGGTAATTCCGGTCGTCGGGCGATGGCAATATCGCCTTCCACCGGGGCCTGGGCCGTGGCCAAGGGAAATGCGGCGCAGCGCATCGCGATGAGTTCCTGTGCGGCCAAGGGAATGAATGACTGCATTATCGTCGCGGCGGATTGACAGAAAAAGCGGGGGCGGCAAATTGCCCTCTGGCCCGGAATGTGCGACATCTTTAAGGGATTGACGACGACGCAAAGTACCTAAGGCCTGCATGTGCGGGCATCGGGAGTGACGCATGAATTACGAATTGGCCCTCGATAATGCCCTGAACCGGCTGCATGAAGAAGGGCGCTACCGCACCTTCATCGATATCGAGAGGCGTAAGGGGGCTTTTCCGAAGGCCGCCTGGCGCAGGCCGGATGGAAGTGAAAAGGAAATCACGGTCTGGTGCGGGAATGATTACCTTGGCATGGGCCAGCATCCGGTTGTACTTACGGCAATGCATGAGGCTATCGAGGCCGCCGGTGCGGGGTCCGGAGGGACTCGCAACATCTCCGGCACCACGGTTTATCATATCCGGCTGGAGGCGGAACTGGCCGATCTGCACTGCAAGGAGGGGGCGCTGGTTTTCCCCTCGGCCTATACTGCCAATGATGCGACGCTTTCGACTTTGCCCAAGCTCTTTCCTGGGCTGATCATTTATTCCGATCAGTTGAATCATGCCTCGATGATCGAAGGCGTGCGCCGCAATGGTGGGGCCAAGCGGATTTTCCGGCATAATGATGTGGCTCACTTGCGTGAATTGATGGCAGCGGATGATCCCGCCGCGCCCAAGGTGATCGCTTTCGAATCGATCTATTCGATGGATGGGGATTTCGCACCCATCGCGGAGATTTGCGATCTGGCCGATGAATTTGGCGCCCTGACCTATATCGACGAGGTCCATGCCGTGGGCATGTACGGCCCCAGGGGGGCAGGGGTGGCCGAACGTGAGGATTTGCTGGGGCGGCTCGATATCGTCAATGGCACCCTGGCCAAGGCTTTTGGGGTTGCGGGTGGGTATATCGCGGCTTCGGCCCGGATGGTGGATGCGATCCGTTCCTATGCGCCGGGGTTCATCTTTACATCCTCCATGCCGCCTGCGGTTGCGGCGGCGGCGGCGGCCTCGGTTGCGTTTCTCAAGACGGCGGAGGGGCAGAAACTGCGGGATGCGCAGCAGCTTCACGCGCGAATCCTCAAGATGCGGCTGAAGGGGTTGGGCCTGCCGATCATCGATCATGACAGCCATATCGTGCCGGTCCATGTGGGCGATCCCGTCCATTGCAAGATGCTGTCCGACATGTTGCTGGAAGAATCGGGGATTTACGTTCAGCCCATCAATTTCCCGACCGTTCCGCGCGGCACGGAGCGGCTGCGCTTCACGCCGTCACCGGTGCATGATCCCGGACAGATCGACCATCTGATCCGTGCCATGGATCGGCTCTGGGGTCACTGTGCGCTGAATCGTGCCGAGGCATCTGCCTGACATAATTTACGCAAGTGCAATCAATCTTGTGTTATGATAAAAGTCGTAGAACATGGGGCAGGGCGAGTCGCCTCTGACGCGACTTGTATATGATAAACGCAGGACGGGGCAGTGCGGATGATCGGCCGAAGGAAAGAACCTTCGACGTCTGAAGAAGACATGAAGCCAAAGGGTTTCGACGATTACGACCTGCGTCTGGGTGACCTGATGCGGGGCGAACGCGCCACCATGGGCAAATCCCTCCTTGATGTGCAGCGCGAGTTGAAGATCAAGGCGACTTATATCGCCGCGATCGAAAACTGCGATATTTCTGCTTTTGAAACACAGGGTTTTGTGGCCGGATACGTGCGCTCCTATGCGCGCTATCTGGGGATGGAACCGGATTGGGCCTTTGAAAAATTCAGCCGCGAGGCGAATTTCACCCTGGCTCATGGCATGGCGGCTGCGGCGTCGCCCGCGAAAATGGCCAAGGCAAAGGCGCGCGCGCGTGCTGCCGAGATCCGTGAACCGCTGGCTGATCCGCATGCTACTTTTGTGCCGCGTGGGGAAACGGTGTTTTCGGGTATTGAACCGACGGCGGTGGGTTCGCTTCTGATACTGGTCGCCCTGATCGGGGCAATCGGCTATGGTGGCTGGTCGGTGTTGCAGGAAGTCCAGCGTGTGCAACTTGCTCCGGTGGATCAGGCGCCGCAGGTCGTTGCGGATATTGACCCGCTGGGCAATGTTCAGGAAACTGCAGTGCCTCTGGTACGCTCTGCGCCCGCAGCACCACAGCCTCCTGAACCGGGGGAACCGAGGCTGGCCGCGAATACAGCGCCGCGTGGCGGGGACATGATGGATCGCCTCTACCGTCCGCAGGCATTGGATGTGCCGATCCTCACGTCGCGGGATGGGCCGATATCAGCCATCGATCCAAGACAGGAAGAACAGCGCCTTGCCCTTGAAACCGCGGAGGGCAACAACACGTTGGCCGAGGCGATCGAGGCTGAGGTGCAGGTTGTGGCTGCGGATGCACCGGAGCTGGAAATCTTTGCCGTGCGTCCGGCCTGGGTGCGGGTGCGTTCCGCCGATGGCACCGTGCTTTTTGAAAAGAACCTCGATGCGGGGGAACGGTATTCCGTCCCCGCAATGGAAAATCCGCCTGTCCTGCGGGCGGGCAATTCCGGTTCGGTCTATTTTGCCATCCGGGGCCAGACCTATGGCCCGGCCAAGCCTGGGGCGCAGGTTGCCAAGAATGTGGTTCTTTCGCCCGATTCGCTGATGGAAAACTACGCATTGGCCGATATCGACGGCGATGTTGATCTGGCGCGTTACGTCAATGTTGCGGAAGTTGCCGAACCGTGAGGCACCGCCGGTTGCCCTGAATGCTGCGGGGCGCTATCCCTGTCGGCGAAATCCGCATGAAGGCTGGCCCGATGTCTCTCACTCCGATCCGTCCCTGGCGCAATATTGAGCGTCGGAAATCCCGGCAGGTATGGGTCGGCACGGTCCCGGTCGGGGGCGATGCGCCCATTGCCGTACAGACGATGACCAATACGATTACATCCGATGTGCGCGCGACCATCGAACAGGTGCAACGCTGTGCCGATGCCGGGGCGGATATCGTCCGTATTTCCACCCCGGATGCGGAATCGACCCTGGCCTTGCGGAAGATCATTGCCGAAAGCCCGGTTCCCATCGTTGCGGATATCCATTTCCACTATAAGCGCGCGATTGAAGCGGCGGAGGCGGGGGCAGCCTGCCTGCGGATCAACCCCGGCAATATCGGTGATGCCAAACGTGTGGCCGAGGTGGTTCGCGCAGCGAAGGATCATGGTGCTTCAATCAGGATAGGGGTGAATGCGGGTTCTCTGGAAAGGCACCTTTTGGAAAAATATGGTGAACCTTGCCCGGATGCGATGGTCGAAAGTGGCCTTGATCATATCAAGCTGCTGCAGGATCATGATTTTCACGAATTCAAGATTTCGGTCAAAGCTTCGGATGTCTTTCTGGCCGCAGCGGCCTATCAGGCGATTTCCGAGGCGACAGATTGCCCGATTCACTTGGGGATTACCGAAGCCGGAGGGCGCATGTCCGGCACGGTGAAATCGGCGATTGGCTTGGGAAATCTGCTCTGGATGGGGGTTGGGGATACGATCCGTGTAAGCCTTTCGGCGGATCCAGAAGAGGAAGTAAAGGTCGGTTTCGAGATCCTGAAAAGTCTTGGGCTCAGAACCCGGGGGGTCCAGATTATTTCCTGCCCAAGCTGCGCCAGGCAAGGTTTTGACGTTATCAGGACCGTTGAAAAACTGGAGAGGCGGCTGGAGCATATCAAGACGCCCATGTCGCTTTCGATTATCGGATGCGTAGTGAATGGGCCGGGTGAGGCACTGATGACAGATCTGGGTTTCACGGGCGGTGGGGCCGGGTCGGGCATGGTCTACATGGCGGGAAAACAGAGCCACAAGATGACGAATGACCAGATGATCGACCATATCGTGGAACTGGTCGAGAAACGCGCCACTGAAATTGATGCGGCGGAATAGAAATGGCCGTGCCGACGGCCTGTCATATATTTGCGTCAGGCGGCACGAACCATTGGGAGAATGAAGGCGCTCAAAGGTTTCGGATATAGGTCCAGGTTGGAACGCAGGCATTGCGTGAGACACAAAAGCTTTCCGCATCACCCAGATAGTCGAAACCGTAATTCGTCAGAACCCGCGCGGAGCCGGGATTGTCCTGAAAGACCTCCGCAAAGATTGTCCGGTTGCCCAGCGGGTTTGCCTTGAGAATCGCGCGCAACGCCTCGGAAGCATAGCCGTTGTTCCAAAACCCCGGGGCAATCCAATATCCAATGGCGGACTGGCCACGATCCATGGTCTTGAGTGAGATGACACCCAGGACTTCGGGCAGGCCGCTTTGGGATCCGTCGATAACCCAGACCAGTTCATCGGTATCGGGTTTCATTGCCTGGGCGATGAAGGTTTCCGTCGCACAGGGCGGCAGGGGATGCGGGATCCGGCTGGTTGTTTTCGCGACGCGGGCATCCCCGGTATAAAGCGCAATGAGCGCGCT
The DNA here is from genome assembly GCA_047975325.1 of Pseudorhodobacter sp. Taxonomy (GTDB): domain Bacteria; phylum Pseudomonadota; class Alphaproteobacteria; order Rhodobacterales; family Rhodobacteraceae; genus JBKEDF01. The sequence continues at coordinate 2,979 of JBKEDF010000015.1, read as the reverse complement.
GTCGGAATTCCTGATGCGCCGCAACTTCAGTCGTTCCGCCTCAATCTCGACGATCCTGTCTATCAATTCTATTGTCATGGCTCCCCCCTTGAAGCACATGCCGGGAAAACCCGGATCCTGGTATCAACATCGGGATCATGCCACCCCGATAACAACTTGTTCCTGCGCCCGCATAACGCCCATTCGTTAGCCACCGATTAACAATCGCAGATGGCGCAAGAGCGTGACACGTCCCTCCGGCGTAAAAGAAAAGGGACCGGCCTTTTTGCCGATCCCCTGAAAGCTTTCGCTTATGCCGGTCCGGCTTATTCAGCGGCCTCCTTATACGGGAGGACCGAAACAAAGGTGCGTCCCTTGAGCCCCGTCTTGAAGCTCACGCTGCCTTCGACTGTGGCAAAGATCGTATGGTCCCGACCCATGCCCACGCCTTCGCCGGGAAACATCCGCGTGCCACGCTGGCGCACGATGATATTACCCGGAATAGCCGCCTGACCACCGTAGAGTTTCACACCAAGACGGCGGCCTGCGGAATCGCGGCCGTTACGGGATGAACCGCCAGCTTTTTTATGTGCCATGGGGGTTTACTCCTTGGTCTCGGCGGCCTTGGCGGCGCGCTTGGGTTTTGCCGGGGCTTCTTCCGCGGCGGCATCGGGTTTGGCGGCTTTCTTTGCCGCCTTTTTCGGTGCGGCGCCGGTTTCATGCGCGGCACGGCGGGCATCGGCCGTTCCAACAGCGGCTGTCACACCGGATTTTTCCGCGCCGGAGGCGAGGATATCCGTCACGCGCAGCAGCGTTAGTTGCTGACGGTGGCCCTTGGTGCGCTGCGAGCTGTGCTTGCGGCGGCGCTTGACAAAATGGATGACCTTTTCACCCTTGATCTGGTCGATCACCTCGGCCTGAACCGCAGCACCCGCCACCAGCGGCGCACCGACTGCCGGCTTGTCACCGCCAAGCATCAGAATTTCGTTGAACTGGATCTTGTCACCAGATTCGGCCGCAAGCTTTTCCACGCGCAGCACATCGCCCGCCTGAACCTTGTATTGCTTGCCGCCCGTCTTGAGGACCGCGAACATGGGTCTTTCCTTTTCGTCTTCCGCGTCCTGTGGCCCCTAGCGGCGTTCCGGGATGATCCCGCCTCGGACAGCGCGCCCCTTCGAGGGGGCGTCATCAATGAAAAACCCCGGCTTTTCCGTTCGGGAAGGCCAAGGATGGGCGCTTATCGGGCAATAGCGCCCGCCTGTCAAGGCCGGGGTGGCGGATGCGTCAGATATCCTCCCCGATCATCTGCCGCGCCACCGCGCGCCCCAGATTTCGGGAAATCCCGGTAAAGACCTGATCAAATGCCGCAAAAAGCGCGGAATTGAGCTTTTGCCCCGCCTCGGTTTCGCAAAAATGAATATAGGTGCCCAGTTCCTCGTCACTGAGTGGCCCATAGGCCAGCGCCAGGTAGGACATCAGCCATTCTTCCGTTTCCGTGCGAATCTCCGGCTCCTGGGCCCAGACATCGGCAAGCATCTGTTCCTCGGTCATGTTCTCGGTCAGATCGCCGATTTCCGCCATTCCCTGAAACAGCGCCAGATTGGCGTTGAGCGCGCCGGAAACATTGCTCTCGACCAATTGGTTGACCTCGGCAAAGCGTTGCAACAGATCAAGCCGGGGATCTTCTTCGACAATCATATCCTCAAGACGCGCGCGTGCCGCCTCCTCCACCGCAGGATCCAGGAGCGAACGCCGCGCCTCTATTTCCAAAACCAGGATCCGATCCCCCAGCGGTGTGCCAAAGAATTCCAGGATGTCCTGAACGGTATCTTCCGCCGCGCCGATCGACCGGGCGAAAGCCCCGTCAAAATGCACCCGCATCGCCCGCGCATCATAAATCCGTGCAACCGCCGCCTGCCATGAGGACCCGCCCTTCCCCGAAAGCAGGTCTTCTTCCATTTGCGCGCCGTAATCGAGCCCTTCCAGCCGTATTACCGCAATCAGCTCGTCAACCCTGAGATCTTCCGCAAGACGGGCCATCATCGCGGCTCCAAGCGCCTGTCCCTCTTCCCCGGCGGGGGCTGGCGCTGGTTCGGCCAGTGCCGGGGATGTCAGAGGTGCCGACAGGAATGCGGCAGAGGCACAGACAAGACAGACAAGGAAGAAGGATCGCAGCATCGCAGAGCCTTTATTCAAACGCCCTATCAACCTAAGCGGCCCCTTCCGTCTTGCCAAGTCACCTGCCGGGAAACATTCTTCCTGCGCGGGATGGCGCTGTCAGGACGCCACCTTCGCGGATCTTCCATGCCTTCGGTGAAATCCTGCTTGCAACCACGCCCGAGCCAAGTTAGATCGCGCCAGACGACCCCCGCTGCGGAGAGGTGCCGGAGTGGTCGAACGGGGCGGTCTCGAAAACCGTTGTGGGTTTGCGCCCACCCAGGGTTCGAATCCCTGTCTCTCCGCCACTTCGGAACAAAACCGGGAACGCCGGTAGCCGCCGATTTCCCTCCTTTGGTTGCCACCAGCGTCCGCAGCAGGGTGTTTTTGTTCCCTTTGATGTAGATTGCCTCGTCGGCAACCTCGACACGCTGAGCAAAAGCCCGGACGTGTTCCCGCCGATAGCCGCCCTTTCCAAGTCGTAATCTGCGCCGCGCTTCAATCGTCAGTTCGCGCACGGCTTCGCCTGTCAGACGCTGGTGCGTGGAACTGGCCAGCATGGTTTCGATGCGCGTGGCGTCGGCTCGCGCCTGGTCACGAAGCGCCGTCAAACCCGCAATGCGTTCTCCCAAAGCGGATTCGGTCGGATCGAGCGAACCGGATTCGATGGCATCGTAAAGCCGCTTGAGGCGCATATCGGCCTCGGCGGCGCGCTGATTGAGTTCGGCGATATGCTGGCTGCGTCGTTCGACGCCTTCCTGTCGGCGATCCAGCAGTGAAGCCAACACTTCTTCAATCCGCTCCGGGTCCAGCAAGCGTTGCTCGATATGGTTCACCACCATC
>JBKEDF010000058.1:0-7244 GCA_047975325.1 Pseudorhodobacter sp. | reverse complement strand
GTGGGAATTTTTTTCAACAGATGAGTTTTTGGGCGGAGAAAATGATCTGGGCGTGCTGATTTTGGGCTTTATCGTGACCTTCATCTTACTGAGCATCTATGCCGTGATCCTTGAAATGATCTGGCTCCTGCTTTTCCCGATCAGGAAGCTGGGGCTGACATGGGTTTTGCGGATGATCTATGAGAAGGGGTTTCCGGTGGGGATCAGGCGGTGGTTTGACCGTCGTAAACCTAACAAACGCGGCATCTCACTGGGGCTGACTTCAGTCGGAGCCATCCTGATCGCAATCACACAAGGCCTGCTCGGCCTGACTGCGCTTGTGCCATAGATCAGCCGCACTACTGGGATCCACGGAAAGAGGACCTTGCTGCAAGAATACGCCCAGTCTTTGAGGCAAGTGACCGCAATTCAGATGATCTGGGGTTGGGGTGGGCGCCAAAACCAATGCCAGTCAATAATCCGATGAGACCTGATGGCCTGCAGCGGGTGGTTCAGATCATCCTAGGTTTATGACAGCATCAGGAATCCTACCATGGGAAAAGAAGCCCTGTAGGAAGTGATGCATCAATACCATCGCTCCTGATGATACGATGCACGCCCAATAACGGTTGAAATAAACTTTCGGCAAGTGGGATATACCGCTTGTCAAAGTCAAGCGCAGGATTCGGAAACATCAGCCCCGGCATATTACCTGCAACTGCGGCTGTACTATCGCTGTCGCCATCATGACATGCTGCACATTCAATGCCATACTTAAAAGCGGTAGATGCGTCTGTTTCACCGTCCAACCCATTTGCAAAAAGGCAAGCATTCAGGGCAATAGCAAGACATTCCTCCGCAACCCAGCCCCCTCCCAGGCTCTCAATGGTCCAGCGGACGCTATTGCGAGGCGTGTCCAAGGCCGCCTTTATCGCGTCGACGACCTCCTGTCCCCCGGGCATGGCGGCATAAGCGGTAAATGCCTTCCGTCCCGCCTCCCCCAAAGGCATTCCTGCAACCTTATCGGCAATCCTCTCAGCCCATGCCGCGGCCGCAAGTTGACCGGTAGTATAGTCGTGCGTTAACGCGGATGTCTCAATCGCAACAAATAACGGGGTGTCAGCAGCCCTACCGGCGCAATCCGCATAGTCGTGCCGCACCCCTTGCTATTGTTCCGTGCCAGTTCATGAAACCGGGTCGCCTGCAGCAGCGCCGAAATGCAGGTCATACCGGGTGCCATCCGTTTATGCAGGACCGATTCGGCAATGGGCCTTTCTTTCCCATCCGCTCACCTCCTGAAAATCCGTTCAGGAGTGATTCAGACAATCAAAACCAAGTCAAATGATGTGAAGCGGAGGAACAACCATGAACTTGAATGCCTTATTGAGAGTCATGACCCCGCCGCCCATGACATCAACATCCTCCCATTTGCGCCGATGTGGCCAACAGCCGAGCCGGACTTCATCACCGCTTCCTGGCGGCTTCAGACGGGCAATTGGCGTCTCTGTGTTCAGCAGGTAGAAGTGACGATCGTCCTTCTTTTATATTCCGAAATATGGACTATCAATGTAGGGGTACGGATTTATTTCATATAGATTTAAAAGCCATCGATGTGGTTCGTTTTATCTTTCAAATTCAACATATGGTCATGCTACCAAAGATTGATCAGAAATATGGAATATGTAGGTAGGGATAGCAGGCAGGTGCGACATGAATGATCGGGTTCCCGCAGCGGTGAAAACAGAAGATTTCAGCGATACAGGCGCGAAATCCTTCTATAAAATGGCACGTGTACTGGATTGTTTCAGCCGAACCCATGGCAACCTGTCGCTGACCGAACTGGTTGAACGGACGGGCCTGCCGCGCACAACAATCCACCGGATTGTGGCATCGCTGCGTGAGGTCGGGATGATCGATCAGGACGGGCGGCGCGGGGATTACCGGCTGGGACTGCATATGTTCTATTATGGCAGCGTGGTTCTGGCCAATCTGGACCTGTATCGTCATGCCCATTCCCATGTCGTTACCCTGCATCAGGTCACGGGTGAGATCGTCCATCTGCATATGTTCGATGGCAGCCAGATGGTCTGTATTGACCGTGAGGAAATGGGCGAGGCCCGCAATACCACGCTGACCACAATCGAGGCAGCTCCGATCCATACGACCAGCGTGGGGAAGGCATTTCTGGCCTTTCAGGATAACGATCTGATCAGAAAAATCATTACAGAAGAGGGGCTTGAGGCCCGCACGGTCAACACCCTGTCGGATATGGGGGCACTGATGGAAAATCTGGCCCTGATCCGTGAGCGCGGCTATGCAACTGATGAGGAAGAGGATTCGATTGGCATCCAATGCGTCGGGGCACCGCTGCGCGATTCCAGAGGGCGGGTCTTTGCCTCGATCAGCGTGTCCGGGCCAACCGCGCGCATGCCGCTGACCCGGCTGAACGGCCTGTCGCCAGTGGTTATCCAGACCGCGAATGCCATTTCGGCAGAGCTTGGCTGGGATCCGTCCCGCAAGCGGCGATAGGGGTTCCCCAGCCCCTATTTCCGTATGGCGGATTGACGGAATAGTTTTATAGGCCTAACCCTGTATTATGGGAAAATCCTCTGGGGATTTTGGAGATCTGCGCCGGAGGAGATGCGCATGAAGATGCATGACGCCGTGCTTGGCCTGATTTTTGTTATCATCGGGGCTGCCATTGTCGTATCCTCCTATTCCTTTGCAACGCCACGCCATCTGGCCTATGGGCCGGGGTTGTTTCCACGGCTGATGGGCGCAGGGCTGGCACTCAGCGGGGTTGGCGTAATCGTGACAGGCCTGCGCCGCCGCGCGCCGATGGTGGAATGGCCAGCATGGTTTTCTGATCATCGGCTGATGCTAAATGTCCTTTTAATTCCAAGTGTTTGCATCTTTTACTACCTTACCTCAGTCTGGCTTGGTTTTCCCTTCACGGCACTGATCATCCTGCTGGTCCTACTCTGGTCAGGCGGGGTTGCACCGCTTAGGGCGCTGATAGTCTCGGCAGCAGTCGTGGTCGTGACAACATTGCTTTTCGTCTCGATCCTGAATGTGCCGCTGCCTTGGGGCATCCTGACACCAATCTCGGGGTGGTTCATATGGTGACCTCGGCAGTTCTGGCGCAATTGGCAGATGTCTATTTGCTGTTGACCATCCTGATTGCGGCAGTTTACGGGCTGGTGATCGGCTCAATTCCCGGTTTGACGGCGCTGATGGCCAGCGCCTTGCTGGTCCCTTTCGTGATCTTCATGGAACCAATCCCCGCCGTCGCGGCCATCGTCACGGCCTCAGGGATGGCGATCTTTGCCGGCGATATTCCCGGTGCGTTGCTGCGCATGCCCGGCACGCCCGCCTCGGCGGCTTATACGGATGATGCGCATGGACTGGTGCGCAAGGGGAAGGTTGCGGTGTCGCTTGGTGCGGGGGTGATTGCCTCGTCTTTTGGTGGCCTTTTCAGTGCCTTGGTCCTGACCTTGGCCGCCCCGTCACTGGCCCGGATTGCGCTGACTTTCAGTTCAGTCGAATATTTCTGGCTCGGCCTGATGGGGCTAAGCTGCGCCACGCTGGTTTCCGGCGATTCTCTACTCAAGGGATTGTTATCGCTGTTTCTTGGCCTGGCCCTGGCGACGGTGGGGATGGACCCGGTTAGCGGCATTCCGCGCTTTACCTTCGGCTCGGTCAACCTGCTGGGCGGGTTTGGCTTGATCCCGGTACTGATCGGTTTTTTTGCCATGGGTGAGTTGATGCGCAATGCCGGCATGCCTGAAGAAAAGCGTCCGCCCCTGCCGTCTGTCGGGCCGATGTTTGCAATCAGTCTGCGCGGTTTGTCGCAGCACAAGCTGGGTGCCGCACGTGGCGGGCTGATTGGCACGGTGGTCGGGGCGCTGCCCGGTGCGGGGTCTGATATTGCCGCTTGGATTTCCTATGCGATTGCACGGCGCGGCAGCAGGCGCGGGCGCGAGATGACGGATGATGGCGCAGTCGAGCGGATCACGGCGGCAAGCGCAGCCAATAATGCCAGCCTTGGTGGGGCCTATATTCCCGCCACGGTGTTCGGCATCCCCGGCGACGCTATCACTGCAATTGTAATTTCTGTTATGTTTATCAAAGGGATAAACCCTGGCCCAACACTATTCCTGAACCAGCCCGAAATAATCTATACGATTTTTGCCATCTTCTTTCTGGCCAATCTTCTGATGATCCCCCTCGGCATCATCATGGTGCGTGTCTTTGGCGCGGTGCTACGCCTGCCACCGGTCTATATTTCACCGGTGATCGTGCTGTTTTGTATCCTCGGGGCTTTTTCGGTTGAAAATACGCTCTTTGCCGTGGGGTTGATCGTGGCTTTTGGGATTATCGGTTATATCTTGGAATCAAACAATATTCCCTTGGCCCCGGCAATTCTTGGCCTGATCCTTGGCCCACTGATCGAACAGAATTTCATGACCACCATGCTCAAGGCACGGGGGGATCTGGGTGCCTTTTTCGACCGGCAGGTCGGTTCCTGGCTGGGTTATGCAACCATTGCGATCTGGGTGCTGGTTCTGGGTGCGCGGCTGATGAAATCCCTCCAAAAGCCAAATGCCAATAATTCCGAAATCCGGAATTGACTGGATAAACTTTAAAACAATACCGTTTTCGGATTGACGCATCCCGCAAATCCCTGAAAGCTGCGCATCGGAGACAGGCAGAGGCGAATCTGCCCGTCATCCCATATTCAGGAATATCTGGGAGGACTGACCATGTCGAAACTGACCCATATCCGAGCTGTCGCCACATTTACGTTGATGGCCAGCGGTGCTGCCATCTCTGCCGCGCATGCTGAAATGAGCTGGCCAAGCGCGCCCAGTACCCTGATCGTGATTGCCGGGGCTGGCGGTGGCAGCGATTACACCATGCGCCTTCTGGCGCGCGAGCTTGAGGCGGGTGCGGGTCAGCCTATTTCGGTGGTTAATCAGGCGCAGGGGGCCGGGGTTGTCGGCATGACGACCTATGTGAATGCCGCCCCCGATGGCACGACGGTGGGTCAGATGTCACCCTTTGCGCAATATCGCATGCTGGGGCAGGCCGATTTCACCTCGGACAGTTTCACCCCGATTGCGCTGGTCAATATGGACCCGGCCAGTGTTTCGGTGGCCGCAGATTCCGATCTGGGTTCGATCAATGATATCATCGCCCGGCTGAAGGAAGATCCGGCCGGCCTGCGTATTTCCTGCGGCGGGGGCTGCAATGCAAGCTGGGATATTCCCTTTGTTTCCATGCTTCTGGATCAGGGCGTGGATGTGTCACAGATCAACCTGATCCCGGCGGCGGGATCGGCGGCAGGCCTGCAGGAACTGACCTCGGGCGGCATGGATGTGGTGCTGTGTTCGCTGCCTGAAACCGATGCACTACGCGATGCGGGGCTGGTCAAGAATATCGCGGTCTTTTCATCGGCGCGGCTGGATCGCTATCCCGATGTGCCGACCGTGGAAGAGGAAACCGGCGCAACTGCGATGGGCGGTACATGGCGCGGCATTGCCGGCCCCGCAGGCATGGACCCGGCGCTGGTGTCGCAGATCGAGGCCTCGATCAAGCAGGCATTCAACAGCGAGGCGTTCCAATCCGGCATGAAGGATCGCGGTTTTGGTGCGGTCTGGATGGATGCGGCTGAACTTGGTGCATTCATGCGCGACCATGAAGCCCAGACCGAACGCGTGATTGACGCGCTGAACCCCTGACCGGGGGGGCCACCTGTTTGACTGGGCCACCCCCCGTTCAAACGGAAGGAAACGGTATGAAGCACGATCTGAAAGGGGTCATCCCCCTCATGTGACACCGTTCATCGAGGTCCAGACAAGGCGTGCCAACAGGCATTCCGCGCATGCCGGCGCCCGCAATCAGCCTCGTGCAAGCTGCCAGAAGCGATGTGCGGTTTGCCGAGGTGTAGAAATTTGAGGAAAGCGCGACCTGACATACTGGTCGCCTGACAGGCGCCCGGTCATTCGCAGATCACCGAAAGGAACGACCATGTTGAAGTCCATTACCTGCGTTCTCATGATGCTTGGTGCCGGGATGGCACAAGCCGAAGCGATCTTTGACCGTCCGTTGACCATTCTCGTCCCCGCCGGGGCCGGTGGCGGCGGCGATACGACAACCCGTCTTCTGGCGCGAGAAATGGAAGAATCCCTTGGCCAGCCAATCACTATCATCAATCAGGGCCAAGGCGGCGGGGTGGTCGGGCTGACCTCGATCAAGAACGCCGCGCCGGATGGGCTGACGGTGGGGCTGCTTTTTCCCTATGCAGGCTACCGCCTGACCGGGCAGGCCGATTTCCGGGGCACGGATTTTTCGCCCATTGCCGTCTTCAATGGCGATAGCTCATCCCTGCTGGTCAGCGCCGATTCACCCTTTCAGGATCTGACATCGGCACTGGATGCGCTCAAGGCCGATCCGGAGGCTTTCAAGGTCCATTGCAGTGGCGGCTGCGGCAGTGTCTGGGATGTACCCGTCGCGGGTATGATGCTGGATTACGGCATCGATGTTTCCAAACTGGTCTGGATTCCAGGCCAGGGCGCAGCAAGCGGCCTGACGGAACTGGCATCACGCGGGGTTGATTTTCAGACCGCCTCCCTGCCCGAGGCTTCTGCACTGATCGCAGCGGATCAGGTTCGTCCGCTGGCGGTGCTCAGCCCCGATCCGGTTGCCGGGTTCGAAGATGTCCCGCTGGCAGGCGATGTGCTGGGCACGCCACTGGATGGCGGTACATGGCGCGCACTTGGCGGCCCTGCAGGCATGTCAGCCGAATATGTGACAGCCTGGCAAGATGCGGCACAGGCAGCTTACGACTCACCCCGGTTCCAGCAGTCCATGACCGAGGCAGGCTTTGGCCTGCGCTGGCTCGACGCGGCGGGCCTGACCGCCTTGATGGCCGCGCATGAAGCGGACACGCAGCGGATCATGCAGGCTTTGGGTTATTCCGTTCCAGACTGAACACCACTGAACGATTATCGGCTGGCACAACATGATTGGCGCACCTTCCATAGGCATCGTTCGTTAAGCTGACTGTGTGCCAGCCATCCGTTATAACCCCTGGCCTTCATTGAACGGGTCCGGCATCTACGCTTCCTGCCGGAAATCCAAAGATCCGGGCATCAAGTCTCCGGCGAACCCGTTTGCGGTGTTCCCCTATCCAAAATAATGCGGCAACAAAATAATGTTGACTAGTATGACAGTTTAGGTACAGGGTAGCGGTGAAATAAAAG
>JBKEDF010000059.1:0-3035 GCA_047975325.1 Pseudorhodobacter sp. | reverse complement strand
TCTCAATCCCATTGAACCAAAATGGGCGCAGGCAAAGGCCATCAGGCGACGAACCGGGCACTCTCCCGAAGAAATCTTTGGACAGACTTTTTGAAGCAAACAAGTGTTGTTCAGCTATATCGTTCTGGTGCCTGAACATCGGGCTGGCCATGATGACATTCCTGTCGCTGCTGCCGCAGGGCGCCTGGCAGGCGTACCGCAGCATCGATTAGGGATACTGGTTCGCCCGGGAAGCGGAGTTCATGCAGAGCCCGATCATGAACGCCTTCGTCTGGGTACGGGTCCCCGGCGATCTTGTATTCGCGTTTGGCGCCGTCTGTTTCTGCTGGTTCCTGTTTCGGGCCTACTTCCCGCAGTCAAAGGCAGTGTCGACGCCTGCCCGATAATCGCAAGAAACGCCGGGGTGGATCTCCTCACTCCGACGGTTCCTGCGGTCAGTCGCGGAAAGTTGGGCAATTCCGTGTTCATACACTGGTAGATGATGGCGACGGTACGGCACTTTGGCATGTTGAGGCCGTGCAGCGGCATCCATTGGCGCTGCGCGCGTCAATTCAGGCTGAAGGACCAGAAAAACGTCTCGCCAGAGTTGTCATCGACGCCGTCATTATCGGTGACGATATGGACCGTGCCGTCCCCGGTGATTGCCATGCCCTCGATCTTGTCGGGGACATAGCCGCCCCATGATTGCAGGTCGGGGATCAGGTCGCGGACCTCTTCCTTCGTCACCACAGGCAGTTGTCCTCCAAGCGGAGCAGGCACCATTTCGGCAACCGAAATGCGATAGATCTTCTTGATCTTCGCCGCCGTGCCGATCTGATTGTCACGCTCGATGACATGGAAATAATCGCCATGGGCCGCGATCTCGGAGAGGCCGGTCCAGCCCTTTTCAGCCGCCTCCTTGGGGTAAAGCACAGCGCCCCATTCCCCGGTCTCGGTGTTGTAGGCCAGAAGCTTGACATGATCCTTTGGATCGTCATCCCATTCGCGCTGCACGGCCATCCAGAGCGTATCGTCAACCCGCGTGACACCCTCGAAGCCAAAACGGGTCTCGCCGGCAAGCAGTTCGGCGGGCAGAGGGATTTCATCCTCGATCCCGCCCTTTGCATTCACATGGTAAAGCGCATGGGGCACCAGACGGTCGCTGCGGCCCTCGGAGGCAATCCAGAAGCCGCCCCTGCCGTCAAGCGTGATACCCTCCATATCAAGCTTCTGCGCCGGATGACCCGCACGGGTGACGCCGAGCGCGCGGGTAATCCGGGCGGGGTGGGCAGAGGGGTCGATAGTGAAGATCGTCGGTTGATGGCCATAGAAGCTGTCATTCACCGCGTAAACCATCCCGTCATCGCCCGCGACCAGCCCCGAGATTGCCCCCCAGCCGATCAGATCTTCCGCGCCTTCCGAGGTCAGCATCGGATAGGCCGGCGCGCCGGGGCCGTATTCATAGATCATCACATGCGCGCGCGGGCCGCCATCCTCAACCAGATCGCCCTCATTGGCGGTCACCAGCAGGTTGCGATCGGGGATCGCGATGGCCCCTTCCGGGGCGATGCCCGAGGGCAGAAGCTGCGTCAGCACGGGGGTGGCCGGATCGGTCATGTCATAGACCCCGACAACCGAGCCGCGTTCGGACAGAAGGAACATGAAGGGCGTGCCGCCAAAGCTGGCAACCTCCATCCCCTCGGGCTCCACGCCCTTCGCATCGGAGCGTTTGTCGGGGTAGTGGCCGGCCCGGATCACGGCATGCTCAAAACCGGCCCCGGCCTCATGGATCAGCGTGCCGTCCTTGTCAAAAACCGTGAAACCGCGCGCGCCGCCATCCATATCGCCCTCATTGGCGATGGCGAATTGATCATCGTTCAGCCACTGGATCGCGTCCGGCTCGCGCAGGCGGTCCTTCTGGTTTTCGGAAAAGCTCAGCGCGGCGCGCTCATCGGTTGCATCAATGCCATCCAGATCGACACTGCCGGCCGGAAAATGGTTCAGCACCTCGCCGGCCCTGTCCAGCACGACGATATGGTTATTCTCCTGCAAGGTCACCGCAATCTCGCCCCTGTCATTGATATCGACGAATTCCGGCTCGGGGTCTTCGGGGGCGATTTCGGCAAGGCCGGTGATATCGGCCTTCACCAGACTGGCGCAATCGGCCACTCCGTCCCTGATATCGAGGATCGCGACATAGCCCGCCGGCATCTGCGGCACGCGGCCATCGCCGGCATCCTCGTCCCGCTCATTCTCAATGGCGACGGCAAGGAAGCTGCCATCGCGGGCCAGCGCCACGGAATCGGGCTGGCCGCCAAGGTTGCATTCCCCCGCCATATCACCGGTGATCGCATCCAGAACCACCAGCTTGCCTGAGGGGTTGGCCGCACTTTCCGAGCTATTCACCCCGAGAAAGGCCGTGGTTCCGAGGATCGCAACCGAGGTTGGCTCACCACCCAGGTCGATATTGCCCATGGGCTTTGGCGTCCTGGGAGCGGTGATGTCGATCCGGCCAATCACGCCAAGGGGGCTGTCGGTATAGACCAGCACCATGCCATCTTCACTCACGGCAATGATCTCGGCCGAACTCGGGCGGCCCGTATCCTCGCCTGCCGCCATGTTCAGCGGCGTGGCAAAGGCAGCAATGCGGTTGAAGCTCATCTCATGCGCAGCGGCAAAGCTGGCAGTCAATGCCAGCACCGAGGTCAGGCAGGCGGTTCGGATTGTCATGGATCAGGTTCCCAAAAATCGTGGTTTTCGGGGGCCGCAGTAACCTGCTTGGGTGACGTTCATGTGACACGCGGAAAACAGGTTTGTAATGATGCGCTTGACAGCGATGCGGGTCTGATGAAGATAGGCGGTACATAAACCGGGGGTGCTCCGAGCGGGGCTGAGATGCGCAGGTGATGCGTGAACCCTTGATAGCTGATCTGGATAATACCAGCGGAGCGAGGTGCGATCATGTTCATAGGCGCGCAAGTGTCACTCTATCCGATGACATCCGATTTTATCGGGGTCATCAGTGCCGGGCTGGAGGCCCTTTCCCCCTATCGCGA
>JBKEDF010000010.1:0-9274 GCA_047975325.1 Pseudorhodobacter sp. | reverse complement strand
AAGCGCTCACGCAGGGCCTCATCCGCCTTGGGATGGATCAGGCGTTTTTTTTGTGTGTCAGGGCAAGCTTTTTCAGGGCCTGACAGATCGCATTTTGCGACACGCCAAAGCGCGCGGCGCGTTCCATCTGATAATCATCTGGCCGTTCACGGACGTCCTGCGCAAGCCGCTCGAGGTCGATCTTGCGGGGGCGTCCGTCGCGGCCAGCCTTCGGCTCCGGCTGCCTGACCCATCACACCACAGAGGCAATCCCAACAGAAAACCGCTCTGCCGTTTCCTGAAAGCTCAAACACTCCCGATCCCGGGTCGATAAAACATGGCAACAAAAATCTGAGCTGTAAGTCATGCAATCCATATAATCACGTTGAAATTGTTTGGCTATAGCTGAAACGATGTGCTGCTCATGCCGTGCTCCTGGCACAACTCGGCCACAGGCACACCGCCTTCGGCCTGCCGCAGGATCGCGAGGATCTGCGCTTCTGTGTATCTGCTGGTCTTCATACGAAATCTCCTCATGCATCTTGCCGAGAAAATTCTACTTTTGAAGCCCCTTACTTTCCGGGGGGATGACCGGGTCACAAGGTCGGATCGGAAGTGGAGCAGGCCTATGCACGATCCAATCTGTTGCACAGACGTCGGGCGCTGATGGCGGAGTGGTCTGAACACGTTCATGGGGTATTCAGGATGGATGATCAGGATGTGCACTATCGGCGGCTATCACGTGAGAAACGCGCTCGCATCTCCCGGCGGCGTTGGGCTGCCTACAAATCAGACTATTCCGTCCCAGACATAAATCCGTATTGGCGGGTGCAAATACCTCGCAGAGCGAGACCGGGCGGTGGGTGTTCAGGTTGTCTTGCACCAGCATGGTCTTTTCCGCATCCAGGAACTGGATGTCGGCCAAGTCGCGCAGGATATGGGCATAATCCACAGCTGTGCGGCGGTCGCGGATAAGATATCGACCCCGTTCTCACGATAGACCTGGCGGCAAATGTCACGCACCCTGAGCCGCAGCGCCCCAGCCAGCACCTTGTAGCGATACTTCGTCGATCAGACGATGTGGTAGCGGTGATAGAAGACGCAGTACTTGCCGGCGTCATATTGTGTGATTCTATCACGCTGAAGCAGGTCCACTGAAAGTCGGAGGGTTTGCCCCAAAGCGTGAATACTCAACAGTGCGGTGAGGGGTCTCACAAGGGGCAGGTCGTCAACAGCAAGTCAACGAACCTGCACAAAAAAACACAAAATTACAATTCTCCTTCGTACAATTACAAAAAAAGCGTATTAGAAATAAAATGGAAGGTTACAAAGAACAAGAATTCGTCTCAGGTATTAATTAAATCATACTGTCAAAAATAAAATTTCATAATTTCAACAGCAAGGTATTTACGAAAAGTTCATCGGCAAAAATCATAAATCTGATAAGCCGGCGACAGGACAAAGTTTGGAGAGCTTGCAGCCGTTTCGATAAACAGTATCACACGGAGGCGACGCCATGAAAACCGTAAATATAAAGGTAGAAAATTACGAAAACACTTTTAACGAACAGGTATCGTCAACCCATTTTGGAACAATATTTGAAAATAGAGGACAAACTGTAGATCATGACAGTCCGGTCATATCAGTCCTGGAAAAATTGGACGTGGAATACCTTCGTTACCCTGGCGGGAGCCAGACGGAGATATTCTTTGATCCTGCATCTCCCAACAACACACGCCATGTGAATATTTTCAAGGAGTCCAGTACAGCTTCGTTTGAGCCAATTGATAAGTTTATTGCTTATGCATCGGAAAACTCAATAAAGCCGATAATTGTCCTTCCGACTTTCCGATATTTTGATAAAAATTCGGTGCAAAATGACTATATAACCGAAGAGGCAGAGGCGCAGATTGAAAAATTTGTAACCGATCTTGTTTCAGGCGTTCATGGGGATATTGAAATCGCCGCAATCGAAATTGGAAATGAATGGTTCAATTCCCGGATGCTTTACAATGCATCAACCAATCCATTGGGATGGTCTGCAGAGGAATTTGGTATCCTTCAGGGAAGGATCGTGGAAATTGTTGAAAATGCAATTTCTGCCGTTAATCCGAATTATGAACCGCAAATATGGGTTCAGTCAGGACAACAAGGTTCAACCGACATTGACAAGAGTGGCATATCTGACAACAGGGAGATTCTTGCCGGAATTGACCACAATACCATGACATTTGTCGATGGTGTTGTTGACCACTTCTATCAGCCGACGCGCGGAAGCACACCAATGGAAGTAATTGACAATGGCTGGGTCGCAAGCACGAGAGCGAACAGGCTTATAAATAACGGATGGGATGTGGGACCGGCAGGACAACTGGACCTTATCACCACGGAGTGGAATGTTCGGGCAGCCCGAAACGGCAAACAATCCGGTGATGATGCAAATATCACCGGCTTTGAACGGCTCCCCCTGGTTCTGGGCATGTTTGCCGACATGATTGCGGCAGGTGTGGATTACGCGATGATCTACACTGCACAGGCACTGGGGGCCAACGGTGGATCGGGAACACTCAGCAGATTTGGGGAAACCAATCTGACACCAACGGGCCTTCTTTTCGACATGATGTCGAAGTCACTTCGCGGCACCCAATTGCTGGACGCGAATGGTGACCAGAAGCTGTCAGTAGATGATTACGTTGTAACGGATACGACAGGGCAAGAGTCGGGGCTCAGCTTTTCTTTCGTCGGTTCAGGTAAATATGTTCTCTATGTCTCATCCGTTGTCGACCATGAGGTGACCTATTCCATCGATGGGCTGGATGCATTTCTATACACCGGAATGGAGCTTGAGGCATTGCGATTGCGACCGTCAAATGGTGAGAACCCGACAAATGCTGCCGTTGATGGAAGGATAGACGTTATTCCTTTCACCGAACTGGATGGAATTGGGGAAGGGGATGGTATCCTCGAATTAACGCTGGGCGCATATGAATTGGTGCAACTAACCTTTTCGTCGCCGAATAATTCGTCGGAAGATATCTTCTTTCCCCCAGGTAGTGGTGTGTCTTTACCTCCTGTCGAAGATATTCCTGCCGCGAACGGATGGATCGATGGATCACCCGAGAACGACCTGATTGATTCCAATTATGTCGATGTTTCGGGGGAGAGAGCCGGAAGTATCGCAGACAGGATCAGGGGATTGGCGGGAGAAGACACGCTTTATGGCAATAATGGCAACGACATAATAGAAGGCGGGGCAGATAATGACGTCATTCTGGGCGGTGCTGGCGATGACGTTATCTATTCCGGCGCCGAATTGGAAAACTTCTATGGGCGTGACACTGTCTACGGAGACGACGGAAACGACACTCTCATCGGATCAAACGGTGGGGACTGGCTCCATGGCGGGCTCGGAAATGATGAGATCACCGGAGGTCAGGACTTTTCTTCTGCCAAAAGAGATTATCTCTACGGAAATCAGGGGAACGATTACATAAGGTCGGGGCAGACCACGACTCCGTCAAGCGCAATCTATCAGATGCGGGGCGATTACCTTTCCGGCGGGAGCGGAAACGACACCCTGGAAAGCGGCAAGGCCAATGATGTCCTGAACGGGGGATACGGAGCGGATATATTCGTCTTCACAAACCAGTTTGGCAGGGACACGATCGAGGATTTTGAAACGACCCGGGGCGGGGAAAAAATAGACCTCTCCGGTGTAAGCTCCATCACAAGTTACAGCGATTTGCGCCAGAACCATATGCGCCAGGCCGGAAATAACGTCATTATCGACGCAGGCAGCGATGATGTGATCACCATTCTTAACGTCAAGATGTCCGAAATCTACTCCACCGACTTCATACTGTAAAAGGCCCAGAACCATAACCAAAACAGAACATACAAACAACTTGGCGATGCCCCCAGACGCTCTGCGGCTTCTCGAACTCAGAAGTGAAATTCTTCGGGGACATTCTCGGGGAGAATGAGGGAAACACCGTCAATCTGATCAAGCGCTTTCAGATCAAGTTCATACTGAACGTCGAGACGGTCGGCAAGTTCGGGGGCAATGCCCGGGATCTCGTGATTATTGAGAGGCATTTCCGGGCGTTTGAGCGTCATGCCCAAATATTCGGCCAGTGTTTCAATCAGCCGTCCATCCCTGGTGTCGAGCAGGCATATCAGAAACGCCAGGGCAACCTTTTCCGGCTGCTCGAAATCCCAGACCACGACCTGGCTGTCCGGTGCGCTGGCTTTGATCCGATGCACAAGCTGCGCCCAGGAAGGTATGATCCTTGGTTCGGTTAAAGCCCTGTCTTCCGGCCGCCGGTTCATTGCCAGTCGCAGATAGTCAAACTGGCTCCGTATGGTCAGATGAAATGTCAAAGGGACAGCCGCAAAGATTTCTGAAATTTGCCCGATGCGGGCTTCTGTATAGGGCAGCACCTTGTTTTTGAAGAAGCAATCCTCCGGCAAGCCAAGTAATGCATGCTGGCTTGCCGCCACGGGGCCACGGGCGGACAACTCACCAATTGTCACCTCAGCTGAACGCCTGTCTGTGACATTGAAGGCCGCTGTCGTTCTTCTGGCATTGACCAAGCTACGAAACTGTTCCTGCCAGAGCTTTCGCGGCAGAACTTGCGGAGCGTTATCAGCCTTGAGGATACCTGTCTGCGCAATCGAGTGCAGCAGATCGGGGATGATTCCCGGGATGCCGATATGCAGGTTGAACATCGAACGATCATCTGCCGTCGAACCTGGGGAACCCGTAATCTGCGATAATTCTGCTGCCATTCGCAATTGCCTGTAACAGTTCTGCTTTTTTATAGCACCTTGCGTGGCGGCCCGACACACCATGTTCATTGCAAGACAACCGCGCCCACGAAAAACCAGTTCATCGACTGAAGGCTTGAACCAAGTTATCACCTGCTGACAGGAGTACCCTAAGAAAAGGCAAGGCCGCCGCTATCCGCTCTGCCGACATCTTGCATCTTATGTCACCCCGCCGCCTTGGTGGTGGCGTTTAAGTAGCTACACATGCTTTCATGATTCTAGACCAATTCCAACACCAGTCAATAACTTGACGATGCCTGCTTGAGCCGTATCGATCGGTTGTAAATGGACGTTCGTGCCTCTGAAGTCACCCAGTTTGCGAAGTATTCTGCAGCCGATACGGATGTGTTCTGCGGTCTTACGAGATAGTATTTTCCTTGCGATCCAACCTGGTAATCGATTGCGACAAGCGTCCCTTGTGCCAATTCGCTTTCGATCAGATAAGTTGGCACAATTCCCGTACCCATGCCATGCACCGCCGCGGAAATGAGCATCGAAAACTGATCGAACATCGCCCCCTGCAGCGTACGACCATCGTCCACGCCCAAGGATCGAAAATAGGTTGGGAGGGCCGCGTGCCGCGAACTCAGATGTAGTAATGGTGCATCAATAGCTTCTGCAGGTTGCCGGATATCATACTTATCCAACAGAGCAGGGGATGCCACCAGTACAAGATCCTCGGGACAGAGTTCTGTCAGGTCTCCGCCGACCCATTCCGAACTTCCATAATGAATGGCGATATCAATGCTTTCTTTCGTCAGGTCGAATGGCACGGGGCGGCTGTGGAGGGCAATCTGAATCTCTGGATGCTGCGCGCAAAAGCGCGGCAGGCGCGGCACCAGCCAACGTGACCCGAATGTAGGCAACACAGCGATGCTCAGGGTCTGTGCGCCCTCACCGGCGGCCTGCGTTTCGATCACCGTCTGCCGGAGGCGATCCAGATCGCCATGCAGTCGCGCCGCAAAAATACGCCCGGCCTCGGTCAGGGAAACCCCCCGCCCTGCCTTGCAAAACAGCGCCACGCCGACCAGGCCCTCCAATTCCCGCACCTGCCGGCTGATGGCGCCCTGGGTTACATGCAGTTCTTCGGCCGCAAGGGTGAAGCTTTGATGCTTTGCCGCCGCTTCAAAGCTGCGCAGGATGGAAAGAGAGGGCAGGTGCAGCATCCAATTCATTACCTATGGTCATTGTTAGCTGAGCAATTCATATATTTTTATGCACCAGTCAATGAACTAGCATGAGTTGAAATACAAATACTGGGGGATCGCATGAACTCCGTCTCGATCTTGGGTCTTGGAAAAGTGGGCGCGTTGGCGGCAGAACCGCCGAATATGAAGCCGAAGATGGTCAACACCCACGACATTTACACCCTGATTCAGGGCCGTGCCCTGACCAACCTGCAAACCTTCGCGTAATCCCATGGACAGAACAGAAATTGTCGAAGCCAACTTTCGCCAACGGGTTGCAACACGGGACTTTCCCGAAGGTGCCGCGCCGGCAGGACCGCTGACCAAACCGGATGCGGTGGCACTGTTCCGGATGCAATGCCTGAGCCGCGCACTGGATCTGGAAAGTCGCGCCATGCAGAAAGCAGGCGAAGGTTACTACACCATTGGTTCTTCGGGGCATGAAGGTCTGGCTGCCGTCGCGCATGCGCTGCGCCCGACCGATCCGGCCTTCCTACACTATCGTGATGCGGCGTTTCAGATCGCCCGCGGCGCGCAGGTGCCGGGCCAGACCATGGCTTGGGACATATTGCTCAGCTTTGCCTGTTCGTCCGAGGACCCGATCTCGGGCGGGCGGCACAAGGTGCTGGGATCGAAAGCGCTGAACATCCCGCCGCAGACCTCGACCATTGCCAGTCACCTGCCCAAGGCATTGGGGGCGGCCTATTCCATCGGTGCTGCCAAACGGCATGCGCCCGAACATGCCGAATATCCGGAGGACGCGCTGGTGATGTGTTCCTTCGGTGATGCCTCGGCCAACCATTCCACCGCCCAAGGGGCGTTCAACACCGCCGGCTGGACCAGCTTTCAGTCAGTACCGCTGCCCTTGCTGTTCGTCTGTGAAGACAACGGGATCGGCATTTCCACCAAAACGCCGAAGGGCTGGATTGCGGCCAGTTTTGAACACCGCCCCGGCCTCAGATATTTCAGTTGTGACGGGCTGGATATTTTCAACACCTTTGCCGTGACACAGCAGGCGGCGCATTATGTGCGCAATCACCGCAAGCCAGCCTTCCTGCATGTCCGCACCGTGCGGCTTTACGGTCATGCCGGCGCGGATGTCGCGACCAGCTACCTGCCGAAAACCGAAGTGGAAGCCGATGAGGCCAATGATCCGCTGCTGCAGTCCGCCCGGTTGCTGGAACAATCCGGCGCGCTTGGTGCTGAAGCCGCCTTGCAGATCTATGATGATACCCGCATCCGCATCTCCCGCATTGCGGCCGAGGCCATCAAACGCCCGCATCTGCGGACTGCCAAGGATGTGATGGCCAGCCTGATCCCACCAGTCCGACCGTGCAAACCCAGCAACGGCCCCCCTGCCGGGAAACGCGCCGAAATGTTCGGCGGAGACCTGAAAGCCCAGGCCAATCCGCAACCGATGAGCCGGATCATCAACTGGGCCCTGACCGACCTGATGCTGGAACATCGCGAGATCATCCTGATGGGTGAGGATGTCGGTCGCAAGGGTGGGGTTTATGGCGTAACGCAGAAATTGCTGTCGCGGTTCGGCCCGGACCGGATGATCGACACCTTGCTGGACGAACAATCCATTCTGGGGCTGGGCATTGGCATGGCGCAGAACGGCTTCCTGCCGATACCCGAGATCCAGTTCCTGGCCTATCTGCATAATGCCGAGGACCAGCTGCGCGGTGAGGCTGCCACCCTGCCCTTCTTTTCGAATGGGCAATATACCAACCCGATGGTGCTGCGTATCGCCGGGCTGGGTTATCAGAAAGGCTTTGGCGGGCATTTCCACAATGACAACTCTGTTGCGGTACTGCGTGATATCCCGGGTCTGATCCTGGCTTGTCCGTCAAACGGTGCCGATGCCGCCCGAATGCTGCGCGAATGCGTGCGTCTGGCGCGGGAAGAACAGCGGCTGGTGGTGTTCCTGGAACCCATTGCGCTTTACCCGATGCGCGACCTGCATAAGGCCGGTGACAGCGCCTGGATGACAACCTATCCAGCACCGGATGAACGCATCGCCATGGATGAGGTCGGCCAGCATGGCGACGGGACGGATCTGGCCATCATCAGCTTTGCCAATGGCTATTACCTGTCGCGTCAGGCGCAGGAACGGTTGAAGGCCGACGGGGTGAACGCGCGGGTGATCGATCTGCGCTGGCTGAACCCGCTACCCGATACGGCGCTGATCAAGGCCGTTACCGGCTGTGATCGCGTGTTGATTGTCGATGAGACCCGCCGCACCGGCGGGCTGTCGGAGGCGCTGATGACGCTGATGACCGAAAAAACCGCCCTGCCGGTATCGCGTATTGCCGCCGAGGACAGTTTCATCGCCACCGGCCCGGCCTATGGCGCCACCATGCCCTCATCGGACGAAATCTACAACGCCGCGCGCGCCCTGCTGAAGGAACAAACCGCATGACCACCGCTGTTGTGATCTGCCCCGGCCGTGGCACCTATAACAAATCCGAACTGGGCGTCCTGGGCCGGCATTTTCCCGACCCGGCCCTGCTGGACCGGTTTGACGCCCGCCGCAGTGCGATGGGGCAGGAAACCCTGTCGGCATTGGATGGCGCGGCGCGCTATTCGGTGGCGAAACACACCCGGGGCGATAATGCCTCGGCGCTGATCTATGCCGCCAGCTATGGCGACTTCCTGAATATAGACCGCAACAGGATAGAAATCGTCGCCGTTACCGGCAACTCCATGGGCTGGTATTCTACCCTGGGCTGCAGTGGGGCGCTGACGCCCGAACATGCCTTTGACGTGGTCAACACCATGGGCGCGTTGATGCAGGAAACCCTTATCGGCGGTCAGCTGATCTATCCACATACCGGTGATGACTGGGCTCCAAACCCGCCCCGCAAGGCTGAACTTCTGGCACAGATCGCGCAGGTCGATGCGCGGCCCGATCATACCCTCGCCGTGTCGATCGATCTGGGTGGAATGCTGGTGCTGGCTGGCAATGAAGTCGGGCTTGCGGCTTTTGAGGCCGCCGTGCCGCAGCAGGATCGCTTCCCGATGCGCCTGCCCAATCACGCGGCGTTCCATTCGCATCTCCTGGCGCCAGTATCCGACACCGCGCTGACCCGCCTGGCCCCTGACCTGTTTGGCCAGCCCGATTTACCGATGATCGACGGGCGCGGCGAAATCTGGTGGCCCGGCGCCACCGATACCCGCGCGCTGCGGGATTACACACTGGGTCATCAGGTGACCGAAACCTATGACTTCACCCATGCCATCCGGGTGGCGGCGCGCGAATTTGCCCCGGATCTGTT
>JBKEDF010000076.1:0-28202 GCA_047975325.1 Pseudorhodobacter sp. | reverse complement strand
TCGCGCTGGAACACGTCGATGAACAGCTTGCCGATGGTCTTGCGCTTGACCTCGGGGTCGCTGACCCCTTCCAGCGCGCCGATGAACAGATCGGATTCCTCGGCATGGATCAGCGGGATATTGTAGTGGTCGCGGAACATGCCGACGACCTCCTCGGCCTCATTGAGACGCAACAGCCCGTGATCGACGAACACGCAGGTCAGCTGATCGCCGATGGCCTCATGGATCAGCACCGCAGCGACGGAACTGTCAACGCCGCCCGACAGCCCGCAGATCACCTGCTTGTCGCCGACCTGCTCGCGGATTTTGCGGATCGCCTCGTCGCGATAGCTGGCCATGGTCCAGTCGCCCTTGAAACCGGCGAGGCGCACGAAATTTTCGTAAAGACGGGCGCCATTTGGTGTGTGATGCACTTCGGGATGGAATTGCACCGCATAGAATTGCCGCGCGGGATCGGCGGTAATCGCATAGGGCGCGTTGGGTGAGGTGCCATAGACGGAAAAACCCGGGGCCAGTACCGATACGTGATCGCCATGGCTCATCCAGACCTGTTCCGGCCCGTCGCTGAACCAGCCGGCCAATAACGCATGGCGAACTTCGGAGGGGGTCACGAAGGCGCGCCCGAATTCGGAGGTGCCTTCCCCGCCTGTCACCTTGCCACCCAGACATTCGATCATCACCTGCTGTCCGTAGCAGATCCCGAGTATCGGCACGCCAAGGGTGAAGGCCGAAGCGGGGGGGCGGGGGGAGCCTTCCCGCGTGACACTATCCGGGCCGCCCGAAAAAATGATCGCCTTGGGCGCAAAATCGGCCAGGAAATCATCTGTCACATTCTGATAGGGATGGATTTCGCAATAAACCGCAAGTTCGCGCAACCGTCGTGCGATCAACTGCGTAACCTGAGATCCGAAATCGATGATGAGGAGGCGATCATGCTGTGTCATGATCCGGCAATATTGTGCCTTGCGCCTTACCGCAAGGCCCAGATGCATCCGGTCAGGCCCATATGGATCATTCTGGTGCAAACAGTTCTGGCGATAGGGCATTCGGGCGAAGGTTAAACCCGCCCGTGCCTTGCGGATTTTAGATATTGAAAAGGGGAACCCGCATCTTCGTACAGTTGTCCCCGCGTCAGGCCCCGGCGCGCTGCGTCAGCAACCGGGCCTCTGCCATCAGCGCGATCAGAAGATCGACATGGCGAGTCAGTGAATAGGCGGCGTCCCCCGCCTTGCGGTTGGCTTCCAGCTGGTCCTCTTCGGAGAGGAGGTGGTCCAGCGCGGCCTCCGGGGCAGATAATTGTGCCGTCGGAAACAGCCGGCGCAGGTCACGATCCCGGCAATAATCCTGCATGCCATGGCGCGCAGCACGGATCAGCAGGCGTGGGCGGCGCAGGTTGGTCAGGATTTGGCGAATCTCATTCATGGGGCAGCTCCATTTTTAAGGGAGTATTTCTATCGCACAACTCAACCCTGTGTTGCATTTTGGGTGAGAGGAGCGTTCGGAGCTTTTGGAATTGTTTATGATTTCTAAACAATTATCCGAAAATACGCCGACATTAACGATCAGGTAATCAATGCTGTCCAAAGTTGCATCAGTTCAAGAGCAGGGCAAAACCCTTGCCGGGACGAAACGGACTACGAGTATGGGAGCAGACCTGAGCGCCAATGTTGCGTTGCCTGCATGGCTGCCAGATGCGGTGCGACTCTATCTTGACCATACTGAGCAGGGGGTTTCCTTGCGGAAGCTGGCCAAACGGGAAGGGGTTCATGCCTCTACCGTGATGCGTCAGGTCCGTCGTTATGAAACCCGCCGCGACGATCCGTTGGTGGATGAGGCATTGGACCTTCTTGGCCGTGTGCAGGGACAAACCGCCCCTGAGATCAGCCGGAAGGAAGAAGCTGCCATGACTGCCCCGATCCGTCCCGATACGCTTGTGATAGATGAAACGAAAATTCTGAATGAAGGTCGCCGTATCCTGCGCAGGCTGGCCGAACCCGATACTGTTCTGGCAATTGCGCCCGATATGGAAAAGGCGGCAGTCTTGCGGAACATGCCCGATGGTTCATCGGGCCGCATCGCCGTGCTGGACCGGACCGTGGCGCAGGCCTTTGCGTTGAAGGATTGGATTTCTTGCCGAAAACAGGGCCGGATATCGACCTATCGCATCACGGCGGCGGGGCGCGCTGCGATGAAGCGGTTCAATGGTCTGGACGGGATGGCTGAAGCCCCCGCTGGTTTCGCGCATCAGCATCGGGACTGGGCCGAACGCGTGGTCCCGGAGGAGGGCAGCGACCGCCGTATCCGTTACAACAGTGCCGAAAGCCCCGTTACCGTATTGGCGCGACGGCGTGACAAGGATGGCAAACCCTTCCTGTCGGCTGCACTTGTGGAGGCGGCGGAAAGGTTGCGGGAAGATTTTGAATTGGCCCAGCTTGGCCCGCGGGTGACCCAGAACTGGGAACGGTTCCTGACAGGCGGCGACCGGGGAGGGTTTCATCCCGATATCGGACGATCCGGTGGGGCAAGTGGCGCGCGTGAACGCGTTTCCGCTGCACTACGGGATCTGGGGCCGGGACTTGGCGATATGGTGCTGCGCTGCTGTTGTTTCCTCGAAGGGTTGGAAATGGCCGAACAACGAATGGGATGGTCTGCCAGATCCGGAAAGATCGTGCTACGCATCGCGCTGGAACGGCTTCGGCGGCACTATGATGAAATCTATGGCAAGTTTGGCCCGATGATAGGCTGACCATCGTGCCCTTGGTTTCGGGTTGAATGCCGGAGCGGTCAGGTTTCGCTTGGCGGGCCGAAACGGGTGATCATTCTTTCCCTGATCTGGTCGCGTGCCTGCCGGTAGGCGGCAAGCTTGGTTTCACGGTTTTCGCCAAGGCCGGTCGGATCCAGGATGGGCCAGTATTCGATATCCAGATGATAATGCCGGGTCAGTTCAAGGGCGAGCCGCTGGCTGGCCGGGGAAAGGGCCACAATGAGGTCGAACTGGGACAGGTCATCGCCCCATTCCTGCATTTCCTCGAAGCTGCGGGAACGGTGGCGATGCAGTTCCACCCCCAGTTCGGCACAGACCGCGATGGAAAAACCATCGATTTCCATATCGTTCTTGGCGCCTGCGGATTGCACATAGGCGCGCTGTCCGTAGAATTTCTTCATCAGGCCTTCGGCCATGGGTGAACGGACGGCATTGAAATCGCAGCAGAAAAGAACGGAGTGTGGAAAGGTGCCCACCCTTAGCCCCAATGCAGGACACAAATTAGGGTGAAAAGGCGGCGGGCTGTGTCGATATCGACCTCTGCCTTGCCTTCCAGTCTTTCCTGCAAAACACGTGCGCCCTCATTGTGAATGCCGCGCCGGGCCATGTCGATGGCTTCGATCTGGCCGGGGGGCAGGCGCTTTACAGCTTCGAAATAGCTTTCGCAGATCTGAAAGTAATCCTTGACCACCTGCCGGAACGGGCCGAGGGACAGGTGAAATTCACCAATCCTCTTTTCGGTTTCCGTGGCAATGTCGAAAACCAGCCGCCCTTCGCGAATGGCCAGGGCCAGGCGGAAGGGGCCATCGGGCAAGGCGCGCCCGTCGCGCTGCGGCAAGCCGAAACTGTTGTCTTCCAGAAGGTCGAAAATGGCGACTTTGCGTTCCTGTTCGATCTCAGGGGTTGGTGTGGCAAGGCCGGTTTCGTCAATCTCGATATGGCAGATGCAATTTGTCATGTAGGGCGTCCAGATAGGTTCCTGTTGTGATGCCCGACGCGGCCCCAAGGTGCAAGGCGGGAATGCCCCCGCCGGGGCAACAGGATATGAATCTGCGGGACTGTTCCCATAGTATCGGCTGAATGCGACAAAACCGTGACGGGGACCGGAACCGGCATCAGCTATTTCCGGCCGGTTTCCTGCGGCTTTCCGTCCGCTTCGGTGTCTTTGGCCTTGCCTTCGGCAGGCGCCCGTGAAACAGAAAACCGCCAAACGAACCTGCCCGAGGAGATTGTCATGGAGATTCGTGAGGCTCTTACCTTTGACGATGTGCTTCTGGTGCCCGCGGCAAGTTCCGTTCTGCCTGCGGATGCCGATACCGCAACCTATGTGACGCGGGATATCCGGTTGAATATCCCGCTGCTTTCCTCGGCCATGGATACGGTTACGGAGGCGCGCATGGCCATTGCCATGGCACAGGCGGGTGGCATGGGGGTCGTGCATCGCAACCTCGGGGTGGAGGAACAGGCCCGGGAAGTAAGCCGGGTAAAGCGGTTCGAATCCGGTATTGTCTATTCCCCGATCACCCTGACGGCGGATCAGACCCTTGCCGATGCCAAGGCCTTGCAGGATCGCTATAACGTTACCGGTTTTCCCGTCGTGGATGAAAAGGGCCGGGTCGTGGGGATCGTTACCAATCGTGATATGCGCTTTGCTTCCGATGACCGCACGCCGGTCCGGGTGATGATGACTTCCGAAGATCTTGCCATCCTGCAGGAACCGGCGGATCGGGATGCGGCGATCAGCCTGATGAAGGCCCGGCGGATCGAAAAGCTGCTGGTCACGGATGGGCAGGGCAAGCTGACCGGGCTCCTGACGCTCAAGGATACTGAAAAGGCTGTGCTCAACCCCCATGCCTGCAAGGATGCGCTGGGCCGGCTGCGCGTGGCGGCGGCATCCACCGTCGGGGAGGCGGGTTTCGAACGTTCCCAGGCCCTGATCGAGGCCGGGGCGGATCTTGTGGTGATCGATACGGCCCATGGTCATTCCGAAGGTGTTGGTCATGCGGTGGAACGGATCAAGAAACTGTCGAATTCTGTGCAGGTCGTGGCGGGCAATGTTGCGACGGCGGAAGGCGCACGGGCGCTGATCGGTGCGGGGGCGGATGCGGTGAAGGTCGGTATCGGGCCGGGCTCCATCTGTACGACGCGGATCGTTGCCGGTGTTGGCGTGCCGCAACTGACCGCAATCATGGATGCGGCGGGGGCAGCAGGGGATGTTCCGGTAATTGCCGATGGCGGTATCAAGTTTTCAGGCGATTTTGCCAAGGCCATCGCGGCGGGGGCATCCTGTGCGATGGTCGGGTCCGCCATTGCCGGGACGGATGAAAGCCCCGGTGAGGTGATTCTTTGGCAAGGCCGCAGCTATAAGGCTTATCGCGGGATGGGCAGCCTTGGCGCCATGGCCCGCGGTTCTGCCGATCGTTATTTCCAGAAGGATGCCGCTTCCGACAAGCTGGTGCCGGAGGGGATCGAAGGCCAGGTGCCTTACAAGGGTTCCGCCGGAACCGTGGTGCATCAACTGGTGGGGGGGCTGCGTGCGGCCATGGGCTATACCGGAAACCGGACGGTGGCGGAGATGCGGCGAAATTGCCAATTCGTGCGTATCACGGGGGCGGGGCTCAAGGAATCCCATGTCCATGATGTGCAGATTACCCGTGAAAGCCCGAATTATCGGGGCATGTAGGCAGGGCCGCAGATGACCCCCGCCGCCCGCCATGCCGCCGCGATTGAAATCCTTGACCGTCATTTGGCGGGGGAGGCTGCGGAAAAGACACTGATCAACTGGGCACGCGCCAATCGCTTTGCCGGATCCGGTGACCGGCATGCGATCCGTGACCTTGTTTATGAGGCGATCCGGTGCCGCGCGTCTTTTGCCCACCTTGGCGGTGCGCTGACAGGGCGGGGCCTGATGATTGGCCGCTTGCGTTCTGCCGGTTTGGACCCGTCAGAAATCTTTACCGGAGATCGCTATGCACCAGCCCCGTTGAACGAGGCTGAAAATACGGCGCCCTTGGCCGTGGAAGGCTGTAAGGCACTGGATTGTCCGGAATGGCTTTGGGCGCATTTCCAGCAATCACTGGGCGGGGATGCCGAAGCCGTTTTGCGAGCCCTGCGCCATCGTGCCCCGGTTTTCTTGCGGGTGAATCGCCTTAAATCCGATTGTCCGGCGGCTATTTCCGCGTTGGCGGAGGATGGGATTGAGGCGCGGCCACATCATCTGTGTCCGACGGCGCTGGAGGTTACGGGAAACCCCCGGCGGGTGATGAATTCCCGCGCCTTCCTTGATGGGTTGGTCGAATTGCAGGACGCCGCATCGCAAGCGGTGGTGGAGGCATTGCCATTGGCCGATGGGGATCGTGTTCTGGATTATTGTGCGGGTGGCGGGGGCAAGACGCTGGCCATGGTGGCGCGGACCAGGCTGGATCTTTTCGCCCATGATGTGTCTTCCGTGCGGCTGTCCGACCTTCCGGCACGTGCCGCCCGGGCCGGGGCGCAAGTGACGCTGTTGGCGCAGGGCGAACTGGCTGATGCCGGGCCTTTCGACCTTGTTCTGGCTGATGCGCCCTGTTCGGGTTCGGGAAGCTGGCGTCGCGCGCCGGAGGCAAAATGGCGGCTGACCGCCGTGCGGCTGGCCGAATTGACAGCGCTGCAATCGCAGGTTCTTTCCTCTGCCGCGCGTCTCGTGCGCTCGGGGGGGTATCTTGCCTATGCGACCTGTTCGCTCTTGCATGAGGAAAACGGCCAAAGGATTGAGACGTTTCTGGCCGATAACCCCGGATGGCAATGCCGGGATCACCGTTTGCTGACGCCCCTGGATGGTGGGGACGGGTTTTTTTATGCAATATTGACAAGAAATTAGAAAATTAATTGCAACTCAAAGCTGTTTTTGAAAGCAGTTAAGAGCGGATTAATCTTTCTGGCGCTGAATGACCGGAAAAGATGCGGTCAGGAGGATCAGGTGCGGCAAAATCGGCCCTTTTCGGGCGATCTCGTGGAAACCCTGCATGGTCTGGCCGGGCGCGTCTGGTATCTGCTCGCAGCGTCATTGGCCTGCGTCATGGTGGCGTTTCTTGCAGGCGATCCGCAAATGCGGCTGGCAGCGGCGGTGGCTGGGGCGACATTTGCCATAACCGTCATATTGGTGCGGGGCGTTTTCTGGTTCCGGGAATGGCGCGGCAAGGCGCGTGGCGGGCAGTTGCTGAAACTTGTCGGTGCGGATGCCAGCCCCTGTTTTGCAACGGATGAAACGGGGCAGGTCACGTTCCAGAACACTGCCGCGCATGACAGGTTTGGCGCTGCGGATGGGGCCACGCTGGTTGCGGCGCTTGGCGATTTTCTTGTCAGCCCCGCCTCGGTCCTTTACCGCTTGCAGATGCGTGCCGGCAGTGGCGGTTCCGCGCGTGAGGATATCGTGACGCGGCGGGGTCATATCCGGCTTTCGGTTCATGCGCTTGGCCATGACAGTTTCCTGTGGCGGCTGGAGGAATTCAATGATCGTTCAGGCGTCGGGGGCGGGGCGGAAACGCTTAGCCTGCCGATGATGGTGGTCAATAAATCCGGTGTGGTCCTTTTTGCCAATGAAGCCCTGCGCCGTTTGCTGGGTGCGCGTCCCAAACGGCTTGACCGGGTTTTTACCTCCTCCGATTTCCAGTCGGGGGAGGAGGTTTCCGTTGCGGGGGTGGATGGCCCTGTCCGTGCAGTCCTGGCCGAGGTGTCAGGTGTCGGCGAAAGGCGGGAAATCTATCTTTTGCCGGTCGGCAACCGGCATGAGGAGCCAGAGATGCTGGCCGATTTTGAACATGTTCCTGTCGCGCTGATCAAGTTCCGGGCCGATGGCAGCATTCGTGCGGCAAATGCGACCGCGCGGGACCTGGCCCAGATGGCGGTGGACGAAAATGCGATCCGGATCAACGATCTGTTTGAAGGGTTGGGCAGATCCATTACCGACTGGATGGATGATATCCTGGCGGAACGCACCCCGGGCCGGGCCGAAGTCCTGCGGTTGCGTCGCGCACGCGAAGAGGTGTTCGTTCAGGTCAACATGCGCCGTTTTGTCGAAAACGGCCGGCCAGGTGTCCTGGCGGTCCTGCAGGATGCAACCGCGCTCAAGACACTGGAGGCACAATTCGTGCAAAGCCAGAAGATGCAGGCCATCGGTCAGTTGGCCGGGGGAATCGCGCATGATTTCAATAACCTGCTGACCGCGATTTCCGGCCATTGCGACCTGCTTTTGCTGCGTCATTCGCCGGATGACCCTGAATATGCCGATCTGGTGCAGATCCATCAGAATTCCAATCGCGCCGCCAGTCTTGTGGGGCAGCTTCTGGCCTTTTCACGGAAACAGACGCTGAAGCCGGAACGCGTTGACCTGCACGATGTTCTGGCCGAAATGACGCATCTGTTGAACCGGCTCGTGGGCGAAAGGGTGCAATTGCAGCTTGATCATGCGCCTGAACTCGGGGCGATTCGGGCAGATCGACGGCAATTGGAACAGGTCCTGATGAACCTTGTGGTAAACGCCCGTGATGCGATGCCCGAAGGCGGTACGATCAGGATCGGGACCGAATCCCAGATCCTGGAGGAGGAAATCCGACGGGACCGCGCGGTTGTTCCGGCGGGCAGTTATTCGGTCATTCACGTCATGGATACCGGTTGTGGCATTCCCCCCGATGAGATCGAGAAGATATTTGAACCCTTTTTCACGACGAAAGGGGTGGGCAAGGGCACGGGGCTTGGCCTTTCGACCGTCTATGGGATCGTCAAACAGTCCGGTGGCTTCGTTTTTGTCGATAGCAAGCCTGATGAGGGCAGCATCTTCCATCTCTACTTTCCCGTCCATGAGCTGGAGGAAAACCAGGCGCCGGAAGCACCCTCGCCAAGGGTTTCTGCACCCTCGCGGCCGGGGGAAGGGGTTGTCCTGCTGGTTGAGGATGAGGCGCCCGTTCGCGCCTTTGCCTCGCGGGCACTGCGTTTGCGGGGATATACCGTTATTGAGGCGGGCAACGCAGAGGAGGCACTGAAGGTGCTGGAAAATCCTGCGCTGGAGGTTGATGTGTTTGTAACGGATGTGGTCATGCCGGGAATGGATGGACCAAGCTGGGTGCGCGAAGCACTGCGTGAACGCCCCGAGGTGCGGACAGTCTTCGTTTCGGGCTATGCCGAGGATTGCGTGACCGAAGATCAGGCACGCATCCCGAATTCGGTCTTTTTACCCAAGCCCTTCTCCCTCACGGATCTGGCCACGACGGTGCAGGGCCAGATTGCTTCGTAGCGGTCTGCGGCGTTATGTGCGGTTTTGCCATAAGGGCCTTGGTCGGGGTGAGCAGATTATAGTCCATCCGCAGTGAGACATTGACCTGGTGCGGTAGGTTTTTCGTTGAAAGCGATTCGCTTGTGGTCGATCCCGTCTTTGGTGTTGCAAGGCCGACCAGTCTTTGACCCCGAAATACCAGCATCTTGTCCCTGTTTTCCGCCGTCTTTGGGGTTTGCCTTGCTGGCGTAAACCAACTCTTAACACCTTTGGACAATAGCTGGTGGTATAAAAATTTTTCATAAATGTTCTTGTTTTGATCCTGACTATGTGAGAACAGGAGGGGAACATTAGCCGTGATTGCCGCCCGCGCGTGGCTATGGAATAAAGGGGTTGATAATGGCGACAGCGAACCTTTTGGATTTGAAGGACAAGCGCGAAATGGACAAGACGAAGGCGCTGGAAAGCGCGCTGTCGCAGATTGAGCGACAGTTCGGCAAGGGCTCGATCATGAAGCTCGGGGCCGAAAATGCGGTGCAGGATATCGAGGCAACCTCAACCGGTTCACTTGGGCTTGATATCGCGCTTGGCATTGGTGGATTGCCCAAGGGGCGGATCGTTGAGATCTATGGGCCGGAAAGTTCGGGCAAGACGACGCTGACGCTGCATGTCGTGGCGGAAGAGCAGAAGAAGGGCGGGGTTTGCGCCTTTGTCGATGCCGAACATGCGCTGGACCCGCAATATGCCAAGAAACTGGGTGTCAACCTGGATGAATTGCTGATCAGCCAGCCCGATACCGGTGAACAGGCATTGGAAATTGTCGATACGCTGGTGCGTTCCGGCGCAGTCAATCTGATCGTGGTCGATTCGGTTGCGGCCCTGGTGCCGAAATCGGAAATCGAAGGCGATATGGGGGATATGCAGATGGGCAGCCAGGCCCGTCTGATGAGCCAGGCAATGCGCAAGCTTACCGCTTCGATCGGCCGGTCGAATTGTATGGTGATCTTCATCAATCAGATTCGCATGAAGATCGGGGTGATGTTCGGCAACCCGGAGACCACGACCGGGGGGAATGCCCTGAAATTCTATGCGTCCGTCCGACTTGATATCCGTCGTACCGGCGCGATCAAGGAACGTGATGAGGTCATCGGAAACTCGACCCGGGTGAAAGTGGTCAAGAACAAGGTTGCCCCGCCCTTCAAACAGGTCGAGTTCGACATCATGTATGGGGAAGGGATTTCCAAGAACGGGGAGCTTCTGGACCTTGGCGTCAAGGCGGGCGTCGTGGAAAAATCGGGTTCCTGGTATTCCTATGGTGATGAACGGATTGGTCAGGGACGGGAAAATGCCAAGCTCTACCTGCGCAACAATGCCGTCATCGCATTGGAGATTGAGGACAAGATCCGTGCATCGCATGGGTTGGACTTTCACACCGGTGAAGAGGGTGACGAGGATCTTGTCGAAAACTGAGGCATAGCGCCCCTTTCTGACAAAAAAAGGGCCGGGATCGGGGGCGCGGCATGCAGTACGCGGCCCCGATATACGGACGGATGATCAGTGCAGTCTCCGGGCGGTAGTGGACAGCCGCCTTGCACGCGGCTAAAGGAAGGCCAATGCCGATCCGCCTGAAAAGGGGCCGTTATGCCGTCGCTGAACGATATCCGCTCAACCTTTCTCGACTATTTCCGCCGTAACGGCCATGAGGTGGTCGACAGCAGCCCATTGGTGCCGCGCAACGACCCGACATTGATGTTCGTCAATTCGGGGATGGTGCAGTTCAAGAACTGTTTCACCGGGGTCGACAAACGCGACTATGCCCGGGCGACAACATCGCAGAAATGTGTACGGGCGGGCGGAAAACACAATGATCTGGACAATGTGGGGTATACCGCCCGACATCATACCTTCTTTGAAATGCTGGGAAATTTCAGCTTCGGGGATTATTTCAAATCGGACGCGATCCCTTTTGCCTGGGAACTTCTGACCCGGGATTTCGGTATTCCTGCAGATAAGCTCCTGGTGACCGTCTATCATACCGATGATGAGGCTGCCGATATCTGGAAAAAGGTTGCCGGCCTGCCGGATGATCGGATCATCCGCATCGCGTCGGATGACAATTTCTGGCGCATGGGGCCGACAGGCCCCTGTGGCCCCTGTACCGAGATCTTCTATGATCATGGGTCGGACATCTGGGGTGGCCCGCCGGGTTCGGCCGAGGAAGATGGGGATCGTTTCATCGAGATCTGGAACCTCGTCTTCATGCAGAATGAACAATTTGCCGATGGGCGGATGGAACCCCTGCCGATGCAATCGATCGATACCGGCATGGGGCTGGAACGGATCGGCGCGCTCTTGCAGGGCAAGCATGACAATTACGACACCGATCTGATGCGCAGCCTGATCGAGGCTTCGGCCCATGCGACCAGTTCCGACCCGGACGGCCCGGGCAAGATCCACCATCGGGTGATTGCGGATCATCTTCGTTCCACTTCCTTCCTGATTGCCGATGGGGTGATGCCTTCGAATGAGGGGCGTGGCTATGTGTTGCGGCGGATCATGCGCCGCGCGATGCGTCATGCCCATCAGCTTGGCGCACAGGATCCGGTGATGTACCGGCTGGTCCCGGCGCTGCTGCGGCAGATGGGGGCGGCCTATCCCGAACTTGGCCGGGCGCAGGCCCTGATCGAGGAAACCCTGCGGCTGGAGGAGACGCGATTTCGTCAGACACTGGACCGGGGGCTCAGGCTGTTGGATGAGGAACTGGCCGCACTGCCTGAGGGGGCCGATTTGCCCGGCGCGACGGCCTTCAAGCTTTATGATACCTATGGGTTCCCGCTTGATCTGACGCAGGATGCCCTGCGCGAAAAGGGCCGGGGCGTGGATGCCGCGGGTTTTGATGCGGCGATGGCCGAACAGAAGGCCAAGGCACGGGCCTCCTGGGCGGGTTCGGGGGACACCAGGGAGGCCGAAATCTGGTTCGACCTGGCCGAAGCCCACGGAGCGACGGAATTCCTGGGCTATGATACCGAAATCGCGGAAGGGGAAATCCTGGCCCTGGTCAGCGATGGGGCGCAGACACCGAAGGCCGGGGGGGGGGGCAAGGTCCAGATTGTTCTGAACCAGACGCCGTTTTATGCCGAATCCGGTGGTCAGGTTGGGGATGCCGGACTTTTGAAAACGCCCACCGGCGCGATACGTATCAGTGACACGAAACGTGCTCAGGGGCTTTTCATTCATATCGGTGAAGTGACCGAGGGGGAGATTTCCCAGGGCCAGCCCGCCGAATTGGCGGTTGATCATACCCGCCGTTCGGCGATTCGGGCGAACCATTCGGCCACGCATCTTCTGCATGAGGCACTACGCCGCGCACTTGGGCCGCATGTTGCGCAGCGCGGCAGCCTCAATGCTCCGGACAGGCTGCGATTCGACTTCAGCCATGCCCAGGCGCTAAGCCCCGATGAACTCGCCCGGGTCGAGGCGGAGGTGAACGGTTTTATCCGCGGCAATGGCAGGGTCGAAACCCGGATCATGACCCCCGATGATGCGCGCGCAATCGGTGCGCAGGCACTTTTCGGCGAAAAATATGGCGATGAGGTGCGTGTGGTTTCCATGGGGGAACTGGAAGGTTCCGGCAAGGGCATGGATGGCAGGACCTACAGCCTGGAACTTTGCGGCGGGACCCATGTGACCCGGTTGGGGGAGATCGGGCTCTGTATTCTTCTGGGAGATTCGGCCTCTTCCGCCGGGGTGCGGCGGATCGAGGCGCTGACTGGTGAAGGCGCGCTTGATTTTGTGAAAGCGCAGGCGCGGCAACTGGCGGATGTGTCCTCGGTTCTGAAGGTAACGCCGGCCGATACGGCGGCGCGGGCCAGGGTGCTTCTGGAAGAACGTCGCAAGCTTGAAAACGAGGTTGCGCAATTGCGACGGGAATTGGCGATGTCGGGTGGCGGAGCGGAAGGCCCGGCCATCAAGGAGGTCAATGGGCTGAAGGTGATATCCCAGGTTCTTTCGGGCGTGTCCGGAAAGGATCTTCCCGGGCTTGTGGATGAAATGAAGGCCCGTCTCGGATCCGGGGTGGCCCTTGTCATTGCGGATACCGGGGGTAAGGCGGCCGTGGCGGCAGGTGTTACCAAGGACCTGACGGATCGGATTTCCGCGGTTGATCTGGTGCGCCTTGCCGTGGCGGAACTTGGCGGCAAGGGCGGCGGCGGTCGTCCTGATCTGGCGCAGGGCGGCGGCCGGGATGCGGCCCGCGCCGATGAGGCGGTCGCAGCGGTGGAAGCGGCGCTGGCGGGGTAATCACGCCCGCGCCCGCCCGGAAGGCAGGGGAGGAGAAAGGATGAGCGCCTATATCATTGCACGGATTACCGTGACCGATATGAAAAAATACCAGACCTATGCCAGCCAGACCGTGGTGCTTGCCGAAAAGGCGGGCGGGCGGTTTCTGGTGAAGGGGGGGCCGCAGGATCAGGTCGAAGGTGAAAGCCCGGAACGTCATGTGATAATCGAGTTTCCGGATCGGCAGGCCGCGCTCGCCTGGTACAATTCCCCCGCCTATCAGGAAATTCTGCCGATTGCGCTGGCGAGCAGTCTGCGCGATATCGTTGTTGTGGACGGAATATAGAGAGAACAGGAAAATGCCCGCACTCTGGATTGCCCATGTGACCGTGACAGATGAAGACGCCTATGGCCGTTATGCGAAGCTTGCAGGCCCCGCGATCGAAAAACACGGTGGTGCCTTCATCGCCCGGGGGGGACGTTTCGTGCAACTGGAAGGGCGTGAACGCCCGCGTAACGTTGTCGCGCGCTTTCCCAGCGTGGAGGCGGCGGAGACCTGTTATCACAGCCCCGAATACCAGGAAGCGCTGTCCCATGCGCGTGATGCGGCGGAACGCGAATTGCTGGTCGTCGAGATTTCCGACTGACCGGTTTCCGACTGACCGGGGCGGGATGATCAGCCCGCCCGGGCGGCGCGTTTCCGTTCATGCGGATCCAGATGGCGCTTGCGCATGCGGATGATTTTGGGCGTGACCTCCACCAGTTCGTCATCGTCGATATAGGCGATGGCCTCTTCGAGGCTCATGCGAACAGGGGGGGTCAGGCGCACTGCCTCATCCGAGCCTGATGCACGGACATTGGTAAGCTTCTTTCCCTTGAGGGGATTGACCTCAAGATCGTTGTCCCGGCTGTGTTCACCAATGATCATGCCCTCATAAACGGCTTCCTGCGCACCGATGAACATGCGGCCGCGTTCTTCGAGGTTCCAAAGTGCGTAGGCAACCGAAGTACCGTTCTCCATGGAGATCAGCACGCCCTGGCGACGCCCCTGGATCGGGCCCTTATGCGGTGCCCAGCCGTGGAAAATGCGGTTCAGCACACCGGTGCCGCGCGTATCGGTCAGGAATTGACCGTGATAGCCAATGAGCCCGCGTGACGGGACATGGGCCACGATCCGGGTCTTGCCTGCACCTGCAGGTTTCATTTCAACCAGATCGGCCTTGCGTTCGCCGGTCAGCCGGTCGATTACCGCGCCGGTATATTCGTCATCGACATCGATGATGGCTTCCTCGATCGGTTCGAGCCTTTCATCCCCTTCGTCGCGCAGAATGACGCGCGGGCGGGAAATTGAAAGTTCGAAACCTTCGCGGCGCATGTTTTCGATCAGAACACCCATTTGCAATTCGCCCCGGCCCGAAACCTCAAAGGCCTCGCCCCCCGGTGTATCGGCGATGCGGATCGCGACATTCTGTTCGGCCTCTTTCATCAGCCGGTCACGGATTACGCGGGACTGCACCTTTGATCCGTCCCGCCCCGCGAGGGGGCTGTCATTGATGCCGAAGGTCACGGTGATTGTGGGGGGGTCGATGGGTTGCGCAGGCAGGGGGGCCTCGATTGCGGGATCGCAAAGTGTATCGGCCACGGTTGCCTTGGTCATGCCCGCGATGGTGACGATATCACCGGCCACGGCCTCATCGATGGGTTGTTGTGCAAGACCGCGGAAAGCCAGGATCTTGGTGACACGGAACTGTTCAACCCGGTCACCCTCGCGCGACAGGGCCTTGAGCTGCGCGCCCACCTTCACCGTGCCGGTTTCCACCCGTCCGGTCAGGATCCGACCGATAAACGGATCTGCCGAAAGCGTGGTGGCAAGCATGCGGAAAGGTTCCGCCGTGGCGGTGATCTGCCCGGGTGCAGGAACATGATCCACGATCAGGTCAAAAAGCGAATCGAGGTTCTGGCGCGGGCCGTCCAGTTCGGTATCGGCCCAGCCGGACCGGCCGGAAGCATAGAGATGCGGGAAATCAAGTTGGTCATCCGAAGCGCCGAGATTGGCGAAAAGGTCAAAAACCTCATCCAGCGCGCGGTCTGGTTCCGCATCGGGCTTGTCCACCTTGTTGAGCACGACAATCGGGCGCAGCCCCAGTGCCAGAGCCTTGGATGTGACGAATTTGGTTTGTGGCATCGGGCCTTCGGCGGCATCGACCAGCAAGACGACACCATCAACCATGGACAGGATCCGTTCCACCTCGCCGCCGAAATCGGCGTGGCCGGGCGTGTCCACGATATTGATGCGCGTTCCTTTCCATTCCACCGAGGTCGCCTTGGCCAGGATGGTGATCCCGCGCTCACGTTCGATCTCGTTGCTGTCCATGGCGCGTTCGGTCAGCGCCTGGTTGTCACGGAAGGTTCCGGACTGTTTCAGAAGTTCGTCGACAAGCGTTGTCTTGCCGTGGTCGACATGGGCGATAATGGCGATATTACGGAGATCCATGGGCGTTTCCTTGCTGCGCCGCCGCGATAACAGAAGCCATGAGGGAAGGCCAGAGCAGACCGGCCCGCCCCCTGGGATGCGGTTCGTGGGACCTGGCAGTCAGGGTTATGCGCCGCCGCGAACAGGCCCTGATTATCAGCGCAGGGCCTTGTTCAGGTATTCATCGACCTTTTCAAGGAAACCCATGGTCGTGAGCCATTGCTGTTCAGGGCCGACCAGCAGTGCGAGGTCCTTGGTCATGAACCCGTCCTCCACGCATTGCACCGTCACTTTTTCCAGAACCTCCGCGAAGTTCAGCAGCGCGGCGTTTTCATCCAGTTTTCCGCGATGTTTGAGCGCCCCCGTCCAAGCATAGATCGAGGCGATGGAATTGGTCGAGGTTTCCTTGCCTTCCTGATGCTGGCGGTAGTGGCGGGTGACCGTGCCATGGGCGGCTTCCGATTCAACCGTTTTGCCATCTGGCGTCATCAGGACAGAAGTCATCAGGCCAAGTGATCCGAATCCTTGCGCCACCGTGTCGGATTGCACATCGCCATCGTAATTCTTGCAGGCCCAGATATAGCCGCCCGACCATTTCAGCGATGAGGCGACCATATCGTCGATCAGCCGGTGTTCGTAATAGATTTCCCTTGCCTTGAACTTTTCCTCGAACTCTTCCTCATAGATCTTCTGGAAAAGGTCCTTGAAGCGGCCGTCATAGGCCTTGAGGATGGTATTCTTGGTTGACAGGTAGACCGGCCAGCCCAGGTTGAGCCCGTAATTGAACGAGGCCCGGGCAAAGTCGATGATCGAGGCGTCAAGGTTATACATCCCCATCGCGACCCCGGCGGAGGGGGCGTCGAAGACTTCACGTTCGATTTCGGTGCCGTCTTCGCCTACGAATTTCATTGTGAGCCTGCCCTTGCCGGGAAAATGAAAATCCGTCGCGCGGTACTGATCGCCATAAGCATGGCGCCCGACGACAATCGGCCTTGTCCAGCCCGGCACGAGGCGCGGCACGTTCTGGCAGATGATCGGCTGGCGAAAAATCACCCCGCCCAGAATGTTGCGGATCGTGCCATTGGGGGAAGGCCACATTTTTTTCAGCCCGAATTCCTCTACCCGCGCCTCATCGGGGGTGATGGTCGCGCATTTCACGCCAACACCATGTTTCCTGATTGCTTCGGCTGCATCCACCGTGATCTGATCATCCGTGCGGTCACGTTCCTCAATGCCGAGATCGTAATATTTCAGGTCGATGTCGAGATAGGGCAGGATCAGTTTTTTCTTGATGAAATCCCACATGATCCGGGTCATTTCATCGCCGTCAAGTTCAACAACGGGGTTGGCTACCTTGATCTTGGTCATTGGGGCCTCTTGGTCAGATGGGTGTGGTTGCCGGGGTCTTAGTGCAAATCGTCCCTATATTGAATTCGGAATTCCCAAGGCTGCCAATCAGCAGGAAACCGACCCCGAACATGAAATACGGTCGTTCCCGTTTTCCACGGGAAGCAGACAGGGGTGCTATAGCGGAAAAAGGGGTTTCAGGGAATATGGTATGCGATTGTATGCAAGAAAGACGCCCCGTAATGATTGCCAGATAGGCCGATTTGGGCAAGACTGCCCGTATTTCCAATTCAGCAATTACATAAGGCATTCGGATGAAACGTATCGCTGTATTTTGCGACGGAACCTGGAACAGTGCCGACCAGCCCCACCCTACGAATGTGCGTCGCATGGCGCTCATGGTGTTGCCGGCCGCCCGGCATCCGGCCGGGCAGGAGGAGATTGAACAGGTTGCGCTTTATTTTCATGGTGTCGGTGTGCCGGAGGGTGGCGGCTGGCTGGAGCGCCTGAATGAGAAGATATCGGGTGGGGCAATGGGATTCGGCCTCGATAAGAGGATTGCTATGGCCTACCAAAATCTGGCCAGGCATTATGAACCGGGTGATGAGATCTATGTTTTCGGCTTCTCCCGCGGGGCCTATACTGCGCGATCCCTGGTTGGGCTGATCCGCAATTGTGGCCTGCCGCAAAAGGCGGATGACGCAGCTGTGGCAAGATGTTTTGCCCATTATCGCAATCGCGACAAGGAGACGGACCCCGATACCGAGGCAAGCCTCAAATTGCGCCTGGATATCTCCCCCTGGATCACGACCAGCGGGCAGGAGGCGAAATGGCGGGCGGATAATGGATATCCGGCAGGTCATCCCTTTCGCGTGTCCTATCTTGGTGTATGGGATACGGTCGGTGCTTTGGGGATCCCGTCGCATTGGGGGCTGCCCGCGCGTATGTTGAACGGCAAATACCGTTTCCATAACACCAGACTGTCGAGATTTGTGAAATCTGCGCGCCACGCCGTGGCCCTGGATGAACAACGCCGCAGTTTCATGCCGACGCTCTGGACCAATCTGCCTGTTTTGCGCAAGGAGGAAGCGGCGGGCGATTACCGGCAGGAATGGTTTGCCGGGGTACATGGTGCCGTCGGGGGCGGGGGTGATCTTGTCAGCCTTTCGGCCATCGCCCTGATCTGGATTGCACAGGGCGCGATGGAGCAGGGGCTCGGGATCGACATGGACCAGCTTCGGGCTTTTGGGAAAAACTGTGATCTGAAGGGGCCGCTTTTCAACCAGAGCAAGGGAAAATCCCCGTTGCAAAAGGTGCTGGGCGTAACGGGGCGCTGGCGTAAGGGGCCAGAGGCGGCTGCGATGGTCGCCGATCCGGCGATTGCGCGTTGGCGGGTCATGCCGGAAAGGTATCCCGGGCATTGGCGCGGAAAACCCTATCGTCCGGGGTCCCTGCGGCAGGCCGGGCTGCAAATAGATCTTGTCGATCTGGCGACGATATCGGATTACGGCGAAATTGATCCGGCCTGACGGGCCACCGCAATTCAGCGTATTGCCTAATCCCGCGCCATCCTGTCCAGATAGTGCCGGAGTTTCGGGGCAAGGACGGCCCAGATCCCCGGCGCGCCGCGTTTGATCTTGCGCCCGACACGCGTTTCGATCTGTTCATAGGTGACATCATAGTCGCGCCACGTGCCGCCACCCGAGGCAAAATTCTGCATCACCGGCTGGACCCGGTCGAGCGATTTGGCAAAAATGGCCTCCGGGGTTTCCGCCGCTTCGAATTCTTCCCATATTGCACGAAACTCATCGCTTATATCATTGGGAAGAAGTCCAAAAATCCGTTCTGCCGCCTTGCGTTCCGCAGCCTGGACCTCTGCCGACCCATGGGCCTCGCCCCCTGCGGAATGAAGCGGTACATCGCCAACATCAATTTCCACCAGGTCATGCAGCAGGAGCATGCGGATCACCCGGTTGATATCCACGCCCGGCTGGGCCTGATCTGCCAGAACCAGGGCATAAAGCGCCAGATGCCAGCTGTGTTCCCCGGAATTTTCGCGCCGCGATCCATCGCAAAGCGTATTGGCCCGCAGCACGGATTTCAGCCGGTCAGCCTCGGCAAGAAAGGCGAACTGGCTGTCCAGACGCGCTGTCATTGTCCGTCCATGGGTTACCGTGTCGTTTCGCCGAGGCGACGCTGCACATATTGCGTGACGGTCGAAATCATCGGATTCATATGTGTTTCTTCATCCTTGAAGAAGTGATCCGCGCCCTCGACCTGATCATGGGTAATGGTGATGCCCTTTTGTTCATGCAGCTTGTTCACCAGGCTCAGGGTATCCTTGGGCGGGGCGACCTTGTCATTCGTGCCGTTGATGATCAGACCCGAGGACGGGCAGGGCGCGAGGAAGGAAAAATCATACATGTTGGCGGGCGGCGCGACGGAGATGAACCCGGTGATTTCCGGTCGCCGCATCAGAAGCTGCATGCCGATCCAGGCACCAAAGGAAAACCCCGCGACCCAGCAATGTTTGGAATTCTGGTTCATCGATTGCAGATAATCGAGCGCGGAGGCTGCATCGGACAGTTCCCCAACCCCCTGATCATATTCACCCTGACTGCGCCCGACACCGCGGAAGTTGAAGCGCAAGACGGTAAAGCCCATGTTGTAAAAGGCGTAGTGAAGGTTATAGACAACCTTGTTGTTCATCGTGCCGCCAAATTGCGGATGCGGGTGCAGCACGATTGCGATAGGTGCGTCGCGTTCCTTCTGTGGGTGATAACGGCCTTCAAGGCGGCCCTCGGGACCGGCGAAAATGACTTCGGGCATCGGCGTCGCCTGCTTCTTTCCGGCGCGGGTCCTGGTAGACAAGACGGGCGCGTCTATTTAGAACGTTTCAAAACTGGCCGCCGGATCGGCGATCAGAGCCTAGACAGTGAGTTAAGCGGCCTGCCGCGGCAGGTCAATGGAGAAGCGAAATTGCGGGAGGTCGTGGCATGAAACTCTCCACCAAGGGGCGTTATGCGATGGTTGCGCTGGTGGATCTGGCGCTGGTCAAGGATGACACGCTGGTTTCGCTGGCTGAAATTTCCAAACGACAGGATATATCCCTGCCATATCTGGAACAGCTGTTTGTCAAGCTGCGCCGGGCAGGGCTGGTGGAGGCCGTGCGCGGCCCGGGCGGCGGTTATCGTCTGGCACGCAGCCCTGACGCGATCCGTGTCAGTGAGGTGATGGAAGCGGTGGAGGAAACCGTGAATGCGCTGCAGGCGGGGGCCGGGGCCTCCGGCGGGGTGTCGGGCAGCCGTTCCCAAAGCCTTTCGAACAGGCTCTGGGAAGGGCTTTCGGCCCATGTTTACGTATTTTTGCATCAGACCCGCCTTTCGGATGTGATCCGAAATGAGATGACCCCCTGTCCGGCGGTCCCGGCCCTCTTTCGCGTGGTGGATGAGGAATGAACTGGCAGCCCCGATGGCATAGGGCGACCATGGCCCCGTTTTGGCTTGGGGGGTGGGCGTGATCCGGCGAAGTTATCTGGACTGGAACGCCACCGCGCCGCTGCGGCCCGAGGCGCGCGCTGCCATGATCGCGGCGATGGATGTCGTGGGAAACCCCTCTTCGGTTCATGCCGAGGGGCGCGCGGCGCGGTCGTTGATGGAAAGGG
This sequence comes from Pseudorhodobacter sp., assembly GCA_047975325.1. Taxonomy (GTDB): domain Bacteria; phylum Pseudomonadota; class Alphaproteobacteria; order Rhodobacterales; family Rhodobacteraceae; genus JBKEDF01. The sequence goes on along the minus strand of JBKEDF010000076.1, from coordinate 7,426 downwards.
CGCGCGCGCAGCTGGCAACGGCCCTTGGGGCGGAGGCGTCGGATGTCGTGTTCGTTTCCGGATCGACCGAGGCTGCGGCCCTGGCCTGTGCGGGGCGTGGGCTTCGCTGTGCGGGGGTGGAACATGATGCCGTTCTGGCCTGGTGCGAAGCCGACCTGCCTGTGGACGGGCAGGGCAGAATCGGCCTGCCCGAAACGGGCGCGGTCGCGGTGCAGCTTGCCAATTCCGAAACCGGGATCGTACAGGATCTTTCCCCGGCGGTGGCGGTTTCGGACCTGACGCAGGGGTTTGGCAAGATCCCCTTTGCCTTTGATTGGTCCGGGGTGGAGATGGGATTCGTTTCCGCCCACAAGATTGGCGGCCCAAAGGGGGTCGGGGCATTGATTATCAGGCGTGGGCTGGATCTGGCCGCGCGGATTTGTGGTGGCGGTCAGGAAATGGGACGGCGCGCGGGCACTGAAAACCTGATTGGAATCGCGGGTTTCGGGGCTGCGGCAGAGGCAGCTTCGCAGGATCTTGCCAATGGAATATGGGATGGCGTGGCGGAACTTAGAAATATTCTAGAAAAGGCATTGTCGAGCGCGGCAAATAAGACTATTTTCGTCGGGAACCAAGGGCCGCGCCTTCCCAACACGCTCTGTCTTGCGACGCCGGGCTGGAAGGGTGAAACCCAGGTGATGCAGATGGATCTTGCGGGATTCGCTGTTTCGGCGGGGTCGGCCTGTTCTTCAGGCAAGGTCCGGGCCAGCCGCGTGCTGACCACGATGGGGCTTGATACGCAAGCAGCCGCTTCGGCGATCCGGGTGTCCTTGGGCCCCGCCGTGAATGAGGGTGAGGTGCTGCGATTCGCCGATGCGTGGATCGGGCAATGGAAACGTTTCGGCCACCGTGCCGCTGAGAATGTATGACCGGGCCGGTCCCGGAAGGAAGAGAGGCCAGAATGACCGCCATGGAAAAACTTGACCTTGAGGTTCGTGACGGTGTGGATCGCGAGACGATCGAAACCGTCCAGGCCATGGCTGGCAAGTACAAGCACGGCTGGGAAACTGATATCGAAACCGAATTTGCGCCCAAGGGCGTGAATGAGGATATTGTCCGGCTGATCAGCGAAAAGAATGAAGAACCCGAATGGATGCTGGAATGGCGTCTGAAGGCATTCCGGCGTTGGCAGCAGATGGAAGAACCGCGTTGGGCGATGCTGAACTACCCTGAAATCGATTACCAGGATCAGTATTACTACGCCAAACCCAAGAGCATGGTGGAAAAACCCAAGAGCCTTGATGAGGTTGATCCCAAACTTCTGGCGACCTATGAAAAGCTTGGGATTCCCCTGAAGGAACAGATGGTTCTGGCTGGGGTTGAAGGTGCTGCTGAAACTGCGGCAGAGGGGCGCAAGGTTGCCGTGGATGCGGTTTTCGATTCCGTTTCGGTCGGCACGACCTTCAAGGCCGAACTGGCCAAGGCCGGCGTGATCTTCTGCCCGATTTCCGAGGCGATCCGGGACTATCCCGAACTTGTCCGGAAATATCTGGGGACGGTCGTGCCGCAATCGGATAATTTCTTTGCCACGCTCAATTCGGCAGTCTTTTCCGACGGCAGCTTCGTCTATATCCCGCCGGGTGTGCGCTGCCCGATGGAACTGAGCACCTATTTCCGCATCAATGCCGAAAATACCGGTCAGTTCGAACGTACGCTGATCATTTGCGACAAGGGCGGCTATGTCAGCTATCTTGAAGGTTGTACGGCGCCGAAGCGCGATACGGCGCAGCTTCATGCCGCCGTGGTGGAAATCGTCGTGATGGAGGATTCGGAGGTCAAATATTCCACCGTTCAGAACTGGTATCCGGGCGATGAGGAAGGCCGTGGCGGGATCTATAATTTTGTCACCAAGCGCGCCGATTGCCGGGGCGACCGGGCCAAGGTCATGTGGACCCAGGTGGAAACCGGATCGGCGATCACCTGGAAATATCCCTCCTGCATCCTGCGGGGCGATGACAGCCAGGGCGAATTTTATTCCATCGCCATCGCGAACAACGCCCAGCAGGCCGATACCGGCACGAAGATGATTCATCTAGGCAAACGCACCAAAAGCCGGATCGTGTCCAAGGGCATCTCGGCGGGTAAGGCACAAAACACCTATCGTGGGCTGGTTTCCATGCACCCCAAGGCAAAGGACAGCCGCAACTATACCCAATGCGACAGCCTGTTGATCGGTGACAGATGCGGCGCGCATACCGTGCCCTATATCGAGGTCAAGAATAATTCATCCCGGGTGGAACATGAGGCGACGACATCGAAGGTTGATGATGATCAGCTGTTCTATTGCCGTTCGCGGGGAATGGATGAGGAAGAGGCCGTCGCGCTGGTTGTGAACGGGTTCTGCAAGGAAGTGCTTCAGGCGCTGCCGATGGAATTCGCAATGGAGGCGCAGAGCCTCGTTGCAATCTCACTGGAAGGCTCCGTGGGATAGGTCCCCGAAGGAAATTTGAATGGCAGAAAGCCTGCGGGCTTTTGCGGGGCGGTGTGGCACCGCCATGGATACAAGGGTAAAAAAATGCTGGAAATCAAGAACCTGCATGTCAAACTTGAAGAAGAAGACAAGGAAATCCTCAAGGGCGTGGATCTGGTGGTAGAGGCGGGGAAGGTCCATGCCATCATGGGCCCGAACGGATCAGGGAAATCGACGCTTTCCTATGTGCTGTCGGGCCGCGATGGTTATGACGTGACGGAAGGCGCGGCCACCCTGGAGGGGGAAGACCTGCTGGATATGGAACCCGAGGAGCGCGCGGCGGCCGGGTTGTTCCTAGCCTTTCAATACCCGGTGGAAATTCCCGGTGTCGGCAATATGACCTTCATGCGCACCGCGCTGAACGCGCAACGCAAGGCACGCGGTGAGGAAGAATTGTCGGCAGGCGACTTTCTGAAACTTGTCCGCACAAAGGCCAAGGCATTGAAAATTGATGCCGATATGATGAAGCGGCCGGTCAATGTCGGCTTTTCGGGCGGTGAGAAGAAGCGCAACGAAATCCTGCAGATGGCAATGCTGGAGCCGAAGATGTGCATCCTTGATGAAACCGATTCCGGCCTTGATGTGGATGCGATGAAACTGGTGGCTGAGGGCGTCAACGCATTGCGTGATGCCGGACGCGGTTTTCTGGTCATCACGCATTACCAACGGCTTCTGGATCATATCAAACCCGATGTCGTGCATATCATGGCAGAAGGCCGCATCGTGAAGACGGGCGGGCCGGAACTGGCGTTGGAGGTTGAGGAAAACGGCTATGCCGGGATCCTGTCGGAGGTGGTGTGATGGCGCTGGCACAACGCAAGGCGGATACGCTGGAAGCCCGGATTGCCGGGCTGGACCTGCCCCGGGGTGATTGGTCGGAAATGGCCCGAAGTGAGGCCCTGACGCGTCTTTCGACCATGGGCATGCCCGATCGGCGTGACGAATATTGGCGCTATACCGATCCGTCCAGCCTGACTGCGGCGGACCCCATCGCCGCGGCCCCCTTCGTCACCGATGATGAAACCATGGTGTTTTCCGAAATTGACCGGCTGCGCCTTGTTTTTGTCGATGGCGTTTTCGATGCGGAGGCTTCCGATGATCCGGCGCTTGCCGGGGTGGAAATTTCCCGTCTGGCAGAAGGTGGGGAAATCCATTGGGCACGGGATCTCTATGGTGTGCTGGAGGCCCGGGGCCAGGACCCGGTTGCACGACCGCTGGCCGCCCTTAATACCGCCTTTGCGCAGGACGGAGTTTTGATCCGGGTAACGGACAAGGTTACGCGACCTGTTTCCCTGATTTATCTTCATAATTCAGATAGTTCAGATGCTATTCTTCACCATTGCATCAGGGTTGAATCCGGCGCAGAGCTTACGCTTCTGGAAAACGGCCCGGCTGCTGCACGGTTCAACAAGGTGATGGAGGTTGATATCGCCGACGGCGGGCGTTTCCATCATATCCGCGCGCAGGGCCGTGATCATGAACGCCGTGCGGTGACGCATATCTTTGCGCGACTGCAACAGCAATCACAATTCAAAAGCTTTACCCTTACTGCCAATGGCCATCTGACCCGCAATGAAACGGTGATCGAATTGCTGGGTGAGGCGGGGATTGCGCATGCCGCTGCCGCCGTGGTGGGCGACGGAAACTTTCACCATGATGACACGGTTTTCGTTACGCATGCCGCAGAGGGATGTGAAAGCCGTCAGGTTTTCAAGAAAGTGCTGAAGAACGGCGCGACAGGGGTGTTTCAGGGCAAGATCCTGGTTGAACAGGCCGCGCAGAAGACAGATGGCTATCAAATCAGCCAGAGCCTGCTTCTGGATGATGACAGCCAGTTTCTGGCGAAGCCGGAACTGGAGATCTATGCCGATGACGTGAAGTGTTCGCATGGGTCGACCTCTGGTGCGATCGATGAAACCGCGTTGTTCTACCTGCGTTCACGCGGGGTGCCGGAACGGGAGGCGCAATCGCTGCTGGTGCTGGCATTCCTGTCCGAGGCGCTGGATGAAATCGAAAATGATGACATCGCCGAAAGCCTCCGGGTCCGGCTGGAAAACTGGCTTGCACGGCATGAAAGCCCGGATCGGGGCTGAATGTCGGTCACGCGGGATATCGTGGCAAGCTGGCGCCACCCGCGCCAGGTGATACGCAGGCATCTGCAAAGGCCCCGTTCGGAACCTTTCGCCTTTACCTTGCTGCTGACCTTCATGATCGTGATTTTCATCGCGCAATGGCCGCAGGCCAGCCGGGCGAGCTTTCTGCAACCCGAAGTGCCGATGACACAAAGGCTGGTGGCTGCCGGGCTGGCCCTGCTGGCGCTGATTCCCTTTTGGTATCTTGTCGCGGCGGTCGGGCAGTGGATCAGCCGGGCGCTTGGCGGGCAGGGCGACCATTACCGGGCGCGACTTGCCCTTTTCTGGGCGCTGGTCACGATCAGCCCGTTGATGTTGTTGCAAGGGCTTGTGGCCGGGATGATCGGTGCCGGGCCGGGGTTGACATCGATTGCGGTGCTGACGGGGCTTGCCTTTCTGGTGTTCTGGGTCATCAATCTCTCGGAAGCGAGGCATTGAGCATGGATTTTTCATTCAGGGCAATCATGGGGCTTGTACAGGAAACGGTTATTACCCCCCGTTTGGCTGCCCGGCGGATCATGGCCATGGGGTTGGGGGCGGATTTCGCCTGGATGGCGCTGTTCCTGATGGCGGTGGGATCCGCGTTCCTGACCCATCTGAGCTTTGCGCTGAGCCCTGCACCGATGCAGGAAATGCTGGGCGGGCTGATGGCCAGCCCGATCCGGACGGCGATTGTGCAAGGCATGGTCATGGTCGTCTCGGTTTTTCTGGTCCATCGCATGGGGTTGATACACAGTACGCGGAAGGCAAGTTTTGCTGAGGCGATCCTTCTGGTCACCTGGTTGCAGTTTGTCCTGCTCTGCGCGCAGCTTCTGCAAATCGTGGCGCTGCTGATCCTGCCACCGCTTTCCGATGTGATCGGTCTTGCCGGATTGGTGGTCTTTTTCTGGGTATTGGCGAATTTCGTCACGGAATTGCATGGCTACCGTTCGGTCTTCCTGTCCTTTCTTGCGGTTTTTGCGCTTCTGGTGCTGATGGGTGTCCTTTTGGCCATTCTGTTGACGATTTTTGTGGGTCCGATCCCTGGCGGAGCTTGAGATGTTCGATATCAATGCTGTTCGTGCGGATTTTCCGATCCTTTCCCGGAAGGTGAATGACAAACCGCTGGTTTACCTTGACAACGGGGCCTCAGCGCAAAAGCCACAGGTGGTGATCGATGCGATTACCCGTGGATATGCGGAAGAATATGCCAATGTGCATCGGGGGCTGCATTACCTTTCCAACCTCGCGACAGACCGCTATGAGGCCGTCCGCGCAACGGTTGCGCGTTTCCTGAACACCCCATCCGAGGAGGAGGTGGTTTTCACCACCGGTTCGACATTGGGGATCAATCTGGTTTCCTATGCATGGGCGGCGCCCCGCCTGCAGCCGGGCGATGAGATCGTGCTGTCGATCCTTGAACATCACGCCAATATCGTTCCCTGGCATTTCCTTCGCGAACGGCAGGGGGTGGTGCTGAAATGGGTCGAATGTGACAGCAATGGTGACCTTGATCCGGAGGCGGTTCTGGCCGCAATCGGCCCCAGGACGAAACTTGTTGCCATTACCCATATGTCCAACGTGACGGGTACCGTTGTCGATGTTGCCCGGATTTGCGCAGGCGCGCGGGACAGGGGCGTGCCGGTTCTGGTTGACGGGTCGCAGGCGGCGGTGCACATGCCGGTTGATGTCGCGGCCCTGGATTGTGATTTCTACGCGATCACCGGCCATAAACTTTATGGGCCAAGCGGTTCCGGGGCGATCTTTATCCGGCGGGAACGGATGGCGGAGATGCGCCCCTTTCTGGGCGGCGGCGACATGATCCGGGAGGTTGGACGGGAACAGATTACCTGGGCAGCCCCCCCGATGAGATTCGAAGCCGGAACACCGGGGATCGTGCCGCAAATCGGCCTTGGTGTTGCACTGGACTACCTGATGGGCCTCGGCCTGAAAAATATCGCGGCGCATGAAACGCGGCTCCGGGCCTATGCGCAGGAACGCCTGTCAGGGCTGAACTGGGTGAACATACAGGGCAACTCTGCGGGCAAGGGGGCAATCTTCAGCTTTACCCTGGATGGGGCGGCCCATGCCCATGATATTTCCACCGTGCTTGACAAACGCGGTATTGCCGTACGCGCAGGTACCCATTGTGCGATGCCATTGCTGGATTATTTCGGAGTAACGGCCACCTGCCGGGCGTCATTTGCCATGTATAATACCGAGGCAGAGGTGGATGCGCTGATTTCCGCGCTGGAACTTTGCCATGAACTTTTCAGCTGATGGCAGATGAATTGTCGTTGCAACCAGTGCCCATCTTCGCTACCTAACCCGCGTGCACCCGTAGCTCAGCTGGATAGAGCGCTGCCCTCCGAAGGCAGAGGCCAGAGGTTCGAATCCTCTCGGGTGCGCCACTTCAAAATCACCCCTTGAAAGTCCCTCTAAGACCCTGAACGGAAATGATAATTCCGGGATTCGAACACCCGTGTTTCGGCAGTAGGAAACAGGCTCCCGAAAGGCAAGTCTGAGGGCCGTTCTCTTCACTGAAAGAGTGCCTTTTTTGTATATATCATAAGGGCTTGAGAGGAATTCGAAGGCGAGTTCGAACAACTCTTCCCGGGCGGAGCGTGGTGCAGAGGTCGTGCGGGCCTTTTCTTCAAGGATCTGTTGATTTCCGCTGAGAAGTGACCCGGTATTTTCACCGAGAACTGACCCACCTTTGGTTATGCCTCAGCGGTCATGTTGTGGTCAATGTTGGCGTCTCCTTTCTCTTTTTCTTTGCGGCTTCTGAACTGGCTTTGTAGCGGTA
>JBKEDF010000066.1:0-10152 GCA_047975325.1 Pseudorhodobacter sp. | reverse complement strand
GATCCTGCGCTGGCGGGACGGGTTCGATGCGGGGCCGTGGGCGGCGCAGGCGCTCGGGTTCGACGCGGTGCCCGGGATGGCGCAGGTGCTGGACAGCGTGTTTCTGGGCCATGAGCGGGCGTTGCTGGACCGGCTGGTCCCCGCGCTGCTGGGCAGCGGCCCCGCCGATCGCAAGGCCGGGCTGCGGCTGGACGGTCTGGCCGTGCCGGGGGCCGGGGCGCTGGCGGCGTTCGAGGACGTGTTCCTGTACGGCGCGACGGCCAAGGCCCCGTTCCAGGCGAAAACCGACCGGTTTCCGACCAAGCCGGTCCGGGCCGCGCTCGCCGATATCCTGCCGCAGCTGGAACAGCTGATGCTGCGGGTCGAGGCGGCGCGCGAACCGCGCTTGGCGGCGGAGGTGCTGGCGCGCACCGAGGTGCTGCACGATTTCGCCCGCACCTTTCTGGCGGCCTATGAGGCGGCCAAACTGCGGCTGGGGTGGCTCGATTTCGACGACCTGATCGCCCGCGCGCACCGGCTGCTCACCGATTCTGCCGTCGCGGCCTGGGTGCTGTTCCGGCTGGATGGCGGTATCGATCACATTCTGGTGGACGAGGCGCAGGACACCAGCCCCCTGCAATGGAAGGTGATCGAACGTCTGGCGCAGGAATTCACCAGCGGCGCGGGGGCGCGGGCCGGGGTCACGCGGACGATCTTTGTCGTCGGCGACAAGAAACAGTCGATCTATTCCTTTCAGGGGGCCGATGTCGGGGCCTTTGACGAAAAACGCGATTTTTTTGCCAAGCGGCTGCAAGGCGTGGACCAGCCCCTGCGCGATTTGCGGTTGGAATATTCCTTCCGTTCCGCACCGGTAATCCTGCGACTGGTTGATGCCACCTTTCCCGATAAACAGCTGGCGGCGCTGGGCGGGGAAATGCGCCATATCGCCTTCAGGGAAGATATGCCCGGGCGAATTGATCTTTGGCCGGTATTCGAGCCTGCCGAAAACCCCGAACCGCCGGAATGGTATGATCCGGTCGATGTGATCGGACAGGAACATCATGCCAACAGGCTGGCCAGACGTCTGGCCGAAACGATCCACGATCTGATCACCACGGGCCATCCTGTGCCGGGCAAGGACGGAATGCGACCCTGCCATGCGGGGGATTTCCTGATTCTGGTGCGGCGCAGATCGCAGATCTTCAATGCGGTGATCACCGCCTGCAAGGCGGCAGGCCTGCCCATTGCCGGGGCGGACCGGTTGAAACTGGGTGCCGAACTGGCGGTCAAGGATATTCGTGCGCTTTTGGCCTTTCTTGCCACGGCGGAGGATGATCTTTCCCTTGCCGCTGCCCTGCGCAGCCCGCTTCTGGGTTGGTCGGAACGGGAGCTTTTCGCACTGGCCCATGGACGGGAAGGTTCACTTTGGGAAAATCTGCGCAAGAAGACGGAGGCGGGTGAAACCCTTCGGATCCTCACCGATCTGCGTGATCAGGCGGATTTCTTCCGCCCCTATGATCTGATCGAACGGCTGTTGACGCGCCATGACGGCCGAAAGCGGCTTCTGGCGCGGCTGGGTGCCGAAGCCGAAGATGGCATCGATGAACTTCTGTCACAGGCCCTGGCCTATGAACGCGCCGAAGTACCAAGCCTGACGGGCTTCCTTTGCTGGCTTGAAAACGACGATGTGGAAGTCAAGCGGCAGATGGATGGTACGGGCGACAGGATCCGCGTGATGACGGTCCATGGCGCGAAGGGGCTGGAGGCACCCATCGTGATCCTGCCCGATACCGCGCCACGCCAGTTGCGCGACCGGGGTGAAATTGCCGCGCTGCCCGGCAATCCGGTCTGGAAAATGCCCGCCGATCAGGCCCCCGATCTGCTGAATGAATATCGCGAGGCCCAGCGCGAAAAGGATATCGATGAATCGATGCGGCTGCTTTATGTCGCCATGACCCGGGCGCAAAGCTGGCTGATCGTGGCGGCGGCGGGAAAGATGACAGCTGGCGAAAACGCACCACCCGTCTGGTATGACCTGATCCGGGACGGGATGGCTCGCCTTGATGCTGAGGCCACAAATGATGGCGGCCTGCGCCTTCTTGCGGGCAATTGGGGATCAACCCTGCCCCGGAAGGCCCGGCAGGACAACAGACCCCCGACGCAGACCCCCGATTGGGCGCTCCAGCCTGCACCGGAGGCCAAACGCCCGGCCCAGCCCGTAAACCCCTCACGCCTGGGTGGTGCCAAGGCGCTTCCGGGTGATCTTGGCCCGCCGGAGGAAAACGCCGCCCTGCAGGACGCGGCAATGGCACGTGGCACGCGATTGCACCTTCTGCTGGAACATTTACCACAATATGATGAATGCAACTGGCCCCGCATGGCACGGAACCTGCTGCCCGGGGCGGAGGATGTGGATGCCCTGCTGCAAGAGGCGGGCAAAGTGTTGCGCGATCCCGGTCTTTCGCCACTTTTTGGTGCCGATACGCTTAGCGAGGTGGATATTACCGCCAAACTGGGCAGCCATACCATGCTGGGCACAATCGACCGGCTGATCGTGAAGGATGACCATATCCTGGCCGTTGATTTCAAATCGAACCATCTGGTGCCCGAAGGGTCCTCAGATGTCCCCGAAGGGCTTTTGCGACAGATGGGCGCCTATGGGGAGGCCCTTGGACAGATCTGGCCAAACCGACGGATCGATCTTGCGCTGCTCTGGACGCGACATGCGCGGCTGATGATGCTTGATCCCGATAGCGTGAAGGCGGCGCTTGGCCGTGCCACCTTCCCTTGACCTTGACCGGGGGCGTCCTTACCTTCCCGGGCAACCCTTGCCATTGCCGGAGAACCATCATGGCCACCACCCCCGTCACCGACGCAACTTTCGACAGCGAAGTACGCCAGTCCGATATTCCCGTTGTCGTGGATTTCTGGGCTGAATGGTGCGGTCCCTGCCGCCAGATCGGCCCCGCGCTGGAGGAACTTTCGGATCAATATGCCGGCAAGGTGAAGATCGTGAAGGTGAATGTCGATGAAAACCCCGACAGCCCCGCACAGCTTGGCGTTCGCGGAATCCCGGCGCTGTTCATGTTCAAGGATGGGCAGGTTGTTTCCAACAAGGTTGGCGCGGCCCCCAAGGCAGCGCTGGATAACTGGATCAAATCCGAAATCTGATCCTGTCCATTTTTTGCAAAGGCGGCCCCCGGGGCCGTCTTTTCATTTGGTGCCTGCCTTGTGAAGCTGCCGGGACCCGGCCATATAGGGTCAAACTCAATGGAGTGACATTATGGCGGATGAAAATTTCCCCGGCTGGCATGGCACGACGATCCTTGCCGTACGCAAGGGTGGTGATGTCGTCGTTGCAGGTGACGGACAGGTGAGCCTTGGCCAGACGGTCATCAAGGGAACGGCGCGCAAGGTCCGCAGGCTGTCGCCCGGCGGGCATGATGTGGTTGCAGGCTTTGCAGGTTCCACCGCGGATGCCTTCACCCTGCTGGAACGGCTGGAAAAAAAGCTGGAGGCGATGCCCGGCCAGCTTGCCCGCGCCTCGGTCGAACTGGCCAAGGATTGGCGGACGGACAAGTATCTGCGCAATCTGGAGGCAATGCTGATCGTCACCAATGGCACGGATCTTTATGTCATCACCGGCGCCGGCGATGTGCTGGAACCCGAACATGATGTGGCCGCCATTGGGTCAGGCGGAAATTTTGCATTGGCGGCAGCGCGCGGATTGATGGAAACCGACCTGCCCGCATGGGATATTGCCCGCAAGGCCATGGCGATCGCCGCCGATATCTGCGTCTATACCAACGGCAATCTGACGGTTGAAACGATCAGCGCCAGTTGATCCCGGCAGGAGATGCCTGCCCATCTTGCACCTCCTGCCTCCCCCCGCCATATAGAAACGGAAAACAGGCAGGCCTGCTGATTGACAAGGCGGGCTTTCCGAACCGACACAGGCCACCTGACGCAGCCGGAACGGAGCAGTGACATGATCAAAAAGGAGGATCTGCGCGCGGCAGTCGGTCAGGGGATCGTAACCGCCGAACAGGCTGCCTCATTGATCGCACTGGCCTCAAACCGTCGCAATGCGGTGGAATCCGCCGCCCCGGGTGAAGAACCCTTTACCCTCTTTCGTGGTTTCAATGAGATCTTCATCGTTGTCGGATTAACCATCCTGTTCAGCGCCTGGAGCGCGCTGGCCTTCAGCATGGTCTATGATTTCAAAACGGGTGTCGGATCCCCTGCGGCACTTTTCATGGCCGCATTGACGCTGGCAGGCCTTGCATTGCTGTCGCGCTACTTCACGCTGAAACGGCGGATGGTTGCCCCATCCATCGCCTTGGCAATCATGACCGCGATCACCACTTATTTCACCGGCATGATATTGGTGACCCTTTTGGGACTGACCGGAAATGCGGGTCAGTTGCTTTGTTGGGTGGCAGTTGCCCTTGTGACGCTTGCCTATTACCAGATCTACCGTGTTCCCTTTTCAGTGCTGATCATCGCGGTAGCGGTATTATGGACGCTTTGGGCCTTTCTGGCACAAATGGGCCTGTTACCCCCTGTCGGGGATTTGTCCGGCATCTTGCAGGATCGGGCGGTATCGACGCTTTCGGTCTTTTTCGGGCTGCTCCTGTTCATATTGGCGATGCGGTTTGACATGTCGGATCCGCATCGGATGACCACACGTTCCGCAACGGGTTTCTGGCTGCATGTGGCCTCTGCACCGTTGATCGTGAATATCGTGGCACTGCGTCTGATCGACCAGCCCGGAACCGTCCCGCAGATTACGTTGCTGGCATTCCTTCTGATCCTGGCGGTGATCGCGGTGATCATCGACCGGCGTTCATTTCTTGTATCCGGGGCGGGATATGCCGTCATGCAGTTGTTTCGCGCCTTCGACAATTCGGCGCTTGCCATTCTGGTTCTGGGGATTTCGCTGGTCCTTCTTGGCAGCTATTGGGAACGAACCCGCCACACCCTCATGCGAACCCTGCCGGATTTTCCCGGTAAATCCAGACTTCCCCCCTATTCGGAGGCAATATGACCGACCTCACCCCCCGCGAAATAGTCTCGGAGCTTGATCGCTTCATCATCGGACAAAAGGATGCCAAGCGTGCCGTCGCAGTGGCCCTGCGCAACCGTTGGCGGCGCAAGCAGCTGGCCGATGATATCCGTGATGAGGTTTACCCCAAGAACATCCTGATGATCGGCCCAACCGGTGTTGGCAAAACCGAAATTTCCCGCCGTCTGGCCAAGCTTGCCAAGGCCCCTTTCCTGAAGGTGGAGGCGACGAAATTCACCGAAGTCGGCTATGTCGGCCGTGATGTGGACAGTATCATCCGTGATCTGGTCGATGCGGCAATGATCGAAACCCGCGAACGTATGCGCGATGATGTCAAGGCCCGCGCACAGGGCGCCGCCGAAGATCGCGTGATTGAGGCAATCGCCGGGAAAGATGCCCGCGAACAGACACGGGAAATGTTCCGCGGCAAGCTCCATCGGGGTGAACTGGACGATACCGTGATCGAACTTGAACTGACGGATAGCGCCTCCCCCTTTCCGATGATGGGAATGGGCAATGGCATGGAAATCCAGATGCAGGGTCTGCAGGATCTGTTTGGCAAGGCCTTTCAGCGCACCACACGCCGTAAGGTTACCGTCGCCGAAAGCTATGAATTGCTGATCGGGGAAGAGGCCGACAAGCTTCTGGATGATGAGGTCATCAAGCAGGCAGCACTGGAAGCGGTACAGGAAAACGGCATCGTCTTTATCGATGAGATCGACAAGGTCTGCGCACGCGCCGAAGCGCGCGGCGCCGATGTCAGCCGCGAAGGCGTACAGCGCGACCTTCTGCCACTGATCGAGGGCACCACGGTTTCAACGAAACACGGGCCAGTCAAGACCGATCATATCCTGTTTATCGCCTCTGGGGCCTTCCATATTGCCAAACCTTCGGATCTGCTGCCCGAATTGCAGGGCCGCCTGCCGATCCGGGTGGAGCTTCGGGCACTGACCGAAGCGGATTTTATCCGCATCCTGACCGAAACCGACAATGCCCTGACCCGGCAATATACCGCTCTGATGGGGACGGAAAAAGTCGATGTCAGCTTTACCGAGGATGGCATTGCTGCCCTGGCCCGCATTGCGGCGGAGGTCAATCAGACAGTGGAAAACATTGGTGCACGGCGGCTTTATACCGTCATGGAACGGGTTTTTGAGGAACTGTCCTTCACTGCCCCGGATCGCAGCGGCGAAACTGTTACCGTGAATGCGGAATTTGTCGAAACCCATCTGGGTGAACTGGCGAAATCAACGGATCTGTCACGCTATGTGCTTTGATCAGCGCCTGCGCCGCAGATAGACGTATAAGGCGCCACCACCGCCATGGCGCAGATGGGCCTGGCTTACTTCCAGGATTGCCAGCGAAAGTGGTGACTGCCGTAACCAATGGGGGACCTGTTGGCGTAACACCCCGGTTCGTTGCGGGATCGGGCCGCTATCACGGCCCGGCTTTCCCTTGCCGGTGATTACCAGAACCAGCCGCATTCCCCGTGCCTGGGCATTCAGGACAAAGGCAGTCAGCGCGGGATGGGCCTCGGCCAGGGTCATGCCATGAAGGTCAATCCTTGCCTCGGGTGCCAGCTTGCCGCGTTTCATCTTGCCAAAGGCCCTGGCATCCATCTGTATCGGTGCCGAGGGGGCCGGGCGGGTTAATGCGGGCGGCGTCTTTTCGCCAATTCGGAAGGCAGGCAGTGCCGCCGGTCCGGGCAACGGTTGTGGCAGGACCTTTGCCTGATCAGGCTTGCGTCGCAGCCTTTCCGAATGCATGGGGCGTGCGGTTTTTGCCACCGCATTCCAAAGCTCTTCCTCTTCGGGATGCAGGGTTCTGCGGCGGCTCATTGGTCAGCTGTCCGGGAACATGGCAAAAGCCAGCTCGATCGGCAAAAGCACCACCATGCGCCCGCCATCACGGATGGTTCCCGCCTCGATTCCTGCCTTTTCACCCGTACCAAAGAAGATATCGGCACGTTGCGGCCCCTTTATCGCCCCTCCGGTATCCTGCGCCACCATCAGCCGCTGCAAGGGCTGGCCACCTTCCTTGTCCAGCCAGACCGGCGCGCCAAGGGGGGTATGGCGCGGATCAACGGCAAGGCTCCGCATCGTGGTAATAGACCGGCCCATTGCCCCGATCGGACCCAGTTCGGCAGGCAGATCCCGCAGACGACGAAAGAAGACGTAAGAGGAATTGTGACGCAGCAATGCCGCGCCTTCCTCTGGATTTTCACGTACCCAATCCTTGATATCCTGCGCCGATACCTCATGCGGTTCGCGCAATCCCTGACGTATCATTTCCTGCCCGACGGAACGATAACCATGCCCGTTGCGGCCCGCATATCCCACGCGAATGACCCGGCCACTTGGCAAACGGATCCTACCAGATCCCTGTACCTGAAGGAAAAACACATCTACCGGATCGTCCAGCCAGGCAAGTTCCAGCCCACGGTCATCAAGCGCACCGGTTGTTTCGATCTCAGCCCGGGTGAGCCATTCCTCACCTGCCTCCAGCTCCGGCGGCGGAGAATAAATCGGATAGGCGAAACGTTTGCTGCGAAAAAGCGATCCTTCCAGTTCCGGTTCATAATAGCCGGTAAACAGGGCAGGTGGCGCGCCGATCTGTACCGGTTGAAACAGCAGTTCAAAAAAGCTTCGCGCGGCTTCCGGGCTTTTCATCGCCTGAGGCGCCAACTGGCAAATCGGGCTCCAGTCGGCCCCGTCCAGCAAATCGCAGCTATCAAGGAAAACCGACAGGGCGGCACGATGATCGTCTTCGGCCCAGCCTTCCAGTGCCGAAAATTCCAGCATCTGTGCGGGGGCCGCCGCCACGTTCAGCCCCAGGAAAAAGCCGGCAAGCCAGATACGGGATGCGGCAAGCATCACTCCCCGGTCGCGACCAGCAACCAGTTCGGGTCGGATGATCCCATCTGACGCGAAAAGGTCCAGACGTCGCGCTGGCGTTTGATTTCAGTATCCGAGCCTTCGATGATTTCACCAAGCTTGTCGCGGACCACAGTCGTCAATTCGCCGATGAAGCGTACCGAAATATCACCTTCCCGTGTATCGGGATCAAATTCTGCACCGGCAATGGAAAGTTCACGAATGCCGCCAAAACTGGATTCGATGGTCAGACCCTGTTCCTCACGGGCGCGGATGGCCTCCTGGAAGGTGTCAAAGACATCGGGGGCAAGGAATGGGCGGATTTCCTCCAATTCACCGTTTTCAAAACCCATCACGATCATTTCATAGGCGCCACGCGCGCCATTCAGAAATTCCGAAACGATGAAGGAATCATCCGCCTTCTTCATTTCGGCCAATGCCTTGGCGGCAGCACTGCCATCCTCAACATGGTCGATGATATCGCGATCCGGGCCACCATCTATCACCTTGAAACGTTCATTGCCGCGTGCGGTGTTTTCTTCGGGCGGCAGCGGCTGCTTTTCAAATCCCTCACGCGTACCCAGGACAGACCGGAGTTTCAGGATCAGAAAAACAGCGATCGCAGCCAGTACCAGAAGTTGGATCAGCGAGTCGTTCATACGACCTCCGAAAGGCCCCATGGGCCGGATTGAAACGGGGCAGGGAGTTGGTATCCCTGATCTTTGCTCCTATGTAGGGCAGGGGCAGACGCAAGTCCACTGTCCGCACCGCAACTTTCGCCCGAGAGGACCTTTGCCAGATGTGGCTTTTCCTGATCTTCATCGCCGTTCCCCTGATCGAGATTGCGCTTTTCATAACGGTTGGCGGATGGCTTACGCTCTGGCCGACACTGGGGCTGGTTCTGTTGACCGGGATCATCGGGACCTTTCTTGTTCGTCAGCAAGGAATCAGGGTGATTGAGGAATTGCGCGGCGAGATGCAGCAGATGCGTGATCCACTGTCACCCATGGCCCATGGGGCAATAATCGTACTGGCGGGTCTTTTGCTCCTGACGCCCGGGTTTTTCACCGATACCGTAGGCTTTCTCCTGCTGGTCCCGCCCATACGGCAATGGGTAATCGGCTTTATCGGCGCCCGGGTGAAGGTGGTAAATATGGCCGCAGCACAAAACACTTACCGCGCTGACGACATCATGGAAGGTGAATGGGAAGATGTAACCACCCCACAGGAACCACCGGAACGAATTGGGGATCGGAAACCTTCGGGCTGGACACGGCATTGAAGGTTCGCAAGTTTCCCGTTTTCATATATGCAAGCCTTTGTGTGGTCATAGTTACCCCGCGAGGGCCGAGAACTGCTGAAATGCGGTCTGGCCCGTAGCGGGAAGCTGGCACTTGCGGATCATGTGCGCCGCCTCAATCCCGGCCAGCGTTGCTTGGGCTGAATGGAAGGCGTTGAAGCCCAGCATCGGTCGGGTAATCCGTTTGATGAAACGGTGGTGCTGCTCAAGCCCCCTCACCTTGATATAGGTCTCGTCCATGCGTCAGGATCGACCAACCGCCGCATGAAACTGTCAAACCCGGCGGCTCGGTCGCCCGAAACCTTCCCGGTGAGAATGGCGGATCGCAGGATTATCTATGGCTTGCTCCGTGCTGTTGAGGGTCAGTCGTGATCGGGAATGGGCTCTGCTGCTGCGGCACCAACCATTGACGCGGCTTTCACCCCGCCAAAGCTTGCGATCAACGCATCCTGATCAGCAAAGGCCTGGGCGTCGACCTCCGCCGGGTCGCAGATTTTCCGGAGCAATGTGGCCATATGTGCCAGTATCTCGGCATGATCGGGATCGGCTGCCAGATTGTCGGCTTCTTCAGGATCATTTTCCAGATCGAAAAGCTCAGGATCGAAACCGACATAGTGGATATATTTCCAGCGCCCCTGCCGCAACATGAACGCACCCGATACCGCCCCTGCTGCGTGATATTCACTAAACACCACGCGATCAGGCTGATCGGCCTCATTCGCAATGTCGCGCAGGGACTTTACGGTAGCGGGGCTGTTCAGCCCTACCCCAAAATGATCAGTTATCGTGGCCGAAAGAGCAATCAAATTGACTGGCGTTTCGCAAACCCTGCCTGGATAATCCGGCCCGACCGCGATCATCGGACTGGCAACGCTTTCTTCGTACATATTGGATTTACCCCATAATCCACGCGCACCGACGTTGTCGCCATGATC
>JBKEDF010000038.1:0-29165 GCA_047975325.1 Pseudorhodobacter sp. | reverse complement strand
GACCCATCCAGACGGCCCCGACATGGCGACCGTCAAAACCCAGTGCCAGCGCATCGCGATGGCCATAGCTGGTACCGGTTTTATAGGCGATATGGCTTTGGCGTATGCCGCCCGGCGGTGTGATCTGGGCCAGAATATCGCCGACCTGCCATGCGGCGACAGGCCCGAAAATGCGCTGGTTTCTTTCTCCTCCCCGGCCGGGGCTTGGTGACAGATCAACCCGTTGCCCCAGATTGGCCAGCGCGGCATAGGCCTGCGCCAGATCGTGCAGGCTGATGCCGACACCGCCCAGAACGACAGCCAGCCCCGGTTCTTCGCCTGGCAGTCTGATATCGGCACCGGCACGCTTCAACACAGCCAGGAAACGTGCCGGCCCGACCGCATCGGCAAGTTGCACCGGCGGGATATTCAGTGAGTTTGCCAGCGCCTGCCGCAGGGTAATGGTGCCACGGAAACGGTGATCGAAATTCTGTGGTGCATAACGACCGAAGGCAATGGGGCGATCCTCGATCAGGGTTTCGGGATGGGCCAGATTATCATCGAAAGCCAAGGCATAGACAAAGGGCTTGAGCGCCGATCCGGGGGATCTGAGCGCGGTAGTCATGTCGATAAAACCGGCCTGCCGGTCATTGGTCCAGTCAGCCGCGCCGACATGGGCCAGAATCTCGCCCGTCTGATGATCGGCGAAGATCAAGGCGGCGGTAACGGCTTCGGCCTGACCCTGTATGGCGCGGCGGGCCAGCGCCTCGGCCGCGCGCTGCAATGCGGGTTCGATGGTGGTGGTAATATGCAAGGCGGCGGGGTCGGCGCGGTGCAGCGCCCCCGTCAGATGCGGCGCCAGTGCGGGGAAAGGCCGGCGCGCGACGGGCAAGGGTTCATCCCGGGCCGCATTGGCCTCGGCCTGTGACAGGACACCGCGTGCAGCAGCCCGCGCCAGCACACGGTTTCGTGCCTTCAATGCGGCATTTGGGTGGCGGTCGGGACGGCGCGCGGCGGGTGATTGGGGCAGAGCGACCATCAGCGCCGCCTGCGCAGGCGTCAGGCGGCGTGGTTCCTTCCCGAACCATGACAGGGTGGCGGCGCGAATTCCTTCCAGATTGCCACCATAGGGAGCGATCCGCAGATAGAGATCGAGGATCTGTACCTTGCTGAGCCGGCGTTCCAGTGCCATGGCCACACGCATCTGGCGTAGCTTGCCGCCAATTTCGCCTGTCGGGCCTTCTTCTATCAGGCGGGCAACCTGCATGGTCAGGGTCGAGCCACCCGAAACAAAACGCCCGGCCAGCAGTGATTGCCCTGCCGCCCGCAAGATCGCCAGCAGGCTCACCCCGTTATGTTGGTAAAAACGTCGGTCCTCATAGGTCAGCAGCATCTTGACAAAGGCCGGATCGACGGGGCCGGGTTCCAGTCGCCAACGGCCATCCGCAACCGGAAAGGCACGCAGAAGGCTGCCGTCACGGGCCAGAACCTCAGCGCTGATGGCAACAGTCAGCGGAGGCAGATCGGTCCGGTCGATCCAGCTGTCCAGCGCATCGCGACCGCCAGCCGCCAGCCACAGGACGAAGGCCAGCAGGAACAGACCGTATCGTCGCATGATGCCGTTTCCCCGCCTAGCGTCCGCCGGTAATGGTCATGTGGCCGCTTTCAGTCCAGGCACGGTATTCGGGCCGGTACATGTTGATCACGCTTGCGGCCGGGTGGTTGAAGCTGCCCGGCGTGATCGCCCGCACGCGATAGGCCAGCCGTAGCGTATCGCCACTGGTCCATGTAATCGCAGTCAGGAAACGGTCGGTCAAAAATTCGCTGTTATCGACATTGGATTCGACATTTAGCCAGTCCAGACCGTCCGTCTCGCCTGATTTCAGCAGATGCGGGTTCTCGATTTCGACCCCGGCGGGCAGGGGGTCATCCACCATCAGGCGACCGACACTGTCCTTGCCATGTGGATTGACGGTCACGACCACGACCAGCCGCTGGCCCTGCACCACGCTGGTGGGATCAACGGCTTCACCGTCAGGCGTATAATAGTCACGGCTGATCGAGTAACCCTTGCCGCCCGCCGGTTCCGGCACCAGGGGGACACCACGCAGGGTCAGTGTCACCCGGGTCTCACGGCCGGAATCGTTTAACAGGATCGCGTTTGCGCCATTGGCGGTCACGTCGCGGATCAGTGGCCCCGTGATCTGCTGGCCGTTCAGTGAAAGGCCCGGCAGGGCCAGATCGGGGGTCAGCGCGCCTGCGGCCATCAGGGACCAGACGGCCTCCTGCGGTGACAGCGGCTGTCCGATCAGGCTGTTTTCCAGCGACTGGCCAATTTGGTCCAGACCGGCAATGCCGGATCCAGCAGCAACCGCCAAAGACAAAACCCCGGCGCGATCACGCAGATTGGTGCCGAAATCGACACGCAGGTAATCGTTATCGGGGCCGGGTGACTGCAACATGTTGGTGGCACGGGCAAACAGGTTATCGGCGCGTGTTTGATCACCGATCAGCGCCAGCGCCATGCCCAGCTGCGCCACTGCCAGGGGGGATCCGAAATCACCCGCCTTTGTATCGGCGTAATAGCGCAGATCGCCCACGGCAGCGGCATTTTCCCGGGCCAGAACCATCAGTGCATAGGCCAGTGCCTCACCGCCGCCATTGCTGCGTTCATCGAAATCGGCGGCGTAATTGACCTGATTGCGCAGATTATCCAACGCTGAACCAAAGGCCGCATCGGGCACCGTATGACCCGACGCCCGTGCCCGCGATAGAAAATCGGTAACATAGGCATCCAGCCACGGATCGCCACTTTGTGGCCGCCAAAGACCAAAGGCGCCGTTTGCATCCTGCCGGGTCAGGATCTTGGCGATGTGCTGATCAATGCGTTCGGCTGCGGTGCTGGCTTCGGGAAGGCCTTCCATCATGTTGCTGAACGCCAGTAACGGCAGCGCCTTTGAGGTCAGTTGTTCAGTGCAGCCATAGGGATATTGCTGCAGGCTGCGCATGATCGCGGCGGAATTGAACCGTGCAGCCGGCCCGATGGCCAGCGTGGCCGTGCCGCTGCCGGGACGCATTCCGTCCATCAGGTCGGGTGGCAGGGTCAGCCTGTTACCAGCACCCAGCACAAAGCGGCTTTCGCGGCTGACCTCGGGGCCATTCGCGCGGATCGGGATGTGCACAACCTGTTCCAGCCGACGTCCATCCGGTGTTGTCACCGCAAGGGCAATCCGGGCCGGACCAACGGTTTCAGGCGCGGTAATGGGCAAGGTCAGGCGTGCGGTGCTCAATTCGGCCAATGCCACGGTGGCCGGGGGTGGGGTGGCGATGCTGACACCTTCGGCCTGCGCCTCGATCCGTATATCGCCGGCGGGGCCGGAGGCGTGGGTCAGTTCCAACAGAACCTGTGCTGTATCGCCGGGCGCCATGAAACGCGGGGCGGATGCGGCCAGAACCACCGGATCGCGTACCAGCACGTCGCGCGTCGCCTGTCCGACCGCACGACCCGACCAGACAACCGCCATCAGCCGCACGGTGCCATTAAACGCAGGCAAGGGAATTTCGGTCGTGATGGTGCCATCACCGGCAACCGTCAACGGACCCGAAAACCAGGCCATCAGATCCTCGGTCGGTGGTGGCGCCTGCAGGGAAGAGGTCGAGACCGCATCGCCACCGGACCGGATTGCGCCCGGCGTGCCGGCCTGCCCGTCAATCAGTCGGCCATAGATGTCGCGAATGCCCACACCCAGCCGTCGCTGACCAAAGTAATGGGCCGAAGGATCGGGCGCTTCAAACCCGGTCAGGTTCAGAATCCCCAGATCGACAGCGGCCAGTGTGGCAAAGACCTGATCGCCGGGTTGCGCACCATCGACGCGCAATGTGACCGGCAGGGCGCCGCGCGGATCGGTGGCCTCGGGTGCCTCGATCACGGCATTCAAGGCGCGGTCGCCCGGTTCGATCGCGGCATGGGCCAGCCCGAGTGCGCGCACGGGGGCATGGCCGGCATCTTCGCCCACGGGCCGGATGGCGCTTGCCATGACATAGGCGCCACTTCCCCAGGCATCGGTGACGGGCAGTTCGACGCTGTTCTCACCCTCGGTCAATTCAACCAGTTTCAGATCGACCACACGATTGGTCAGGACCGATACCAGTGCAGCTCCGTCACGTGGTGCTTCGATCCGGGCAATGGCGGTGTCGCCCGCGCGATATCCGGGCCGATCCAGTGAGACAGGTAGACGATCTGGCGTCGGAGCGGTGCCACCCGAGGCCGCATACCAGCCGACATCAAAGGCAAGGGACGCGGCCCCGTGCCGACCCTCTGCCCCGGCCGGGACTACGATAATCTCGTACCTGCCCCAGTCCATGGCGGGTATCTGCATCTCGGCCTGATCATCGGCCAGCGCATCGACCGAACCCCGGGCAAGCGGAACCCGGCGGGTCACGGGTTCATAATCCCAGCGGCCGTTCAGTGAATACCATTGGTAATCGGTTTCGACCCGGTTGACGATCCAATCGACCGTGCCAGTCATCCGTGTGCCGTCCGGGGCCAGCATGATCACGGCAAAACCTGCATCACCACCCTGGGTGATGGCGTCACCCTCGAACAATGGTCGCAGGCCCGCGACTGGCATACCGGGCAGGACGGTTCGTTCAATACGCCGTTCAACCGGTCGCCCCGAACCTTCACTGACCGACAGGATGAAATCGGCCTTCATCGGACGGGCCCCATCCGCGCCCGGATCGGGCAGGGTGGCAGTCAGGGACAGATGACCCTGATCGTCGGTCTTACCGGGTCCGAAATATTCAATCTGCGAATTGAAAGGTACATCTTCGCGACCAAAGACAAAACCTTCATGCTTTACAAGGCGGCGCACAGCCGTCAGCCGCACTTCACCCGTGACATCCAGCCCGCCTGCGGGTGCGCCGAACAGATAGCGGACATCGATCTCGATTGATGGGGTGTCGGTCGGGGCAAGCGTACCTTCCGGCATGATCGGAACCATGTCGATACGTTCGGGCAGAAAATCCTCGACCAGCACCTTTTGCGAAGCCAGCGCGGGCGCGTTGGGATCGGCCAATATATCCAGCCGCCATGTGCCGCGCGGTGCGGTTTCCGGGATATTAAAGGCCGCAGTATGGCCCCCGGCACCAGCCTCGGGTGCAAGATGACGCATGAATTCAACGCCATCAGGCCGCGACAACACGGCCGTCAGCGGCAGGCCGGTCAGGGCGCGCTGATCGGCCCCATTGCGGGCCAGAATTGTCGCATGTACCGTCTCGCCCGCGCGATACGCGCCGCGATCCGTGGTCAGGAACACATCTATCGACGGGGCGGGAGGCAGCCCCTCTACACCACGGTCGGACAGGTCGAATTCGGTATCATTCAGCGGCAGGAAGGACAGATCATCGCCGTCCATTACGGTGATTGCCATCGGCGCGGCATTGCCGGTGCCGCGCGTCAGGCCGGCATCGAAGGCAACAACGCCATCAGCGTCGGTCCTTGCCTGAGCAAGCACATCATTGCCGCGCGACAATAACTGAACCTCGGCTCCGGGTCGGGCGGCGGCGTCTGACAGACCCCGTACAATAACATGCAGCCCGTCAATGCCCGACAACGAGGTGATGCCGATATCGGAAATCGTGAACCATTGTGTGGCCGGGGCAATCTCTTCGGGGCTGGTATCGGGAATGCTGGCCTGTAGTGCATAGATGCCAGTGCCAAGCGGGCCCGTCACTTCCTGAATAGGCAGGCGCGTGGTCACATCGCGGTTCTGTTCCTCGTTGACACTGGCCTGCCCTTGCCAGACCACCTTGCCGATTTGTGATGTGAAATATTCCTCGGACCAGTAATCCATCGGGCGGGCAAG
The DNA here is from genome assembly GCA_047975325.1 of Pseudorhodobacter sp. Classification (GTDB taxonomy): domain Bacteria; phylum Pseudomonadota; class Alphaproteobacteria; order Rhodobacterales; family Rhodobacteraceae; genus JBKEDF01. Next base: position 23,319 of record JBKEDF010000038.1, on the reverse strand, counting down.
ATAATTGTCGCGCAACGTGCGCACGAGGTTCCTGTCCGAGATGCGGATCAGCTTCAGGTCCAGTATCTGTGTGTTGACGGTAATGACCGGCAGGCCGGCATCCGCCATGCGGGGCAGGACATAGCTGCGGCCCTCAAACCGGACCTGTGGGTGGCGATCGCGAATGTAATGGGCCACTTCGACATCGTGTGATGTCGTGTCACCCGAGGCCGAAGGCAGACCTTCCCGAAAGGTCAGCGTATAGCGCTGGCCATGTGCCAGTCTGCCGATGCAGAGCCGCGTGCCCGATGCCTCAACTGTCAGATCACCGGAGGGAAGCGCGACGAAGGGTGTGTAATCCACTGCCTCATCAAGAAGATCTGAAAAGACGGCGCAGATCTGCGGATTGGCAGGATCGGCGTCAACATCCTGACCAGTGATACGGAAACCGTATTTCCCCTCGGCATCGGCCAAAATGGTGGCCAGTTCGTCCGATGGCGCCATCTGCATCGCCAGGCGCAGGGTCTTGATGGCGCGCCGTCCGTTTTTGTCTGCCAGATCTGCCCTGGCCATAAGTTGCAACGCAGTGGCAGCCTGCCAGGCATCGCCAGCGCGCAGATAGGCATTCAGCGCCGCAGTTCGGGCAGTCCCCGGATTGCTGTTATGGCGTTTGTTCCCAGCCAGCCACAGGCGGGCATATTCGGACCAGTCGCTGCTTGTATCCAACAGGTTTGTTGCCGCGCCGATCATCCGCCGGGCATCGGTCAGATCACCTGCAATTTCTGCCGCCCGCGCCATCCTGACAAGATCTGCAGTGACGAAATTGCCAACCAGATGTTTCTTCGCCAGATCCCTTGCCATATCGTGTGCCGAGGACAGATCGGCCGGCCGAAGGAGGTCACCAGCCTGATCGACCCATGCGCGCGCCCTTTCTTCGGCACCTGCGGGCGCAGGCAGCACCAGACCGGAATAGGCGCCCTGATATGCTACAGGTGCGCCCGAAATGGATTTGGGGAAACATGCGTTCGACCGGGCATTGAAGGTAAAGGCGGCGCAGGCATCGTTCTTCAGGCAGGCCTCAATGCAGGCGTCAACCGTGACATCGAAGATCTGCGCGATATCATTGCCCGGCAGATCGGCATTTTCGGTAATGATCATGCGCCGTTCCGGGATCAGCGGGCTTTGCTGGGCAGCGGCGATCTGCGGAAAAAACAGTGAAACAATGGCAATAATCCAACCAACACGCATGGTCATCCTCCGGTCATTCAATGTGGTTACGGTGGCACGGCGACCCCGAGTTAGACAAGATATGTCGGACGGGTGGGGGCATATTCTTTGGGCCATGCTGTTATTTGTGAACATAGCAAAGGCAGAAACGTCGCAAAGGGTCTGTTTTTGTACCAAGTGAACGGAAAGTCCGAATTCAAGAGAGGGATTGCAATTTTGTGCAGCAAGGTGTTTCATGCATGAGCGGGGCGAAAGCCCGGTATCGAAGGAGCAAATACATCAAGGACGATCAAATCGTGGAGCCTGCGAAACATATCGTTTCACAGGCGTGGGAGGATTTGGCCACAACCCGTCGTGTAACTGGTCAACCGCCAAATACACCGTCAAAGGGAAATCCACGTCACTTTCCGCTGGCTCCCACCCTGCCGGGAATTGCGGGGCCAGCGCGCCACGGTTCAGGCGCAACTTGGGAAAGAGGATCGGCCCGACACTGGAGGAGTGCACATGAAACTACCCCGATCATTAACCCTGTCCTGTACCGCATTGGCCCTTGGACCCATCATTGCACAGGCCGAGGAACTGACCATCGCAACGGTCAACAACGACGACATGATAGTCTTGCAGGAACTGTCAGCCATATGGGAGGAGGAAACCGGCCATACACTCAACTGGGTCGTACTTGAGGAAAACGTCCTGCGCCAGCGGGTCACGACGGACATCGCGACGGATGGTGGCCAGTTCGACATCATCACCATCGGAGCCCTTGAAACCCCGATCTGGGGCAAGTCCGGCTGGCTGACCCCACTTGACGACCTGGGCGAAGATTATGACTACGAGGACATCTTCCAGTCCGTGCGCAATGGCTTGTCGGCGGACGGGTCGTTCTATGCGGTGCCGTTCTACGCCGAAAGCTCATTCACCATGTATCGGACGGATCTTGTCGAAGAGGCCGGGCTGACCATGCCGGACCAGCCAACCTGGTCGCAGATTGCCGAATTTGCGGCCCAGCTGACCGACCAGGAAAATCAGCAGTATGGTATCTGCCTGCGCGGCAAGCCGGGCTGGGGCGAAAACATGGCCCTGATCACCCTGATGGCAAATGTCTGGGGGGGAACCTGGTTCGATATGGACTGGCAACCGCAACTTACCAGCGAACCGTGGAACGACGCGGTCAAGTTCTATGTCGAAACGATGAACAGCTACGGCCCCCCGGGCGCCACGGCCAATGGGTTCAACGAGAACCAGGCCCTGTTTTCGTCCGGCCATTGCGCGATCTGGGTCGATGCAACCTCGGCCGCAGGCCGCCTCTATGGGCCTGATTCACAGGTTGCCGACGTGATCGGCTATGCCAAGGGCCCGGGTGAGGTGACCGACATCGGTGCAGGCTGGTTCTGGGCCTGGGCCCTGGCCATCCCCGAGACCTCGCAAAAGGTTGATGCAGCCAAGAGCTTTGTCAAATGGGCGACCTCGAAGGAATATGTTGCCCTGGTTGCCGAAACCGGCGGTGTTGTGACTTCGCCCCCGGGTACCCGGCGCTCGACCTATACCGAGGCCTATATGGAGGCAGCCCCCTTCGCCGAGATGACCCTGCAGGCCATCGAATCCGCCGACCCGGCCAACCCGACCCGTGATCCGGTGCCCTATTCCGGCATCTCCTTCGTGATCATCCCTGAATATCAGGGGATCGGGACCATGGCCGGACAGGCGGTCGCCGGTGCCCTGGCAGGTCAGAGCAGCGTGGAGGACGCCTTGGGCGCCGCCCAAAGCAATGCGGTCCGCGTGATGACCCAGGCCGGTTACATCAAGTAACCGCAACAGGTTGAAACAAGGTACCCGGCGGTTTTCCTGCTGCCGGGTGCGCTGTTCCGGGGGCCCGCGCAGGGGATTGCGCAGGCACCCCATCTGCGGCCAGCCACAGGGATGCCACAGGCGCAGCCAAACAAGGGATCAGTGCAGATGTACCTGGAAAAATACCGACTGGACGGCCGCAGGGCGCTTGTTACCGGCGGTGGTGGCGGGATCGGTCTTGCCACAGCCACGGCCCTTGCAGAGGCCGGGGCCGCAATCATCATCGCGGACGTGCGTGAGGAGCACCTGATCAAGGCACGCGACGCCCTGGCCGCGAAGGGGTGGACGGTAGAAACTATTGTGCTCGATGTCTCGGATCCAGAGGCGGTTGCACGAGCCGCAGAAACGGTTGGCCCCGTCGATATCCTGATCGCAAATGCCGGGATCACCTTTCCCGACACACCGGGCGAAGCCATTCCCGATGCCGACTGGCGCCGCCTGATGGAGGTGAACCTTGACGGGGTATATTGGTGCTGCCGCGAATTCGGGCGTGCGATGCTGGAGAACGGACAGGGGACCATCGTCACCCTCGGTTCAATCTCGGGCAGCATCGCGAACAAGCCCCAGCGGCAGGCCCATTACAATGCGGCCAAGGCTGCCGTGCATCATCTGACGAAATCGCTTGGCGCTGAATGGGCCGAGAGGGGTGTGCGGGTCAATTGCGTGGCCCCGACCTATGTCGACACGCCGATGTCAAATTCCAGTTTCGATGACCCCGAGCGGATGCCGATCTGGATGGATTTCACCCCGATGCGCCGGGTCGCCCGACCGGATGAGATCGCCTCGGCAATCCTGTTCCTGGCCAGCGATGCCTCAAGCGCGATGACGGGGACAACCATGCTGGTCGATTGCGGATATACTGCGTGGTAGCCGGCAAGAATGAGGGAAAGGTCATGGAGACGCTAAAGGGGAAAACTGCCGTTGTTACGGGTGCGGCCTCAGGCATAGGGTTGGCCTCAACCGATGCGATGCTGGCGGCCGGGGCCCGGGTGGTCATGGTGGACCGGGACGCCGGGGCGCTGGAGGCACTGGTAGCAGCGCGCGGGGGCCAGGCCATTGCCCAGGTCACCGATCTTCTGGATGAGGCGGATTGCGACGCGATGATCCCGGAGAGTCTGGAAAAGGTCGGCCAGATCGACATCTTGCTTTGCAACTCCGGCACCTATATCTGGGGCGATCTGATTGAGGCAGACGCCCGCACCATTGATCGGATGCTGAACCTCAACATCAATGCAGTGATCAAAAACGTCCATGCCGTCCTGCCGCATATGATTGGCAACGGCAGTGGCGATATTCTGGTGACCAGTTCCCTTGCCGGGCGGGCGGCGATCAAGCACGAACCGGTTTATTCGGCGTCCAAATGGGCAGTGACCTGTTTTACCCAGACCGTCCGGCGGCAGGTCAACCGGCATGGTATCCGGGTTGCTCAGGTTTCGCCGGGGCCGGTCAGTTCAGCGCTTCTGTCGGATTGGGAGCCGGACCGGCTTCAGGCGGCCAAGGACAGTGGGGCGATCATCGACCCTTCCGAGGTTGCGGCGGCGCTCATGTTCATCCTCGAACGCCCGAGGAACGTGACCATTCACGACATCGTTGTGCTGCCGACCAATGTGGACGCCTGAAAGGCGGTGTTGCCGGGCCGGGCGGTATCAGGCCCCGCCCGCGGTTTCCTGCCCCAGCACCTCAAGTACCGCCTGGGCTGTCATGGTGTCGGTGACCAGCGCGCCAATCATTCCTGACCGGGCAGCGCCGATGATGCTCCTGGCCTTCTCGACCGAAACCGCAACACCGATGGACAGCTTCGCTTTGCGCAACTGATCGACCGAAGCCGCAATCATACGTTCTTCGCCGTTCCAGGGCAGCAGGGTGCCGTTGATGTCGAAGTAGTGCCGTAGCACGTCCCCGACGGCTCCATCGATGGCCGTTTCATCCGAGGTGGCCACACTTGGTTCGGATGAGGTGGGTGAATGCCGTTGCCCGATGCCGACAATGGCACAATCAAGCCGCCCCCAGAGATCGATTGTATCCCGGACGCTCGGGTCATCGAGGAAGGCATCCTTGAGCCGGGCCGAGGAAAGGTAGGGCGCATGGAGCAGAAAGGCGTTGCCGCCAAGCTGTTCGGTCGCCCGCCGAACAAATTCATTGGTCTGGAAATGCGGTGCAGATTGCTGCAATCCGCCATTCAGGGCGACGACATCGACATCTGGAATCCGGGGCAGACCAGCCTGGACCACCTCGCGCACCGCACGACCCCAGCCGATCCCGATCACGGAACCTCTGGTCAGTCCCTCACTCCGGAGAAGGGACCCAAGGGGTGTCACAAGCGTTGACAGCACCCCGGAGGATGGCGTGTCGATAATCGCCGCCCGTTTCAGGCCAAGCGCCTGCACCAGCTGGTCCGAGATCTCATCCGGATGCGCGAAGTCGGCCACTTCGATCTTGACGATGCCGACGGATCGGGCCCGCTGCAGCATCCGCGATACCGTCGCCGTTGAGACCTTCAACTTACGGGCAATATCCACCTGAGACATATTTGCCTCGTAATGCATCTTGGCGACCATATGCAGTGTTGCCCGTGAGGACATGTCCAAAGAAGCCTGAGTTTCCAGATTGTAATTCCTTACAGCAATGTGTTACACACGGCTAAGCTAAAGCAAACCGGCCAGAAATTCAATGCCGGACGGAACCAGATCCTTCGCATGATGTTGTCTGGCCTGTCTTTGTGTGCCTGAGGGGCCGCACAGGGGCCGGGGGTGCCGTCTTCATTTCAGAACCATATCCATCGGAGAGTAAAGAATGTCAGTGATGTCCACATCAGAGCGCCGCGGCTACCAGCAGATCTGCAATGCCGATGGTGCGATGATGGTGATCGCCTGTGACCAGCGCGGGGGCATGCGCGCGGTGCTTGCAGATACCCCGCAGGAGCGGGAGGCGATCAGCAACGCGGTACTGGGCGAAACCAAGGCCGACATCACGAAATACCTTGCTTCTGAAGCGGGCTGTGTCCTGGTTGACCCGATTTGCGCCGTCCCCGGCCTAGTCGACAATGGTGATATCGCCCGGGATACCGCACTCCTGATCGGGCTTGATGCTTCGGGTTGGGATACTTCGCCCGGGGGCTACCGCATCTCGAAGATGGTCGATGGCGTGACTGCGCGGCAGGTTCGCAAACTGGGCGGCACCGGGGGCAAGATCATGGTCTATCTGCGCATGGATACCCCGGAGGCGAACGAGGAGAACCTCAGGACCCTCAGGGACAGCATTGAGGATTTTACCCGTGAAGATGTCCTGTTGGTGGTGGAGTTCCTGACCTATCAGCTCGAAGGCGAAAGCGATGAGGACTATGCCGCAAGACTGCCCGATCTGATCGTGGAAGGATCCCGCGCCTGTCTTGCCCTTGGGGCGAAGGTTCTGAAGATTCCCTTTCCGGGGTCAGAAGAGGCCTGTGCCCGCGTAACCGAGATCTCGGGCAACGTGCCCTGGGCTGTCCTTTCTGCAGGCGTCGATCACGAGACCTTTCTTGGCCAAGTTGAAATCGCGATGCGAAACGGCGCATCGGGCGTCATCGCTGGCCGGTCCCTGTGGAAGGATTGCATCTCGCTCGATCGTGCAGTTACGAAAACGAAGTTGACCGAGGTTGCTATCCCGCGCCTGCATGATATCCAGGCGATCATTCGCAAATATAGCCTGACGACTTCATTTTGATCATGTTGCCGGGCTATAACTTTTTGATTTTACGTTGATGCTGCGCAAATTTGATGATCAAATCTGCTTCCGTCAGCTATACCACTGCGCCGGGCGCGCCAAAGTCTGAAGGGACGAAATCTTGTCTGGTACAGCCTATGCTGTCGGGGTTGATATTGGCGGCACCAATTCCCGTGCGGCCCGGATCGGGGCGGCGGGTAAGATCCTCGAAAAGGTTTCGGTACCGACAAGCCGCGATGCGCATATGGCACTGGATCGGATCGTGTCACTTGTCCGGCAGATGGGTGGCGACGGGGCGGCGGCCATCGGTGTTGGCATCCCCGGCCGGGTGAACGGCTGGACCGGAGAGGTTATCTCGGGCGGGTTCCTCGATATGTCCACGGTGGATCTGAAGGGCGCGCTTGAAACGGCCTTCTCCTGCCCGGTTCTTGTCGCCAATGACTGCAGCATGGCACTGGTTGGTGAATCCCGGTGCGGCGCGGCACGTGGCCTTGGCAGTGCTGCAATGATGACCATTGGCACCGGCATAGGCGGGGCGGTGATGGAAAATGGGCGGATCGTGCATGGCCACCGCTGTGCCGGTCAACTGGGTCATCTGGTGGTCAAACTGGGCGGCGCACCCTGTAATTGCGGGCAACGTGGCTGCGTCGAGGCGGAATCTTCGGGGACGGCCCTGCGCCGCCACCTGGCCGCTGCGGGGTTCGGCCCCGAGGCCAGGTTCGAACATATCCTTGAGAAGGCCACCGCAGGAGACGACCGGGCACGGAAGGTGCTGGTTGCCTGGGCCGAACCATTGCGGGCTGCGATCAACACCCTGTCTGCCGCGCTCGACCCCGATGCGGTGCTGATCGGGGGCGGCATGGGGCAGGCAGCAGTTCGCGCCCTCGATTTCCTGCCCGGGTTACGATCCTGGTACGATATCGACATTCGCCCGGCGGATCTGGGTGATGACGCCGGAATAATCGGGGCCGGACTGTCAGCGATGGACCTCGTGGTTCCGGCCCTAACAGGAAAACGGCTGGTCATGGTCAACGGCGTTCCGGCCTCAGGCAAGAGCCGGCTCGCGGCCGGGATTGCAGAACGGACAGGGTGGCCGGTGCTGGCGCTTGATACCATCAAGAACCCTTTTCTCGAACGGATCGAGGGCGTGGACAGGGAATTCAACAGGATCCTCGGCCAAGCGAGTTACAAGGCAATCTTTTCGACCATTGCCGAAGCACCGGAAGGGGCCACCTTTGTCGTTGATGCCTGGTTCGGGTTTCAGCCAACCGAAGTGTTGCAGGACCATCTGGCGATGGCCGGGATCGACCGGATCGCGGAAATCTGGTGTCATGCCGGGCCTGATGTGGTGCGGGAACGCTATCTTGCCCGGGCCGGGGACCGGCTGCCGGGCCATCCCGGGGCGGAATATGCCAAGGAGTTGTTCATACTGGCAGGACGGGCGCATCCAATTGGGCTCGGCCCGGTTCTGAAGGTCGATACGGGCGGTGCGGCCGTGGCGCTTGATAAGGTTGCAAACTGGGCGAAGCGCAGCCTTGAGGGCTGATCGCCGTAACCTGGCTTCAGTCTTTCAGCCGGATGCCGGATGCATCGAACCGATGAAGCTTTTCAGGGTCGGGGGTCAGCCAGACTGTCGCACCGTAGTCATAGGCAATTTCGCCACCAACCCGGACAGTAGCTGACTTGCCGGGGCCGTCGAGGTCAACGTGCAGAAACGTGTCGGATCCCAGATGCTCGGACAGGCCCACTGTTCCGCGCCAGTCCCCCGCATCGGCCGACAGGTGCAGATGTTCGGGCCGGATACCAATGGCGTGGGCCTCATGCGCTGCGGCAACCTGCCCGTTGAGAATATTCATGCGGGGCGAGCCGATAAACTCTGCCACGAACAGGTTGCATGGGCGGCGGTAAAGCTCAAGCGGACTGCCCACCTGTTCAATCCGACCGTGATTCAATACCACGATCTTGTCCGCCATGGTCATTGCCTCGATCTGGTCATGGGTGACGTAGATCATCGTGGTGGCAAGACGCTTGTGCAGTTCCGAGATTTCAAGCCGCATCCCCACCCGCAAAGCGGCATCGAGGTTGGATAGCGGCTCATCGAAAAGAAAGGCCTTCGGTTCCCGGACGATGGCGCGGCCGATGGCGACCCGCTGCCGCTGGCCGCCCGACAGTTGGCCGGGGCGGCGGTCAAGGTAATCGGTCAGGTTCAGGATGCGGGCGGCATCCCCCACCCTCCTGTCGGCTTCGGCCTTGTCAAGCCCGGCCATGCGGAGCGGGAAGCCGATATTCCTGCGAACGGACATATGAGGATAAAGTGCGTAGGATTGAAAAACCATGGCAAGGCCCCGCTTGGCGGGCGCAGTGTCGGTTGCGTCGGCGCCGTCGATCAGGATCCGGCCCCCCGAGGTGTCCTCAAGGCCTGCAATCAGACGCAGCAACGTGGATTTGCCGCAGCCCGAAGGGCCAACGAAGACTACGAATTCGCCGTCCTCGATGGTCAGGTCGAGCGGTGGGATGACTTCAAGATCTCCGAAAGCCTTGGTCGCCTTTTCAAGTTTGATGCGGCCCATGGGTCCTGTTCCTTTCCTGTCCGTCCGCCCCGTCGGATGCGGGTATTCATTTCACCGCGCCGAAGGTCAGCCCCCGGACAAGTTGTTTCTGGCTGAACCATCCGAGGATCAGGATCGGCGCGATGGCCATGATCGAGGCTGCGCTGAGCTTGGCAAAGAACAGGCCCTCGGGGCTGGAATAGCTGTCAATGAACGCGGTCAGGGGCGCCGATCTGGCCGCCGTCAGGTACAGCGTCCAGAAGGCCTCGTTCCAGCAAAGAATGATGTTCAGAAGGACGGTGGATGCGATGCCGGGCAAGGCCATGGGAGCAAGGACGTGGATCAGTTCCTCGCGCAATCCCGCCCCGTCCATGCGGGCAGCTTCAAGAATTTCGGAAGGGATCTCGCGGAAGTAGGTGTAGAGCATCCACACGATGATCGGCAGGTTCATCATCATCAGGATGAAGATCAGTCCGATCCGGCTGTCGAGCAGGCCGACATCCCGGTAGATCAGATAGATCGGGACCAACACCCCCACGGGCGGCAGCATCTTGGTCGAAAGCATCCACATCAGGATGTTCCTGGTACTCTTTTTCGGCACAAAGGCCATTGCCCAGGCGGCGGGAATGGCAATCAAGAGGCCGATGATGGTTGAGCCGACGGAGATGGTCACCGAGTTCAGGAAGTGGGTGAAATAATCCGACCGTGCCCGTACCGCGGCGTAACTGTCGAGCGTCCATCCCGCGCGCAGCACTTCGATCGGCCCGCGGATCGCGTCAACCTCGGATTTGAAGGAGAGGACAAGTATCCAGAGGATCGGAAAGGCCATCAGGAACCCGAGCGTGCCGACAAGGGCGGTGTTGAACGCCTTGCGGCCCGAAGAAACCGTGCGTGCCATGGGTTGTTCAGGCCTCCAGGTTTTTGCCAATCATGCGCATCAGAAACAGCGCCACGATATTGGCCAGGATGATTGCCAGAACCCCTCCCGCGCTGCCCATGCCAACATCGAACTGGAGCAGGGACGAGACGTAGATCAGGTAGGTCAGGTTGGTCGTCGCCGTGCCGGGCCCACCATTCGTGGTCACCAGAATTTCGGCGAAGATCGACAGAAGGAAGATCGCCTCAATAAGGATCACCACCGCAATGGGCCGCGCCAATTGCGGCAACATGATGAAACGGAACCGGGACCCCCAGCCGGCGCCGTCCATCTCGGCCGCTTCGAGCTGGTCCTGGTCAAGCGATTGCAAGGCGGTGAACAAGATCAGGGTAGCGAAGGGCAGCCATTCCCAGGACACGATAATGACCAGGGACAGGAGCGGGATCTGGCTGAAGAAATCGACCGGTTGGAAACCGAGTGCAAGGGCGAGATGCCCGAAGATCCCGCTGACCGGATTCATGAACATGTTCTTCCAGACCAACCCCGAGACGGTTGGCATCACAAAGAAAGGGGCAATCACCATGATCCGGATGATCCCCTTGCCCCACATTGGCAAATCAAGCAGGAGGGCAAGGATAATGCCGCCAACCGTGGTCATCAGGAGGACCCCGCCAACAAGCACCAGCGTATTGACCACGGCGGCGCGGAAGCTCGGATCGGTGACAAACCAATAAAAATTATCCCAGCCCGTCAGATCCGCGGGGCTGGGAACCCGGAGCCCCTGACCGAACAGCCCGATGACCATCTGGTTGCCAGAGGGCATGATCAGGTTGAACCGCAGGAAGGAAAAATACAGCGTCAGGCAGAGGGGCACAATCATCCAGACCAGCAGCAGGATGACCGCAGGTGAGATCATCAACCGGGCTGCTGTTCGCGAATGTTTGGTGCCCATGCTGTCCTCCCCGACGGTCTGAGCAGTTGATATTTCAGGGTCGGTGTGCCCGGCGAAGGTTCTGAGCGCCGCTGTCAGGTTAAGCCGGGATTGCCGGCTTTCGGTAATCCCAAACCATGATCCTGACGTCTCGGCCGATAGTGTCCACCGTTCCGAAATACATGTAACACATTGCTGAAAATAGTTGCAACTTTATTCCCGTGCGTAGCACTGGTGTATCGGTTGACCCAGAGCCAGCGCGATGATTTCTGATGGGCAACGGTAATGCCGGCTATCGTCTGTCAGAGATATTTGGCTTTCTGTCAGATTTCTGATCCAAAGTCAGAGTGGACGTTCACGCATTATGCAGTGAAGGGCAAGTCAGATGCAGGTTTCTCGGACGCCGTGTGGTGACGTTTGGTTTGTGCGGGGCGTTTCCCGGTGTCGGAGAAGCACTCAGGCGGGAAATCGGGTGGGTGGTCCTGGTGGGCCGGTTGCTAGGGGGAGTTGTAGGTTGAACTCGGCCTTGGGCTGATTTGACAGACTCGTTGAAGGGCTCCCGTCAGGCCAGGTGCGGTTTCGGCGTTGCCGGAATTTGGACGGTACAGGTGGTGTTTTTCCTGTGCCCTCGCCTTTTGACGTGTCGATGACTTGTTCAGCGCATGATGATTGGTTCGCAGGCGACATCGGCTACGGTTGATGGTGTTGTTGATCATTTTGGCCGGGTGTTTCATGCAGCGGCCCTCGCCGATGCCGGCGGTGCTCTGGGATGTTGCGAGGGCGCGAAAGTGCCGACGATGATCAACCGCCCGCCACAGCATGGACAGGGCAGTACGAGGACCCTGGGATGCTGATCGGTGTCGCCTCCATTTGCTTCACCGGCATCTTCCCGGCTTGGCGGTTTGGCACCGAGCAGGTCCCGAAGACGGCGTCTTGATCAGTTCTGCCCCATTGTGAGAGCGAAACAGTCGCGCATGACGGTGCTCCAAAGTGGTTCATTGGGCGAGACCTCACAAACCATGAACCTCCAGAGCAGCCGTTCGTTCACACGCAGCTAATTCACACTTTGTCCTGCATAGCAGACCCCCCGCATCCGGCACAGTGGGTCAGCTTTGGGTGGCGATTGGGGAGAAATGTCTGACGGTCTTGCCGGTCGGGCACAGCAATACCTCGGCTTGTGAATCAAGAAACTCTGGCATCTGACACCGGCAGGTGATTGATGACCGGTTCAGAGTTGCCGTGACAAGTCTGCCGCCCCTCTTATTTCATTGATATCCGAACATATGCGGCAGAAACAGGATGATGCCGGGGAACAGCACCATCACGAGCAGCAATGCCATCAGCGCCATGACAAAGGGCAAAACGGCGAGGAACACCTTTTGCAACGGTGCGCCTGTCAGGCTTGACAGCACGAACAGCACCAGCCCGTAAGGTGGCGTGATCAGTCCGATCATGAAATTGATTACCGCGATGACCCCGAAATAGTTGAGGTCGATGCCGAGCGCCTTGACCGACGGGAGCAATAGCGGAATCACCACCAGGAGGATAACCGAACCATCAAGGAAACACCCCAGCACCAGCAACAGCGCATTGACCACCAGCATGAACGCGAGCGGGGACAGCTGCATGGATTCGATCCAGGTGACAAGTGCTGCGCCCAGCCCTTCATTGGCGATGGCATAATTGACGACCAGGGCCGACCCGATCAGCAGCATGGTCGAGGCCATTTGCCGCATCGAGATATCAAATGCGGCCGGCAGTTGCCGAAGGCGCAGGCTGCGCATGATAACCACACCCAGAATGATACCCCAGAATGCAGCCACCGCCGCCGATTCAGTGGGGCTGAACATGCCTGACCAGATACCGCCCAGCAGGACCACCGGCAGCGTAAGCGGCATCACCGCGCGCCCCAGTATCGGCAGGCCCTCACCCTTGACTGCCCCCGCCCCGGCGGGCAGATCATAGCGGCGTGCCATGAGCGCAATGGTCGCCATGATCACCAGGGCCATCAGCAAGCCGGGGATGATACCGGCCAGGAACAGCGTTCCGATCGAGGCCCCTGACAGCATGGCGTAGATCACCAACGGAATCGATGGCGGAATTACCGGTGCAATGACGCTGGAGGCCGCTGTTACCGCAACCGCCAGATGCAGCGGGTAACGCCCTATCTGCCGCATCATCCTGACCGCGACCACGCCCGGACCCGCCGCCTCGGTTACTGCGCTGCCGGTCATGGAAGAAAAGATGATGCTAACGACAACAGTCACATGACCGGTACCGCCGCGCAGCCGCCCTACAAGGGCATTGGCCGCACCCCACAGCCTTTCGCTGATGCCGGAATCGTTCATGATATTGGCCGCGAGGATGAACATCGGGATGGCAACCAGCACATAGATGCCGGTCATCTGCCCCATGACCTGATCAACCAGCAGCCCCGGATCCTGTCCGGTGATCAGGAAATAGACCGTACCGGCCAGAAACATTGCCAGCGCGATCGGCAACCGGGTGACTGAGGACACCACGAACACCGCAAGAAGTGCGATCAGCCCAGGCGTCATAGTGCAATGTCTTCGGTGATATCGGCCGGGATCAGCTCGGCCAGGGCGGTTTCATGGTCGCCAAAGCACAGTCGACAGGCAAGGATGGCCAGCCGCAACCCGATTGCGGCTATGAAAACCGGAAAGATTGCATAGACGTAATCAAGCCGTATCTCGACCATATCCGTGGTTACGATGCGCATGAACAGGACGTAATCGACAAGCGCATAGAAGACCCATGCGAAGACAGCGACAAAAGCAAGGCAGGCCGCGACCATGCTGATGCGCTGCCAGCGCGGGGACAGGGCCCGAAACACCATATCGAAGGCAATGAATTCCTTCCAGGGCAACACGAAGGCAGAGGCAAAGAATACCACCCAGGCCGCAAGAATGGTGACAACCTCATCGATCCATGACTGTGGATACCCGGAATAACGCAGCGCCACACCGATGATGAAAATCGCAAAGATTGCGAACATGCCAAGGACCGACAACTGTCGCGCCAGTTCCTTCAGCCCTGACCAGAGCCATGTCATGTCGATTTTCCCCTGTTTCGTGAAGGAGGCGGCGGGTTGCCCCACCGCCCCGGGGTTGTTCACTGCACTTCGGCAATGCGTTCCAGCAGCCCGGGCATCCAGCCCTCCATCATGCCGGGCTGGGCATAAACCTCATCGACCCGGGCGCGAAACGGTGCCAGATCCGGAATTGAGAACACCTTCTTTTCGGCTTCGAACTTTTCCCGCGCGGCCTTTTCAGCGTCGCGTGTCAGCTGGATCTGTTGCGCAGCCCCTTCCTTGGCACTGGCACGCAGGGTTTCCTGCTGTTCGGGTGTCAGCTTGTCCCAGGTCTTGCCGGAGATGGCAAAGAACACGGGCTGCACCAGATGGTTCGTCATTACGAATTCCGTCGTCACCTCATCAAACTTCCAGTCGGCAACCAGATTCAGCGGGTTGTCCTGCCCGTCGATCGCCCCGGTTTTCAGCGCCAGGTAAACCTCGGTCGCAGGCATGGAAACCGGCGTGGCGCCAAGGGCCGTGGCAAGGTTTTGATAGGCCGCGCCCGGTGCCATACGCAGCTTGATCCCCTCCAGGCCCTCGGGCCCGGTGACGCCATGTTCGCTGCGCAGCCCGATGGTGCGGGTTCCAAGATAGCCGGTATCGAGGATGACGACACCCATCTTGTCGGCCACATCCTTGTAGAATTGGGCCCCGATTTCACCATTGAATATGGCCAGCATGTGATTGACATCACGATAGACATAGGGCTTGCCCAATGGCCCGTATTCCGGCAGTTGCTGTTCAATCTCGTAGACGATTGGCGTGGCCATCTCCAGATTGCCACGCTGCATGGCGGGAAGTTCGGTTCCCTGTTTGAACAGGCTGCTGGAATGGTGGATCGTTACCTTGATCTCACCCGGATAGGTTTCTTCCATCCGTTGCTTGATGACTTCGAAACCGACGACCAGCGGATTGCCGGGCGGCGCCGCTGAGGAGATCCGGATTTCCATCTCGGCCATAGCGCATGTGGCCCCAAGGCCAAGGATTGCGGCGGTTGCCGCAACACGAAAAAATGTCATTGGTCTTCTCCCTGTTGTTATTCAGTCCCGTTCGGGCAGTTCAGACAAGTGGGGTGCGGATGGTGGTTGAAGGCGGCTGGACAGTAACCGACAATCGCCCGATACCCTCAATTTCGGCATCCAGTTGATCACCGGGTTTCAGAAACTCACCCTTTGGCACGCCAACACCTGCGGGGGTGCCAGTCAGCACGACATCGCCGGGATCAAGCTGCATGATACGTGAAGCGATGCTGATCTGTTCAGCGATGGAAAAGATCATGTCGCCGGTGGTATCATCCTGTTTGCGCGTCCCGTTTACATCCAGCGTCAAGCGCAACGCCTGCGGGTCGGCAATCGCGCTGGCCGGTACGAAACGCGGCCCTAGCGGACAGCAGCTTTCCTGTGCCTTGCCGGCTACCCAGTCGAGTTTGTAGAATGTCTCGGGCGCCTTGTTCAGATCGCGGGCGCAGGCATCGATGGCCACCATATAGCCGGCAACATGTGACAGGGCCTGCTCGGGGGATACTGCGCGCGCGGGCTTGCCGATAACGGCGGCCAATTCGATTTCCCAATCCATCTGCGCGGTATCAAGCGGCATATGCAGCGTTGCGCCTTCGCCGATAACAGCATTGCGTGGGGGTTTGAAAAAGAAGAACAACCGCTGGTTTTCACGCGTTGCGCCCTTGACGCCCATTTCTTCCAGGTGACGATAGTAATTTGCGCCTGCGCACAGCACCTTGCCGGGGTAAAGGATCGGCGCCAGACGCGGGCCATCTGCAACCTGCGTTGCCGGATCGGGTGCGGATGCCAGTTGATCCAGCAGCCGCACGCTGGCCTCCCAATCGCCAAACAGTCCCGCCACGTCGCGAACGGATGAACCGGCCTGCGCCAGAAGCTGTTCCAGATCGTAAAGGCCGGATGCGGTTTCAAGCACTGCACGTGGCCCCTGGTCATCGGCCAGTGTTGCCAATGCCCAAGCCGTTCCCCGGGTCAGATCATCGCGCATTGCCTTCCTCCCTCAGCTACCCTTGACTGGAGGCAGCCTATATTTTATAAAATTAATGTGTCAATATAAAATATGTTATGTCTGATAATATTCCATCCGCTTATGAACTGCTGCGCGACGAAATCCTGCACGGTGATCTGATGCCAGGCCAGCGCCTGGCCGTAGCCGACCTGCGCGCCCGTTATGGTGTCGGGCTGACACCACTGCGCGAGGCATTGATGCGGCTGACTTCCGAAGGGTTGGTTGAGGCCGAGGCCAATCGCGGTGCCTGGGTAAGCGAGGTCTCGGCGGCGGAGCTGCATGACCTGTTTTCCACCCGGCGCGATCTGGAGGCGGTCTGCCTTGCCCGTGCCATGGCCAATCGCAGCCCCGAATGGGAAGCCAATATCCTGTCCAGCCTGCATCTGCTGTCACGCGCACCGGTGGCGGCGGCAGCCTCCGACCGCAAGGCAGCCATGCACTGGGAAAGTGCACATCGGGCCTTTCATTTCGCCTTGGTCGCGGCCTGCGATTCGGCATGGCGGCTGCGCCTGTGGCATATGCTGGCTGACCAGTCGGCGCGTTACCGCAAGCTGCGCCTGATGGCCCCGGCGCCGGTCCGCGCGGCCGCTCGCGATATCCAGGCTGAACACCAGGCCATCGCCACTGCCGTCATCGCCGGTGACGAGGCCAGCGCGCTGGCGCTGATCGACAGCCACCTTGCCCGCACCGAGGACGTGGTTGCCGGGCTTCTGCACAGCCTGTCAGTGGAAAGGAAAACCCCTGCATGATTACCCGCAGCGCCTTCTTGCTGGGTGAGGTCGCCCCCGAGGACCAGCCCGCCTTCGACCGTTACATGCGTGAAACCGTGGTGGCAGAGATCCTGACCTATCCCGGTATCCGCCGCGTTACCCTGCGCAAGCTGGTCCAGGCCGATGCGCCGGACGCAGCCTATATGCAGTTTGACCTGCATTTTGATTCCGTGGCGGCGATGGATGAGGCACTGGCCAGCCCGGTGCGCGCAGCCGTGCAGGCGCGCATCAAGGCAGGTATGGGGGCATTCAGCGGTCGGGTCATTCATGTCGTCTCGGAGATGGTGGAGGATCGCGCGTGTCCGTCCTGATCACCGGGGCCGGGTTGATCGGCATGGCCACGGCCGAGATGCTGGCAACGCGTGGGCAGGACGTGACACTGCTTGACATCCGTCGCCCCGATACCTTGCCCGACAATGTCGTTTTCGAGGAAGCCGACATCACCAATGCCGAGGCGATTTCCCGCATCATCGACATGCACGGGATCCGCGAGGTGTTTCATACTGCGGCCCTTCTGTCTTCCGCGCTGCGGGCCAACCCTGCACTCGGATTGAAGGTAAACCTGCTTGGCACCC
Organism: Pseudorhodobacter sp.; assembly: GCA_047975325.1. GTDB lineage: Bacteria > Pseudomonadota > Alphaproteobacteria > Rhodobacterales > Rhodobacteraceae > JBKEDF01. Next base: position 5,742 of record JBKEDF010000038.1, on the reverse strand, counting down.
TCAATGTGTTGGAAGCTGCGCGGGTCCAGGGCCTCAGGCGGGTGGTATTGGTCAGTTCGACCACGGTCCTTTATTCGGGCTTTTCCACCCTTGGCCCCGGTCCGATCCCCGAAGACGCCGCGCTTCACATGGTCAGTCAACGCCCCGGTAGCCTCTATGCGATCAGCAAACTGGCGAATGAGCAATTAGGCCTGCTTTACCGTGATCTGCACGGGGTCGACATGTTGTTGCTGCGCTATGGCGCGGTAATCGGTGGTCGGCGTCAGGCACAGACCTCGGTGCCGGGCCGGCTGTTTTCAACGCTGGTTGCGGCAGCGCGAGCGGGACAGCCCCTCCGCCTCGACGATCCGCTTCTTGTCTGGAAGGGTGTCGAGGAATTCGTTGATGTCCGTGATTGTGCACGTGCGGCAGTCGCGGCGCTGGATGCAAAAAAACCGGGGCTCGGCGTCTACAACATCGTGCACCCACAGCAATGGACACTTGATGCCGTGATCGAGGCGGTGGCGCAGATATATGGTCCTTTGCAAGTCGATTACGACCGCACTGTAAACACGGGCTTTGCCGGTTTTCCCTATCCGCGCCCGGCACCTTCCGCAATTGATGCCGCCACCCGGGAACTCGGATTCACGCCCCACCATGACCTGAAGGACAGTCTTGCCCATTGGTGGTAAAACGACGATGCCCGGCCCAGCGCTGGCAAATTCCTGCGTCTATATACCGGCAGCATGCTATTTTTCCCCGCCGCTACGTGTCCCCGCCACGAGCTGCATGAAACTGTCCAGCCTGTCTTGTGGTGTCAGTTTGAGGCAAGCCTCATAGGCGGCACCGGCTCCATCGATGCCCAGCACATCGGCTGAACAGTCAAGGAACTTTTCCCGCAGCTCCCCATCGCTCATGGGGTTGGTCGGACCACGGCCAAATCTGGTCGACGCAAATGCCGAACGGGTGCTGCCGTCTTTCATCATGACCGTGACTTCACCGTGATAGGCATCTTCGCCCATATGCGCGGCAGAACTGACACGCGGCAGGATCTTGGCCACGTCGGCGGTCAGAAAACTGTCGTCGGCAAAATCCCCCCGCCGGATATGGCCCGACACCAGCGCCTTGGCGGTCAGGAACTGCACCGAGAATTTGGCATCCAGCCCCGATTTCGGTTTGGGGCGGTTAGTATGGGCCAGCCGCTGTTCATGCGTCAGCGTCGAGACAGATGCAATATCGCCCGGTGCGAACAGCCCATGTTCCGCCACAAGCGCCAGGGCGGCGTCGATGGCCGAATGGGCACTGCCGCAGCACGGGTGCTGCTTGATCGCAATGCCCGGGTTCAGCAACTCCAGCGGCCCGTCCCAGTCGGCAAGGATGGCATCGGCGTCATAGTTGCCGGCACCGTTGAACAATTCGAAAAAGCCGTAATTATGTTCAAAGGCTTCGGCATTGGCGCTCATGCCGTTGCGGGTCAACAGCGCCGCAAGTACACCGTTATGCGCCGCCTGACCCACCTGCATGGGCTTGATCGGAGTGCCGAAGTTCGACTTCAGCCCCGAGGCCATCGACACGGTCATTGCCAGCGTATTGGCCATGCCATCCACACCAAAGCCGAGCAGCCGGGCCGAGGCCGCCGCTGCACCAAACACGCCCAATGTCGCGGTGGGGTGCCAGCCCTTTTCGTAGTGATGCGGCAGCAGGCCACGCGCCAGCCGGGTTTCGACCTCAACGCCCGTGACATAGGCCTCGATCACCTGCGCAACGCTGGCGTCCTGCGCTTCGGCAAGGGCAAGAACCGCAGGCATCACCGGTGCCGAGGGATGCCCGCCCATGGTGGTCGAACAATCGTCAAAATCCAGTGCATGCGCGGCCGTGGCGTTGATCATCGCCGCATGCAGCACCGAGGCTTTCTTGCCCCCTGCACCCCAAACTGTGGCATCACCCGGTGCCGCATCGATTTCAAGAACGGTTTCAAGCACCTTGAGGTAGGGGAGCGACCTTCCGGCCAGCGCCACGCCGATGGTGTCGGCCATGGCACGAAGAGAAATGTGAACCACCTCGGCAGGCACCGTATCCAGCGACAGGCCAAGGGCTTTCTCGGAAAGGGTCTTTGCAAAGCTCATGGATTTTATCCTTGTACCGGAAGGGTCGCGGCGGAAATGGCCGAAGTCAGGTCAGAAATGCTTGCAAGCCGTTCCAGTTGCATGAGCATCGCAAACACCTCACTGGCGCCCTGCGCGGTTAGGCTGCGCGCGGCACAATCAAGGAATTTAGCCCTGAGCATTTCCTTGGGAAGCGGCGATTCCGGCCCACGCCCCAATGGCGTTTCTATGTGCTGCCTGTGTTCTGTGCCGTCCGCCATGCGCACCACGACCTCGGCGCCATAGTCGGGGAAATCGGCAGGCATCTCTTCCATTCGGATCAGGTCCATAATCCGCGTCACCTCGGGGTCGTGCAGGGCATTGTCTTCAAAATGGCCCAACTTGACAGCGCCGTTCACCAGCCCGCGCGCTACCGCATAGGGCAGGCTGAACTTAGCGTTGAGCGCACTGGTCGCAGCGTTGCGCACATGCGGCAGCAGGCGGCGAGGATGCATGCGTACCACCACGTCCTCAACCCGCGTGCTGTCCGGCACCATGCCATTATGCAGCGCGATCACCGCATCAATCGCCGCGTGAACGCTATAAACACAGGCGTATTTCTTGATCGAAATCCCCGGATTCATAAGGTCGAGTGGCGCGCCCCAGCCATCCAGCATCTTGCTGGCATCGTAGGTGCCCTTGCCATTAAACACTTCAAGAAAGCCTTGCGGATGTTCCAGCGCAACCGGCGCGGCATTGATCCCTCCCGCCGCTGCAAGCGCGGCAAACAGGCCGTTGCGGGCCGACAACCCCGCATGCAGCGGTTTGGTGTCGGTGCCGAAATTGGCCTTGATCCCCGACGCCAGCGACGCTGCCATGGCAATCGCATTCGCCATGCGCGCCTCGTCCAGCATGAGCAGAACACCTGCGGCGACCACCGCACCAAAGATGCCCAGGGTTGCCGTGGGGTGCCAGCCTTTCTCGTAATGGGCAAAGTTGACGCCACGGGCAAAACGTGTCGCGGCCTCAATCCCGATTACATAGGCGTCAAGAAACTCCCGTCCGGTGCAGCCCTGCGTTTCGGCAATCGGCAGGATGGCGGGGATGATGATCACGGTCGGGTGCCCGGACAGCGATTTGCTGGTGTCGTCGAAATCCAGCGCATGCCCCGAGACGCCATTTACAAAGGCCGCATCAAGTCGTCCCAGCCGTTCATGGCGGCCCAGCACATGGCAGGTGCCCTTGCCCTGCACCCCGGTCAACAATGCCCTCTGCGTGGTGGCCGTTGGTGCGCCAAGCAGGGTGCAGCCAATCATGTCGGCGATGGCATCACGGGCAAAACCCAGCGCCGCAGGGTCGAAGGTGGCTGGATCCAGCGCAAGCGCGCGTTCCGCCAGAGCTTGTGAAAGTGGCATGCAGTCCCTCCAGGTGTCGTGGTGTTGTCATTTGTGGACAGCATCTCAAGGACACGCAAACAGCCTGACAATCCCCCCGGAACACCATTGTAATCAGACATCATCATTCGCCGTAGGGAACCCAGATGTTCTTGACCTGCGTGGCGCGTGACAGGAAGGTGCGGCCTTGCCCTTCGGGCCCGGCCCAGTTGCGGGCGGCGCCATCTTCGCACCAGGTCTGTTTCAGATTGCCGGCAGAGGCGGTCTCAGCCATCTTTGCGCCCCCGGCGGTGCCGAAATACCAGAACGCATCAACATCGTCATGCCCGGCCAGCGTTTGCGCAAGCAGATCGCGTTCGCCGGTAACGATGCTGACCACGCCGCCAGGCAGGTCCGAGGTGTCCATAACCTGATACAGATCGGTTGCTGCCAGCGGATGCACCTGCGACGGCACGGTCACGACCCGGTTACCCATGGCGATGGCCGGCAGCACCAGTGACACAAGGCCCAACAGCGGAAAGGCGGTCGGACAGGCAATGCCAACCACCCCGATGGGTTCATTCATCGCCAGCGTGACATGGGCCGATTTCGTCTGATGCACGGCTCCATCGAACTTGTCAGCCTGCGCAGCGTACCAGAAGATGCGGCGGATTGCGGTTTCGACCTCGGTCTGGGCGGCAGATTTGCCCTGACCGAATGACCGCAGCCGATCAATGAACTCATCCGCACGGGCAGAGAGGTTTTCGGCCAGGTAATACAGAACCTGCGCCCGGTTGTGTCCGGTCTGCACACCCCAGCCGGCAGCCTTGTGCGCGGCCTCGACCGCATTGCGGATATCCTTGCGATTGCCCAGGCCGGCCAGACCGACAGCCCCCTTTGCACCCATGACCTGATAGGAATAGCCGCTGTCGGGGCGGGCCTGCTTGCCACCGATATACAGTTTCGCGGTGCGGTCGATGGCCGAAGCCGGCATATCCTCGGCCGGGGTGGCAACGGGTGCGGGCGGGGCCATTTCGGGTTTTTTCGCGCGTGGCGCGGGATGGCGCAGATAGGCGGCCATGCCCTCACGCCCGCCTTCACGGCCAAAACCGCTTTCGCGATAGCCACCGAAACCGGCCCCCGCATCAAACAGGTTTGCCGAGTTGATCCAGATGACACCGGCCCTGATTTTCGCCGCCACATCGATGGCCAGGTTGATGTTTTCCGACCAGACCGAACCGGCAAGCCCGTAGCGCGTGTTATTGGCCAGCGCCACCGCATCTTCAGGCGTGCGGAAGGGGGTCAGCGTCACCACCGGGCCAAAGATTTCCTCACTTGCGAGGGTTGAGGCCGGCTCAACCTCGGTCACAAAGGTCGGCGGATAGAAACAGCCTGCTGGCGCGTTGCCCTGATGGATCTGCACCCCTTCGGCCCGGCCCTGTTCGACCAGCGTCTTGATGCGTGTCAGCTGTACCGGATGGACGATGGCGCCGATATCGGTCGATTTTTCCAGCGGATCGCCCACGATCAGCGTCTGCATCCGACGGCGCAGCAATTCGGTAAAGCGACTGGCCACGGATTCCGCCACCAGAATACGCGAACCGGCACAGCAGACCTGCCCCTGATTGAACCAGATCGAATCCACCACGCCCTCAACTGCGGCATCCAGATCGGCATCGGCGAATACGATGAACGGGGATTTGCCGCCCAGTTCCAGCGTCAGCCCCTTGCCGGAACCTGCAATCTGGCGGCGGATGATGCGGCCCACCTCGGTTGAACCGGTAAAGGCCACCTTGTCGATGCCCTCATGGCCGACAATTGCCGCGCCGGTTTCGCCATCGCCGGTGACAACGTTCAGCACACCTTTCGGCAAGCCGGCCTCGCGCGCGATCTCGGCCAGGGCCAGCGCGGTCAGGGGCGTGTATTCGGCGGGCTTGAGCACCACGGCATTGCCGGCGGCCAGTGCCGGCGCCACCTTCCATGCCAGCATCAAGAGCGGGAAATTCCACGGAATCACCTGTCCGCAGACGCCATGGGGCTGCGCATCGGGGAATTCGTCGGCCAAAATCTCGGCCCAGCCGGCATGGTGATAGAAATGGCGGATAACCAGCGGAATGTCGATGTCACGGCTTTCGCGGATCGGCTTGCCATTGTCGATGGTTTCCAGCACGGCAAGAAACCGGGCATGTTGCTGGATATGGCGGGCCAGCGCGTAAAGATGCTTTGCGCGTTCATGCCCGGACAGAGCCGCCCATTTGCCTTGCGCGGCGCGCGCGGCCTTGACCGCCGCATCCACATCGGCCGGC
>JBKEDF010000006.1:0-20019 GCA_047975325.1 Pseudorhodobacter sp. | reverse complement strand
CGAAAAGGCGATGAGGGATCCGAATTCCAGCCCGATGATCGTGACAACCGGAATCATCAGGTTCTTCAGAATATGGACAAAGATGATCCGGCCTTCCTTCAACCCCTTCGCACGGGCAAATTTGACGAAATCCTGCATCACCACCTCCTGCACGCCCGCCCGGGTCAGCCGCAGGATCAGCGAAGTCTTGAAAAGCGCAAGATTGAGCGCGGGCAAAAGAAGATGGGACAGCCCGTCACGCGTCAGGAAGGACCAGTTCATCCCCAACATCTCTGCCGTGTCGCCGCGCCCATTTGACGGCAGCCAGCCAAGCTGCACCGCAAATACCAGAATGAACATGAGGCCCACCCAGAATGTCGGCAATGAAAACCCGAGGATGGATCCCGTCATGATGAGCCGCGAAGATATCCGTTCCGGATAGAGCCCGGCATAAAGCCCCAGCGGCAATCCCACTACGATGGCAATGATCATCGCCGAGATCGCCAGTTCCAGCGTGGCAGGCAGACGTTCGAAAATCACCTGAAGGGCGGAACGCTTATAGACGAAGCTGTTGCCGAAGTCGCCCTGCGTCAATCCCTGAAGAAAGGTCAGATATTGTTGCCATAGCGGCTTGTCGAGGCCCAGATGTTCGATCACACGCTGACGCTCGGCCTGATTGAGATCGGGATTGATCAAGATATCGACGGGGTTGCCGATGATATTGATGCCGATAAAGACAATGACCGTCATCGCAATAATGACAAAGACCGACTGGATCAGACGCCGCAGAAGTGTCGTAAACATTTGCCGCTTTCCTCCCCAAATTCGTTCTATTCGACGCTGATTGCCATTCCGTCGCGCTGCGGATCGGCGGCCCCGGCAGATAAACCGTTCTCAATCCGGATGCCGTGCAATGCGGCAAAGGCGTAGGTCTGCGGTGAACGGATCACGTCATAACCCTCGGCACGCAACTCATCCGAAACAGAGCGGCGGATCCGGTTGCAGATATCGATCGAATTGGAAACGCCAACCAGACGCGGCGCGGCAACAGCCTCATGAATGGACATGCCATAATCGATCATGTTCACGATACCCTGTGCAACGGTCGGGGCAATGTAACTGCCACCCGGCGCCCCAATGACGATCATGGGATGATCCCCGTCAAAAACGATGGTCGGCGCCGCGGAGCTTGCCCGGCGTTTGCGCGGAGCGATCGAGGCCGGCCGCCCCGGCCGCGGATCAAACCGCCCCATCAGGCCGTTATACATGAACCCCAGCCCGTCAGTGATCGCGCCCGAGGGACTGCCCAGGGAATGGGTAAGCGCCACCGCATTGCCATCCTTGTCAACCACCGAGATATGGGTGGTATCCCGTTGCGACATATCCAGCCGTTCGACCGTGGCGCGTTCGCCGCGCCGGATTTCATCGGCCAGTTTCGCGGCATGATCCTTCGACAGGAGCGCATCAACCGGCACCGGCGAATAGGCGGGATCGGCCATATGCGCATCCTTGTCGATGGTCATGCGCTTCATCGCTTCAAACAACAGCCGTACATATTCGGTGGAACCATGCCTTGTTGCAGCCAGATCGAATTGTTCCAGAATGTGAAGAAGTTCGATCATCGGGAAACCGGACCCGGGCGGCGGGCTCGACGCGATACGATAGCCGCGATAACTGCCCCAGACAGGTTCTGCACGGGTCACGCCATATTGCGCCAGATCATCCAGCCCGATCAGCCCGCCATGGGCCGCGAAATCAGCGGCAATCTGTTCGGCGATTTCACCATGATAAAAGATATCGGATGAACCACTGTCGGCAAGACGGCGCAATGTCCGCCCCAGATCAGGATTGCACAGGGATTGCCCGACATGGCGCAGCGATCCATCCTCGTTGAAATAGACCCTCCGGCCGGTTTCGGAATAGCGCAGCTTGTCAAGGGTATTGACCTGCCCGTCACCATTCTGGTCTTTGGTCCAGTACCAGTGCATATGCGGCCGGATCATGAACCCATCCTCGGCATAACGGATGGCCGGTTGGATCAGGTCGGCCCAGTCAAAGGTGCCGTAATCCTTCAATGCGGTCTCATACCCTTTCAACGCACCGGGTGTGCAACAGGCGAGATAGCCGATTTCGGAAATGTTGTTTTCCAGGATAAAGCCAAATCCATCGCGGCTTTGGCCAACAAGCTTGTCCAGCCACATATCGGCCGTCGCCGCAGCCGGCGCAAGCGCATAGAATTCCAGCATTTCATGGATGCCGCGCCCGGGCATGTAAACATGCATGGCACCAAAACCACCGATCCCCACCATCTGCGGATCGACAACGCCCTGAACGAAGGCACAGGCCAGCGCCGCATCAACCGCATTTCCGCCACGTTCCAATACCTCGGCCCCCGCCTCGACGGCTTCGGGCTGCGGCGCAACGATCGTTGCGTTGCGGATCATGCACGCTTCTCCTTCAGAACGCCGGCCAGGAAGGCCTTCACATGGCCAAGCGTTTTCATGCGATCATGCGAAACACCGGGAATTTCATCCAGCGTAACCCTGACACCGGCCGCCTCGAACGATGCCTTCAATGCCCGCAGCCGTTCCGGGCGCGTGGCACCCGCATCATTGGCACCTTCCATGAAATAGGTGGAACCGGGTTTATGGGTGATTTCCCAGGTTTCCAGATCGGCAGTGCCCACCACCATATGAACCGGCACCCGTGCCAGCGCCTCGCGGTCAAATGGCATTCCGAACTGGCTGGCAAGATCCCGTACCCCGACCCACCAGTCACGATCCGGATCAAGCAGCGTGACGGAACCTGGCGCACCAATGCTGGCCGCCCAAAGCTTTTCAGGATGCAGGATCGCAAAGCGATGCGCGAAATGACCACCACCGGAAAAGCCGAAAATGGCAAATTTCGACCAGTCCTGACCGTATTTTTCGGCCATCTCGTCAACCATAGAAATCAGGATCTCATCGTAGCGGATATCGCCTTCGGCCATGTATTTGTAACCTGAACGCGCACCGTCACCCCGCACATTCATCGGAAAGATCGGGCAAAGGACCGCGCAATCATTGTAAAGGCCGAATTCGGAGAAACCATCACGAAATTCAAAGGCCGATGTCCTGCCGGTCCCGTGAACGGCCACCAGAAGGTCAACCTTGTGACCCTCGGCGGCCGCCGGGGGCACATAAAGCAACATGTGGAACCGGGGGTCGATGCTGCTTGCAAAAATTGCCGTGGGACCGAAATCATATATCGCACGGGCGCGCGCCGCAGCCGCGCTTGTTCCAAGCTCTCGCATAAGGTCTCCTGTTGAAAACGGTATTGGCCGGGGGGCAATCCCCCCGGTCGGAATGCCTATTTGGTCGTCCCACTGACTTCGTAGGCCAGCGTGTACTTGTCGCCACGGGGTTTGAATTCGACATTCTTCTTCGCACCCATCACGACATTTTCGTAATGCATCGGCAGCAGCCAGTTGCCATTGAAGGAAAGTTCGGAAATTTCCTGCAACATTGCCTGGCGATCGGTTTCCGCCAATGTCGAGGTGGCCGTATCGATCAACGCATTCAACTCGGGAGTATCGATCCCGCCACCATTGCCCCGCCCAGTGCCCTTTTCGCTGTCACGCGCGGCGACCAATGCGATTGCCGGGTTTGATACCTCACCCGTATTGACGCCCCAGGACCCCAGAAACAGTGAATAATCCCCGTTCGAATAGGTCTTGGAATATACCGCCCAGGGCATGACCTCGACCTTCGTTTCAATACCGATCCGCGAAAAGAACTGACCGGCCGCCTGCAGGACCTCGCTATCATTGACATAGCGCCCTGATGGACCGTGGATCGTCAGGGCAAAACCTTCGGGATAGCCTGCCTCCTCCAGCAATTTCTTGGCGCCTTCGGGATCATAGCCGATTTCCTCAACCTTGTCAGAATGACCAAAGAAACCATCGGCAACGAATTGATGCGCCACGGTGCCGTTTTTCTGCATCACCCGATCAACAATCGCGTCGCGATTCAATGACATCAGCATGGCCTTGCGAACCCGCTGATCCTTGAACGGGTTGGACGCAAGCGGCGATCCATCCTTGGCGGTCGCAAAAGGCGTCACATCGCGGGATACATCCATGCCAAGATAAACCAGCCGGGTGGACTGGCCGCGGATAATCTTCAGATCATCACGGGATTCGACCTGTCCGACACCTTCGGCCGGAAGCGATTCAATCAGGTCAAGATCGCCGGCAAGCAGGGATGCCAGACGGCCACCATTATCCGGCACAAGGCGCAAGGTAACATTGGCCCATTCGGCAGGACCACCGAAATAATCGTCATTACGGACAAGTTCCACCTTGTCCCCGGGGGTGTAGGACGAAAACCTGAACGGGCCGGTCCCTATCGTCGCGGTACCGTTTTCAAAATCGGCCACGGGGGCTTCCGCAAATTTCGCCGGGATAATCCGCAGGCGACTGAGGGAATTCAGGATCATCGGATCGGGGACAGTGGTTTCAACTACCACCGTCAGCGGATCTTCCGCCACGACACCGGCAATATTCCGGGTATAGGAAGAATAGGACTGGCTGGGCTTGTCCCGCGCCCGCAAAAGCGAGGCCACAACATCATCAGCGGTAAAGGGGGTCCCGTCATGGAATTTCACGCCCTCGCGCAGACGGAAACGCCAATGGGTGTCATCCACGACTTCCCAAGAGGTCGCCAACTGCGGCTGGTTTTCCGCCGAACCGCCCCGGTTGATCAGGCTGTCCCAGATATGGCGATTGGTGGCGTTGTTGGGCGAATTGGAATCCTCATGCGGATCCAGCGTGGTGATCGGGGCCGCCATCCCGATGGAAAGGTGATCATCGCCCTCGGCAAGGCCGATTGAGGGCGAGGTCAGAAGCGCCAGCGCAGTTGCACCAAAAAGGCGCCGGGTCATGGAAAGTCGCAATGTCATTCTCCCTGGTCAGTGAGACGCGGCATCGCCCCGTCTGCCGGTTTCCCTTTTTCTTGACCAAAGATGACTTGCGCAGGCGCTTATCTGTCAAAGATTATTTTCTGGTGTTTCGATGAATGAAACAACATCATATAAGCCAGATCAAAGAAATATGGCGCAGCACAAAAATGACAAAATACATTGTTGAATCAGTAGATAAGGCAATAGATTTATTGATGGCGGTTGCACGAAATCCGGGTGTTGGTGTTACTGATCTTTCCAGAAACACGCATCTGGCAAAGTCTCGTGCCTATCGTTTGTTGCATACAATGGAACAACGCCGGATTATCAGAAAGGACAAAAGCGGTGGTTATTCCTTTGGGGAGGCAATGCTGATCCTGGGTGTGAATGCGAGCTCACAGACCGATCTGATTCGTCTTGCAACGCCCATATTGGAAAACCTCTGTCACAGGATAAACGAAACCGTCCAGCTCAGGATCCTCGACGGGTTTGAGGCCCTCTGTATTGCCAAGGCCGAACCTACCCGCGATCTGCGCGTTCATGCGAATGTCGGGAAACGGCGGCCGCTCTATGCCGGCTCCCCAAAAGGCCTGCTGGCGTTTCAGCCGCAGAAATTCATAAACCGCTGTGTTCCGCTCAAGCCACCAAGGTTGACGGCCCTTACCCCGCGCAGTCAAAGCGCCGTTCTGGCAGCGCTTGGCGAGATCCGCAAACAGGGCTTCTGCATCAGCCGGGGTGAAGTCAGCGAACATCAGGTTTCCTGTTCCGTTCCCGTCTTCGCCCTGGACGAAAATGCCATTGCGACCATTCATATTGTCGCGCCGGATTTTCGGATCAGGGATAGCGATCTGGATCATATCGTCTCACTGGCGAAATCGGCCGCGAGGCAATTGTCGCGCGGGCTGGGCTGGAACAAATAAGACCAACATACCGGTGCGATTTCGCATCACATATATGAAACCCGGAACAGGGCCAGGGAAATCAGCGCACCCAGCACCAACATCAGTGGCAGAGGCAGCCTGGGAAACATCAGCAGGGCAAAAAATGCGGCAAAGGACATGGTCAAACCCGAAAGGCCTGCGCCTGAAATACGGGTAATGTTGATGACCCCCGCAATCACCAGCCCGGTACCAACCGGTGCAAGTGCCGTGCGCAAGATCCGGTACCAATTGCGTTCGCGGCTAAGATTCGTGGTACGATAAACGACGTAACACAGGATGGAAGACGGCACATAGACCGCAAGGGTTGCCACAATCGCACCGGTCCATCCTTCCAGGCGCCACCCGATCAGGGTCGATAACATGGTTCCCGGCCCGGGGGAGGCCCGCGACACGGCGAACAGGTTCAGAAATTCCTCATGGCTGAACCAGCCATATTGCCCGACAACACCGCGTTCGATCCCGGCAAGAATACTGGCTCCGCCCCCTATGGAGGCAAGTGACAGCGGCACGAGAAGAATAACCAGCCGCATAAGAACATTGTCTTCATCCATTGCGGCGACTGCTCCATATTGCCAGGGCGATGCTGATCGGCGCAACCAGCAGGACCGTCAGAAGGACCGGAAATCCGAAGCCGCTGACCAGCAGCGCAACGATCAGGACAACCGGCAGAAATTCGGGCTGGCGGAAGGTTCCGCGCAGCCCGCGCCAGCAGATCAGGATCAAAAGACCGATCGCAACATAGGCAACCCCCGCCAGCCCCACCGATAGCAGCGTTGGATCACTCAACCGGTTTACAAAGTAATAAAGCCCGATCACCCCCAGAACCGGCCCAATCAGAAAGCCGACAAAGGCACTGAGCGCCCCTTTGAAACCGGCAAGGTCCTCACCAAAGCAAATCACCAGATTGATGACATTCGCACCGGGAAGGATTTGGGATAATGCCAGCGTCGCGTTGAAATCGCTGTCACTGACCCAGCGGTGTCTTTCAACGAATTCCCGGTAAATCCAGCCCGACAAACCGCCCCCGAAACTGAATGCGCCCATTTTCAGGCAGACCAGGAAAATATCGCGGCTGGTCGGGCGAACCACGTCAGGCGGCATTTCCAAGACCGGCCCCCGTCGCAGTCAGAAGTTGTTTGGTATAGGCATCCTGCGGATGGTCATAGACGCGATCCACCTCGCCCTGTTCAACGACCTTTCCCTTGTTCATAACCAGCACCGTGCTGGCAAATTCGCGGATCAGCGCAAGGTCATGGGCCACGAAAACATAGGACAGGTCAAAATCCGAACGCAGTTCCTTCAGCAGGTCGATAACCTGCGCCTGCACCGATACATCCAGCGCCGAGACGGCCTCATCGCAGACAATAAGATCGGGTTTCAGCGTCAGCGCACGCGCGATGGCGATTCTCTGGCGCTGCCCGCCGGAAAACTGATGCGGGTAGCGTTGCGCATGGGCCGCGCTCAACCCGACACGTTCCAGCAACTCACCAACACGACGGGGCCATTCCGATTTATCCAGAACATCGGGGTGAATTGCCCAAGGTTCCGAAACGATCTGAAAGACGCTCATCCGCGGATGCAATGATGCTGTCGGGTCCTGAAACACGAACTGGACCCGTTTGCGGAAGGCATACATCTCCCTTGCGGAAAACGCCGACAGGGGCCGACCGTCAAAGAAAATCTCGCCGCTGGTCGGGTGATCAAGGCCAAGCAGCATCCGCGCCAGCGTGGATTTCCCCGAACCGGATTCACCCACCACACCCAGCGTTTCCCCCTGATCCACCCGGAAACTTGCGTGATCCACCGCGCGCACGCCGGTTTCGGGGTCACCATAGATCCGGCAAATATCGCGCGCTTCAACCAGCGGCGGGGTCTTGCGTTCCGCCACCCGGTAGGGCGCTGAAAACCCGCCACGCCCGGGCACGGCATCCAGCAACTTGCGCGTATAGTCCTGATCGGGGTTTTGCATGACCTGCGCAACAGCCCCCTGTTCAACAACCTTGCCGGCCTGCATGACGACGATCTCATGGGCGGCCATGTCGGCAACCGCCAGATCATGGGTGATGATCACCATCGCAAGGCCCGCCTCATCCTGAATGGATTTCAGCAATTCGATGATCTGCGCCTGCACGGTAACATCCAGCGCGCTGGTCGGCTCATCCGCAATCAGCAGCTTGGGCTCCAGTGCAATCGCGGAGGCGATCATGATGCGCTGGCGCTGCCCGCCGGAAAACTGGTGCGGATAATCCCGCGCCCGCCTTGCCGGATCCGGGATGCCGACACGATCCAGCAATTCGACGGCACGTTTATGCGCAATATCCTTGCGCACCCCATGCACCCGCAGCGTTTCGGCAATCTGCCAGCCAATGGGATATCCAGGGTTCAGCGCGGAAAGCGGATCCTGAAAGATCATCGACATGGCCTTGCCGTTCAGGATGCGCCGTTCCTCCTGGCTCATTTTCAACAGATCACGTCCTTCAAGAAGGATTTCCCCATTGGGGATCAGCGCCGGCGGCGTATCGATCAGGTTCATGACCGCCGAGGCGCTGACACTCTTGCCTGAACCGCTTTCGCCCAGAATGGCCAGCGTCCTGCCCGCATCGACATGCCAGTTCACGTTTTCCACCGCACGCACCAGCCCGCGCGCTGTTGGAAAATGGACCGACAGATCCCTGATGGAGAGTAAAGGTTGATTGCTCATTCTTCGCCTGCTCCGGTTTCAAGGCGCCAGCGTTCGGCAGGATCGACAGCGATCCGCAGCCAGTTTGCCAGAAGGTTCAATGAAAGGGCAACCAGCATGATCGCCAGACCCGGCCAGAATGACAACCACCAGGCCGACCCGAGGTAATTGCGGCCATCCGCCACCATGAGGCCCCAGGTGATTTCCGGGGACTGGATCCCGATCCCCAGGAAACTGAGCCCGGATTCAACCAGCATGACAAAGGCCATTTCCAGCGCGGCAAGGTTCAGAACCGTGGGGATCACCATCGGGGCGACATGGCGAAACAGGATACGCGCCGTGCTGGCACCCGTGGCTATCGCCGCCTGAACGAATAGCCGCTGCTTGATCTCAAGCACCTGCGCCCGCACCGTGCGGATGTAGATCGGCAACCGGGAAATTGCAAGAACAAGGATCACGTTCTGGATCCCCGGATTGAGGATATAAAGGACAATCACCGCCAGCAGCATGGTTGGAAAGCTCATGACCGCATCGGCGAAACGCAACAGCACCACACCGACCCAGCCATCCTTGAACCCCGCAATCAGGCCTAGGACGCTGCCGATCAGCAAGGACAACACGACGGCAAAAACCGCAATGAGGATGGTATTCTGCGTCGCAACGACAATCCGGGCCAGAAGGCTGCGCCCAAGGGCATCGGCCCCGAGGAGGAACAACCATCCGCTTTCCACCGAAAATGGCGGGGCGTTGCGCGCCCGCAGGTTCATCGCCCGGGCCTCATCACCCAGCCAGGACGGGCCGATAATGCTGAGGATCAGAACAGCCGTCAGGAACAACAGCGAAACCAGAGCAAATCTGTCATGCCGCAATGTCCCGAACAGGGCACGCAAGGCTTCAAACCGGCGCGAGGGCCCGGCAGGTTCAAGCGCGGAGGAACGGTACATTTCAGACATGCCGGATCCTCGGATCAATGAGGGCATAGGCTATATCCACAAGGATATTGAGCGTGAAGATCGCCAGCGCGATCACAAGGACAGCCGCCTGAATGACGGCAAAGTCGCGCAGCAGGACCGAGTCGATCATCAGCTTGCCGATGCCGGGAAATCCAAAGACCACCTCGACAATCACGGCGCCATTCAGGATGCCCGCCACCTGATCGCTGGCGACGGTGATAACCGGCAGCAACGCATTGCGCAGGGCATGTACAAAAATGATCGTGCTGCGCTTCACCCCCTTGGCGCGCGCCGTCTTGACATAGGCTGAGGACAGCGCCTCAAGCATGGACGTCCGCACGACCTGTGTCAGAACGCCGGTCGGACGCAGGGCCAGCACCAGGATGGGCAGCACCCAATGTGCCGCTGTTCCGGTGCCCGAAGTCGGCAGCCAGCGCAGGAACACCGCAAAGACGAGAACGCCGACAATGGCGATCCAGAAATTCGGCGTGCTGGCACTGACAAGCGAGATTAGGCTTGCCAGCCGGTCAAAGATACCACCGGGTCGCCAGGCGGCCAGGGATCCCGTAACGACTGACACCACCAGGATAACCGGCATGGCGACAACCGCCAGGGCAAGCGTGGTCTTGAAGGCGGTCAGGACAATATCAAGCGCCGGGCGCGCATATTGCAGCGATTCACCCAGATCAAGGCGATAAAGCCCCTGCAGGAACCGGCCGAATTGCACGATTGTCGGGTCATCGAAACCATGAAGTTCATTAAAGGCCACCACCTGTTCGGCAGTGGCACTGGGCGGCAGGTAAAGTTCTGCCGGGGAACCCGTCAAACGTGCCATGAAGAAAACAAGGACAACGAGGACAACAAGTGAAAAAAGGCTCTGCGTGCTGCGCCCGACAATATATCGCCCCATGGGTTCCTCCTCCCTTTGCAGGACAGCCCCGCCCAAAAAGGGCGGGGCCATCATTTTGGCTTACCTGAATTTCAGTTCCGACAGCTGAAGTTCGACAGCATTCGCAATCGTCGGAGTAAAATCGATGGCCGGGTTGATCCGCATGTAGTTGACCATATGGAAAAGCGGGACATCCGAAACGATATCCTCATAGATCATCCTGAAAGCTTCGTTATAGGTCGCCTTGCGCTCTTTACCGGATTTGGTCCCCGCATCAATGATGAGGTTGTCCAGTTCGGTATTGTGCAACTCGCTTTGCCTGCCGCCTGAATGATACTTGAAGAAGGCGGTAAAGGCGGCATCGCCGGTATTGTTGTCATGCATCGTCAACAACAATGTCGGTGCCCGGTTTTCTGCAAAGGGCTTGTTGGCCTCTTCCAGCCAGAGTGACATTTCAAGCGATTCCAGTTTCACCGTGAACCCGACGGCGCGCAGCATCTCGGCCACCGCTTCCACCAGTTCACTGCTGTTGGGGAACATCGCCGGCCGACCGATCAGGCGCAGTTCGGTATCGACCGGCACCCCTTCGGCGCGCGCCTCGACAATCAGGCACATGGCTTCCTCGGGGTCGTATTCCCAGGGAACCAGATCCGCGTTCCAGCCAAAGACATTCGGCCCGACCTGCTGGGTTGCCAACTGCGCCTCTTCGCTGATGATCGTGCCCAGAAAGGCGCGCCGGTCAATGGCCAGGTTGATAGCCTTGCGCACACGCAGATCGTTCATCGGGGCGACATCGACGGTAAGGCGGAACATCGAGGTTTCCGAATTGGGGTAAACCTTGTCGATTTCGGGATCATCAGCATCCTGAGGCGCAATCGCAAAGGCCAGATCCGCTTCGCCGGTCTTGACCATTGCGGCAGCAACCGAAGATTCCGAACGCCAGATATAGGTGGCATCCTTGATATTCGGCTTCTCGCCCCAATAGTCGTCATTGCGTTCGATCTTGACGTTCTGGCCCTGCGTCCAGCTGACGAATGCATAAGGACCCGTGCCTATCGGGGATTCGGTATAAACACCCTTGGGGGTATTGACCGAGGAAATCGCCATCTGCGCCAGCAATGTCGGCAGAATCGGGATCGGGGCACCGGTTGTGAAGCGAACGGTATGATCATCCACGGCATCGGCAGTAATCTCATTCCCATCGAAATACTTGGTCCGGGTAATGCAGGTCAGCGTCGGATCCAGCGTGCGTTCCAGGGTATAGATCACCGATCCCGCATCAAAGGGCGTGCCATCATGGAACGTCACCCCCTCGCGCAAGGAAAATACCCATTCGGTCGGGCTCGTCTGTTCCCAGCCGGTTGCGAGGCGCGGCATTGTCGTGCCGTCGGCGTAGTTCAGTTCAACCAGCGTTTCAACGACGTTCTGCTTGATGATGCGCCCGATCACGGAACGCGGCGTTTCGCAGGGGTCCAGCCGGTCAGGCTGGCCTGGCATCACGATCGTGACGCTTTCATCTGCGGCCAGAACCGGGACCGGCAGGGCCATGGCCAGCGCGACCACGCCGGCGGAAAGTATCGGGGTCCATCGCCCCCGGACTGTTGCAATTGTCATTTCGTTTTCCTCCTCTTGATGTTTAGGGTCTCGGCTGGTTCGGGCGGCCCGCCTGAAGGGCGGCAATCTTGCTGGCCTCATCGGCCCCCCTGGCGCGCACATCCTCCAGGATCCGCTGTGCGGTTTGCACGGGCAGGGCAATCACGCCATCGGCATCGCCAACAATCAGATCTCCGGGCATGACAACGGAACCGGCGCAGGCGACAGGCTGATTGATCACGCCCGGCCCGGTCTTGTAGGGTCCAAGATGCGACACGCCACGGGCATAACAGGGCATATCCATCGTCCGGATTGCCTCGGCATCCCGGATGGCCCCGTCAATGACAAAGCCTGCCACCCCGATTGCCCGGGCCTTCATGACGATGATTTCGCCAATCAATGCCCGCGTAAGATGCCCGGCACCATCGATCACCAGCACATCGCCGGGATGGGCCAGTTGCAGCGCCTCATGAATGATCTTGTTATCCCCTTCACGGGTCTTGACGGTTAAGGCCCGCCCGACCAGGGATTTGCCGTTATGATAGGGCACAAGCCCGTACAGCCCGGTTTGACGGTCAAGCGTATCGCTGATCAGCGAGGTCGCCAGCTTTTCATAAGCCGAGACCAGATCAGGGCTGATCGACGAATTCACGCTGCTGTATTCCATTGCCTCCTCCTCGGTAATTCGCTTTTTTGAAAGGATAGGAGACTCGTCATGTTGAAAAAAGTGAATTTGTTTTTATATAAAGCATCACTTTTAGGAATGTGAAGGGGATGCCCTTGTTAACGATCAAGCAACTCGAAGCACTTTACTGGGTCGCGACCCTCAACGGATTCGAGGCCGCCGCCAAACAGCTGAACCTGTCCCAGTCCGCTATTTCAAAACGGATCTCGGAAATCGAAGCCCGTTTCACCGAACCGCTTTTTGATCGCTCGGGCCGTCAGGCAATCCTGACAAATTATGGTCGCGATATTCTCGAGATCACGAAAAAGCTTCTCAGTCTGAATGATGAACTTGTCGCGCAGGCGCAAAGCAAAAGCACCGCGCCGCAACGATTCACGATCGGAATGACCGATCTTGTCGCCCTGTCCTGGATGCCCGATCTGCTGCGCCTGCTGACGGAAAAGCATTCGGGAACCACGATCATGCCCGAAATCGACCTCACGCGAAACCTGATCGACCGGCTTCAACAGCGCGAACTGGATTTCATCATCTGTCCAATGACGCCGAGTTCCCCCGACTATGTTCATTATGACCTGGGAAAGATCGAACTGTGCTGGCTGGCCAGCCCTTCCCTGGTCAAGGGCCGCACGACATTGAGCCGGGCACAGATACTTGAACTGACCCTACTGACGCAATCCAAGCAATCCGTCCTGTTCGAGGCGCTGAAGCCGATCATATCAAATGACAGGCTGCCCTTTGCCCGCACGCTGTTTTGCAACAACATGGCTGCATTGGCAGAGCTGGCGGCCGGCGGGCTTGGGATAACCCTGCTTCCTGCGGCCTTCTTCCGGCGCCATATCGAAAGCAACAGGTTGCAGGTCATCAACACGGATATCGAACTGCCCAGCCTGACCTATTACGTTTCACACCATGCCAATTATTACCGGGATTTCTGCGATGAAGTCCGCAGCATCAGCCAGGATATCTGCGATTTCAACATGGCGCAGCGATGAACCCATCAGGACGGATCGCCAAGCATGCCGTCCGCGCCGGGAAATGCCCGCATGGGGGATTTATGAGTGATTGGATTACAATGTTCAAAACAGGTAGGTGTCAGGTCAAATGCGCATTTCTATAATATTTTGCACACAACTGTAGCATCTGAAAATCCCGCTATCCTTTACGGGTGGTTTTGTTCTGTTCACTGTCAGGAATATACGGCAAATCACCGTCGGAACGACTGCCCTTATAGCAGATTTCCAATCAGCGCGCCAGTCGGTTGCGGGCAACAAATATCGCCGATAATCAAATCATGCCATATCTGTGGCCGAAACACGCCTTCTTTCTGGGTGAGATACATATTCGCCCTCCCCTGCCCCGCTTCGTGCGGGCAGCGCCTATTTGGGGCAGGTTTCACAGGGATCCCAGCAGATCAAGAACCTGTTCAGCCGGACGGCAAAGCCGCACGCCACGCGGGGAACAGACGATCGGACGATTGACCAGGGCAGGATGGGATAGCATTGCATCAAGGATCATCGCATCGGTGACATCATCCTCCAGAAGTCCCAGATCCTGCGCCGGGGAACGCTGACGACGCATGGCGGTGGCGGGGGTAAGATCCGCTGCCGCAAACAGCGCCAGAAGCTGCGGCCTGGTCCAGCCTTCGGCAAGATAGTCAATGATCACCGGTTCGACACCAGATTGGCGAATGATTTCCAGAACCTTGCGGGATGTGCCACAGGCGTTGTTGTGATGGATAACGATGCTCATATCAGTTTCCTTGGCAAGAACGGGACAGGGGCCTGCCGGACCTTATCCGCGGATAAGATCAGGCAAGCCCGTCAATCAGTGATGCGATGGCATGTTCAAGCCTTGCGCGGTCAATGGAAGAAAAATCACGATCAACCTTGATTTCCAACCGGCCCGGGCCGGCCGTGCATTTCACCTGGCCGGCGGAGCTTTTGATATGGAAGGTTGTCTTGGTCCGCCCCCCCTGCCCTTTTGAGGCCGGCCTTTTGCCTTGCTGCGGCACTTCATCAAGTTCATCCTGCGACGCGTGACGCCTCAGGACACCCAGTTCATCCACGATGCTGCGGTTATCCCAATCCTTCAGTGCTTCCCGGATCTGGCCGATAACCTCCGGCCGGTCCTTGATCACACGCGCAAGGGAAACACCAAGCGCCCGGGGGATTTCCGTCGGATAGCGCAGCGCGTCGCCAAGCAGGTCCAGAAGATAGGCAAAGTTACGAATATAGGCGCGCTTGGAATAGGCCGCTGACTGAAACAGCGCCGCAACGGCAGCCCCCACATCCGTAGCTTCCGTTGACGGATCAGCAGCATAGTTCTGCGCCGCATAGGCCATCTCCGCAAAGGAAAGATCCTTGCGGATGACGTTTTCATCCACCATGCGGCGATAAAGCCCGGCAATATCCGGCTCCCCCGGCATGACAAGGGCGGGGATGCGCGCCCAATCCCCCTGCCCCGCCTCATGCAGCCGCCTATAGGCCGTCAGGCGGCGGAAACCCTGTACCAGTTCATAGCCCGCCCCATCGGGACGTGGCAGGACACGGATCGGGTTGGACAACCCCACCTCCCGGATGGAAGTCATCAGATCCTCAAGTTCCGGATCGTCCCCGGGGATACGGTCACGAACCAGCATATGGCTGTGCACCTCATCCAGCGGCAGGAACTGCACCACATGGCCCGCAGCGCGCAGCGCGACAAATTCATGGGCCAGCGTGTCATTTTCTTCCCGGATGGCTTCGGCCGCCGATTTCCGCGCCTGCAAGGCTTCGGCATTTTCGGCAATGGCGCTGGCCATCGGGCCGCGGCGCATGCCGGTCTGGGCCGTTGCCGGTTTCGGGCTGGCAGGATCTTCCGGCAGGTCGATATCGAATATACGTCTCTTGCGGGTCATATCCTGTCCTCCTCCGGCGCGACCTTATCCGCGGATAAGGTTGCTTGATCCAGCGCCTCCCAATGCGGCAGCATGGTTTCCCTGAATTCCAGATAGGCGCGATCAAAGCTCGCCCGGGCCCTGCGCCAGGTTTCCCTCGTCATTTCGCGGTAATCCATTTCATAGATGGACGACAGGAAGCGGCCGGATTGTTCAACCGCGCGTGTCATCTCAACCGGGTGTTCGGCAAGCTTGTCCCCAAAGACCTTTCCAAAAGCTTCCAACATAGCGCGATGCAGGTCATTCGACGGCTCATACCGGGTCAGGAGGAAGCGGATATCATGAAAAACCTTGGGCAGGGTGACCTTATCCGCGGATAAGGTTTCATCAAATCCATGCGCCAGATCCTCCAGCGCTTCGGAAAGCTGACCGATAAAGGAGGTCGTCGAATCATATTCCCAATATCCCGGGCCGGATGGGATATAGAGCATGTCCGCCGCGAAAACCGCATTCATCGACTGATAACCAATCGCCGGCGGGCAGTCGAAGAACACCAGATCCCACTGATCCTGTGGCAGCTGGTCAAGGAAACGGTTGACCGCCGCGAAAAACGACCATTCCGGGTTCAGGTGACGGTACTGGGCGGAGGCGAATTCCACGAAGGCCGCATTGGCGCAGGAGGGGATGATATCTATCGTCGGCCAGTTCGTCGGCTGGATAAAGTCCGAAATCCGCAGATCCTGAATCCCGAGATCAGTAATAGACGAGGGCAGGGACCGCTGGGGCAGGGCGGTCCCCGAGGCGGCACCCCGCGGGGCAGCATTCTGCGCTGCCGTCTCCTGGATAAGGTCCCGCGCCATGATACCCCAGACGGTGCGTTCCTCATTCACATCCGTCAGGCCCATGGAATGCGACAGCGTTGCCTGCGGGTCGAAATCCACACAGAGCACGCGATATCCATCAAGCGCCGCCGCATGGGCGAAATGCAGCGCCACTGTCGATTTCCCGGCCCCGCCCTTGAAATTCGCAATGGCCGTGCGGAAAGCCCGGCCCGGAGGGCGTTTCGGCATCAGCACCTTGCCCCGCGGCTTGAGCCGTCGACGCAGGGTATTTACCTCCTCCAGCGTGAACCAGCGCTGGCGACCATCGGGTTCTACCATCCCGGCGGGCAGGCTCGC
Source organism: Pseudorhodobacter sp. (assembly GCA_047975325.1). Taxonomy (GTDB): domain Bacteria; phylum Pseudomonadota; class Alphaproteobacteria; order Rhodobacterales; family Rhodobacteraceae; genus JBKEDF01. The sequence continues at coordinate 3,308 of JBKEDF010000006.1, read as the reverse complement.
ATCGGCCGCCATCTTTCCCCGGAATGTATTCTGATTCATCCCGAGGATCAGTTCGGACACCTCCCAGGAGGAAAAGCGCCGCAACGTCTTTTGATTCTCCGGGGAAAATGTCTGTTGCCGGATCCAGCCCTGCATCCGGAGGGACTTTGTCTGGATTTCACGAAGATCTTGATGAGTGAGCACGGAGACCTCAAACGTAAATTCTGTGGTTTTTCTGGTTTACGCTGAATTTGTGTTTTTTGTCGAGAGTGTTCTATAGTCTATTTGATGCTTTCCCATAGCCAGATAACCAAGGCTGGATGGGTTCGGAAACCGGTACCTGACCGAATCACCCATAGAGGGAATCGGCGGGCACCCTTGGGGCCGGGAACCCATCGTTAGGGGGACATCACACCCCGCATACCACCCGTTGAGGGGACATTCAGCCCAATTGAGGGGACATACAGAGCGTCCCCCAATACCAAGAAGATACCAATTTCAATCTCGATCAGATAAGCAGGCAGAAGCCCGAGACTCCGAATCCTTGACAACCGGCATGAATTGAACGCTAATCAGATCAACATCAGAAAAAGCGTTTAAAGCCCCTGTATAGAACAGGGCGCAGTGAGGCTGTGAATACCAGAGCGGGGCAATGATACCATTCGGCGCAGAAGGCGAACGCCGTAAAATAACCGGACCAGGGGCTTCGGCTCTTAAATACGATCTGCTGACTGCCCTGCTCGCAACAGCCATGCAGGGGGAAGCAGAAACAGCACGTCTTGCCCTCAGGCTATCGCTCGTGATCACGGCGCGTTTCAACTGGCGCTCCGAACGTTTTTCCGTTGGTCTCAAGGAACTGGCCCGAATGTGGGGAGTGACGGATCGTACCGCCAAACGGGAAATGGCGACCATGCGCGCCCGAGGCTGGATCCTGGTCGAAATACCCGCTGCCCGGGGCAGGGTGGCCTGTTACCGGATCGTCCTGGAACAGGTGCTTGCGGAAACCATTCCCCATTGGGATTCCATAGGTTCCGACTATGTCACCCGGATGAGCGGGGCAGGGCAGGCCGCCCCGATACCAACCGGGAATGTCATTCCCCTGCGGCCCGCGCAACCTGTCGAACAGGGGAACTGCCCCGCCTGGACAGTGGCATCGGAACGGCTGCGCCAACAGGATCCGGCGGTATTTAATGCCTGGTTTGGCGGGCTCATTCCGATGGAAGAAGGACAGGGGGTCTTGACCCTCATGGCCTCATCCTCCTTTGCGGCGGACTATATCCAGACCCATTTCCATTCGCGCATACTGACTGCGGTGATCATGGCAGACCGCACCATCCGGGATATTCGCCTGACCGGCCCGGGGTAGTGTCTGACCCATGGAAAATGGTCATACGACAAGGTTTCATGTGGCTCCGTTTCCGTTTCTGGATATGCGACGACCACCAAGCAGGCACCAGGCCCCGATCAAGGCAAGGCCAATCAGGATGGCCCACCATGCAAGCGTGTTGCTTGGGATTAGGATCAGGGCAAAGGAGCCAACTGCGAACGGAACCCGTTCAATCCAGGTCATGACGCGGCCAAGCCATCCCTGAAGAAAGATCGCCCAACCGGCCGTTGCGACAAGCATCCCCAAGGCGGCGATTGCCACATGACCGGGCGCACCTTGCCAGAGGATGGCCGTATCGTTCACGAAACCAAATGGGATGACGAACATGACGAGGCCGTAGACGAAGGCGAGTACACTTGTCCGCATTACATTCCCACCTGAGACACCGGCAGCAGCATAGGCCGTCAGGGCTACGGGTGGCGTGACCATGGACAGGACACAGTAGTAGAGGATGAAGTAATGCGCCGAAAGCGGGGCAACGCCGAAGTCCTGCATTGCCGGCACGAAGAGAACCGCGCCAACAATATAGGCTGCGACTGTCGGCATCCCCATCCCCATGATGATACAGCCGAGGATTACCAGAAGCAGCGACAGGTAGAGGCTGCCTCCACCAAGTACGGCAAGGAACCCGACAAATTTCAGAACGAGGCTCGACTGGATCGCAACGGCCATGACGATCCCGACCGAGGTACAGGAGACGGCCACCTCTGCCGCCTGCGTACCGGCCGAAGGTATCATCCCGATCAAATCACGAATGGAATATCGGGTGGTACGCCGCAGCAGTGGAACGAGCAGGGCAACCGCGATACCCACAACGGCCGCATATCGGGCCGAATATCCCAGAAACAGGAAGACAACGAGCGCGATTGGCGCGAGCAACAGGTGAATTCTGGGGGGGAGGGATGGTGTTTCGCGATTGACCGGCCGGGCGAGGTTGGCCCGGCGGGCGCGCAGATCGATCGTCAGAAACAGGGCAAGATAAAATCCCACAGCAGGGATCAGACCTGCCAAGGCTATGTTTGCATAGGGCACCCCCAGGAACTGGGCCATTACAAAGGCCGACGTTCCCATGATTGGCGGCATGAGCTGCCCGCCGGACGATGCAATTGCTTCGGTGGCGCCCGCCTGATCCGCATCCAGCCCGCCCCGGCGCATCAGCGGGATGGTCAGAACTCCGGTGGTGGTCACGTTTGCCACCGCCGAGCCGCTGATTGTCCCGAACATGGCACTTCCGACGACAGCCGTTTTTGCTGCGCCGCCAACCATGCGGCCAGTCAGCTTGAACGCGATGTCAATGAAAACTTCGCCTCCACCAGTTGCAGAAAAGACTGCACCAAACACCACAAAAAAGACGATAATATCGAGACCCACCTGGGCTGGTACGTCAAAGATACCCAGAGGCTGCATTGAGAGTATTTCGGTCAACTCGGGAATTGTGAACCCACCGAAGGACAGAAATGAGGGCAGGTATTGCCCAAAGAACGCATAGGCGAGACAGACGAGCAACACAGACAAGAGCGGCAAGCCAACAACGCGCCTGACTGCCTCAAGTAAAACTATTGTCCCGGCAAAGAATGCAATGATGTCCCTTGTGAATACGCCGTCCACATAGGCCATCCTTAGCTGCATCCGTTCGGAATCGACCCAGTAATGGACGCAAAGCCAGATGCAGATGACGACCAGCAGGGCATCGATATAAGCTGCCTGGCCCGGAGAAACGGGGGCGTATCTGTCAAGGGGTCGCCAAGCCAGTACAATGGCGGTTGTCATGTAGACATGGAACGGGATAATCGCCATCGGAAGGAAAGAGACATAGAAATTCGCGAAGGCGACAGCGAGATATATGCCTGTCAGGCCAAAATATGTGGTCTTGCGGATGCGTTCCATGACGGATCCCCATGTTGAACCGAAATGGGAGGGACAGGCCGACTTTCCCCGGGTG
>JBKEDF010000055.1:0-107287 GCA_047975325.1 Pseudorhodobacter sp. | reverse complement strand
CGACCGGCGGCGGTGTCATCGCAGGCCATGGGGAGCGTTTCGCCAAAGGCTTCGATCGCGGGGAGTTGTGTATCGGGCAGGTGCGGGGCCAACGCACCAAGTGCCTGACGAACAGTTTCGGCGCGGCTGCGTGAAAGGCGAAGGTTTCGTTGCGCATCACCCGTCCCGTCGGAGAAACCCACAAGCGTCAATCGCTGATCGGGAAAGCCGCCAGCGGTGATCCTGTGGGCAAGATCCTCCAGATTTTGCCGGGAATGGGCATCAAGCCGGGAAGAGCCATCGCGGAAACGGAAGGTGAAGGAAAGCCGCTCCCCCCCATCCATCGTGACCCCAAGACGGCGAAGTTCGGGCAGGGAAAATTCTTCGCCCGCACCGCGGATCGCATTCAGGAGACGCCGGCCATTCCGCGCCAGCGGCGCACGGCCAACCCGGCGGTCGGTCAACCCGGCCTCCGCAATAACCTGCTGCGCGGCATCCGTGGCCAGATAGTCCAGAAACTCGCGGGTCAGAAGCGGCAACCGCCTGCGCGGGCTCAGCATCAATACCGGCAACGTAAGCGGATAATCCTCCGCCTTCACCGCAATCGCGGACACGGGCAGGGAGAAACCGCAACGGTCGGTCAGTACCGGGCGGCGCGTGTTGCCTACCACCGAATATCCGGTCAGCGCCAACGCCCGGGGATCCCGCGCCACGGCACGGGCCAGCGCGGCAGTATCGGCATGGCGGGGTCCATCAGCCAATGGCGCGCCCAGATATGCGCGGATCGCAGCGGTCAGCGGATGCGATGCGACAAGCCCATGGACCACGATGGGCGCTTCCGGCCCGCCAAGATCGCGCCAGTTCACGATTTCGCCCGTCAAACCTGCAACCAGATCAGCCCCGCGGATCGTCCAAAACCTGTTTCCATTGCCGATAATCGGCACAAGCGGCTCCCGCGCGATGGCGCGGCTGCGCAATCCCGGGGCCTCGGCGTAATCCAGCACGAGGTCGGCTTCGCCGGTGCGGACGGCCTCCAGCGCAGCCTCCTGACCGGCCGGGCTGAAATCGACACGGGCAAGGATCCGATCCTGCCCCGGTTCCGAAATGTCCGCGAGGAACCGATCATTTTCAACGCGGGATACAAATTCCGTGCCCCGTTCCGCAGCAAAACCGGCCAAAAGAGGAGGCAGGATCTTATGGGCGAGCCTCGCCTCCCCGGTCATTCGGATCGTGACCGTCGGCGGAACCCGCCCCGGACAGGGCTTGCCATCACAGTTCACACCATCGGCGGCAACGGTCAGTGGGCCATGGGTCGTGTCGATCCGGTAATATGCGCCATCATAGGACAGGAGCCGCCCGGACAGGGACAGCCCGCCATCCCGTGACGTCAGGGTAATATCCTGCGCCATTGCAGCCGAGCTGATCACGAACACCATGACAGCCAGTACCATTGCCCATTTTGTCCGCATTGGGCCACAATTCCAAGATCACTCCGCCAAGGGGAGTTTCGTATCCCAGGCGGAATTGTTCAACACCGGAAACCCGCCAATCGTGGTGCGACCCGATATCGGCATATCCCCGCCACAAGAGCCCGGCCCCATGACGAGGCTCCCATCAGGTGGATATCCGGAAAAGCCTGCCCCGGTCAGGCAAGCTTGCCGTGGCAATGTTTGAATTTCTGCCCCGATCCACAGGGGCATGGGTCGTTCCGGCCCGGATCGCCCCAGGTGGCCGGATCGGCTTCATCGAACCCCGAAGCGGCACCATCCGCAGCTTCAGCATCACCTTGCGGGGTCGCGGCACCGGCCAGGGCACGTTGCTGTTCAAGATATTGTTCCATCATCGCGCGCTGTTCTTCTTCGGTCAGCGGACGGATCTGGGCAAGCCGCTGCGTCACGTCCTGACGCAAGGAATTCAGCATCGATTCGAAAAGCGTAAATCCTTCGGATTTGAATTCGTTCAACGGATCACGTTGCGCATAGCCACGAAAACCGACGACGGAACGAAGATGTTCAAGCCGCAGCAGATGTTCACGCCATTTCGTATCGATGATCTGCAAAAGCACCTGCTTTTCGATATTTCGCATCGTCTCGGCGCCGAAGGCTTCCAGCTTTTCGGACATCAGCCTGTCGGAAGCTTCCTCGACCCGCTCCTGCACGACTTCCTGGTCCACGCCTTCCTCGGCAGCCCAATCGGCAATTGGCAGATCCAGTGACATGCGTTCCCGCAAGGCTTCGGTCAGGCCATCATTGTTCCACTGATCGGCATAGGTTTTGGGCGGCAAATATTGATCGACAAGATCCTCGACCACCTGATGACGCATATCCTGTACGATCTCGGAAAGATCCTCGCTTTCCATGATCTCAAGGCGCTGGCCAAAGATGGCCTTGCGCTGTTCGTTCATCACATCGTCAAATTTCAAAAGCTGCTTGCGGATATCGAAGTTACGCCCCTCGACCTTCGCCTGCGCTTTTTCAAGGCTCTTGTTCACCCAGGGATGGATGATCGCCTCACCCTCTTTCATACCGAGCTTGGAGAGAACCGAATCCAGCCGTTCGGACCCGAAGATGCGCATCAGGTCATCCTCAAGGCTCAGGAAGAAGGACGACCGGCCCGGATCCCCCTGACGGCCTGAACGGCCACGAAGCTGGTTGTCGATACGCCGGGATTCGTGCCGTTCCGTACCCAGAACATACAGCCCCCCCGCTTCCAGGACCTTAGCCTTTTCTTCGGCATGTTCAGCCTCGATCTTCGTGCGCAACTCGTCCGGATGGGCCCCAGGATCAGCGGCAAGCGCCTCCAGCACCTTCATTTCCACATTGCCGCCAAGCTGGATATCGGTTCCCCGCCCGGCCATGTTCGTGGCAATGGTCACCGCACCGAATTTGCCCGCATCGGCGACGATCTGCGCCTCCTGTTCATGCTGGCGGGCATTGAGCACATTATGCGGGATGCCGTCTTTCTTCAGAAGGTCCGAAAGGAATTCGGATTTCTCGATCGATGTCGTCCCGACCAGCATGGGCTGGCCTTTTTCATGCGCCTCCTTGATCGAGCGCACGATACCATCAAACTTTTCCCTTGCGGTGCGATAGACCTGATCATGTTCGTCCTTGCGTGCAATGGGCTTGTTGGTCGGCACCTCAACCACACCGAGCTTGTAGATTTCGTGAAATTCATCCGCCTCGGTCGCCGCCGTCCCGGTCATGCCGGAAAGTTTCTCATACAGGCGGAAATAGTTCTGGAACGTCACCGAGGCGAGGGTCACGTTTTCAGGTTGGATCGTCACGCCTTCTTTCGCCTCGATGGCCTGATGAAGCCCCTCCGACAAACGGCGACCCTTCATCATCCGGCCGGTGAATTCATCAATCAGCATCACCTCGCCATCGCGCACGATATATTGCTGATCCTTGTGATAAAGCTTATGCGCCCGCAGCGCCTGGGTGACATGATGCACCAGCGAGGTGGATTCCGGATCATAAAGGCTCTGCCCTTCGGGCAGGAGCCCAGCCTCGGACAACAGCCCCTCGATCGCCTCGTTCCCTTCATCGGTATAGGTCACGTTGCGGGTTTTTTCGTCCAGCTTGAAATGGTCCTCGGTCAGGGAGGGGATCAGCTTGTCAACCGCAGTGTAAAGATCGGAACGGTCCTCGCTTGGCCCCGAAATGATAAGCGGCGTGCGCGCTTCATCGATCAGGATCGAATCCACCTCATCCACAATGGCAAAGAAATGGTCACGCTGCGCCATTTCCTCCCGGGACGCTTTCATGTTGTCGCGCAGGTAGTCGAAACCAAGCTCGTTATTGGTGGCATAGGTGACATCGGCACGATAGGCAGCGCGTTTTTCATCATCGGGCTGATAAGGATAGACGACCCCCGTGGTCAGGCCCAGCGTACCATAGACCTTGCCCATCCATTCGGCGTCACGTTTGGCAAGATAGTCATTGACCGTGACGATATGCACGCCTTTGCCCGCCAGTGCGTTCAGATAGGCCGGGAAGGTCGCCATCAGCGTCTTGCCTTCCCCGGTCTACATCTCGGCAATATTTCCCTGATGCAGGAAGATCCCACCCATAAGCTGCACATCGAAAGCCCTGAGGCCAAGCGCCCGACGGGCCGCCTCGCGGCAGTTTGCAAAAGCCTCGGGCAGCAGGTCATCCAATGCTTCGCCCGTTTGCGCCCGCTCGGACAATGCCTGGGTGCGACCCTTGATTTCTTCATCCGACAAGGCCTGGAATTCCGGCTCCAGCGCATTGATTGTCGCGATCAGGACGCGAACCGATTTGACCTTGCGGTCATTGGGCGTTCCAAAGACCTTCCGCGTAAGCGTTCCAAAACCGAGCATGTTATCTCCGTGGCGCAATTCCGCCATGCCAGGCCCTCCTGACATGATCGTGCAACTCCGCAGTCTTGCCCGTCGTTCACGCCTTCCATAGAAGGACATGAAGGCAGGGTGCCGAGGCCGGAATTGCGCGACCTCCGCGATGTAAGGGGCGCCGCCGGTCAAGTCAACGTCGCGTGAGGCCGCGGCACGATCAGGAGATTGAGAGAATGTTGAAAGAAATCACGCTTCGTGCCGCAATGGTGCTGACAGGAACGATGGGCTTCGCAGGATTGGCCCTCGCACAGGACGCCGCCGAATCCCCTGCACCCGATGCCGGTGCTGTGGCCGAAGCCCCCGCCGAAGCCACCCCACCGGTCATTCCTGAAGGCGGTGCCGAAGCCGTGGTTGCCATCGTGGGGGGCAGTGAAATCAAACTCGGCCATATGATCGCGATGAGAAACAATCTGCCGCCACAATATCTTTCGCTGCCTGATGACGTCCTTTTCAAGGGCATCCTCGATCAACTTGTCCAGCAGGCCGCGCTTGCCGCAACGGTGGGTGATAATCTGAAAATCGGCGACCGGCTCGCAATGGAAAATGATCGGCGCGGCTATCTGTCCGGCCTGGCACTTGCCGATGTCGTGCGTAATGCCGTCACCGAAGAGGCCTTGCAGGCCGCCTATGATGAAAAATTCGCCAACGCCGCCCCGAAAACCGAATATAACGCCGCCCATATCCTCGTGGCGACGGAAGATGAGGCCAAGGCGCTGAAGGCTGAAATCGATGGGGGTGCCGATTTCGCCGAACTGGCCAAGGAACATTCCACTGATGGTGCCGCACAAAATGGTGGTGATCTGGGCTGGTTCAGCGAAGGCATGATGGTCGCTCCTTTCCAGGAGGCGGTTGCGAAAATAACCGCAGGAACGGTTTCCGATCCGGTTGAAACACAGTTTGGCTGGCATCTGATCCAGTTGAAGGAAACCCGCAACGCCGAAGCGCCGAGCCTTGATGAGGTTCGCGACGAACTGGCCCAGGAAATCGAAGCCAAGGTCGTTCAGGACCATATCAACAAGGTCTCCGAAGCTGCCGATATCACCACCCCCGGTGAAGGTTTCGACCCCGCGCTGCTGCGCGAAACGGAACTCATGGACAAGTAACCACCGCGAAGGGGGCCGGGAATGGCAACGAAAAAGTGGAAGGCCAAGGCCAGGAAGCTGAAAAAGAAGCTGCGCAAGGCCAGGGCGGAGCTGGAAAATGCGGCGGGCCAGACCAGCCGCAAGCCGGCCAATTCCGTCTCCCCCCTTGCACCAGCGGGGGGATTTCCCGATCTTCCGGTAATCAGGGGGGTGGAGTTTTCCGCGGTCGAGGCGGGGGTACGTTACAGCAACCGGACGGATCTGACCCTGATCCGCATGGCACCGGGCAGTTCCATCGCGGGGGTGTTTACCCGATCTTCCACCCGGGCCGCCTGTATTCTGGATTGCCAGACAAAGCTGAGGGGCAAGCAGGACACCAGACCGGGGGCCGCCATCGTGGTGAATTCCGGCAATGCCAACGCCTTTACAGGTCAGCAAGGCGTGGCCTCGGTCGCGGCAGTAACCGATGGCGTGGCCGAGGCGCTGGATCTGCCACCCGCACGGGTGCTTTCTTCCTCAACCGGGGTGATCGGCGAACCCCTGCCCCATGATCGTATCCTGGCTGCGATACCCGATCTGACAACCCGTCTGGATGACGGCAATATCGCCCGCGCCGCCCGGGCCATCATGACCACGGATACCTTCCCCAAAGGTGCCAGCACCGTAATTGAGGGCAATGGCGGGCCTATCCACATTGCGGGTATCGCCAAGGGCTCCGGCATGATTGCCCCCGATATGGCGACAATGCTGGTCTATATCTTCACCGATGCCCGGATTGCACCTGCCACGTTACAGCGGATGCTTGCACGCAACGTGGATGAAACCTTCAATTCCATCACGGTGGACAGTGATACCTCTACCTCTGATGCGCTGATCCTCGCGGCCACGGGCCAATCGGCCGCTGCTGCACCCAGGGGCAAGATCGCCCGGACCTTTGAGGCTGGATTGCATCAAGTGATGAAAGATCTGGCCCAACAGGTCATCCGCGATGGTGAGGGCGCCACAAAATTCGTGGAAATCCGCGTAACAGGGGCGGACACCCCCAACGATGCCCGCAAGGCGGCCATGGCCATCGCCAATTCGCCCCTTGTCAAAACCGCCATTGCCGGGGAAGATCCGAATTGGGGCCGCATCGTGGCCGCAATCGGCAAATCCGGGGCCCGTGCCGAACGAGACCTGCTTTCCATTCGTTTCGGGAATATTCCGGTGGCAGAAAAAGGCTGGCGCCACCCCAATTATCGCGAAGACGAAGGCGCCGCCTATATGAAACTGCCCGAATTGGTGATTACAGTTGATCTTGGCCTCGGCAAGGCGGCCCGGACCGTCTGGACCTGCGATCTGACCCACCGCTATATCGACATCAATGCCGATTACAGATCCTGAACCCGCCAATGGCCCTGAAAATACTGCCCCATATTGCAGAAACCGATGCAGGGTAGCAGGAATGCCTGCCATAACCGGAGCCTGAATGAAAACAATCCTCGTTTCCGCCGTCGCCCTGATCGATTCGGAGGGGCGGATCCTTTTGGCGCAGCGCCCGGAGGGCAAATCCATGGCCGGTCTGTGGGAATTTCCAGGTGGCAAGGTCGAGCCGGGCGAGACCCCCGAAACCTGCCTTATTCGCGAATTAAAAGAGGAGCTTGGCATAGATACATGGCAAAGCTGCCTGGCACCCCTGACCTTCGCCAGCCACAGCTATCCCGATTTTCATCTTCTGATGCCACTTTTTATCTGCCGGAAATGGCAGGGTATTCCCGAGGCACGCGAGGGTCAGCGCCTGACCTGGGTACGATCAAACAACCTGCGCGATTACCCAATGCCACCCGCAGATATACCTTTGATCCCTATTTTACGTGATTGGCTGTAGCATTTTGATAAGATTCTATCGCAAAATGCATGAAAGTTGCATTTTGCGATAAATTATCTCTGGTATTTTATTAATTTTAAGTTAATTTAATAAGTGGTTGGGTATGGAGGGTCTTGCAGATGCTGCGGACAATATCACTTGGAAGTTGTGTCTCGGTTCAGGGAATTCAGGTTGGTCAGCTTGCCGATGGGAAAGTTATCCTTCGGGTTGATGAAAAGACCTATGTTGGATTTCCCGTGAATTCGGCGCGGAAATCATAGGGCTGTTCAAGCCGGATTTCCTCGTTGGACAAGATATGGCCAACGCTATCATTCCATAACCGGGCTGCCATCCGCCGCCCGGTTTTCTTGTGAAATTACGGGGCCGGTGCCCCCCGGCCAGGGCCCATATAAAGTTTTTGCATATCGACAAAAGGCCCATCGGTCAGTTTCGCATGGGTTGGTGCCCATGGTTCAGGGTCACCCGCAATTGCGTCATAGAGCCCACGAGGTACCTGCAATTCCTCAATCACCGCCTCGGTAGCGGTATCGAGCCAGACCATGACAAGCATATCCTCAAGGACTTCGGTAAGCCGCAGTTCCACTCCTGGCTTCAACGGGGCCGAGGAAACCCGGCGCAACAGATCAAGCTTTACCAGTTCGATCACCGTATCATCGAGTTCGCTTTGTCGAATCAGGAGCTTTTCGCGAATGGCCGGCCAGCCAAATGTAACCCGCATCTGAAGGTTCCTGCCAATCTCACGGGCCGATGCAGGCGCCTTTTCACCATAGCTTGCCGCAAAAAGCGTATTGGCCTCGTCCTCCACCAGAATATATTCCGGCATCCGCGCCGCAGGCAGCGATGCAATCCATTGGCCACGCCCTGCATCAAGATAGTTGAATTCCGGCTGAAGACGAAAACCCTTGCCACAACTACCACAACTGACATCCTGGAAATCATTGTCGAGAATGGCATCACGATAATCCGGGCGACGGTCGGCATTGATAGAACCGACCGCATCCATGGTAATCAGGGCCTCGCAATTGGGACAAACCAGATTCTTGGGACGAAAAAGGGACATGGGCTGGTCTCCTTCCTTTGATCATAATGGCATTGGTTATTGTCTATCCGGCTTCATAATGAGGACAGCCAGCTGGCGGAAGGATGCGTGTCTTTCAGCTTGCCGGAATGATAGGCGGCATAAAGCTCGGAGAACCATTCCCCCGGCGCGCGGAACTGATAGGCGGTAATCCCGCGACTGCGTGCCGCCAGTTCATAGCTGGTCCAAGTACTTGCATAGCTTTGCTGATACACCCGCCCATCAATGGCCAGCCGGTTGGCGGACGCCATGCTGTTCCAGGGATTTTGTCCCACCCGCATCGCATCCATATGGGCATCGACCCGCAATCGGCGACTTTCCCATTCCTGCGGTTCAACACCCGAAGGCGCATCCGGAATGGCCGTGACTGCAGTCGCATTGGCCAGTTTCTGCCCGATATAGGCGGCATCATAGTCGAAATGCCCGGCCAGGGCATCGGCCACGGGTTGCGTATTGGGGCCGTAAACCTGCCAGCCACCATAGGCGGCGCCGGATTGCCGTGTGTCCATGAAGCCCTGCTGATCATCCACCGCATGGCCGACCTCATGCAAGGTGTTCCAGCTGAAGCGGCTGACAGGGTCCTCATTGGCGGGTTCGCAGCCGGGTTCCACCGTGCCGACTTCATCTTCACGGCCAAACATATAGGGGCCGGAAGTGGCCGGGTCGCCTTCATCCATGATAACGGCCTTGTCCGTCCCACTGTAACGGGATCCGCTGCCGCCGGTTTCCTCGTTCCGGAAAACGCGGAAGCTGTCATTTTCCAGCGTATGTGCAATCGGAAGATCCGCCATGATCTGATAGAAGCGTTGAATATCAGGACCCGGCCGGTTGTCATTGCCGACGACCGTACTCCCCTGCCAGTTTTCCAGGCTTGTGCCAAAACGTGCTTCGAAAGCCACCCGGATCGCCGTGATCTTGGCGTCCGGTTCAAGCTGGTCGATCATGGCATCCAGTTCATCCAGACCGCCGGGCCCGTTCATGATCGCACGGATATTTTCGACACTGGGTGGGGTATCTGCCCGCATATCGGCCATGACCAGCGCGGAAATGCCGATCTGGATTGCTTCATTCAATTCCGTGATGGCCGTATCATGTTCACCTGCGGCAGCCTGTTCATCGGCATAGGCAATCTTGCTGCGCATCGTGTCGATACTGGGCCGGATCGCATAGCTGTGATCATGCTTCACCAGTTCTTCGAGACGATCATCCAGTTCGGGCTTGGCACGCAATTCCACAAAGGCCGCCTGCCCATCTGCATCGGCCTGAACCTGGGCATACCGTTCCATCACCTGGTTCAGTTCGGCCGTTGCCTCTTCGATGCCCGTTCCCGAAGACACACGCAGGACAATGGCATCGAGATCATCCGAAAGCTGATTGATCTGCCCGATGACATAGTCCACCTGCGGATGACTACCCAGCGTGGCGATCCGGTCACGGGCGGTTTCAATGGCGCGCATCAGTTCGCGATGCTGCACAAGGGTGCTTTCGGCCCGTCTGGTTGCATCCATCGCATCGCGCAGCGCCTGGCTGCGTTCCGCAGGCGGGTTGCCATCATTCCCGGCAAAGGCAATCCGTTCACCGGCAAGGGCAAGATCCTCCGCAGCAATGGCCGCATCATCACGGCTTTGCAGATAAAGCAGAACCCCCTGCGCCGCCGTGATCTGGCCAAGGGCCGGGCCTTCATCATCCCCCAAGTCCCCGACTGCATCAGCGATACCGTCAAAGATCGCGGCATGATCTGCTGCTGTCCCGGCTTCCTCGGCGGCGGCGGAAACCTCATGCATCATCGCCGTCGCGGTTGCGAAATCATCATTGTCGGCCATGGTTCTGGCGCTGTCATATTTCGCGACAAGGCGATCAATGGCAGGGCGGATAGCTTCGGCCTGCGCATGGGCTTCGATCCCGGCCCGGGCCGTCTCTGCCTCACTGCGGGCCTGTTCATATGCCGCCCCTGCCGTGGCCAGTGCCATAAGCGCATCACATTCGGCAGGGATTTCCTGCATCTTGCGTTCGGCACCGAAATAATTGGCGGGCGTGGCTGCCGCCAGCCCCTCCGCCTCACTGAATTTCACGTCGATCACATTGATCCGATCAGCCAGGACAGGGCTCGTCACCGCCTTGAGCGCATTCAGTTTTGTCTCGGCCGTGGTCTTCGCGGTCTCATAGGCCGCCGCTTCGGTTTGGGCGCGCTCCGCTTCATCCACCGCCCAGGACACCGCATTAAGCGCATTCAGGCCGCCATCGTAATTGCCCGCTACCATCGCAGCTTCCGCGCCGTCAAAACGTTCCTTTGCCTTGTCCAGGCCCGGTTGCGCAGCCGGGCTGGTTAACGATGCCAGCCGATTCAGATACCAGTTGTCCTTGGCGCTATCGTAAGATTGGCAGATCCCGATATCCTGCTGCACGGCGGCCTGCATTGCGGCACCGGTTTCCCCCTTCCGGCGGGCGGTTGCAAAATCATCCGCGGCAAGTGCCGTATCGATATCGGAAATAAGGTCATCCAGGACGGTTTCGGTATGGCCCATATAGGAGGCCACCGGGGAACTGGTAACCGAGGTCCGGATATTGTCGATGGTCGTACGAAAGGCCTTGATGTCGGGATATAGCGCCGCGCCAGATTCCGCCCGGCGCGCAATGGCCATCGCATCAATCAGCTTTGCCTCACCGGAGGCAAAATCATAACCCGGATCGGCGACCGCAGATTCGGCCTCATCCCCAAGCCGTTTAACCTCTGCGATCGCCTGCTTGATGCAATCATCAATATTCAGCGGCGGCAGGGTCGTAACCTGCATTGTTCGTACTTCTGCAAGATGCCGCTGGAAAGGTTCCGAGGCAAGGATAACGGAAAGCGCATCTTCCAGATGGGCAATTGCCTGATCAAGTGAAATGCGCGCCGCCGCAAAATCCGGCGTTGCAGCCTCGGCCGCCGTCCGGGCTGCCGCGGCAGGGCCGTCGGCCCCTGCGATCAGGCCGGTAAAACCACCTGCACCATCCGCTGCCGCCACTTCGGCACGCATGGCTGTAAAGACCGCAAAGGCAGCTTCGAAATCGGCGGAAAGATTATCCAGTGCAGTTTCATCGCGAAGGGCGCCCAGGGCATCCTGCGCATCCGCCGCCGTCTTTGCCTCCTGCGCGCGAAGCTTCGCCTCATCCAGCGTGTTACGGGCCGTCGCGAATTCCTTGCCCAGCGCCTGATTGGCGGCCGCACCCATCAGCGCATCGGCCTGGGCGATACCTTCTGCCGCCGCCGGACGACTGCGCAGAGCATCGATTTCCGCCTGCACCGTATCACGAGAAACCGTATATTGTTCGCAATCGTCGGCAATGGCTTGCTGGGCCGCCCATTGCCCATTTGTATGATCAAGCAGGCTGGTCGCCGTCACATAGCGTTGTGATGCCGCCTCGGCCTGCGCCTGGGTCAGATCATTTTGCATGGCGAGGATGAAATCCTCGATCCCCGCACGGCCGGGATGGGATTCGAAGCTTGCAAGCTGCGTCTCAAAGGGTGGCAATTTGGCCAGATATGCCTGATGCAGATTGCAATCGCTGATAATCCGTCGTGACTGAACGGCAAGTTCGGTCATCAGCCCCCGTGACAGCATGTAATCCCCGGTCACCCTCACATCAGCTTGGGCAACATTGGCTTTCCATGTCGTGATTTCAGTGGCAAAGGGCGCGATAGTATCGGCTGCAAAAGCATCAATTGTCGCAGTATTGCCCACGACCTCCCCCTGCCAGCCACGATAGTCGCTTTCATATTGGACAAGCCCCGCGCGTTCCTCGGCCAGGGGTGGGATCTGATCCAGTTTCCGGACAGCATCAGCAAATTCATCCACCGCCGCATCAGCCCGGGCTTTATTGAACAGCTCGATCATTTCTGTTGTCAGATTGTCGATCTGGGTCACGCCGGTCGGGGCCGCACCCATAAGCGGATTAACCACGCCTTGGCGTTGTGCGTAGATCATTTCGTAATGAGCAAAATCGTCCGCCAGTGCGACAAGCTCATCGCAACGGGTGGCCAATCCCGGAAGAGCACGCTGTGCCTTCGCAAAATCCCGGACGGCAGCATCGGCCTCCGCCGTAGCCAGATCAGCCTTGATCGCATCAAGTTTCGGCTTGATCTGCGGCACCGCCCCAGCCTGCGCATGACTTTCCACGGGTACCAGACGCAAACGGAAAAGCTCCAGCGCATCGGCCCAATCCTGTTTGGCTGCCGTCTTGGCCCGGATATCCCGTTCCAGTGCAACAATATCCTCCAGCGCCTGATCCACCTTGCCTTCATCTGCCGAAGCCCCGGCGCTTTCCTGGGCAGTGATCTCACCTTCGATACGGCGTTTTTCGGCGTTCCATTCCGGTGGCATGACCTCTGCCGAGCCGGAAAGGATCGCCATATAGGTATCTGTCAGCCCATCCAGACCGGAAAGACGGTCCCTGGCCCGGGTGATCTTTTCATCAACGGATCCCGAAAGATCCGCCGGAGGGGTGGGCTCGGGATCACTCGCAAGGCTACCTGCGGTGGCCGGCCCTTCTGACGGGGGCGCAGCGGCGCCCGGGTCTTCAGTCGCTGCATCAGGTGCCTCTGTCGTCGATGGTGCTGGTCCGGGACCCGCGTCGCCCATTCCATCAGAACCGGCGGCGGGGGGTGCATCAACCCCGGGGGCGGCTTCCGCCGCTTCGGCCCCCGCCATCTCAGCAAGCGCAGCGCGTGCCTCGCCGATCAGGGTCACCAGCATCGAAATGACCTTGATCGCGGCGGCATAATCCGGGTTTTCCGCCTCTGCCTTCGATTTGGCAAAATTCCAGAGCGCCTCGATCTTGCGCACATTGCCTGCCCCGGCTTCCAGAACCTGTTCAATCATGGGGGTAAGCTTGTCACGTGCCTTTTCCCACCGATCCTTGTCCGCCTCGACAACCTGCGTGGCCTTACGGCCTTCCTTCACAACCGATTTCAGCGCCTCAGCAACACCGCTGATACCTTCCATGGCCAGATCATAGGCGCCTCCGGCGGCCTGATCGACAAGCGCCTGCATCTTTTCGTTGACCTCTCCAATTGCCTCTCCGGCAATATCCGTGGCCTTTTCAATGGCGGTTTCCAGCTTTTTCCGGGCCTTTTCCCATTCTTCGAGCAAGGGATCGGGACCATCCTCCCCGATATCTTCATCACCGGTATCTTCATCGTCGCCACCTGACGGCGACGATTCCGGAGATCCCTGCTGCGGCTCGGATATTGCTGCGGCAGATTCGCCGCCTTCGTCTTCCTCATCATCGCCTTCTATCTGGCTACCCGTCGCATCAAGCAGGATCACTTTCATCGCGAAACCAGCGGATTTCAGGTATTCCTTGATTTTGCGACCGGCCCCGGCGGGAACATCCCCTTCGCAGGTCAGTTGAAGGTTCTTGCTCCGCACACTCATCATGCCGAAGGTAAACTTGCTGGTGTCACCCGCCTTGCGCGCCTGCTGCCCCAGTACGGAGGGCGCCTTGGTCTTATGGGTCATCAACACGGTCGTATCGGGTTTCTTGCCCAGACAAAGCCCGAAGGCGAGCGGTTTCTTGCGGGCCTGTGCCAGCGTGGTCTTCAGGTCCTGATCAGAACTATTTCCAGCAGCCATGACGGCATCCTCCGAATAATTTGATTACGTGATACAAAAGAAAATACTTCGCAATATTGCCACTTATACGGGTCCTGCGGCAAGATTATTCTGCTCATGCCATTGACGGAGACCCGAAACAGGCGGAAACTACCGCCTTGGCACATTTCAGGCAGGACTTTATGAAACCAGGCCTTTTATATCTCGTTCTGTCATCCGCCGCCCTGCCCTTTGCCGCAGGGGGTGTTTCGACGGCCTCCGCGACACCCGCCCTGTTCATACCGCATCAGATACAAGGTAAGGCAGTGGCAATCCCGGCCTTTGGCCGTTTCCGCCAGGCTGAACCACAGGAGGTTCCGATGACAAATATTTCCGGGTCCAAACTGGAAGGCCCGGCCTGGACGATCATGACCGCCCTCGACACGGCAATGCTGCCCGACCATCCCGCCCGCCTGGTCTTTACCGAAGGCAGGCTGCGTTTTGAGGCCCCGTGCAATATCTATACAACCCAGTTGACGGAACAGGATGGCCAGCTGGTCGTGATGCCGTTTGAAAACATGCCCAAGGTTTGCGATCCCGAGGTCATGGAGGTCGAGGAAGCCTTGTTGCGGGCCCTGACACGGGTAACGGAATACGAAATCGACGGGACCGGGGAATTAACCCTGAAAAGCGTCGATGGATCCGAAATGCTGCGCGCAAAGCGCCAGAAACCCTTCTGACAAGTCAGGAACCGGGTCGGATCGTGCAGCCTTGCGCGGCAAGATGGGTATCCACGATCCCGCGTTCGCGCGATGTAAGCACTTGCGCACGCGGATAGAGCGGTGCGGCGCGATCATCGATGATCCGCGCCTCCCAGCCGTCAGTCGTTGCAAAGAATTCGGCCACGCCGATCTCCGCAAATTCGCGCAGGAAGCCCTGCAATACCGCATCGAGATAGCTTAGCAGGATCCCGTGCCTGTCCGAGGTGCTTCCCCCGCCCGGCACGGCATAGACCTGCGCCTGTATCGGGACGCCCATCAGTGAAATGGCCTGAACCGCGTGGCGGGTATAGGCCGCCTCGCGCGTATCGAGCGCCGCCCAGTCCCGCCCCGGAACCTCTGCCACCAGCCCGGCAATCTCCGCCCCTTCTGCGGGACGCACCGACAGGAAGGCAAGATCGCGCGCAGGGGTATGGCACCAGATCCGTCGCCAACCCGCCAGCCTTGCAGGCCGCGCGCCCGGATAGTCATGGGTCGCGCGGTTGACGAGGCTTCCATAGCCAAAGAAATGCGCGGGGTCGGTCAGGGTCATGGCGGTTTCACCGTGGCATCAGGGGATATGCGCTTTTATCTTGCCAGCCCGCCTTGGGGCGGGCTAGATCACTCGGGTCAGAATCGGGAGAATCCGGATGGTGCACAAGCCCAATCCGGTGCCGAAGGAGCAACCGCCCCGGTAAACTCTCAGGCGCAAGGGACCGTTTCGGACAATAGACTCTGGAGAGTGGCGCAATTTGCGCCCGCCGAAGGGATAATGATCTCAGGCGCCCGTTCAGGGCAGGGACAGAGGGGGCATCTGCGGATGGGATCGGCCCATCCGTGAGGTGCCGGGACGTCCGGCAGAAGGGGGCTTGATGGCCGAACTGAAACAGACCTGCCTTTACGATCTCCATGTCGAACTGGGCGCGAAAATGGTGCCTTTTGCGGGATATGAAATGCCCGTGCAATACCCGATGGGGGTAATGAAGGAACATCTGTGGACACGCGCCAATGCCGGGCTTTTCGATGTCAGCCACATGGGCCAGGTCCTGCTGCGGCCCAAGACGGATATGGACACACTGGCCGCCGGGTTGGAGGCGCTGATGCCGGTTTCGGTCGCGGCACTGGCCGAAGGTCGGCAGCGTTACGGGCTCTTGACCAGTGAAACGGGTGGCATCCTGGACGATCTGATGTTCGCCAATCGCGGCGATCATTTTCTGGTGGTGGTCAATGCCGCCTGCAAGGAGGCCGATATCGCCCATCTGCAGGCGCATCTGTCACAGGTAGCACGGATCATTCCGGTTGCTGACCGTGCCTTGCTGGCCCTGCAGGGCCCCAAGGCCGAAACCGCACTGGCCGCGCTGGTGCCGCAGGTCGCACCGATGCGATTCATGGATGTACTTTCGATGGACAGCGTTTTCGGGGAACTCTGGATTTCCCGTTCCGGCTATACCGGCGAGGACGGGTTTGAAGTTTCAATCCCCGAAGCGGCGGCGCCGGATTTTGCCCGCGCGCTCCTGACGCATGAAGATGTGGTGCCCATAGGGCTTGGCGCGCGGGACAGCCTGCGGCTGGAAGCGGGGCTTTGCCTTTATGGCCATGATATGGATACGGAAACCACACCGGTGGAGGCGTCACTGGCCTGGGCGATCCAGAAAACTCGCAAGGCCGGCGGGGCACGCGAAGGGGGCTTTCCCGGTGCGGAGGTCATCCTCGCGCAGCTTGCCGACGCCCCTGCCCGGCTGCGGGTCGGATTGCGCCCTGAAACCCGCGCCCCGATGCGCGAAGGTGTCCTGCTATTCGCGACCGAAAAAGACAGCACCGCCATTGGCCATATCACCTCCGGCGGCTTCGGCCCGTCCGTGGAGGCCCCCGTCGCAATGGGGTATGTCCCCACCAGCCTTGCCGCAGAAGGCACAAAACTCTGGGGTGAGCTACGCGGCAAACGCCTGCCCGTCACCGTTGCCGCCCTTCCCTTCCGTCCTTCCACCTATAAACGCTGAGGAGCCTCCCCGATGAAATATACCGAAGAACATGAATGGCTGCGGGTCGATGGCGATCTGGTCGTTGTCGGAATCACCGAACATGCGGCAACGCAACTGGGCGATGTCGTTTTCGTCGAACTGCCCGAGGTGGAAACCGTCGTCGCCAAGGGTGATGAGATCGTGGTGATCGAAAGCGTCAAGGCCGCCTCTGATATCCTTGCCCCGGTCGATGGTGAGATCGTCGAGGTAAATGACGCACTTTCGGACAACCCCGCACTGGTGAATGAGGATCCGACAGGCGGTGCCTGGTTCTTCAAGATGAAGCTCGACGATATCTCCGTGCTCGACGATTTCATGAGCGAAGACGAATATAACGACCTGATCGGCTGATCCGCGCCCGGGGGACTTCCCCCCGGCCTTTTGTTTCTGCCCCCGTTTCAAGGTGAGGGATATGGGATTCACCCCGACCGACTACAATACCTATGATTTCGCCCATCGTCGCCATATCGGCCCCTCGCCTTCGGAAATGGAGGAGATGCTCAAGGCCGTTGGTGCGAAGGATCTGGACGAATTGATTGCGCAGACCGTGCCCAAATCCATCCGGCAGGAAGATCCGCTGACATGGGCGCCGCTGGCCGAACATGAACTTCTGGAAAAGATGCGCGGGGTGGCGGCAAGGAACAAGGTCATGACCTCGCTTATCGGCCAGGGCTATTACGGAACGGTGACCCCCCCGGCGATTCAGCGCAATATCCTGGAAAATCCCGCCTGGTACACGGCCTATACCCCCTATCAGCCCGAAATCGCGCAAGGCAGGCTTGAGGCGCTTTTGAATTATCAGACCATGGTGGCGGATCTGACCGGTCTGCCGGTGTCCAATGCCTCGCTTCTGGATGAGGCCACGGCGGCGGCCGAAGCGATGACCATGGCGGAACGTTCTGCCAAATCAAAGGCACGCGGTTTTTTCGTGGATCGCAACTGCCATCCCCAGACCATTGAGGTTATCCGCACCCGTGCCCTGCCCCTGGGCATAGCGGTGATCGTGGAGGACCCCGCAAAACTGAAGGCCGAAGATGTTTTTGGCGCAATTTTCCAGTATCCGGGCACATATGGCCATGTAAGGGATTTTTCGGATGATATCACCGCCCTGCATGAAGCCAAGGCGATCGCGATCATGGCAACCGACCTTCTGGCACTGTGCCTGCTGAAGGAGCCTGGCGCTATGGGGGCCGATATCGCCGTGGGTTCCAGTCAACGCTTTGGCGTCCCGATGGGCTATGGCGGCCCCCATGCCGCCTTCATGGCCTGCCGTGACCCATTGAAACGTGCAATGCCCGGGCGGATCGTGGGCGTTTCCATCGATGCGCGTGGCAACAAGGCCTATCGGCTGGCCCTGCAGACACGCGAACAGCATATCCGGCGGGAAAAGGCGACCTCAAATGTCTGCACCGCACAGGCGCTGCTGGCGGTCATGGCCTCATTCTATGCGGTGTTTCATGGCCCCCGGGGCCTGCGCGCAATCGCCGAAAGGGTGCATTTCCTGACCAACCGCCTGGCCCGTTCACTGAAGGCGGCAGGGGCAAAGGTATCCCCCGGCGCGTTCTTTGACACGATCACGGTGGAGGTCGGGGTCGGTCAGGCAGGGATTTTGGCCGCCGCCCGGCATGAGGGCCTGAATTTCCGCAAGATCGGCACGGATCGGGTGGGGATCAGCCTTGATGAAACCAGCGATGAAGCGGTTCTGGCCCGTGTATTACGCGCCTTCGGGATCGAAGGAACGCCCCCGCATCGTGCCAAACTTGGTTTTCCTGAAGTGATGTTGCGCGAAAGCGAATATCTGACTCATCCGGTTTTCCATATGAACCGGGCGGAATCGGAAATGATGCGCTATATGCGGCGGCTGTCTGATCGCGACCTGGCGCTGGACCGGGCGATGATCCCGCTCGGATCCTGCACGATGAAGCTGAATGCCGCGGTCGAAATGATGCCGATCACCTGGCCCGAATTCGGTTCTCTCCACCCGTTCGTTCCAGCCGATCAGGCCGCAGGCTATGCCGAGGCAATTGCCGATCTGAAGGGCAAGCTTTGCGAGATCACCGGATATGACGATTTTTCCATGCAGCCCAATTCCGGCGCGCAGGGGGAATATGCGGGGCTTCTGACAATCCAGGCCTATCATCGCGCACGTGGTGAGGGCGCGCGGAATATTTGCCTGATCCCGGTTTCGGCCCATGGCACCAATCCGGCCTCGGCGCAGATGGCCGGGATGAAGGTTGTCGTCGTGAAATCCGCCCCCAATGGCGATGTTGACCTGGACGATTTTCACGCCAAGGCGGAAGCAGCGGGTGACAGGCTTGCCGCCTGCATGATTACCTACCCATCCACCCATGGCGTGTTCGAGGAAACCGTACGCGAGGTTTGCCAGATCACCCATGATCACGGCGGGCAGGTCTATATCGACGGGGCAAACATGAATGCGCTGGTCGGGCTGGTGAAACCCGGTGAGATCGGCGGCGATGTCAGCCACCTGAACCTGCACAAGACCTTTGCCATTCCGCATGGCGGCGGCGGCCCCGGCATGGGGCCGATCGGTGTGCGCGCCCATCTAGCACCACATCTGCCCGGCCATCCCGAAACCGGCGGCACCGAAGGCCCGGTTTCGGCCGCGCCCAATGGGTCGGCCTCGATCCTGCTGATATCATGGGCCTATTGTCTGATGATGGGGGGGGAGGGGCTGACGCAAGCCACACGGGTTGCCATCCTGAACGCCAATTACATCGCAGCACGGCTTTCCGGCAAATATCCAATCCTCTTCATGGGCAACAAGGGGCGCGTGGCGCATGAATGCATCCTTGACACGCGCCCCTTCGCCGAGGCGGGTGTCACCGTGGATGATATTGCCAAGCGGCTGATCGATAACGGATTTCATGCCCCAACCATGAGCTGGCCAGTGGCCGGTACACTGATGGTGGAACCAACCGAAAGCGAAACCAAGGCCGAGATCGACCGCTTCATCACCGCGCTTCTGGCCATTCGCACCGAAATCGCGGCCGTGGAGGATGGGGAGATCGCCGCCGATCAAAGCCCCCTGCGCCACGCGCCGCACACGGTTGAGGATCTGGTGGCGGAATGGGACCGGAGCTATCCGCGCGAACAGGGATGCTTCCCGCCGGGCAGCTTCCGCGTCGACAAATACTGGCCTCCCGTGGGGCGGGTCGACAATGTCTATGGTGATCGCAACCTGATCTGTATCTGCCCGCCGCTTGAAGCCTATGAGGACGCGGCAGAATAACCTGCGCCCTGCCCCACCGCCTCTGCGCGGTGGGGAGATCGACCCAGGGGCATTGCGCCATTGTCGCAGGGACGATTTCCGGCTTGCCTTGTGCCCACTTTGGCGCGACCATCCTTTCAGGGCCTTTCGCAGTCAAACGGTCATGGGGCAGTTCGCCTTCTGACCGGCAACTGACTGGCAAGGACACGGTGACCTGTCCTTGCCGTCTCGCGAAACGCCACAACAAGGAGCCGGACATGGATATTACCCCCGCCAAGGTCATCCAGGTCATCTTTCTGGTTCGCGAAGAACGCAGGGGCGCGGCGGAATTGCATGCGTTCATCGATGACATGAATGATGATGAAAAGGCGCATCTGACCGCCATTGCCTGGATCGGTCGCGGTGCATTCGAAGCTGACGACTATGATGATGCCGTGCGGACCGCATGGGCCGAGGCCTCTTCCCCCACCGCCGATTACCTTACGGGCATGCCACATCTGGCAGAGAATCTCGAAGCAGGGCTGGATGCGCTCGGGATTGATGTGACCGGGGAAGAAGAGGATTTTCTTTAACGTCGTTCGGGCAGTTCGGCGGTAACCGCGCGGGCCGCGGCAGCCGGGTCTGCCGCCTGCCAGACGGGACGGCCTACCACGATATGATCCGCGCCATCGGCAATGGCCCGCGCCGGTGTCGCAATCCGTTTCTGATCACCACTTGCCGCACCCTGCGGGCGCACACCCGGGGTCACGATCAGTTTGCCCGCCGCCTGTGGCAGGGCCCGGATCGCGGCAGCTTCCTGCGGAGACGCTATGACGCCATCGGCTCCGGCTTCCAGCGCACGGGCGGCACGTTCCACCGTGATTTCATGAATATCGCCCGGCACGATCAGGTTCGCGTCCAGATCTGCCCGATCCAGCGATGTCAGAACTGTCACCGCAAGGATCTGCAGATCCTTGCCACGCTTGCCTTCCGCCGCCGCGCGTACCACCTGCGGATCACCATGCACGGTCAGAAAATCCAGGTCATATTGTGCAATGCCCCGCACTGCGGATTCCACCGTCGCCCCGATATCAAAAAGCTTCATGTCCAGGAACACCCGTTTGCCACGTTCCTGTTTCAACTCGTTGGCCAGCGCCAGCCCGCCGCCCGTCAGCATCCCCAGCCCGATCTTGTAGAAGGATGACGCCTCTCCGATCCGGTCCACGAGTTCCAGCCCCTGCACCACATTCGGCACATCCAGCGCCACGATCAGCCGGTCATCCGTCATCTTTCACCCCTTTTTCCTGAATCGATGCGTCTTGCAGCGATCGAACCGCACTGTCAAGAACCCAGGGGCGGCACAACGGCACGAAACCTGCCTTTCTCCCTTGCATCGGCAAAATGTACTCCCCATCTCATTCACGAGGCCGCTTGTGGACATGCCGAAACCGGGTGTCCCGAAGGGCGGTGCCAAAGAAAGGAGAATGCCGATGAACCTTGAAAAGTTCACGGAGCGGTCGCGCGGGTTCCTTCAGGCCGCACAGACCATCGCAATGCGCGAAAGCCATCAGCGCGTTGTTCCCGACCACCTTTTGAAAGCCCTGATGGATGATGATCAGGGGTTGGCGGCTAATCTGATTCGTCGTGCGGGCGGCAGTCCGGAACGCGTGATCGAGGCGGTGAATACCGCATTTGAAAAGCTGCCGAAAGTTTCCGGTGGCGAAGGGCAGACCTATATAGACCCCTCACTTGTCCGGGTGCTGGACGAGGCCGAAAAGGTTGCCAAAAAGGCAGGGGACAGTTTCGTACCTGTCGAACGGCTGCTGACGGCACTGGCATTGGTCAACACCCGTGCGCGGGATGCCCTGACGGCGGGGGCCGTCACGGCACAATCACTCAATACCGCCATCAACGATATCCGCAAGGGCCGCACTGCAGACAGCGCCTCGGCCGAGGATACGATGGAGGCGCTCAAGAAATATGCCCGTGACCTGACGGAAGCCGCTGCCGAAGGCCGAATCGACCCGATCATCGGCCGTGATGAAGAAATCCGTCGCGCCATGCAGGTCCTGTCCCGTCGGACCAAGAACAACCCGGTGTTGATCGGGGAACCGGGCGTGGGCAAGACCGCGATCGCCGAGGGATTGGCGCTGCGTATCGTCGATGGTGATATCCCCGAAAGCCTCCGTGACAAGCAGTTGATGGCATTGGATATGGGTGCGCTTATTGCCGGGGCGAAATATCGCGGTGAATTCGAGGAACGGCTGAAAGCCATCCTGAAGGAAATCGAGGCCGCCGCCGGGGAAATCATCCTTTTTATCGATGAGATGCACACGCTTGTCGGCGCCGGGAAATCCGATGGTGCGATGGATGCGGCCAACCTGATCAAACCTGCGCTGGCGCGGGGCGAATTGCATTGCATCGGCGCCACCACGCTGGACGAATACCGCAAATATGTTGAAAAGGACGCGGCCCTTGCCCGCCGTTTTCAGCCCGTGATGGTCGCCGAACCGACGGTGGAGGATACGGTCTCCATCCTGCGTGGGGTCAAGGAAAAATACGAACTTCACCACGGGGTGCGGATTTCCGATTCCGCACTGGTTGCCGCAGCGACCCTGTCACATCGTTATATCACGGACCGCTTCCTGCCCGACAAGGCCATCGACCTGATGGATGAGGCCGCGTCGCGCCTGCGGATGGAAGTCGATAGCAAACCCGAAGAGCTCGACGCACTGGACCGCCAGATCCTGCAACTTCAGATCGAGGCGGAAGCCCTTCGTCGCGAAGATGATGCAGCTTCTCGTGATCGTCTGGAAAAGCTGGAAAAGGAACTCAGCGATCTGACGGAACAATCCGCAGCGATGACGGCGAAATGGCAATCCGAACGCGACAGTCTGGAACAGGCCCGTGAGATGAAGGAACGGCTGGACCGCGCCCGGGCGGAACTGGAACAGGCCAAGCGCGAGGGCAATTTCCAGCGTGCGGGTGAATTGCAATACGGTCGCATCCCCAAACTGGAAAAGAACCTGCAAGAAACCGAGGCGCAGGAAGGTGAGGCACTGGTCGCCGAAGCCGTGCGTCCAGAACAGATTGCCGAGGTGGTTGAACGCTGGACGGGGATCCCGACCTCCAAGATGCTGGAGGGGGAACGGGACAAGCTTCTGCGCATGGAAGAGGAACTTGGCAAACGGGTCATCGGACAGGAACAGGCGCTGAGCGCCGTGGCAAGTGCCGTGCGTCGTGCGCGGGCTGGCCTGAATGATGAAAACCGCCCGCTTGGGTCGTTCCTTTTCCTGGGGCCAACCGGCGTGGGCAAGACCGAACTGACCAAGGCCGTTGCCGAATATCTTTTCGATGACGATCAGGCGATGGTGCGCATCGACATGTCCGAATTCATGGAAAAACATGCCGTTGCGCGGCTGATCGGTGCCCCCCCGGGCTATGTCGGATATGATGAGGGCGGGGTGCTGACGGAAGCCGTGCGCCGCCGTCCCTATCAGGTCGTGCTGTTCGATGAGGTCGAAAAGGCGCATCCGGATGTCTTCAACGTGCTCTTGCAGGTGCTTGATGATGGTGTTCTGACCGATGGTCAGGGCCGGACCGTCGATTTCAAGCAAACGCTGATCGTGCTGACTTCCAACCTCGGGGCCCGGGCATTGTCGGAATTGACCGACGGGGCCGACCCTGCGGCCGCACGGCGCGAGGTGGAAGACGCAGTCCGAACCCATTTCCGTCCCGAATTCCTCAACCGCCTGGATGAACAGATCATCTTTGACAGGCTGAACCGCAAGGATATGGCGGGGATTGTCGCAATCCAGCTCCGGCGTCTTGAAAAGCGCCTGGCGGATCGCAAGATCACGCTGGATCTGGATCAGGCTGCACGGGACTGGCTGGCCGAGGAAGGATATGATCCGGTCTTCGGCGCAAGGCCCCTGAAACGTGTGATCCAGCGCCATTTGCAGGATCCGCTGGCCACTATGCTGTTGGCGGGCGATATCATGGATGGTGCCTCGGTGAAGGTTTCGGCCGGTGCAGAGGGGCTGATTATCGGGGATCGGATCAGCGCCTCACGCCGCCAGCCACCGCAACAGGCCGTGATCCACTGACACGCGCCACCCATGGCAGATATGCGCCGACTGGAACGGATCCTGCCCTCGGGATCCGCGCCAGTCGGTTAAATCGGTTGGTTTTCCTTATCCGGCGCCGCAACGCGAAAGCCAAGATTTCCGGTGGAACTGTCTGGCGGGTTCTGGGTTCGGGAATGGACGTGATAGCGATCACAATAGCTGTCATGACAAAGATAGGAGCCACCGCGCTGTACTCTGGTCGGCCCATCATCGGGGCCGGTCGGATTTATCAGCAGGCGCAATGATTGAACTGGCGGGCCAAACCGGTCCGCCACCCATTCCCAGACATTACCGGTCATATTGTAAAGCCCGTAGCCATTGGGTGGATAGGCATCCACCGGCGCGGTTCCGACAAATCCGTCCGTGCCCGTATTTTCCACGGGAAACCTTCCCTGCCAGACATTCATCCGATGCGTGCCTTCAGGTTCACGCGCATCACCCCAAGGGAATTTTCGTCGCGCCAACCCTCCGCGCGCGGCATATTCCCATTGCGCTTCGGTGGGCAATTGCAACCCGGCCCAGGCACAATAGGCCTGCGCGTCATACCAGGCGACATGCACGGCCGGGTGATTTTCCCGTCCGGCAATGGAACTGCCCGGACCTTCCGGCGCCGACCAGCTTGCCCCCTTCACCGCGCGCCACCATTCTATCCCCGGCGGCGCGGGCCAACGCCCGGCATCCTTGCCCAGAAACAGATGGAAGACAAAGCTCCAGCCTTCCACATCAGCCACCGTACGATAACCGGTATCCGCCACGAAACGTTCAAAATCCGCATTACTGACGGTATGGGGAGACATCAGAAAGGGCGAAATCCGGACCTTTCTGCGCGGGCTGTCCAGATCAGCGGCAAAATGCGACTTGCGGGCACCCATATCGAAAAACCCGCCCGGGATCCGTCGCAGCCGCGCCCGCAATTCCGTGCGCAAGCTGGCTGCGGCGGGGGGCACCGCCCGCACCGCTTCCTCATAGTCCCCGGTCGTACCCTTCATTCCAAAATCGCTACGACCATCCGCCAGCTTTGACATCTGCAACCCACTTGCCGTCCATCCACTGCCCCTGCATATCGAATGACGCCGGGAATGTCTTGCCCTGGAAATACCCCTTTAAAAAGTCCCGCCTCCCGGGAGGATCGGGAGGCGGGAGCGGCGGTCTCTGGGGGGGGGATATTGGGGCTGTCCCGCCGCTACGGAGGCGCAGTGCCGAAACTACGCAACCATCCGTCATGGCAAGTGTCTCATCCGGAACCCCATTTCACCATCAAACAAAAGGCTGGAAATCCGGGCGAACGGCTTAGTCACGGCCAAAAGTATGTAATGCTTCAACCTGATCAAGCCGGGACAGGTCCGGCCATTTGCAAAAGTCTTAACACATAATCCTTTCGGATATGTCGTGAGGGCAAAAGACTAGGCATAAAAGGGAGGTTCTTGCTTATTCAATGGCCGGGCTCTTAATTTACCTAACGTCCAGTCCGAATATGCCCAACAGAGCCTTGCGGTTGTTTGGTGTAAAATATTCCAAATCACGGCGGTCCAAAAATGAATAAATCAAGCGCGTTTCCTACCACGACACTTCAGATCCTGCTTGCTGACGGTCACCGGATGATCCTCGATATGTTTTCGATGTATCTCAACAGTGCCGCGGGGATGCAGGTTACAACCGCAGCTTCACTGGAAGGGGCATTGCAGCGTATCAAACAGGATGGGCCTTTCGACGTTGTCTTGCTTGATCTGCATATGCCCGGGATGAACGGCGTTATCGGCCTCAAGCGTGCACTGCGGCTCAATGAAGGGAAACCCGTCGCAATCATTACCGGGCAGGCGACCCCACGTATGCAGGAAGAGATCATGAATACCGGATCGGCTGGTATCGTCCTGAAAACCACACCGATCCGCAGCCTGTCCAACGCAATCCGGTTCATTCATGCCGGGGAACGGTATCTGCCGATGAAACAGCTTCGCGATGGTACGGAATCCGTCCGGCTCGCCAATAGTGAACGGCTCAGCCGAAAGGAAGCGCAGGTTCTCAACTACCTGGCCGAAGGCAAACCCAATAAGGAAATCGCCAATGAACTTCTGTTGGCCGAACCGACGGTAAAAATGCGTGTCACATCAATTTGCCGCAAGCTGGGCGCACAAAACCGCACGCAGGCAGCCATCATGGCACGTGATATGGGCCTCGTCTGAAGAAACCACTGCATATACCGAACCATTGATGGGGCAAGTTTCTGTTCATCAGGGGTAGGGCAGAAATGAGGTTTGCAGATGCCACGCGGAAACACCCCCCGGAACGCAAAGATATGGGTCTTTCGAACGCCCTTCCGCCCCAGCCCTGCCACACCAAGAAACAGGCCGAAAAAATGACAGCCCCTCGTGCAGGGTCCTGCCTCGATATTACCAAATGGCGCGATGCCAACGGTATTCACGAGGATAATCTTCGCATTCTGGAATGCGTCATGACCCGCCTCAACGATATGGTCATCATCGCCGAACCCGTGAAAAACGGGGAACCGACCATCCTGCAAGTCAATCAGGCCTTCGTGGATCTGATGGGCTATGACAACAATGAGGTCATGGGACGCAGCCTGTTATCCCTGCAGGATCCGGATGAAATCCTGAATGCCCAACCCCAGTTGCACAATGCCCTCGAAACCAGTCAGCCCATACGTGCCGAAATATGCAATCGGACCAAACAGGGCGGGCGGCTTTGGATTGAAATTGACCTCACCCCGATTGCCGATACCACAGGTACAGTCAGGTTCTGGGTCGCAGTGGGGCGCGATATATCCGCGCGCAAGATGATCGAAGACAGGCTGAATCGCAGCGAGGAACGTTTCCGCACGATCAGTCGCCTGGCTTCCCAGGCCTTCTGGGACTGGGATCTGCGCCAGGAACATGAATGGTGGAACGATGGGTTGACCAATGAATTTGGCTATCCCGTGGCAGAAGACGGTACCGCCAGGAATATCTGGCGGGACAATATCCACCCCGAGGATTTCGACCACGTAATCGCCAGCGTACAGGAAGCAATCGATACGAATGCCAATGACTGGGCAAGCCGTTACCGGTTTCGCCGTGCCGATGGACGTTGGGCCATGGTGCATGAACGTGGCGCGGTTGTGCGCAACCAACAAGGCCAGCCCAAGCAGCTTCTGGGGACAATGACCGACATCACCGAAGAAATAAACAACGAGGAACGCAGGCGCAATTCCCAGAAACTTGAAGCCATCGGGCAGCTGACCGGCGGAGTCGCCCATGATTTCAACAATCTGCTGACGGTGATTCTGGGTAATTCCGACATTCTGATCGAAAGCCTGCCCGAAGGATCCCACGCACAACGCATGGCACGCATGATCCTGCAGGCGGCCCAGCGCGGTGAGGAATTGACGGAGCAACTGCTGGCTTTCTCCCGCCGTCAGAACCTGCGCCCGAAGATCGTTGATATCAATGAGCTTACCCAGCGGTTCTTTCCGTTGCTAAGCCGCGCATTGACGGAAGATATTACCTTCAGGATCAGCCCCGTCACCGCGATCTGGCCAACCGAAATAGACCCCGGGCAACTTGAAGTCGCCATGCTGAACATCTTCGTCAATGCCCGCGATGCCATGCCTCAGGGGGGGCGCATTTCAATCGACACCGCGAATGTGACCATCGGCCGGCCTGCAAACAGCAAGGGCAGCGCAACCGATAGCCAGGACATCCCGCCGGGGGATTATGTTTTGCTGTCAATCACCGATACAGGCTGTGGCATGTCGCCCGAGGTTCTTTCGCGCGCATTCGATCCATTCTTCACGACCAAGGAACTGGGGCAAGGAACCGGGCTCGGGCTTAGCATGGTCTACGGATTTGTGCGCCAGTCCTGCGGCTATATCCGCATTGAATCGAGAATTGGCTGCGGCACATCGATGCGGCTCTTCTTTCCAAGGGCGCACGGGGTCAAGACCCTCCCTCAACAAGGACGTCATACCAATCAGCCAGCAACAATGGGGGGCAGCGAACAAATCCTGCTTGTCGAAGATGACAACATGTTGCGGGACCATACGAAGACGGCACTGGAAGGTCTGGGATACAGGGTTGTCGCCGCCAGTTCCGGCGCAGACGCATTGAATTATCTGGAGCAGGGCAAGAAATTTGATCTTCTGTTCAGTGATCTTGTCATGCCGGGGGGAATTTCCGGTTGGAACCTTGCCAAAACGGCCCGTATATTGCTGCCCGATATCCGGATATTATTGACCTCCGGCCATGTGCCAAACAAAAGCAAGAACATGGATACAAGCACGGAAGCCATGCTTCAAAAACCCTATCGCCGTGCCGATCTGGCCCAAAAGATCCGTTCCATTCTCGATCAGCCAAAATAAGCTGCATTCTACTGCCACGAATACATCGAGATTTTTCAAATTCTATATATCAATCTTGAGACGAGTCGTTTCCGGCATTGGCACAATGAGCTGCAGTACAGGCAGGCCAGAGATCAGAAAATTCAACTTAACAATATGAAATAACTATGAAATTCAGAAATATCCAGATTAGGATACCTCTTCCCCTTACGTTAAGTCCTGACACATTTCGCACAATTTTATGCACATTTTGTCAAATTTTTCCCGAATTAGTTGCAGATATCGCCTGTAGTCTTGGTTGCAGAACAGATGACAGTCCGTTGTCAATAATGTCGCAAAAGGGAAGTTGAAGTGCGGAATATAATTCTTCGATAGCCATCGGAAATCTTATCCGCATGACGCGCAGAAACAACGGCAAAACCGTTCGCGTCGTACCACATATCGGTTTCAGGTCGAAAACGCCGGATTGCCATTTCCCATGGGCCAGGCACACGAAACACTCCAAGACGCAGGTATCAAGATGTACAGGGTTCTTGTCATTCACCGCAACACCGACTTCGTCCAATTCTGCCGCACCGTCCTCAAAACCGCCGGGTTCACGGTTGAGAATGCCAGAACAGCGGAACAGGCCAATCAGGCCTTCTATCGCAATGCCCCCTCCGCCATCGTTCTGGATATGAGCGATGAACAGATCGAAGGTATCCGCATCATGCAGAAGCTGCGTGGCAATTCGACCATCCCGGTGATCCTTCTGACTGACAGCGCCGAAGAGATCGATGAAATCATGGGCCTTCGATTGGGGGCCGATACCGTGTTGCGGCAGCCTGTTTCCGCCCATTTGCTGACGGAATGGATCCGTTCGCTGGTGAAACGGCATGACATGCTGGTCGGCACAAGCGACGGTTCCCAGACAATGATTTCATCAATCAATATCGGTCAGCTGGCGATGGACCCCGATCGTTTTACCGCGATGTGGCGGGGTGAAGAGATTTCACTGACGATCACCGAATTCAAGCTGCTGGCCGCGTTGGCCGCACGCCCGGGCGTTGTCCGGTCCCGTGAATCCCTGCTGGAATTCATCCATGATCGCGATGAATATGTGGATGACCGGTCCATCGACAGTCATGTGAAACGGATCCGTTCGAAAATCCGTGATCTGGCCCCTGAATTCAATTGCATCCAGACGGTTTATGGCCTGGGTTATCGATATAATCCGCAAGCGCTTCGCCCGGGGTTCACAACAAAAAGCGGACATCCGATGCATGTTCCCCAGTAGGCACACGACCGTTGTTCCAGTTGATAGAAACCTCACGCCTCGCCGGAGGAGCAACAGGATACTGTTATCCAAGGAGCTTATTGATTCTCCGGGAAAGTTCCTCCCGCCGATAGGGCTTACGCAGGAAATCGACGCCCTCGGCGAACACATCGCCGACCCGAGCGATTTCCTCGGAATAGCCGGAAACAAGAAGAATTGGCAAATCAGGCTGCAATTCGCGAATATGATGGGCGAGTTGCACGCCACTCATTCCGCCCGGCATTACCACATCGGAAATCATCAGATCAAAACTGACGCCCGCTTCGACAAGCTCTATCGCCTCCTTCGACTGGGCGGCAGAGGTCACATGATGCTGCATGCTTTCCAGCAGCGCATGGATATGTTGGCGCACCAGTTCATCATCCTCAACCACCAGGATCCGAAACGACCGCGTCACCGCCGTGGCAGGCAAGGAACTCCGTATATCAGGCGGGGGTATTTCAGGCGCAGCCACTGGCAGGTAAAGGATGACATGCGCCCCTTGCCCCGGCGTACTTTCCACCCGGATCTGGCCCTGGGACTGTTTCACAAATCCGTAAACCATCGGAAGGCCAAGCCCGCTGCCGCTGCCGGCGGGCTTGGTCGTAAAGAAAGGCTCGAAGATACGGGTACGCACCGACGCGGACATGCCCGCACCCGTATCGGACACGGTAACCCGCACATAACGGCCCGCAACTGGCGGCTCCACATCGCTTTCATGTGGCGTTCCGTCCAGGGTGGCATTCGCGGTCGCGATGCTGACCATTCCACCATCGGGCATCGCATCACGGGCATTGACACAAAGATTGACCAATGCACTTTCAAACATCGGCCGGTCCAGCAAGGCCATTTCGATATCCGGCGCCAGATCCAGCCGCAATCCGATTATCGGGGTCAGCATGTGATTCAGCAAGGCCCGGAGATCGCGGATAACGCCATTGGGATCTGTCGGCTGGATCGAAAGCGATTGCCGCCTAGAAAAGGTAAGCAGGCAGTTCGTCAGTTCAGAGGCCCGTTCCGCCGCCGTATCAACATTGGCCAGCATCTGATATTCACGTGATCCTTCGGCAAATTCATCCTTCAGATATTCGGTATTGCCAATAATGATCGACAATATGTTATTGAAATCATGTGCGATACCACCGGTCAGCTGGCCTATTGCCTCAAGCCTGTGCGCCCGGCGAAGGCGCTGTTCCAGCTCCTGTTGTTCGGACAGGTCAACCATATTTCCGATCACCCGCAATGCCATGCCATCGTGATCGCGCAGGATGACCCCCTTGCTCCGGACAGGAACATATTGCCCCCCATAACGGGCGAACCGGTAATCTTGCGAAAACGTGGGGCTTCCAGCGGCAATGGCCTTGTCTATTTCGGCCAGAACACCTTCCACATCATCGGGGTGGATCTTTTCAATCCAGAAATCACGCGACTGGATGTCTGGCTGTGGCGGATACCCGAAATGCTGGGAAAACCCGTTGCTAACCCAAACACGACCCGCCACCAGGTCATTTTCATAGATCACATCGCTTGTGGCCTGGGCGACGACACGGAACCGCCTTTCGGCGCGCAATTGTTCGGTTCTGTCCAGTTCCACAACCAGCAGACGGCTGCTGTGGGGGGAGGGTCGCAGCAGCCGGATTTCCAGATCCACCGTTTCGCCATTCCCGCGATGCAGGCTATGAGTTCCGGAAAACTCCGTACCGCCATCAAAGAGCATTTTCAGTTGTTGCACGATATCGGCACGGCAGTCAGGGTTCTGGCCAAGCGCTTGCAACGCGGCCTCAATCTCACGCGGGGTTTCCACGCCATGCAGGTCCCGCGCAATGCGATTTACCCCTAGGATCCTGATATAACTCAACCCTTCCGCAACGAATTCCGGGTGTTGTTTTATCCAGGCTTCAAAATCGGTAACACCTTCGGCACGGATGTCGTCCATCCGTTTCAGAAGATCCGTAATATCTTCCTCCCAGACGGCCACTGGCAACAGGTCAAACAGGGTACGATACTGGATTTCGCTTTTCCGCAGCAGGTCACGATCCCGGGTGGCGGCATGGGCCATGTGAATGAATTCAGCAACCCTGCGGACCACACGAATTTCGGTTTCAGTGGCCCGATGCGGTTCGGAGAAATGACAGGACAGAACAAAAATACATGCACCAGTACTGTCAATAACCGGGCAGGAAAGAGAAGACCGAATTCCGAAATCCTGCGCAAAACTGCGGCTGAAGGCACAAATCATGTCGGTCGCGGTATCCTCGACAAGCACCACATCCCGCCGGATTGCCGCCAGCGCAGAGGATCCGTTGCCCTCGCGGATCTCAAGCCCTTCACAACGCTTCAGGAATTCCTGTGACAGTTTTGCCGAAACCCCCTTGCCCAGAAACCCTGCGGGCAGGATTGGGATCGCCATGGTCCTGGTATTTGGAAGGGCCGCATCAATACCCTGGCAGATCAGCAGCAATACATCTTCCAGCGTCTCTCCACGCCCGATGGCATGCATGATCCGGCTTTCAAGCCTTTGAAAGGCAAGCTCCAGTTCCTGTGCGACCTCGACATCGCGTAAATGCTGGATATCGATCGCAGACCCGTACCAGCGGGTAATCGTACCATCCGGGGCCCGCTGGGCCCGGACGCTGACAAGATGGGCATGCCAGGCTTGCCTCTGTACGCACCAGATCCGGAGTTCCGTGGTATAGGTGCGATCGTCACGACAAGCGGACAGCCAGCTGTCAAGGCTCTTACGCCGGTCTTCAGGGTGGAGTGCACGCAGCCACCGGCCCGTAATCAGATCCGCGTTTTTCACGCCGGTATAGCGTTCAAATTCCTGATTGATCCAATCCAGCCTTCCGTCAGGTCGAACCGAGAAGACCATATGGGGCAGGATTTCAGCCATGGCCATCTGCGATGGATGTGGAGGCGTGACAATGGTTGGTTCTTCTTCGGTCATCCTCCCCTTGCTCCGACTATATCACCATACTGCTTCAACCCGCAGATCGTGATCCGATCCCGATTCGTAATCGGTGGCAATTGGGCTGATCCCGTAAGAGGGCCAGAGGAACCCGTATCAAGTCAAACTGGATCGACCATTTTGCACAAACATGCAAATCTTGCAATCTATGGTTGTATTTTATCGAAAAATACCAAGTTATTTATCATCTATTACCACGAAACTTCCCCATACCGATCACCACGCGGCGGGAGTTGCCTTTTGCAGGGCGCGGATAATGCCAGTGATTACTCAACAAAAAGCGGCTTGACCGGCGGGCCATACGGATCAACACCGTATCACGCCAATTGCGCAGCCAGACCACACCGGGTGCATCCTGTGGCCAAAGGCGGCCGCCGCCACAAAACATGTCCCCTGGTCAGCCTTGTCGTCATCTTCGGTTTCTTCCTCCACATCATTATCTTCCTGTTTTTTTGTGGAACTTTCCTTAAGAAATGGAAAAGCTTTTCAGTCCCATGCAAAGCTATGCATTTTTGAAAAATATCTGCACATTTCGTCACCGTGCAGGGCCTGTCCCCGGCAAGATCGCTGGTCAGAAACCAGCCTTTTGTGTATCGTCAGTCGTCAATAACCGGTATTTGTGAATAACTGTCTCGATCACATGAACACTCAGAAGCCCCGAATCCTGGCCGTCGATGACGAAAACGCTATCCTGGAACTTCTGGAAGCCGCATTGGTGCGTGAAGGCTATGATGTCGATTGCGTCAGCAGCGCTTCCGAGTTTCGCGAAAAGATGGCCCGACATAGCTATGATATCTGCATTATCGACCTGACCCTGCAGGATGGGAACGGGCTGAACCTGATTCGGGAAATGCGCCCTGCATCCCAGGCGGGAATCATCATTCTGACGGGACGTGGCAGTGAAACGGATCAGGTTGTCGGGCTTGAAATCGGTGCCGATGATTATGTGACCAAGCCGTTCCGGCCACGGGAACTTGCGGCGCGGGTCAATGCACTGCATCGGCGTTCTGCCGCCCTGATCGCTGCCGCAAGCGCCCGCGCGGGCCCGATGTCACACCAGCCGGTGGTTGATCATGAATTCGATGGTTATCGCGTGAGTTCGGCAGCACGGCAGATCTGGAGCCCGGATGACGAAGAGGTCACGCTGACCACTGCGGAATTTTCGGTTCTTCTCGTCTTTCTGGAACGGCGCGGCCGGGTGCTTTCACGTGATCAGATCATGACCCTTGCCAAGGGCCGCGACTGGGAAAGCTACGACCGCGCGATTGACGGATTGGTCAGCCGCCTGCGCAAGAAAGTTCCGAAGCCTTCAGGACAAGGACATTACATCCGCACCGTTCACAATGTCGGATATGTCTTTGGGGGTTAGATCCCGCGCCGTGACAGCCATGATAAAAGACCGGACCGTAGCCAGATATGTCAGGCTTTCGGCTTTTTCGGCGGGACGAAGCGCTTGCTTGTATCACGGGCATCGGCGGCGGCGCGCAGGGGTTTCCGGGCAGCCTTGGCTGCCTGCTGACGCGTCGGGCGGGCATCCCCGCCATCCTTGGACCGTACAAAGGGTTTTCCCTTCGTTTTGCCTGAATGCTTGTCCCGTGGAGACATGTCCTGGCCCTTGCGGTTCGAACGGCCGGGCTTTGCCCCTTTGGAGGTACTGTTCGCCTGTCGGGCGTTCTGGGGTGCGGATCGCGGGCGTGCCGGTTTGGCAGCCTGTTTTTCACCCTTGCTCCAGCGCGGCTTCCGAGATTTATCGGAATCATGTCGTTCGGAAACCTTTTCAACAGGCTCGGGACCTGACTGAGGTTTCACGGCGCTGGCCACCTTGGTCAGCGGGGAAGGTTTACGCGTTTCGGCAGGTTTCCTGCCATCGGCAAAAGATGGTTTCGGTTTCCGCGGACGTTTTTCGTCATTCTGGCGGCGCGGTGCAGCCCCCTTGCCAGGTCCGGACCGGGCAGGTTTGCGACCGGGTGAACCAAGATCCGGCGCCTCCGTCAACCTGCGCATGACGATTTCAGTATCAATCAACATCTCATCGCCGAATTTTCCGGCTTCGGCTTCGGCAATCTGCACAAAGGTTTCATGCTGCTGAACCCGGATTGCACCGATCGCATCACGGCTGATTGCGGCAGCATCGCAAATCTTCGGCAGGATCCAGCGCGCCTCTGCCCGGCCCGTATGGCCAACCGAAACTGTGAACCAGGCCGAAGGCCCGAATTCGCCTCGTTCCCGCGGTGGTTTTGATGCACCTTGCACGGGTACCTGCGCAAGTTCCTCCGGGGCCGAACGTCCCTCACGCCAAAGATGTACGAAGGCGCGAGCCACCGCTTCTGCCCCAAACCGTTCCAGCAGCATCGCCGTGGTCACGGGATCCTCGTCATCATTCATACCCAGCGCCGGATGTTCAAGGATGCGGTCGTTGTCGCGCTGGCGGACCTCATCCGCAGAAGGAGCCGATCCCCATTCAGCGGTAAGCTTCGCTCCTTTCAGGATCCGATGGGCCTTGCGGAAATCCGATGGCGTCACGATCAGCGCGGAAACCCCCTTGGAACCCGCGCGTCCGGTCCGACCTGATCGATGCAACAACGTTTCCGGGTTTGACGGCAAGTCGGCATGAATGACCAGTTCCAGCCCCGGCAGGTCAATCCCGCGCGCAGCAACATCGGTGGCGATACAGACGCGTGCACGGCCCGTTCGCAGGGCTGTCAATGCATTCATGCGTTCCTGCTGGCTCAACTCGCCCGACAGGGCGACAACCTGAAAACCGCGATTGCCCATACGTGCCAGCAGGTGGTTCACATAGGCCCGCGTCTTGCAAAATACGATGGCCGTCCGGGCTTCATAATAGCGCAGGATATTGAAGATCGCATGCTCACGATCCCTGACTTGTACCGACATGGCGCGATATTCGATATCGGCATGTTGTTCGGCCTCACCTGCCGTCCGGATGCGCAGCGCATCACGCTGGAAGGTTGCGGCCAGCTTTGCAATTTCCTTTGGCACGGTTGCTGAAAACATCAGCGTGCGGCGGTCTTCCGGTGCGGCGGCAAGGATGAATTCCAGATCTTCGGCAAAGCCCAGATCCAGCATTTCATCCGCCTCATCCAATACCACCGCCCGGATACCGGAAAGGTCGAGCGCACCGCGTTCGATATGATCGCGAAGCCGCCCCGGCGTGCCGACAACGATATTCGCCCCCCGTTCCAGCGCGCGGCGTTCATTGCGCGGGTCCATCCCGCCCACACAGGTTGCAATCCTTGCCTCCGCAACAGCATAGAGCCATGAAAGCTCCCGCGCGACCTGAAGGGCAAGTTCCCGTGTGGGTGCAATGACCAGCGCAGTGGGGGTATCGGCAAAAAGGAACCTGTCGGCCCCTTCCAGCAAATCCGGCGCAACCGCAATGCCGAAGGCGACTGTCTTGCCCGAACCCGTCTGCGCCGAAACCAGAAGATCGCGCATCGCCACGCCTTCGGCCAGAACCGCTTCCTGTACCGGGGTCAGGGTCTCATATCCCTTGTCCTTGAGTGCCGCAGCCAGGGGGGCGGTTATTTCCGTAGCTTCGATCATTTTCTGTCCTGACTGGCGCACGGGCCCTGGCGTTAGCACCACAGCCAAGGGCGCGGTGAACCGTACCGACACCGGCCTTGCTGCAGCCAAAGGCGCCCCATACACCCGAATACCCCGACTGTATACCGCTATATTTTATGATCGCCACAACATATCCGAAAGATCTGGCGCGGCCTGCGATCAGCGCGGGTTTCGGGTGCAGCATAGCCCGACAGGAACGAAAGCCGGGAACGAACTGGCCGCCCGGCCATGATTGCAAATGCGCCAAAACGGCACGGGTCACGTTTGATCCGGCTTGAAAAGGTTTAGTACCCCGTACCCTTCAGCACGACACCGACCGTACGCAACAGAATGCCAAGATCCGTTCCGAAAGCCAGGCGTCTTTCATATTCAGCATCAAAATCGGCACGAGCCTCAAAAGTTGTGTCATTGCGGCCGGAAATCTGCCACGGCCCTGTCAACCCGGGCCGAAGCCTGTAATAGGCATTCCCGGGATAGAGCGTTTTTTGCGAAAGCATCATCGGGCGCGGACCGACCAGGCTCATATCCCCTTTCAATATGTTCCAGAGCTGCGGAAGTTCATCAAGGGAAGAGCTTCGCAGGAAAGAACCCAAAGGCGTGATCCTGGGGTCGGACTTCAACTTCTGTGTCCGTTCCCATTCCACACGGGCCGTGGGATTGGTTGCCAGATAATCGGACATGCGGGCATCCGCATCGGAAACCATGCTGCGCAATTTCCACATGCGAAAGCTGCGGCCGTTCTGTCCAACACGATCCTGGGTGTAAAAGGCACTCCCGCCGTCCTGGCGTACCATGATGGCAAACACTGCAACAATTGGCAGCACAACCGGCGCAGCGAGAAAAACCGCGGTAATGTCCATCACACGTTTGAACACTTTGCGGTAAAATCTTGCTGGCTTTTCCACTTTTGACGATACACACCCGAGCTGTACACTGACCGGCAAATCAACCAATTTTTCTTCGACGAGCTTTTCGCTTGTAAATTCCCGGTAATTAATTGTCATTTACCAATCCCCAATTTGGTAATCGCAAGAAAGTCCGGCATAAAATCGCGCCGAATGAATCTATATTCTTTG
Source organism: Pseudorhodobacter sp. (assembly GCA_047975325.1). Taxonomy (GTDB): domain Bacteria; phylum Pseudomonadota; class Alphaproteobacteria; order Rhodobacterales; family Rhodobacteraceae; genus JBKEDF01. The sequence goes on along the minus strand of JBKEDF010000055.1, from coordinate 69,963 downwards.
AAAATACAAAGCTATGTCTGGAAAGGGCAGAGCCCCCCCGCAATGGCAACAGGCACATGGCGCATACTCGTTATTATCTCACCCCAACTAGAACTTCATATCCGATCAGAGGGGTATATGGCGAGGGACAAGACCTGGTTTTGGCTATTTTTTGCCGTCTTTAACTAACTTTTTACGCGGATTTTCGCTTTGCTTTAGTTAACTCCAAGGCCCCCGCAATTCATAGTTGTGCGCGATTGCACAGGCCGGAATTTTAGCCTCAAAATGATTCGCCAAACGGGCCCCAAAGCAAGACTTTGGAATACACCCCAAACCAAAGGGATTATATGACCGTCATGTCCGAAAGCGGGGTCTATACGCCATTTGGATGGGCATCATAGACTCCAGCACGGCAGCCAGATACCGCTGATTGTCTTCCACCCCTTCAATCCGCCGAGATAGAATAACGCCCTATCTGTAAAGGTTCGGAGTGTGATCGAATAGCGCATGCAATAACGCCCGAACCATCACGACATGAGAAATCCCCATGGCGGTCAAGATATCCGGTAGCGGAAACAACATGGACGGCAGTCCACCAACGGATACTCAAGCCGATATATATGTTGGCGGCAGTGGAAACGACAGTCTGTCTCCGCGTCAGGGTGACGACGTCATCCATGGTGACGGGCTCGGGATCTATATCCCGCCCCTCTATTACGATGCCACGAGTGAGCCGGATACGGTAGGTTTCAGGGTCGATACGCAGTTCGGTTCGGATCATAACTATGGCAGTTTGCTTGTACCGACCGAAGTCATCAACATTACCAATACATTCGGGAGCGTAATCCGGCTCTACTATGTCGAGCCCAATGGCGAACTGCACTATCTTTTAAGTGTCATGAACGGTGCAACCGCCTCGTTCGCCCTGCCACAAGGCTCGACAATCTTCGTTGCGGACTCGACGTCGCAGCAGCAGGTTCAATATGTCATCGACACCGATACGACCACCTACGGCACCGCGGGCGTGCTTGGCGGATTTACCATTCCGCCCATGGCCGAAGGGAATGATGACCTGCGCGGCGGGGCGGGCAATGACACGATCTATGGCGATGACGGAAATGACACGCTTTATGGCGGGGCGCCTGCCACCGCAACGGCCGTTGGCGATTCCGATACGTTGGGGGGCAATGGGGACGACTTCCTTGATGGCGGGGCGGGCGATGACCTGGCCTTTGGCGATGTCGGCAATGATACCCTTACGGGTGGGGCGGGCAATGACACGTTGAATGGCCAAGCTGGGGATGACGCCATTCAGGGTGGCGCCGGATCTGATGTTATTGACGGAGGTGCCGGATCTGACGCCATCCGTGGTGATTACTTTGGCGCGCTGGGACATGGCACCGGCTATCTGGCGGATTTTGTTCCAGCCTCCTACGGGTCGGCCAGTTACTACTACAGATGGCAGGATGAGGGCGCGACCTATGCGCCTTCGGCCACCTACCGCTTTAGCCAGGATGCGTCCTATTTAATGGACCTGTGGTATGTTGATCCTGATGGATCACTTGTGCACCTCGGCTTGCTGACGGGCGGCAGTACTCGTGACCTCACGCTCCCGGTGGGTGCCAAGCTGATCTATAGCGATGAGAGCGGACAAATTCTGGGCCTGGTCACTGATCTGGTTCCCCTCGATCCCGGAAATCCCGTAGCAACAACCAACTTTCCTTCCGAACATCTGAATATCACCGCATCCGATTATGACGGCGCAGCGGACAGTATTCTCGGGGGCGCCGGGAATGATACGATCTATGGCGATCAGGGGAATGACACCATCGGCGCCGGGGCGGATGACGACATCGTTTATGGCGGCAGCGGGAATGACAGCATCCAGGGTGGGACAAACACAACTGCCGGCGATACGCTGTCGGGCGGTGACGGTAGTGACACGATCTATGGCGATAATATCGGCGATGACACCTCCGGCGGAGGCGATTTCATCCTTGGCGGCGCGGGCAATGACCTGATCCATGGGCAGGCGGGGAATGATGCCCTTTCAGGTGGCACCGACAATGACACCATTTTCGGCGGGATCGGCGATGACAATCTGACCGGAAATTCGGGCAACGATTCCATCGACGGGGGCGAGGGCAATGACACGCTTCTGGGCGATGGGGTACAGCTTGTCCCGATACCCGGCACGGTTGCGGCCGTCAGCGGCGTTCTTACGTCGGGTGCAGGGTCCGACTACGCCCTTGAAAACCCGTCGGCCCCGAAGATAACGGTCAATTTCGTCAACCCGAGCCCTGACAGATACGATCTGTACTATGTCGACCCCGACGGCACCCTGCAATTCAGGACATTTGGCCTGCCGGCTGGCCAGACCCGGGCACATATATTGCCACAGGGCGCAAATTTCATTGCGGTTGAAAGGGCGACTGGCGCCATCGTCGGCTATTACGAAAACGTCTCCGGAACCGTCAACATCACGCCCAACAGCGCCTATGAACCCTTCCTGCCACCGGCCGGTTCAGACACCCTGATCGGTGGCATCGGGGACGATTTCATTGATGGCATGGATGGTGACGATTCACTGAGTGGCGGCGACGGGAACGACACGATCCTTGGCAATGCCGGGCATGACCTGATTGACGGTGGTGCCGGCAATGACAGCCTGCTGGGACAAGACGGCAACGATACGATCAGGGGCGGCCTAGGCAATGATATCATCCAAGGCGGGACGGGGGCGGATTCCCTTCATGCCGGGCCCGGCGATGACACCATCAGTGGCGGCGAAGACAACGATACGATCGATGGCGACATGGGCGCCGATTCGATTCATGGCGATGCGGGCAATGACAGGATTTTTGCCGGTGCAGGCGATGATACCATCTATGGCGGGACGGGGGACGATTCCCTCCATGCCGGGCCGGGTGATGACACCCTAATCGGCGGTGACGGAATTGACACGATCGATGGCGACACAGGCGCCGATTCAATCCTTGCCGGCGCAGGCGATGACAGGATCTTCGGCGCAAGCGGCGATGACATCATCTTTGGCAATGCCGGAAACGACCTGATCAATGCCGGGACCGATGCCGATATCGTCTATGGCGGTGAGGGCGCGGATACCATTGATGCCGGGGCCGGAAATGACACCCTGGATGGTCAAAGCGGGATCGACCAGATTATTGGCGGTGCCGGGGATGATCAGATCAATGTCGGACGCGGCGATACTGCGACAGGCGGCGCCGATCGCGATACCTTCACCCTCGGGCTTGTACAGACCGGGCCCGGAACGACCTTCACAATTGACGGCAATACCGAATCCTCCACAGCCGGTGATGCCGATGATTATGACGTGATTGATGTGCTGGGCTCCGGCCTGACGGTCGTGTCCAATACGCGTACTCTGGATGCAGACGGTAATTCCTACAGCGGCACGCTGACGGTCACCGATGGCACCACCAACTACACCGTCAATTATTCCGAGATCGAAAGGGTCATCTGCTTTGTTCGTGGCACGCTGATCGAAACCATCAGCGGCCAGGTGCCTGTCGAAAGCTTGCAGGCCGGTGATCTCATACGAACCAAGGATAACGGCTACAAACCGATATCATGGATCGGATCGCACCATCTGTCCGCCGCGATGCTTGAAGGCAACGACAAGCATTACCCGGTTCGCATCGCTGCCGGGGCGCTTGGCGAAGGCTATCCGGCCCGGGATCTTTGCGTGTCACCCCAACACCGGATCCTGGTGAAATCGCGCATAGCAAGGCACCTGTTTGGCGCCGAGGAAGTCCTGGTTGCCGCAAAACAGTTGCTGATGATGGATGGCATCGATCTTGCGGATGATTTCGATAATGTCGAATATTTCCATTTCCTGCTGGATCAGCATGAAATCGTCTATGCAAACGGTTCCGAAACCGAATCGCTTTTTACCGGGCCCGAGGCCCTGAAGGCGGTGGATCCGGAAGCTCTGGAAGAAATCCTGTCCCTGTTCCCGGAACTTTCCAGCATGGATTATACGGCCACCCCTGCCCGCATGATCCCCCTGGGGAAAAAGGTGCACGAGCTTGGACGGCGCCACAAAAAGAATGCCCGCCCCCTGTTTCAATGATCAGTTGTCACATGAACCCGTCGCGGATGTGATTGCCCCCGATCATCTTGCCGTGCCACCGATGGCCCTTGTCAGATCCCGTGCCGCGGCAATGACCGCATGTGCCAGGGAACTGACCTGATCAGACGCAACACGGCTGGTCGGTCCGGATACGGAAATACCTGCCGCAACCTCGCCATTGATGTCGAAAACCGGGGCCGCAATACATCGCATCCCGAGGTTCTTTTCCTCCCCATCAATCGCATAGCCGCGTTCACGGATTATCCCCAGTTCCGCCACGATTGCAGCACGGTCGGTAATGGTGTGCGGCGTGAACGTATCAAGCACCATGGTCCCCAGCACGCAATCAAGCCTTGCCTTGTCCATCCCCGCCAGCAGCGCCTTGCCGATCCCCGAAGCATGCATCGCCGATAATGTACCGGGGGCAAAGAAGGCGCGGATATCATGATGCGTCTCAACCTGAGAGACGAACAGAACCTGCCCCCCCTGTTCAATCCCCAAATTGGCTGTTTCACCGGTTTCTTCCATGAGCCACCGCAGGACCGGTCGCGCGCGGTCCACAAGACTGGTCCGGCGCAGGAAACGCGAACCGATCACGAAGGCGCGGGCGCCAATATGCCAGACCTGCCGCTCGGCATCAAATTCCACCAGACCCCGCCCCTCCAGTGTCACCAGCACGCGGTAGATCGTGGCGGGGGATTGGCCCATCTCGCTGGCAAGCTGGCCAAGCGGCCTGCCCTGCGCCTCGCTAAGATATTCCAGCACGGCCATCGCCCGATCCAGTGATTTGATCGTATTCTGGGCGGTCTTGTCATGCCAGCCGCGCGGTCTGCCTCGGGCCTTGCGACCATCCTTTTCAGTATTTTCAACGATGTTCACAAACTCCTCGAAAAAAATGAAAGCTAAATTCATGATATGAAAAATATAACCATCTGACAAGACAGGGTAATTCTTTATTTTTGATAAATGAAAAATGATTTCAAAAAAATGGCGCTGACAGCATCCTCCATTTAGGATGGGTATGAACCATCTTCGAGGAGGCGGAAATGAGCTTTCAGAATCCCGTTTTCATTCCGGGGCCAACGAATATCCCCGAAAGCCTGCGCAAGGCCTGTGACATGCCCACTATCGACCACCGTTCACCACTATTCGGGCAGATCCTGCACCCGGCCCGTAAAGGGGTGCGCAAGGTATTGAAAAGCGATAGCGCGGAAATTTTTGTCTTCCCCTCCACTGGCACCGGCGGTTGGGAAACCGCGTTGACCAATACGCTCAGCCCCGGCGACAGGGTTCTGATCTGCCGCAATGGCATGTTCAGCCATCGCTGGATCGACATGTGCCAACGCCATGGCCTGGAGGTCACCATTGTCGATGTTGCCTGGGGCGAAGGCATCCCCGCGCAGGAATTCGGCAATATCCTGAAGAAAGACGGCACCCACAAGGCCGTTTTGGCCACACATAATGAAACCGCCACCGGGGTGAGATCGGATATCGGCGCAATCCGCGCGGCCATGACAGATGCCGGATCGGAGGCGCTGCTGCTTGTCGATGGGGTAAGTTCCATCGGATCGATGGATTTCCGGTTTGATGAATGGGGCGTGGACGTGGCTGTCACGGGATCGCAAAAGGGATTCATGCTGCCTGCCGGCCTTGCCATTCTCGGCTTTAGCGACAGGGCTATGGCGGCAACCGGGACGGCAAGCTTGCCGCGTACCTTCTTTGACGTGCAGGACATGGCCAAGGGCTACGCCAACAATGCCTATCCCTACACCCCCACGGTGGGGTTGATGAACGGGTTGCATCACGCCTGCGAAATGCTGCTGGCGGAAGGGCTGGAAAATGTCTTTGCCCGGCACGGTCGCATTGCCGCAGGCGTAAGGGCGGCAGTAGCGGCCTGGGGGCTTGAGCTATGTGCGGTCAGCCCGGACCTTTATTCCGATACGGTCAGTGCCATTCGCACCCCCGATGGCGTCAACGCGACCGATATCGTAACCCATGCGGCAAAAACCTATGGTGTCGCCTTTGGGGTTGGACTTGGCGAGGTGGCGGGCAAGGTGTTTCGTATCGGCCATCTGGGCAGCCTGACCGATGTAATGACCCTGTCGGGCATCGCGACGGCAGAAATGTGCATAGCGGATCTGGGCCTCGATATCCCGCTTGGTTCGGGCGTGGCGGCGGCGCAGGAATATTTCCGCACCCATTCCGCGCAACGCCTGAAAGCTGTGGCCTGATGCGGGGCAGTATGATGTATATCCCCACGATCAACGATATGCTTGCCGCGCATGAGCGCATCAAACCACATATCCGGCGTACCCCGATCCGCCGGGCGGAATATCTTGATGGACTTGTCGGCGCAGAGCTGTTCTTCAAATGCGAGAACTTTCAGGAACCGGGTGCCTTCAAGCTGCGCGGCGCGGCAAATGCAGTGTTCGGGCTGGATGATGAACAGGCCACCAAGGGGGTCGCGACCCATTCATCAGGCAATCACGCCTCATGCCTGTCCTACGCCGCCATGCTGCGCGGTATTCCTTGCAATGTGGTCATGCCACGCACGGCCCCACAGGCCAAAAAGGATGCCGTAAACCGCTATGGCGGCAAGATCACGGAATGTGAACCTTCAACCTCATCACGTGAGGCGGCCTTTGCCGAGGTGCAGGCAAGGACGGGTGGGGATTTCGTGCACCCCTATAACGACCCACGGGTTATTGCAGGTCAGGCGACCTGCGCGCGCGAAATGCTGGAGCAACTGGAACGGCTGGATGTCATTATCGCGCCCATCGGGGGTGGCGGCATGATTTCCGGTACATGTCTGACAGTTTCCCATCTGGCCCCCGAAACCCGCGTCATCGCGGCGGAACCGGAACAGGCGGACGATGCCTTTCGCAGCTTCAGGGCTGGACATATCATCGCCGATGATGCACCCGAAACGATAGCCGACGGGTTGAAAGTGCCGTTGAAGGATCTGACCTGGCATTTCGTATCAAACCACGTCAGCGATATCCTGACCGCTTCCGAACAGGATATTGTCACAGCGATGAAACTGACATGGAAACACCTGCGTGTGGTAATGGAACCAAGCTCCGCCGTACCGCTTGCCACGATACTGAACCACAAGGATCGGTTTCGGGGTCGTCGCATCGGCATCATCATTACCGGCGGCAATGTCGATCTCGACCACCTGCCCTGGACCTGAATTGACGGAGACGGAAAGATGAAAGACATCAATTTCGACGCGCTCGATATCGGATTTGACGCGCCTGCAGTGCCTGGCATGGATGCGGCCGACATCCAGACCCCTGCCCTGATACTGGATCTGGATGCATTGGAACGCAACATCCGGAAAATGGGCGATTACGCGCGCAGGCACGGGATGCGTCACCGGGCGCACGGCAAGATGCACAAATCGGTGGATGTAGCCAAGTTGCAGGAGAAACTGGGGGGCGCAGTTGGCGTCTGTTGCCAGAAGGTATCCGAGGCCGAGGTCTTCGCCCGGGGTGGGATCAGGGATATTCTCGTATCCAATCAGATACGCGATCCGCGCAAGATCGACCGGCTGGCACAATTGCCCAAACTGGGCGCACGTCTCATCGTTTGCGTGGACGATCCCGTCAATGTGGGGGAGCTTTCACAGGCCGCAATACGCCACGGCAACACATTGGAATGCCTGGTGGAAATCGACTGTGGCGCAGGACGTTGCGGGGTAACGACACATGAAGAAGTCGTTGAGATCGCCAGGGCCATCAACGCAGCACAGGGCCTGAAATTTTCCGGTATCCAGGCCTATCAGGGCGCGATGCAGCATCTTGATACCTATGAGGCGCGAAAGGAAAAGCTGGATATCGCCATCGCACAGGTCATCAAGGCGGTTGACGCCTTGAAGGCGGAAGGGTTGGAGCCGGAACTGGTTTCGGGCGGGGGAACCGGATCCTATTATTTCGAAAGCAACTCGGGCGTCTTCAACGAATTGCAATGCGGCTCCTACGCCTTCATGGATGCCGATTATGGCCGTATCCTCAACAAGGATGGCAAGCGGATCGACCACGGTGAATGGGAAAACGCATTCTTCATCCTGACCCAGGTGATGAGCCATGCCAAACCCGACAAGGCCATCGTGGATGCCGGGCTAAAGGCCCAATCCGTCGATAGCGGGTTACCGGTTATCTTCGGGCGCAAGGATGTCGAATATATCAAATGTTCCGATGAACATGGCGTCATTTCCGATCCCGACGGCGTACTGAAAGTCGGTGACAAGCTGCGCCTGGTGCCCGGTCACTGCGATCCGACTGCAAATGTGCATGATTGGTATGTCGGGGTGCGCGGCGGCAAGGTCGAAACGCTCTGGCCGGTCAGCGCCCGTGGCAAGGCTTACTGATATGGCTGATGCCGCACAAATTCAGGCGGTCAAATTTGCGCAGCATCAGCATAAAATCAAGAGGCTACAGTCTGGCTACATGATCATAGCCACATCGTCAGGCGATACCACTTCGGGGATCACAACCTGCCGAAACCATCCAACCCGTGCCTGACCGGACGGTCAGAAGGTCATATCCCTGTCGCCCGAGACATCCTTCACACGGGTAGGTAGCCCCATGCCGTTCAACCGATCAAGGAAGGGCGCCGGATCAAGATCCTCGACATTGGCCATGCGACCAACGTCCCACGTCCCTTCCGCAATCAGGATCGCCGCCGCAACCGGTGGTACCCCGGCAGTATAGCTGATCCCCTGGCTGCCAACCTCATTATAGGCATCCTTGTGATCGGCCACGTTATAAACGAACACCTCCGCCGCCTTGCCATCCCTTTGTCCCTTCACCAAGGTGCCGATACAGGTTTTGCCCGTATAGTCTGGCGCAAGGCTTGCCGGATCGGGCAGCACCGCCTTGACAACCTTGAGCGGGATCACCGCCTGCCCCTCGGCCGTTTTCACCGGCTGTTCAGACAAGAGCCCGAGGTTTTTCAGCACCGTGAAGACATTGATATAGTGATCACCAAATCCCATCCAGAAGCGCACATCTGCCTGCGGGTAACGGTTGGCCAGGGAATGGATCTCATCATGGCCGGTCATATAGGCTTTCTGTTTTCCCACGACCGGAAGATCCCATTCACGACCGATCTCAAACATGCTGTTGCTCTGCCAAACACCTTTTTGCCAGCTATAGACCGTACCGGTGAATTCCCGGAAATTGATTTCCGGATCGAAATTGGTGGCAAACCACTTGCCATGGGAACCTGCATTGATATCCACGATATCAATACTGTCGATCCTGTCGATAAAGCGGTCCTCGGCCAGGCGTGCATAGGCATTGACCACCCCGGGATCAAAGCCGACACCCAGGATTGCCGTCACACCGGCCTTTTCACAGGCGTCACGTTTCTTCCATTCGTAATTTGCATACCAGGGCGGTGTTTCGCAGATCTTGTCGGGTTCTTCATGGATGGCCGTATCCATATAGGCCACGCCAGTTTCGATACAGGCATCCAGAACGTAGCGATTGACAAAGGCGGAGCCCACATTGATCACGATCTGCGCGCCGGTTTCGCGGATCAACGCCGCCACCGCGCCGGAATTCGTCGCATCAAGCGCATGCGCCTTGAAGACACCCGGCAACTTCATCGCCTTCTTGTCATGCACCGAGGCTATAATCGCCTCACATTTCGCGACGGTTCGGCTGGCAATATGCAGATCGCCCAGAATATCATTGTGTCGCGCGCATTTATGGGCCGTGACCTGCGCCACGCCGCCAGCTCCGATGATCAGCACGTTTCTTTTCACTTCGAACCGTCTCCTTTCAGGACAGAGGGAAGGATGGAAACCTCAGCCAAGGTTTCCGACGAAATCGGCATAGCCGAATTCCCGCGCGACGGTCAACGAACCGTCCGTTTCGCGCAGCACGATTGAGGGCATCCTGACCCCGTTGAACCAGTTCTTCTTGACCATGGTATAGCCGGCCGCATCGGGTATCGAGAGCCTGTCGCCAATTTTCAGCGGCGAGGCAAAACCCGTTTCCCCGAATATATCCCCCGCAAGGCAGGATTTGCCGCAGATCATGTAACGATGCGGACCAGCCTCCGGCATCCTGGCAGCCTCCCGGTATATCAGAAGATCAAGCATATGGGCCTCCACCGATGCATCGACAATCGCCAGTTGCTTGCCATTGTCCAGCAGATCAAGCACCGTAACCTCAAGACTTGCCGCATTGGTGATCGCGGCCTCACCCGGTTCCAGATAGACCTGCACGCCAAATCGTTCGGCAAACCCCTTCAGCCGCAGCGCAAACCGGTCCACCGGGTAACCATCCGCCGTGAAATGAATGCCGCCGCCCAGGCTGATCCAGTCGAGACGCGCCAGGAAATTGCCAAATTCCGTCTCAATCCGGGTAAGCTGCTGGTCGAAAAGATTGAAATCGGCGTTTTCGCAATTGTAATGGATCATCACACCACTGATCCGCCCTGCCGCGGCTTCAAGCCGGGTCAGATCCCATTCACCCAGGCGGGAATGGGGTCGGGCAGGATCCGCAAGATCAAAACCCGAGGTTGAAAAGCGGGGATTGAGCCGCAAACCCCGCGCAATCCCGCCTGCGCGGGATTCGAAACGGTCAAGCTGGCTGATCGAGTTGAAGATGATCTTGTCGGCAAGGGTCACCGCCTCATCGACTTCATCCTCTGCCCAGGCGACGGAATAGGCATGGGTTTCCTTGCCAAATTTTTCCCGTCCGAGGCGCAGTTCATACAGGCTTGAGGATGTCGTGCCATCCATATGATCGCGCATCGCCGCAAAGGCCGGCCAGGTGGCAAAACACTTCAGCGCAAGCAACGCCTTTGCCCCTGAAACACTGCGCAGCCTGTCGATAACCGCCATATTCCGCGCCAGCCTGCCCTTGTCGATCAGGTAATACGGGGTCGGAATCATGGCGTTCTCCGAAGGGCGGGTAAGAGCGGCGGATATAGGGTGCAGGCGCTGCTGATGCAAGCGCATGCAAATATCCACCAGTCCCTTGCGGATATGGAACCGGATCAGATCACCCGGATCACGTCCTTGCCTACGGTCAGGACATATCCGCGCCGTGCAATCGTCTTGACCAGAAGCTCCGAAACAAGCTGATTGCCCAGGGCATCGCGCAACCGTTTCACCCGGGTTGCCCCGGCGGCTTCCTCGCAATCGGCGGCATCACGGCCCGAGATCACGGCCTCGATCTGCACACCGGTCAGCACATCATCATCCATCCGCGCCTCCGCCAGAACCGACAGGGTTTCCAATGCGGCTTCCGTCAGCTTGAATTCCATATCATTGATATAGACCGCACGGCTTTCACGGCTGATCATCAGCGATGACACCTGTATCCCCGCCCGCTGGATCGTTGAAATCCGGCGGTTCTGCGCAATGATCGTCACCAGAAAGACCAGCGCCGCCACCATCAACGCGGTGGAAAAGACCAGCAGCACGAAGATCACCATACGATAGCTTTGCAGCACATCCGAAAAGGCCGTGCCGGATTGGGCAAGGATTTCCAGCAGCCTGATTTCCGCCCCCGTGGTCAGGCTATCGTTTTCAACGAAAATCCGTTCCACCCGCGCGTTGAAGGCATTTCCATCCGGCAGGTTCCAGAACAGGAAGGTCGCCGCGCCGAAAAGGATCAGCACGATTGCGGCAATTCCGCCCGCAACGACCCTGTTGCTGGCCTTGAGAGGGTCAGAAACGGCGGAAGAAATTTCCGGCACTGGCTTTCCTTTCTTCCAGACCTTCCGGCCCGAAGACCGAAATCACATTGAGCAACGTCCAGCCCCCTGCCGCAAGGCGCGGCGCAAGGGCTTGCGCGGCCGCCCCGGACGAACAGGCACTATCGGGGATATCGGCCACACCATAATGCAGGCGCAGGGGATTATCCTGCTTGGCCTTGTAATCGGCGAAACATTCGGCCTTGGCGGTGCCTGCAAAGGCCAACGCGGCAAGACCACAAAGCAAGACCTGGCGAATGGACACGGGTGATTACTCCTTCAGATCACCGGGATGATTTGCGCATTACTGCAGCGGATATTCAATATCGCAAGTGATGTTATCGCCTATCAAGGGACCGTTATTGCCTCGCCGGACCGGATCGAGGGAACTTTGGGCATCCGATGCGACGCATGACCAACGCGCCGCGATTCACCCAAAAGGAGGATCAAAGATGACCCGGACCAGATCAACCCCGCAACGCCGCCTTGTCGCGGCAATTGCCGCCGCAGCTGCGGCTTTGGCATTGATGACTGCCGCCGCCGCCGTTCCCGCCCGTGCCGCAGATGGTGAAGATGTTGCCAAGGCGCTTGCCGCAGCAGCAGCAATCGCGATCATCGGCGGCGCAATCAAGGATGATCGTCGCAATGACCGGCCCGTCGCTGTCCATGACACCCGGCCACCGCGCTGGCGGGACGGGTCCCGCTGGCGCGACAAACCCTATTGGCGGGACGAAAGAGGCCGACGCCGCGGGCAGGACAACCCACGCCGCCGTTGGCGCGACGATACCATCCTGCCCGGCCGCTGTGCAATCGAATTGCGCGGGCGCCGTGGGACGGACATGGCCTATCTCGGCCGCTGCCTGCGCCGCGCGGGCATGGAACGCAATCTGCCACGACGCTGCGCCTTTCCGGTCCGTATCCGCGGTGAAAGGGTGCAGGCCTATGAAGAAGGCTGCCTGCTGCGCAATGGCTTCCGTCTGGCCGGACGGTATCGTTACTGACACCAACCGAAACGGGTGCGGAGGCGCATTTGCCTTCGCACCCGTTTTTTCTGCTTGGCAGCTTCTTACGAAACGGCCAGAAGGGGACATGCCCCGACCTCAACCCGATTTCAGCCGTGAAAATGCCGCCCTTTCCAGCGGTGCAACGCGTGTCGCGGGCGTGGATGAGGTCGGTCGCGGCCCGCTTGCCGGGCCGGTCACTGCGGCGGCAGTCCGGCTTGATCCCGCGCGCATCCCCGATGGCCTGGCCGATAGCAAGGTCTTGACGCCCGCCCGGCGCGCCGTCCTTTTCGATATCATCCTGGACCGGGCCGATATCGGCATCGCCCATGCGAGTGTCGAGGAAATCGACCGGTTGAATATCCTGCGCGCCAGCCATCTGGCCATGGAACGCGCCCTGGCCGCCCTGCCAATACCCCCCGATTTCGTTCTGGTGGACGGAAACCTGCTTCCTGCCGCCCTGCCCTGCCGGGGGCAGGCAGTGATAAAGGGGGACGCGCTTTGCCTCTCGATCGCGGCGGCGTCGATCGTGGCAAAAGTGACACGTGATCGGATCATGGTGGATTTGGCGCAACAACATCCGGGCTATGGCTGGGAAAAGAACGCCGGATATCCGACGCGGCAACATCGTCAGGCGCTTCTAGATCTGGGAGTGACGCCCCTTCATAGGCGCTCCTTCAAGCCCGTCCACAATATCTTGTATCAAGAAAAATCCTCAACCCCTTGATTCAATAAAGAATTTGACGGCGAATCAGCTTTGACTCATCCTTGACGCCAATAAGACGGCCAGAAAACAGGCCGGGGACAGAGGCAGAGATGACGACCAAAACCAAGACACCGGAGGCAGCCGCGCTGCCGCTGAACCAGATCCTTGCGGGGGATTGCATTGAGGAAATGAACCGCCTGCCTGCAGGCTCGGTGGATCTGATCTTTGCGGATCCGCCCTATAACCTCCAGCTCAAGGGGGAATTGCACCGCCCCGACAATTCACGCGTCGATGCCGTGGATGATGACTGGGATCGGTTTTCAAGCTTTGCCGCCTATGACCGGTTTACCCATGAATGGCTGAAGGCGGCCAAACGGCTGCTGAAACCCAATGGCGCGATCTGGGTGATCGGCTCCTATCACAATATCTTTCGCGTTGGGGCGCAATTGCAGGATCAGGGTTACTGGATCCTCAATGATGTGATCTGGCGCAAATCCAATCCGATGCCGAATTTCCGGGGCAAACGGTTGACCAATGCCCATGAGACCCTGATCTGGGCAAGCCGGGACGAGGCCGCAAAATATACGTTCAACTATGAGGCGCTTAAGGCGCTGAATGAAGGGGTACAGATGCGTTCCGACTGGGTCTTGCCGATCTGCACCGGGCATGAGCGGCTGAAGGATGAGGCGGGCGACAAGGCCCATCCGACACAAAAACCCGAAAGCCTGCTGCATCGTGTACTGATCGCCACGACCAATCCCGGTGATGTTGTACTTGACCCGTTTTTCGGTACCGGCACCACCGGCGCGGTGGCCAAGATGCTGGGGCGCGACTTCATCGGGATCGAACGTGAACCGGCCTATCGCAAGGCCGCAGCGGCACGTCTTGCCAAGATCCGCAGGTTCGATGCCGCATCCCTGGAAGTTTCGGCATCCAAACGGGCCGAACCGCGCGTCCCTTTCGGACAGTTGGTCGAACGCGGCATGCTACGTCCGGGTGAGGCGCTTTATTCCATCGGGAACCGTTACAAGGCCAAGGTCCGCGCCGATGGTACGTTGATCGGTGACGATGTGAAGGGGTCGATCCATCAGGTCGGCGCCGCCTATGAAGGCGCCCCTTCCTGCAATGGCTGGACCTACTGGCATTTCAAACGCGATGGCAAGATGATCCCCATCGATATCCTGCGCCAGCAGATCCGCGCGGAGATGGCCGAAGGCCGCCCGAACTGATCACCTCCACAAACAGTTTTCCGCCAGTGCCGGGCCGTCCCCGGCGCAACTTCCCCGCCATGCTCGCATGGCGGGGCTTTTTCAGGCGAACAACCTCAGGCAAGACCGGGTTACCACCGGGGTTTGCACGTTTCTTCTTTCAGGATGTTCACTTGTCCCCAGGCAGAACAGTCGGGCTGCCATCAACCGAAAAGGCGCCCCCGCCCCTGACAAGGAAAAAGAGGGCCACGATACCCCAGAGCAACGGGTATTCATAACCTTTCGCCATCCAGAAGAAGCCATTGCCCAGATGGAAAAGCACCGCGAACGCCATGAAAACCGCAACGGCCGCGGCAGCAAACCTTGTCATGAAACCAATCGTCAGCATCAGGCCGCCGATGAATTCGACACAGCCAATCAGGATGGCCATGATCGTCGGGGCCGGATAGCCGGCTGATTCAAGAAACCCCGCCGTTCCGGAAATGCCTCCTCCCCCGAAGGCACCAAAAAGCTTCTGCGCCCCGTGGGGCATAAGCAAAAGACCAGTGGTAGCACGTAGCGCGAGCCAGGCCAGACCTTCAAACGGTCGCGTCATCTGATCCAAACGGCGATTAACATCAATAAAGACGCCGCCTTGTCGCGTAATTTCAGTATCCATGTCCCTTCCCTTTCCCTTGGTATGGTGAACGTTTCCCTTGAGGCATTGCGGGGGGGCAAGGTTAATTTCAATTGAAACCATGTCAATAGTGATTTCATTTGCAACAATATTACGGGCCTTCAAAATAGCCTCTGGCGGGCTGTGTTCCGGAAATTTACGGCAGGCACCGGATAATTCCCTGCAACCAGAAGCTTGCAATCAGTACACAGGTGCATTCCCATCAAAATCGAAAAATTCGCGACAAAACCTTCGCTTTATGGTAGAAGGTATCCATTGATGTGAACCAATTAATGATTCGTATAGATTGCAGGTATTTCACGGTCAGGGCAGTACCCCTGGGCTTGGTATTTTATTGATAATTTGTTGATTCAAAGGACAAAACCGCGGCAGGAAAATACCATATGGTGGATTTTGAAATCCATTTCACCGAAGGATTCGCGGGCGAAATAATTGATACATTGGTCGACGGGCGCGTGCTTGCGACCACCAGATTGCAGACCCGGTTTCAGATCGGGCTTGCGCATGTCGAGAAACTGCAAACGGCAGATGGGGAGGAGGTAACTCTGCGCCTGGGTCGGAACAATGAGACGCGATTTCGTCTTGATGCAACCCAACCCTTTGTAACCGTGATGCTGGACGATGGAAGATTGACCATCGCCACATCCAAAACCAGCCCCGGCTATCTCTGACATTCAGGGATCCCGGGTTCTTATCGATCTGAAATTTCATTTTCAATTATGACAGGAGGCTGGATATGGCCCATAAACCAACTGGCCGTGGCCCGGGCGCCGCGGCAGAACCGCATCCCGAAGAAAACACCCTGCCCGATGAGGAACATCCCGATTTTCTTATCGGCACGCTCGGCGAAACTCCCGATAATGATGAACAGGATCCCGCCGCATTCACTCCCGGTCCGGGTACGCCCCCATCCGGGCCGCTTCCCTTGCCCCCGCTGCCCCGACCCGGGCCGCAAATCCCGTTCCCATTTCGTTTCTGTTCTGCGGTAAGCGGGCGTTACCACTACCGTACACCCTTGTGGTTATCACCAAATCCTCTGCCGGTGGGACCTCTGACACCCAATACGCCCATACCAGTGCCGGTGCCTGGACCAAGCATCCCGTTCAACAGGCAGACCATTACGGTACGGGTCGATGTGGACAGGTTCTACCCGCAAAACCGCATCTCGATCGAGGTGAAGCGCATCTTCCCGTCCCGTAGCGCACATGTCATCGCCGAAGTGACCTCGGATACCTGTTCGGGATATAACCGGCGGACCATAGTGGCGAACATCACCTATCGCGACGGCAGCGCCTCATTGATCCCCGGCACGACCGTCACGTTCCGGGCCCGGCGGACAACGGGTATCGGCTATGGTACCTACACGCTCGAACTGTCGGGCGGCGGGATCAAACCGCGCAGCTATCCGCTCAACTTCGTTTCGACCAAATTCGACCCCGTGGAGTTCGAGGTTGACCGCGTTTCCAATGCGGGGTCGATCGTGACCTCCTACAATACCCACGACCATCCCAACCGCCCCGGGAACCTGCCCGCCGAAACACTGACCCTTGCCACGGTCTATGAACGCGCAGGGTTTGACGTGTCGATGTCACCGAATACGACAGTGATCCCGACCTCCGGCGCCGGAAGCAACGGAACCTGGTCCGATAGCGAGATGCACAATGCCATGGTGGCCTACTGGTCACGCTTCGCGAACAGGCCCAAATGGGCGATGTGGGTGCTCTATGCCGCCCGGCACGATCAGGGCCGTAGCCTCGGCGGGATCATGTTCGACGATATCGGGCCGAACCACCGACAGGGCACGGCAATCTTCACCGACAGTTTCATCCAGGACGCGCCTGCCTCCGACCCGGACCAACCGGGATGGAGGCGCCGGATGGAATTCTGGACCGCTATCCATGAGATGGGCCATGCCTTCAACCTCGCGCATTCCTGGCAAAAGGCGCTTGGGCCTCCGCAGGCCCCCGGTGATCCGTGGATACCGCTTGCGAATGAACCAGAGGCACGTAGTTACATGAACTATCCGTTCCGTGTCGCAGGCCAGGAATCGGCGTTTTTCTCGGATTTCAGGTTCCGCTTTACGGATAGCGAACTGGTCTTCATGCGTCACGCGCCACGGCGCTTCGTGCAGATGGGCAATTCCAACTGGTTCGTGAATCACGGTTTCGAGGCCCCGGATGCGTTGATGCGGACCGGAAACTGGGCGCTTCAGCTTCGGCCCAACCGGACCAGTAACACCTATCGTTTCCTTGAGCCCGTCACGATGGAACTCAAGCTGACCAATACCGGCAACACCGCCCGGATGGTTGAAGAGGACAAGCTGGCGGATGGTGGACATGTTACCGTCTTCATCCAGCGCGAGGGAGGCCCGACGCGCCAGTGGCGACCCATGATCACCCGTTGCCATGAAGACCATCAGAGCAGTCTTGAACCGGGCGAATCAATCTATGGTTCGCACGTCATCAGCGCATCGACCAATGGCTGGGTCATCGACGATTCCGGCTTCTACAAGGTGCAGGCCGCCATCGACATGGGAGATGAGATCATCGTCTCGAATGTCATGCGCCTTTACGTGGCACCACCTGCCTCCGCCGAAGAGGCCTCGGTTGCTCCCGACTACTTCACCGAAGATGTCGGCAGGGCCATCGCCTTTGAAGGCGCGCCGGAACTCGGCAAGGCGATGGATGTTCTTCAGGCCGTCGCCAAGACCTGCCCCGACAACCCTGCAGCCAGGCACGCCAGTGTCGCGACCAGCGCCCCGGGCCTGCGGGACTTCAAGGTGCTCGATGCCAGTGGTGAGCGTGAGGACATGAAGGTCAAAAGCGTTCGCGCCAAGACCGAAACATGCGCCAGGACACAGACCGACGCACTTTTGTCCGAACCGGACAAGGCGGCCGATACGATGGGGCATATCCCCTATTTCGATCAGCTGAGAAAGGTTGCCGAAGCCATGGAGGAAGCCGGCGATGAAAAGGGTGCTGTCAAGGTCATGCAGCAGACTATCGACGTGATGAAGAAGCGCAAGATCCTTTCACGTGTCATCGATAATGCCGAAGCGCGCCTGAAGCGCAGAACCTGAACGAGCCATGCGGGCGCGGCGAACCCCATTACTGCGCCCGCATGACCTGTCGGAACCTTCAACGAAAAAGGCCCGCCTTTCGGCGGGCCTTTGACAATGCGGTCAGTCCTTCGCCCGCTCGACATAGGAATTGTCATCCGTATTCATGACAATCCGTGTTCCCACCCCGATATGCGGCGGCACCATGACACGCAGCCCGTTATCCGTCTGCGCGGGCTTGTAGGAAGACGAGGCCGTCTGCCCCTTCACGACCGGTTCGGTTTCGGTCACTTCCACCGTGATCTTCTGCGGCACCTCGATGGCGATGGGATTGCCCTCATAGGTTTTCAGATAGCAGCGCATGCCTTCCTGCAGATAGACCTTGGTATCGCCCATGACATCTTCGGTTACCACAACCTGATCATAGGTTTCCGGCTCCATGAAATGATAGCCTTCGCCATCTTCATAAAGGAAATCATATTCCCGTTCATCCACAATGGCCTTTTCCACCTGATCGGTGGTCTTCCAGCGCTCGGAAACCTTCACCCCGTCCGAAATCCGGCGCATGTCGACCGAGGTGGTTGGTGTGCCCTTCCCGGGGTGGAAATTCTGGGCGGTCAGCACGACATAGAGCCTGCCGTCCATTTCGACGACATTGCCCTTGCGCAGCGAGGAGGCGATGACTTTCACTTGGGTCTTTCCTTGTGGTTTCTGGGTCGACGTCGTAAGGGGACGCGGGATTGGACCCGCGCCTAGCGCATCTTCGCGGAAATTTCCAGCCGAAAGCCCACCCCATGCCGCAAAGTTCCCCCTGGTGGGATCCCCGCCGACATGCAGATCGCCGCCCCGCGCTTCTGGCGCGCAACCGGATACAGGCTGCCCTGCGTGGCTGGCTGGCGCATGAGGGTTTTATCGAAGTCGATCCGGCCGCGCTTCAGGTGAGCCCGGGAAATGAGGCACATCTGCACGGTTTCGCAACCGAGGCCATCGGCAATGACGGGCAGGGTCGGCGGATGTATCTGCAAACCTCCCCCGAATTTGCGATGAAGAAACTGCTGGCCGCGGGTGAGACGCGGATTGCCGCCTTCGCCCATGTCTGGCGCAACCGCGAAAGGGGGGCACTGCACAGCCCGGAATTCATCATGCTCGAATGGTATCGCGCGGGTGAAGGTTATGATGCGCTGATGCAGGATTGCGCCATGATGCTGCGCCTGGCGGCCGAGACGGCAGGAAGCACGGAATTCCGGTTTCGCGATGCGACATGCGATCCTTTCGCAGCACCCGAGCGGCTTTCGGTGGCAGAAGCCTTCCACCGCCATGCCGGGGTCGACCTGCTGGCGAGCCTGACCCCGGACGGCCGGACAGAGGCGGGGATATTGCACAGGCAGATGGATGAGGCAGGGATACAGGCCGGGCCGGATGATGGCTGGTCGGACATGTTTTCCCGCATCCTGGTGGAACGTATCGAACCCCATCTGGGCCATGGCCGCGCCACGATCCTTGATCGTTATCCCATCGCCGAGGCGGCATTGGCCCGGCCCTGCCCCGATGACCCCCGCTGCGCCGAACGGTTTGAACTTTATGCCTGCGGGGTGGAACTGGCCAACGGGTTTGGGGAACTGACCGATGCAACAGAACAACGCCGCCGTTTCGAAGCGGAGATGACCGAAAAAGCCCGTATCTACGGCCATCGTTACCCGCTGGATGAGGATTTCCTGGCCGCAGTTGAACAGATGCCCGCAGCTTCGGGCATCGCATTGGGGTTTGACCGCCTGGTAATGCTGGCAACCGCTGCGCCACGGATCGACGATGTGATCTGGGCTCCGGTCACCCCCTGAACCTGTTGATGGCGCCACCTGTGAAACGAATTGTGACCAGCCGTCATAGCGGCACGCCGCCGATCAGGGGTGATTTCGCTTCCCCCTTCCGCCGGGATTGGATACCACTCAGGCATGACCTGGACGATCCCGAATATCCTGACAGTCCTGCGACTCCTCGCGGCACCCGGTGTTGCGGTGATGTTTCTTTATTTCCATCGGCCATGGGCGGATTGGTTTGCGCTTGCGCTTTTCATTTCCGCCGCCATTACCGATTTCTTCGATGGGTATCTGGCGCGGCTCTGGAAACAGGAATCGAAATTCGGCGCCATGCTGGACCCGATTGCCGACAAGGCGATGGTGCTGATCGCAATCATGGTGATCACGGGCTATTCGGGAATGAACCCCTGGCTGATCCTGCCTGCAACGGTGATCCTGTTCCGTGAGGTTTTCGTTTCCGGGTTGCGGGAATTTCTGGGCGCGAAGGCAGGGCTTCTGAAGGTCACGAAGCTTGCCAAATGGAAAACCACGGCACAGATGGTCGCCATTGCGATCCTGTTCCTGGGAACGGGGCTGGAACATATTCACATGACCACCTATGAGGCGATGGACGCCGCCGAATACAGCGCAGCAATGGAACAGGGGCCCAGGGACTGGAACGAACTCTGGCTGGTTGCACAGGGAAGTTTCTACGCCCGGATCACCGGCTATGTGCTGATCTGGCTTGCGGCAATCCTGACCTTCATCACCGGATGGGATTATTTCCGCAAGGCCCTGCCCCATCTGAAGGATGAACCATGATCGAGGTACTCTATTTCGCATGGTTGCGCGAAAGGATCGGCCTGCCGCGTGAAAAGGTCGAAACATCGGCCGGCACCGTGGCGGAACTGGTGGCGGAACTTTCGGCGCGGGAGGATCGCTATGCCCTCGCCTTTGCGGATCTGGCAAGCCTGCGCGTCGCCCTGGATCAGGAACTTTCGGATTTCGATGCATCGCTTGCCGGCGTGCGTGAGGTTGCCTTCTTCCCACCGATGACCGGCGGGTAACGGAGGCAGGCATCATGCGTATCGCGATTCAGGAAGAGAGTTTCGATATCGGCGCCGAAGTGGCAAATTTCACCACGGGACAACGCGGGGCGGGCGCGGTCGTGACCTTTACAGGTCTCGTGCGCGACAATGCCTCGGGCGATCTGCATGCGATGGAGATCGAACATTACCCCGGAATGACCGAACGCGCGATCCTGACCATTGCGATGGAAGCGAAAACCCGTTGGGGCCTTTGCGATCTGCTGGTGATCCATCGCCACGGGCGCCTTGCCCCGGAGGATCCCATCATGATGGTGGCCACCGCCGCCCCACATCGTGCCGCCGCCTTCGAAGCGGCGGAGTTTCTGATGGATTACCTCAAATCCCGGGCGCCTTTCTGGAAAAAGGAAATCACCGCCACAAGCGCCGACTGGGTTGCCGCACGAAGTGAAGACGAGGCCGCATTGAAACGCTGGTAAGCCCGCCATAGCGCCTCAGGGCAGCGGGGTTTCCTGCCAGACCGGTTGCAGATCCCCCGGGGCGGGCCGTGCATGAAAGATGGCACGCGCTATGGCACGGGCAAGGCAGCAGGCAGCGGCGTGACCAAGCGCAAAACCATCAATCACGGGATCGTCAAGCGGCTGGGTTCCCGTTGCCGCAGCAAAAACCAGATCACCGTCAAAGGGGCTGTGGCTCGGGACAATGGCGCGGGCCATGCCATCCTGCGCGGCAGTGGCAAGGCGTTGCGCCTGTGCCTGGGTCAACACGGCGTCAGTGGCAACAATCGCAATGGTCGTGGCCTCACCCAGGCGTTTTCCGGGCTGCGGCGTGGCAGTGGCGGGAAATTCGTCGGGCAGGCCCATGGCACCAAATTCGGCCCCGATTTCCCAAGGCGCGGCCCAGAAATGCCGCCCCGCCCCAACCGTGACGGAACCAAGCGCATTTACCGCAACCAGCGCCCCCACCATATGGCCAGAAGAAAGCCGGGCCGAGGCAGACCCCAGCCCCCCCTTCCAATTGGCAGTCGTCGCCCCCGTTCCTGCGCCCACGGAGCCAAGGTCAAACATCTTGCCAGCTTTCCCAAGTGCTGCTGTACCAAGCGCCTTATAGGGGTTTTCGGCCCAGTTCTTGTCGCCTCCATTGAGCAGGTCGAACAGGATCGCACCCGGTACGATCGGCACCCGCACGGATCCGACGGCAAAACCACGTCCCTGCCGGGCCAACGCATCCGCAACACCCGAAGCCGCATCGAGCCCGAAGGCCGAACCGCCCGCCAGCACCAGCGCATCAACCTCCTGCACCATCCGGTCGGGTGATAGCAGATCGGTCTCCCTTGTACCGGGCGCACCGCCCATGACATTGACTGCAGCCACAAAGGGGCGTTCCCCGACCAGCACTGTCACCCCGGATTTCAGCGTGGCATCAGCGGCATTTCCGACCCGCAACCCCGCGATATCGGTAATCAGGTTGCGCGGGCCGGGCAGCATTTCCATATCAATCGATGGGGCGGATCAGTTTGCGTTCCAACACGCGCAGCACCGCCGTCAGATCATGTCCTCGGCGCAGCACCTGACCATTCATCGCAACCACCGCATACATGCCCTGTTTGGCCCGCAGTTTCGGCCGCTTTTCGATCCGATAGAGCGGATTTTCCGAAGCTCGCCGAAAAACCGAAAAAACAGCAAGATCACGCAGGGAGGAGATCCCGTAATC
Organism: Pseudorhodobacter sp.; assembly: GCA_047975325.1. GTDB lineage: Bacteria > Pseudomonadota > Alphaproteobacteria > Rhodobacterales > Rhodobacteraceae > JBKEDF01. The sequence continues at coordinate 46,950 of JBKEDF010000055.1, read as the reverse complement.
GCGCCATTCCCCCATCGCGACCATCCGGCCATAAATGGACAGGATGGCACCCAGTTCCCGCCGGTCAAAGCTGACCTGGTCGGGAATATGCGCCACGAATGGGATCGGAGGGTTTGCCGTCATAAGAAGATCTTACTCGGCTTTTGCGGCAAAGCAAGCATTGCGGATCGCCATTAAAATGCCCCCGAACTGTCTTTGCTTTGTCACGCCCCTGACGATTTCATGCCGCAAGTTGATGGCAGTTTGCATCCTGTTGTGTGAAGATTGCTGGCCCGGAGGCTTGGTTCCTGTCCCTCCGAGTAACGATTTCCGGGCCAGTTCTTGCTTATCAAGGTTCAGGTAAATCCGGGCGCGGTCCGCAGGATCCCCGTTTCAATCCCCCGCCAGTTGTACTGGACGGCATTCAGGCGTTTGCGGGCTGCAGGATGGCCGGCATCCAACACCCCGAGACGGATCAGCAATGCACATATCGCGGCTTCGGCCGCACGGGTGCCACCATCGGCAATCTTGACCGCAACGCCCTTTTTCTGTTCGGGCAGGATCGCAACGAAAACCGCCTCGGCCCCGGTCTTGATGGCAACGCGCGCGCCCATGGCACGCATCAATTCGGTACAGGCACGTGTTTCCCCCGCCACCAGTTCGGGGAAGCGCGCCATGGCGCGCGTCAACCGCACCGCCGCCCGGTTGCGCGCATCGCCCGCCTCGTCGGCAGATGCGAAAAAGGCCATCGACCGCGCCAGCCCGGCAACCGAGGTTGCAAAATTCGGGGCGGAACAGCCATCAATACCGAAACCGGGGCTCTGTTCACCCGTAACCTCTTCAAACGCCGCCCGGATTGCAACCTGCAGCGGATGGTCCGGTTCAACATATTCGGCATCCCCTTTCAAATGCCGGTTCATCGTCAGAAAGCCCGCATGTTTGCCCGAACAATTATTGTGGATCTGGCAAGGCGCCTCATTGGCGCGGATCAACCGATCCCGTTCGGCGCGATCCTTCGGTTCATGCGCCCCGCAACGCAGATCCGCCTCCCTCATCCCCAGTTCCTCCAGCCAGCGCATCACCATCGCGGTATGAAGCGCCGCGCCCTGATGACTGGCGCAGGCCAGTGCAAGCTGCCTGTCCGTGAGGTTGGCACCGGCACCGCTTTCAACCAGCGGCAGGGCCTGCAGCATCTTGCACGAAGAACGCGGGAAGATTACCGTTTCTGGATCGCCCCATGCTTCCTCTACCTCGCCATCGGCCCCGCATATGACGGCATGGCCCAGATGGATGCTTTCCACCCTGCCGCCACGCCAGAGTTCCGCCATTGCCACAGGTGCAGTCATCGTCTTTTTCCTTCTTGTGCCGCAGCCGCCTCACGCTTGCGCGATTTTCTGCGTATGGGGCTTTCGCGGCAGGGCCTTTTTGCGTTAGAGAGCATTTATCGGGTTGAGTGCCCCCGCGCCATCGCAAAAACCGGCAAGATCAGCCGGGAGGGCGGGGATGAGGCAGAGGACGGCTGGAGGCTGTGGACGAATGAAATTTCCCATGATCGGGGCGCTGGCGGCGGCTTTCGTGACAATAGGTGCAGCGGGCGCATTTGCCCAGCAGGAAACGGAATGTGTTTCGGCCAAGACGGATTGGAGTGTCTGCGTCTGGAACGAACCCAAGGAATGCTGGGGCGTATCCAAGCCGAAGGAAACCGTGAACTCGCGCGATGGAAACGTGGTTTCCGTGCGGCGGGGCGATATATTGATGTTTGTCACCTTTCGCCCCGGGTCGGGTGCGCGGGGTGAAATCTCCTTCACCGGCGGCTATCCCTTTGCGGGTGGCTCAACCGTGCGGGTCGATATCGATGGCACCGGATATGACCTTTTCACCGACGGGGAATGGGCATGGCCCGCAAATGCGCAGGATGATGCGGCACTTCTGGCCGCAATGAAACGTGGCGCGCAGGCCGTCGTGACGGCACGTTCCTCGCGCGGGACCCAGACCAAGGATACGTTTTCCCTGCAAGGCTTCACCGCCGCAATGACCGAAGCGGAGAACCGCTGCCAGTAAGCCCCGCATCCATCGGCAGGGATCAAGTATTGCGACAGGCGCCTCGTTCGCGGGGCGCTTTTCATATTGCCGGATTTCGTTTTTTCGCCGAATCCCCTATAAGGCGCGCCTGACCGCCAAGGATACCGCCATGACCGCCAATACCCCGATCACCCAGGATGTTCTGACCGTTCCGCGCAAGCTGCCTGAAAACGGGAGGCTCAATATAGTCGGGCTGACACGTGATCAGCTTCGCGATGCACTGATCGAGGCGGGGACGCCCGAACGTCAGGCCAGGATGCGGCTGGGGCAGATCTGGCAATGGATTTACCACTGGGGGGTACGGGATTTCGCGGTGATGACCAATCTCGCCAAGGATTACCGTGCCATGCTGGCCGAGCGGTTCGAAATCGCATTGCCCGAGGTGGTAACACGTCAGATTTCTGCGGATGGGACGCGGAAATACCTGCTGCGCATCGCAGGCGGCCATGAAGTCGAAACGGTCTATATCCCCGAAGACGGGCGCGGGACCCTTTGCATTTCCAGTCAGGTGGGGTGCACATTGACCTGTTCCTTCTGCCATACTGGAACACAAAAGCTGGTGCGCAACCTGACTGCCGGCGAAATTGTCGGCCAACTCATGCTGGCACGGGACGATCTGGGCGAATGGCCCCGGCCCGGTGAGGGCAGCATCGCGGAACGGCAGGTTTCCAACGTCGTCCTGATGGGCATGGGGGAACCGCTTTACAATTTTGAAAACGTGCGCGACGCGATGCGCGTCGTCATGGATGGTGAGGGCCTCAGCCTGTCACGTCGCAGGATCACATTGTCCACCTCCGGCATCGTGCCGGAAATCGCCCGCACGGCGGCAGAAATCGGTTGTCTTCTGGCTGTCAGTTTTCATGCAACCACCGATGAGGTGCGCGACAAGCTGGTGCCGGTCAACAAAAAGTGGAATATCAAGGCACTGCTGGCGGCCCTGCGGGATTATCCGCGCCTGTCCAATTCCGAACGGATCACCTTTGAATATGTCATGTTGAAGGATGTGAATGACAGCGATGCCGATGCGCGACGGCTGGTCAAACTGATCTCCGGGATCCCCGCCAAGATCAACCTCATCCCCTTCAACGAATGGCCCGGCGCGCCCTATACGCGTTCGGATTGGGAACGGATCGAGGCCTTTGCCGATATCATCTACAAGGCAGGCTATGCCTCGCCGATCCGTACACCTCGCGGGGAAGATATCATGGCCGCTTGCGGGCAGCTCAAATCCGCCACGGAACGCGCGCGCAAAAGCCGCGCGGAAGTGGCCGCCGAGGCCGGACTCTGACCGCGAGATATCGCCGCGTTTCAGCAACGGGGACAACCAAATGACCGAGAAACCCGCCTATAAGGCTATCGCCCTGCCCGATCGGCGGGACCTTTCCGACGATGCCATGATGAAGGAAGCCCAGGCCTTTCTGAACCTGATGCGCCAGCGCCATACCGTGCGAGATTATTCCGACCGCCCCGTCGCGCGGGAGGTGATCGAGACCTGCATCGCAGCAGCGGGAACCGCCCCCTCAGGGGCAAACCAGCAGCCCTGGCATTTTGTGGCCATCGCCAATCCTGCGATGAAGGAACGGATTCGCGACGCCGCAGAAATCGAGGAACGCGAATTCTATGCAGGGGGCGGTGGTGATGAATGGCTGGCCGCGCTGGAACCGATCGGAACCGATGCCAGCAAACCACATCTGACCATGGCGCCCTGGCTGATCGTGATCTTCGCCCAGCGATGGGGCCAGGGCGATGGCGGCAGGATCAAGCATTACTATGTTCCCGAAAGCGTCGGCATCGCGACGGGAATGCTGATAACCGCCTTGCATCAGGCGGGACTTTCCTGCCTGACCCATACACCCAATCCGATGAAATTCCTCAACGCGTTTTGTGACAGGCCGGAAAATGAAAAGGCCGTCATGATCCTGGCCGTGGGCCATCCCGCCAGGGATGCAACCGTTCCCGCCGTCGCCAAGAAGAAGAAACCGCTTCAGGAAATCCTGACCATCCGCGAAGGAGATAAAAATTGAAAACCATTTCCGAAAACCGGGCCTTTGGCGGCGTTCAGGGTGTCTATAGCCATTCCTCCGACGCAACGGGATGTGAGATGACCTTCGGGCTCTTCCTGCCTGAAGAGGCGGAAACCGGGCCAGTGCCGATCCTGTGGTATCTTTCCGGACTGACCTGCACCCATGAAAACGCAATGACAAAGGCAGGCGCGCAGGCCTGGGCTGCGCGGGCGGGAATGGCCCTGGTCTTTCCCGATACCAGCCCGCGCGGCGATGCCATTGCCGATGACGAAGCCTATGATCTGGGTCAGGGGGCGGGTTTCTATGTCAATGCAACGGAAACTCCCTGGGCGCCCAATTTTCGGATGTGGGACTATGTGACCGAGGAATTGCCCCAGCTTCTGTTTGGCACCTTCCCGGTTCTGGCTGACCGTCAGGCAATCACCGGCCATTCAATGGGCGGCCATGGCGCCTTGACCATCGCGATGAGCTTTCCAGGCCGGTTCAGTTCGGTATCCGCCTTCGCACCGATTGCCCATCCGACGGCTTCCGACTGGGGGCGCAAGCAGTTTACGGCTTATCTGGGCGAGGATGAAACGAAATGGGCGCCCCATGATGCGACGCTTCTGATGCGCAAACGCGGTTTTGACGGGCCGATCCTGATCGATCAGGGCGCGTCAGACCAGTTTCTGGACCTGCTGAAACCCGAAGCCCTGGCGGAGGCGCTGACAGCCGGAAGGCAAAACGCAAGCTTCCGCATGCAGAAGGGCTATGATCACAGTTATTTCTTTGTCTCCACCTTCATGGAAGACCATATCGGTTTTCATGCCGAGACGTTCTATCGCTAAGCAGGATTTCCGAAAAGAGGGTGCCGGTTTTCGGATATAGCCAGCAAAACAAACCTGAACAGGCATTCGCGGGCAAAGCCACGGATGCCTGTTTGGGGCTTTGGGAAGGGGCATGACATGACCATCCTCTACATTGACGCCGATGCCTGCCCGGTCAAGGCGGAGGCCGAACGCGTCGTAACGCGCCACCGCATTGAAATGGTGCTCGTGTCCAATGGCGGGATCCGGCCTTCCCCCAACCCATTGGTACGGTCGGTTTTTGTGCCAGACGGCCCGGATGAGGCCGATAAATGGATCGCGGATGCGGCAGGCCCCGGCGATGTGGTGATAACAGCCGACATTCCATTGGCGGCGCGCTGCATCGAAAACGGCGCACGGGTATTGCGCCATGACGGCGATGAGTTAAGCCAACGCAATATCGGGGAAATCCTGGCAACACGTGACCTGATGGCAGATCTGCGCAGTGCTGATCCGTTTCGCCAGGGCGGAGGCCGTGCCTTTTCCCGCGCGGATCGTTCGCGTTTTCTGGACGCGCTGGAACGGGTAATCCGTGCCGCGAAGACCCATGCCCAAAGTTGACAGAAAGACCTGCGATATCGCTTGGTTTCTCAAACGAAAGCCGCGCGCCCTGATGGGCTGCGCGGCTTTCGTCGGGAAATGGTGCCCAGAAGAGGACTCGAACCTCCACGCCTTGCGGCACACGGACCTGAACCGTGCGCGTCTACCAATTCCGCCACCTGGGCATATGATGTGGCGCGATGTAATAGGGGGCTAGGGGAGTGTCAACAGGGGATGGATAAAATTCATCGCGACTATTGATGCTTGTTCGGCGCGTTATGCAGGTCTATTCAGACGAGAGGCGGGCATTTCGGAACGAAAGGCAGTACGGATGGGCAAGCTGGTCACGATTTATGGCGGTTCGGGATTTGTGGGACGCTATATTGCGCAACGGATGGCACGGCAGGGATGGCGCGTGCGCGTCGCAGTGCGACATCCGAATGAGGCACTTTTCGTGAAACCCTATGGCGCAGTTGGACAGGTGGAGCCGGTCCTGTGCAATATTCGCGATGATGCCTCCGTCCGCGCCGCTGCCCAGGGCGCTGATGCCGTGGTCAATTGTGTCGGCACCTTCGACAAGGCAGGCAAGAATAATTTCAATGCGGTCCAGACCGAAGGCGCCACACGGATTGCCCGCATCGCGGCAGAGGAAGGCGTTGCACAGCTGGTGCATATTTCCTCCATCGGCGCTGATCCCGGGGCTGAAAGCGACTACTCCCGTACCAAGGGCGAGGGCGAAGACGCAATTCGCGCAGCCTTCCCCAATGCGGTTATCCTGCGGCCTTCGGTGATTTTCGGGCCGGAGGATCAGTTCTTCAACCGTTTTGGCGGCATGGCCATGTTCAACCCGGTCCTGCCGCTGGTCGGGGCGGCAACCCGGTTCCAGCCGGTCTATGTCGATGATGTCGCCAGGGCTGCTGTACAGGGCGTGACGGGCAAGGCCACGCCTGGCGTTTATGAACTCGGCGGGCCGGAAGCTGACAGTTTCCGTGGATTGATCAGGCGGATGCTGGGGATTGTCCATCGCCGCAGGCTGATTCTCAACATGCCGTTTTTCGGGGCACGGATCCTTGCTGCGGTTCTGGATTTCATCAGCGCGATCACGCTTGGCCTGTTTCACAACCGCATCCTGACCCGTGATCAGGTCAAGACGCTGAAACTGGACAATGTCGTGACCGAGGGCGCAAGGACTTTTGCCGATCTTGGAATCGACCCCGTCGAAATGGAGGCAATCCTGCCTGAATATCTGGTGCGTTTCCGGCCCTCGGGCCAATATGACGCACTGAAGGCTTCCGCCAGGAACCTGATGAGCAAAGCCTGACCCATGGCAGATTCAACCTTGGTCGCGCTCATTCTGGGCGTGCTGGAGGGGCTGACGGAATTCATTCCCGTCTCCTCAACCGGGCATATCCTGCTGGCAGGGCATTTCCTTGGCTTTGAAAGCGCAGGCAAGACCTTTGAGGTCGTAATCCAGCTTGGTGCGGTTCTGGCCGTTCTGTCAGTCTATGCTGCAAAGCTGTGGGATGTGTTTTCGCGCGCGCCTCGCGACCCCCTGGCGCGGCGTACGATCTATTCGGTTCTGATCGCCTTTGCTCCGGCGGTTGTCATTGGTGTTCTGGCGCATGATTTCATCAAGACGGTGCTGTTCGAAAGTCCCCGGCTGATCTCAATCATGTTGATTCTGGGGGGGATCGTGCTGCTTTTTGCTGATCGCCTCGCACCGCAGCCAAAGGTCGGGGACGCGATGGAAGTGCCCTTGGGCAAGGCGCTGGCCATCGGGTTTATCCAATGCCTCGCAATGATCCCTGGCGTGTCCCGTTCCGGCGCCACCATCGTGGGCGGGCTGAGCCTGGGCCTTTCAAAACGGGCAGCGGCGGAATTTTCCTTTTTCCTGTCAATGCCAACCATGGCCGGGGCCTTTGCCTATGACCTCTACAAGAACCGCGATCTGCTTGATGCCAGCGCCATGGGGGAAATCGCCATCGGTTTCATTGCGGCTTTCATCGTGGCGGTAATCGTGGTGCGCGGGCTTTTGGGTTATGTTGCCAAACATGGCTACGCACTGTTTGGCTGGTGGCGAATCATCGTCGGCGCAACAGCCCTGATTGCACTTTCGGCGGGCTATTAGGTAGATAGGTAAACTGTACTTACCTATTTTTTAGGTTCTTTCCGAATTCTATCGGCAGAATTCTGAATTTTGTCCTAAATAGGTAACTCATTCTGACTTTTATTTTAGATTAAGGCAAAGTATCAAGACGATCCAAGCAAGTAGCCAGGGAGGCGCCGTTATGGCCAAGGAACGTATGCTCCGCTTCGTGAATGTTGGCCGTGAAATGCCGGAGAAACGTCCGCCCAGTCTGCGTGCCCAGGATTATCATGAGATCTATCGGGATTTCGCAGCCGAAAAGGCGGCCGAACAGGCCAGCCGCTGCAGCCAGTGCGGCGTCCCCTTTTGTCAGTCGCATTGCCCGCTGCACAACAATATCCCCGACTGGCTGCGCCTGACGGCGGAAGGTCGTCTGCAGGAGGCCTATGAGCTTTCCCAGCACACCAATACCTTTCCGGAAATCTGTGGCCGGATTTGCCCACAAGACCGGCTCTGCGAAGGCAATTGCGTAATCGAACAGGCGGGCCATGGCACCGTGACCATCGGTGCGATCGAAAAATACCTGACCGACACAGCCTGGGAAGAGGGCTGGGTAAAACCCGTCAAGCCGATCAGCGAACGCACCGAAAGCGTCGGGATCATCGGGGCCGGCCCGGGTGGGCTGGCGGCTGCCGATGTGCTCCGGCGGCAGGGTGTGCAAGTTACCGTCTATGACCGCTACGATCGGGCGGGCGGGTTGATGACCTACGGTATTCCCGGCTTCAAACTGGAAAAGCCGGTGGTGATGCAGCGGATCGAGCAGCTTGAAAGTGGCGGGGTGAATTTTGTTCTGAACTGCAATGTCGGTGAAGATATCAGTTTCGATGCGATCCGGGGCCAGCATGACGCAGTTCTGATCGCAACCGGCGTTTACAAGGCGCGGGATATGCAGGTGCCGGGAGTAGGTGCGCAAGGCGTTGTTCCGGCGCTGGAATTCCTGATTGCCTCGAACCGCAAGAGCTTTGGCGACGATGTGGAAGAATATGATAACGGTCGCCTGGACGCCAAGGGCAAACGCGTGGTCGTGATCGGCGGCGGCGATACCGCCATGGATTGCGTCCGTACCGCCATCCGCGAAGGTGCGGTTTCGGTTAAATGCCTGTACCGGCGGGACCGGGCCAATATGCCCGGAAGCCAGCGTGAAACACAAAATGCCGAGGAAGAAGGCGTTGAATTCGTTTGGCTGACCGCACCCAAAGGCTTTACCGGCGGGGATGAGGTCGAGGGCGTGATCGTCCAGAAAATGCGCCTGGGCCAACCCGATGCGACCGGACGACAGGCCCCCGAAATCATCGAAGGGGCCGATTACATCGAACCGGCCGATCTGGTCATCATGGCCCTTGGTTTCGAACCGGAAGAATTGCCAACGCTCTGGGATCAACCGGAATTGGCCGTAACCCGCTGGGGTACGATCCGTGCTGAATTCACCACCCATGCCACAAGCCTGCCCGGCGTCTATGCGGTGGGGGATATCGTACGCGGGGCAAGTCTTGTCGTCTGGGCCATCCGTGACGGGCGCGAGGCGGCAGATTCAATCCTGGGCTATCTGGCGGAGGCCCGTGCGGTAGCCGCGGAATAACCGCCCTGCACGCAGCCTTACCGCAAACCGAACGCCGCCCATCAACCAAGCGATTGCAATGCATAGTGAAAGGAGCCGGAGGATGAGAACTGCGCTTGCCCTGACGATCCTGATTTTCGGATCCGACCTCGCGCTGGCTGGGTCCTTTTCCCCGCCCGACGGATGCACCGGTTGGCTGACGGTACAATCGCGTTCCTGCCGGGTTTCGAACTATTACACCTGCGACCAGGATCCGCCGGGCGATCAATGGCGCGCCGATTTCGATCAGGAAGGGGTCTATTTCCTGTCTCGTGTCGATCATGAAGCCCAATGGGTGGAAAGCATCAGCCTGCCCCCACCGGTACGACAGACCCTGGATAGCGGCGCAGCCGATCCGGCCTCCTTTTCGGAATTGCTGGCGTCCGGACTCGATACCTTTGATTTTGCGCTGAGCAAGGAAACCGGAGAACATAGCAATGTGCGCGGTTTTGATCGCCTGACAGGAAAACGTTTTGTTATCGACGGGGTGGAATTGCAGGAAACCCAGTTCGATTTTACCGAAACCGACCTTGACGGGAATACCCTGCGCCGGGCGCAGGGTAATGAATATATCCACCCCGAATGGCGGCTGTTCTTTGCCGGGCCGACACAATGGGATGGTGGTTCAGGTGAATGGTTGCCGATGGATGGTAGCCCGCTGGAGTTTATCTTTCCCGGCGAGCCCGGATTTCAAAGCACCCAGCCGCTTTTCGAATGTGACGCAATCCTGTCCAGCTACCAACCGCGGGGCGATACCCATGTCGATTGAACTGGTGATGGGCGGGTTCTACGCCTGCCATCAGGAGGATCACGCCCCCGTTCATATCTGGATCGGCGAGGTGGATCTGCCCTCCGACCTGGGTCGGGACGCGCGTCAGCCCGTGGCCAGCCTTGTCGTCGCCTCCCCGGAACCGAAAGCCCCGGTGATGAGCCACGCCCCCTTCTGGGAAAGCGCGGCTTTTGATGGTGAGATGACCGAAACCAGCCCTTTTAAGGTCGATCAAGGGGCATTCAGGGAACAATATGCAATCTGGCGCAGCGCATGGGACCGTGGTGAGGCCTCCGCCTGGGGTCTGACGCCGAATGAAGCCTATGTGAAAATGCTGCATGATGCTGTGAGGGGGATGAAGGGATGAAACGGATTTCCGGACACTGCCTTTGTGGCGCGGTAAAGGTCTCGATGACCCCGGGCAAACCGGAGTTGAGTGCTTGCCACTGCGGAATGTGCCAGCGCTGGACGGGATCTGTCCTGATGTCGATAGAATCGGAACAGGGTTCCCTGACCCACGAAGGCCCGGTCAAGATCTATCGTTCTTCCGATTGGGCGGAACGGGCCTTTTGCGCAGAATGCGGCACATCGCTTTGGTACCATCTGACGATCCCGGATCACGAAACCCATTTCGTGGCTGCCGGGCTTTTCCCGGATGCGGGCGGGCTGAAGCTTGACCATGAAATCTATATCGACCGAAAGCCGGAAGGCTATGCCTTTGCGGGCAACCATCAGAAAATGACACAAGCAGAGGTCGAAGCCTTCTTCGCCTCTTTGGGCGGGGGTGATGAAAAATGACCAAATATGACGAATCCTGGGTTGTCGCCGAAGAGGCAAAGCGGGCCTTTCTGGCAGAAAACGGACTTTACCGGGCGGAAGATGAACAGTCCTCCTGCGGTGTCGGGCTGGTGGTATCAATCTCCGGAAAACCGGCGCGCAAGGTGGTGCAGTCGGGTATCGATGCCCTGAAGGCGATCTGGCATCGCGGCGCGGTCGATGCCGATGGCAAGACCGGTGATGGCGCGGGGATCCATGTGCAGATCCCTGTCCGGTTTTTCTATGATCAGGTACGCCGCACCGGCCATGAGCCCGACCGCAACAAACTGATCGCGGTGGGCCAGATCTTTTTGCCACGCACCGATTTCGCCGCGCAGGAACGCTGCCGGACGATTGTGGAATCCGAAGTTCTGCGCATGGGCCATTATATCTATGGCTGGCGGCATGTCCCGGTGGATATCACCGTGCTGGGGGAAAAGGCCAATGCCACCCGGCCCGAAATTGAACAGATCCTTATCCGCTGCGAAAAGGATATCGACCGCGAACAGTTCGAGCGCGAACTCTACATCATCCGCCGCCGCATCGAAAAGGCGGCGCTGGCGGCAAATATCCAGGGGCTTTACCTTTGCTCGCTCTCCTGCCGGTCGGTTATCTACAAGGGTATGATGCTGGCTGAACAGGTAGCCGAATTTTATCCCGACCTGAAGGATGACCGTTTTGAATCCTCCTTCGCAATCTACCATCAGCGCTATTCGACCAATACCTTCCCGCAATGGTGGCTTGCGCAGCCCTTCCGGATGCTCGCCCATAATGGCGAGATCAACACAATCAAGGGCAACGGCAACTGGATGCGGAGCCATGAGATCCGCATGGCTTCAAACAATTTTGGCGACGCCGCCGAAGATATCAAACCGATTATCGCAGCAGGCTCTTCCGATTCGGCCGCACTTGATTCGGTGTTTGAGGTTCTGGTGCGCTCGGGCAGGATCGCCCCCATGGCCAAGACCATGCTCGTCCCGGAAGCCTGGTCAAAAGCAACCATCGAACTGCCCAAGCCCTGGCAGGACATGTATGCCTATTGCAATGCCGTGATGGAGCCCTGGGACGGCCCTGCCGCCCTTGCCATGACGGATGGGCGCTGGGTCTGTGGGGGCCTCGACCGCAACGGGCTACGACCCATGCGCTATGTCGTAACCGGCGACGGGCTGCTGATCGCGGGGTCCGAGGCGGGCATGGTGCCGGTGGATGAAAACACCGTACGGGAAAAGGGGGCGCTTGGCCCGGGGCAGATGATCGCCGTCGATATGGACGAGGGCAAGCTTTATCACGATGCCGAAATCAAGGACAAACTTGCCGCCGCGCAACCCTATGGCAAGCTGATTGAAAAGGTTATCCATCTTTCCTCACAGCTGGATACCCTGCCCGAAAACTCCACCTATACCGGCGCGGAGCTTCGCAAGCGCCAGATCGCTGCCGGCTATAGCCTGGAGGAACTGGAACAGGTGCTCCTGCCGATGGCGGAGGACGGCAAGGAGATGATCGCCTCAATGGGGGACGACACCCCGGCAGCGGTGCTTTCATCGGTCTATCGTCCGCTCAGCCATTATTTCCGGCAGAATTTCAGCCAGGTGACAAACCCGCCGATTGACAGCCTGCGCGAAAACCGGGTGATGAGCCTCAAGACACGGTTCGGCAACCTGCGCAACGTGTTGGATGAAGGGTCTTCCCAGGCAGAAATCCTGGTGCTGGAAAGCCCCTTCATCGGCAATGCCGAATATTACGCGATGGTGGAACAGTTCGGCGACGGGGTTTCGGTGATCGATTGCACCTTCCCGGCCGAGGCCGGGCCGGATGCCCTGCGTCAGGGTCTTGAACGGATCCGGGCAGAGGCCGAAGACGCGGTGCGTTCGGGAGCGGGCCATCTGGTCCTGACCGACGAACATCAGGATATCGACAAGATCGCAATGCCGATGATCCTGGCCACCAGCGCCGTGCATAGCTGGCTGACCCGCAAGGGGTTGCGGACATTCTGTTCGATCAACCTGCGGTCGGCCGAATGTATCGATCCGCATTATTTTGCGGTCCTGATCGGCTGTGGCGCCACCACCGTCAACGCCTATCTGGCACAGGATTCCATTGCCGACCGGATTGAGCGGGGCCTCATGGACGGCAATCTTTCCGATGCCATGGGTCGCTATCGCGCCGCCATTGATGCGGGCCTCCTCAAGATCATGTCCAAGATGGGGATTTCGGTCATTTCTTCCTATCGCGGCGGCCTGAATTTCGAAGCTGTCGGCCTGTCTCGCGCCATGGTCCTGGAATATTTTCCCGGCATGCATAGCCGTATCTCCGGGATCGGGGTCAGCGGGATCCAGCACAAGCTGGAAGAAGTTCATGGCCGGGGCTGGCGCGGGGGCGCGGATGTACTGCCCATAGGCGGCATCTACAAGGCGCGCCGGTCGGGCGAAAAGCACGCCTGGGAAGCACAGACCATGCATATCCTGCAATCGGCCTGCGACCGTGCCTCCTATGACCTGTGGAAACAATATGCCACCGCAATGCGGAGCAATCCGCCAATCCATATCCGCGACCTTCTGGATATCAAGGCACTTGGCCGTCCCGTCCCGATCGAGGAGGTCGAATCGATCACCTCGATCCGCAAGCGTTTCGTGACCCCCGGCATGAGCCTGGGCGCGCTGTCACCCGAAGCACATAAAACGCTGAATGTCGCCATGAACCGCATCGGCGCAAAATCCGATAGCGGTGAAGGTGGCGAGGATCCCGCACATTTCCTGCCGGAACCCAATGGGGACAATCCAAGCGCGAAGATCAAGCAGATCGCCTCGGGCCGTTTCGGGGTGACGGCGGAATATCTCAATGCCTGCGAGGAACTGGAAATCAAGGTTGCCCAGGGTGCCAAGCCCGGTGAGGGCGGGCAGCTTCCCGGCATGAAGGTTACCGATCTGATTGCACGGCTGCGCCATTCCACCAAGGGCGTGACGCTGATTTCTCCACCGCCGCATCACGATATCTATTCCATCGAAGACCTGGCGCAGCTGATCTATGACCTGAAACAGATCAATCCGCGCGCCAAGGTGACGGTAAAACTGGTCTCCTCCTCGGGCGTCGGCACGATTGCCGCCGGGGTAGCCAAGGCCAAGGCCGATGTCATCCTGATTTCCGGCCATAATGGCGGCACTGGTGCATCCCCCGCGACCTCAATCAAATATGCGGGCCTGCCCTGGGAAATGGGGCTGACGGAAGCGCATCAGGTTCTGTCGATGAACAATCTGCGCGACCGTGTGACGCTGCGCACCGATGGCGGACTTCGGACCGGGCGCGATATTGTCATGGCCGCAATGATGGGGGCGGAAGAATACGGGATCGGCACCGCCGCGCTTATTGCGATGGGCTGCATCATGGTACGGCAATGCCAGTCCAATACCTGCCCTGTCGGGGTCTGCACGCAGGATCCGAAACTGCGGGCAAAATTCACCGGCAATGCCGACAAGGTGGTCAACCTCATCACCTTCTACGCCCAGGAAGTAAGGGAAATCCTGGCCTCTATCGGGGCACGGAGCCTTGATGAGATTATCGGCCGGGCGGATTTGCTGAGTCAGGTCAGCCGGGGCTCGGCACATCTTGATGATCTGGATCTCAACCCGCTGCTGATAACGGTCGATGGGGCGAACCGGATCACCTATGACCGGACCAAGCCGCGCAATGCCGTACCCGATACACTGGATGCAGAAATCATCCGCGACGGGGCACGTTTCTTCGAAGATGGCGAAAAGATGCAGCTTTCCTACGCGGTGCGAAATACCCTGCGCACCATAGGCACCCGCGCATCAAGCCATATCGTGCGTAAATTCGGCATGAACAACAATCTCCAGGCGGATCATCTGACGGTCAAGCTCGCCGGTTCCTGCGGCCAGAGCCTTGGCGCTTTCGCGGTGCGGGGCCTCAAGATCGAAGTGATGGGCGATGCCAATGACTATGTCGGCAAGGGGCTTTCGGGTGGCCTGATCGTGGTGCGCCAGCCAATGTCCTCACCGCTGGAAGCATCGCAAAACACGATCATCGGCAATACCGTGCTGTACGGCGCAACGGGCGGGCATCTTTTTGCCGCAGGCCGGGCGGGTGAACGGTTTGCGGTACGCAATTCCGGTGCGAATGTCGTGGTGGAAGGTTGCGGCTCCAACGGCTGCGAATACATGACCGGCGGCGTTGCGGTCATCCTTGGCCGGATCGGCGCGAATTTCGGTGCCGGGATGACGGGGGGCATGGCCTATCTTTATGATCCCGAGGGCGAGGCCGAAGATATGATGAACCTCGAAAGCCTGGTGACCTGCGCAGTCAGCCACTCCCATTGGGAGGCACAGCTCAAGGGCCTGATCGAACGCCACGCGGCGGAGACAGCTTCAATCCTCGCACAGCGGATCATCGACAACTGGGATGAGGAGCGGGTGAACTTCCTGCAGGCCTGCCCGAAGGAGATGCTGGACAAGATCCCACATCCGCTCTCGGATGAGGCCAGGCAAATGCCCGCCGAATAGGGCCAAAAACCGATACGTCCTGCGGCCCCTCCCCATGGAGGGGCCGTTTGCATGAAAAGCGATCATATCGGTCAAAGACAAGGTATCACGGACCGATCCATTGCCATCAGGCCCGAAACCCCGTCAGCGCCGGATGAAGGCATCCCCGAAACCGACACGACGTGCCGCTGAAAGGGCCTGACGCGCCTCCCCAGCCGTGGCGAAGGGCCCGACATGGACCACCTGCAAACCACCCGATCTGGTGACGGATGCCGGGATCCCCATGCGGATGAATTTTTCCTGCGTGGCACGGGCATTGGCCGGGATGCCAAAGCTTCCCACCTGAACAGTATAACCCGGCGCCCCCATACGGGACCGAAGGGGTTTTGCCATATCCGGCTCAGGCTGGAGATTGGCAGGGACCTCACGCGTCCAGATACGGTCCTGTGCGGACTGGCCCGCAGCCGTACCAATCCCGCGATAGGGGTTAAGCCGCCCGTCCTTCCAGGCGCGACGGTATCCTTTGGGTATCGGCATTTCGGCATGGGCGCGAAGTTGCGCTTTCCCGGACGCCTCGGCAGAAAGGCGTGCATTACTGCGTTGCACCGCCGCAGCCAGATCAAAATTCGGATTGGCGGAACAATAAAGCCGTACCCTGCCATCTATCGTTCGGGCCCGTTTGCCATGGGGGGCATGGGCCGGGCAGATCGGCGTGATGGAAAGACGCAGCGGCCTGGACGAGGCTTTTGACCGGCGCGCCTGTCTGCGCGGTGTAGATGGGGCCGCCTTCGCCGGTGCCGCAGCCGCACCGGTGGCCCTGGTCGCCCCCGCCGGTTCCGGTCCCTCCACCTGCTGAACGGATGGCGGATAGCCACAAAGCGGTTGCCGATCCGCCGTCATCCGCTGAACCCAGCGTATTTGCCCGTCAACCCCGGTCCGCAAAAAGACGCATCCGCGACTATCGACATATTGCTGACCGGCAAAATCAGCCGGGGGCATTTCCGCAGGTTGCGCAATGTCCTGCGCCAGGACCGCACCGGCAAGAGGCAAACCAATAAAGGCAGTGGCAAGGATCATAAAAAATCTGGCAAGCATAAATATCCCCAAGATGACCCGATGAAAACATGAAGAACGATTCGGGTTGTATATAGCTTAAGGCCATTTAAGCTTATGCGGCATTCCTTGTCGATCAACCGGGAAGGGACCGATTTTTCACCCCTCACGACTGACGGGCAGCACGATGACGCATGGCGCTATTTCGTGCCAAACATCCGATCCCCGGCATCGCCCAGACCCGGCACGATATACCCGTGATCGTTCAGATGGCTATCCAGTGCCGCCGTCACGATTGGCACATCAGGATGGGCCTCTTTCATCCGCGCCACACCTTCAGGGGCGGCAAGCAGGCACAGGAACCGGATATTCCCCGCCCCCTGCCCCTTCAGGAGGTCAATCGCCGCAACAGAGGAATTTCCCGTTGCCAGCATCGGATCGACCACGATTGTCATCCGGCTTTCGAGCGCATCGGGAACCTTGCAATAATATTGCACGGGCTTGAGCGTTTCGGGATCACGATAAAGCCCGACAAAGCCTACCCGCGCGGCCGGAACAAGTTCCAGGATCCCGTCCAGTAGCCCGTTTCCCGCCCGCAGGATGGAAATCAACGCCAGTTTCTTGCCTTCCAGAACCGGTGCATCCATCAGCTCCAGTGGGGTTTCGACCCGCCGGGTCGTCATATCCAACTCACGCGTGACCTCATAGGCCAGAAGCAGGCTGATCTCCCGCAGGAGTTGCCGGAAACCCGCCGTTGAGGTGGACTTGTCCCGCATCAGGCTCAACTTGTGCTGCACCAGGGGGTGTTTCACGACGGTCAGATGGTCAAGCATGGCCAGCCTCCAGCAATTTGGCAATTTTTTCCCGGGTATCGGCGTCACAAAAGGCGGCGTCAAGCGCCGTGCGGTTAATCTTTTGTAAGACCGCATCATCACCATCGAAGATTTCGTGCAATCGTTCGAATTCGTGACGCATCGAGGTATGAAAGAAGGGCGGATCATCAGTTGAGACCGTCACGCGAACACCACGCCGGTAAAGTTCCGCAACCGGATGGTCGCGCCAGTCGGGATAAAGGCCAAGCGCGATATTGGATCCCGGGCAAAGCTCCAGCACCGTGCCATTTTCGGCCAGTTCCTCCACCAGCGCAGCATCCTCGATGGCCCGTACACCGTGGCCGATCCGTTCCACCCGCAAATCCCGCAGGGTTGCGCGAATTGCTTCCGGACCACGCCATTCCCCCGCATGGGCGGTCAGGCGCAGCTTTGCCTCCCTTGCCATATCGAAGGACCAGGCAAAATCCCCGGGCTCCCCGCGCCGTTCATCGCCGGCCATGCCAAAACCGACAATCCAGTCCCCCGCCGTTTCCGCCGCGCAAAGCGCCGTTTCCCGCGCAGCATCCGGGCCGAAATGGCGAATACAGGTGACAATCCCCCGCAGGGTCACGCCCATGTCGCGCTCTGCGGCTTCACCCGCCTCCCGGATCGCCTGAAGATATTCCCGCCAGGCCCCCAGATCGCGCCCGCCACAAAAATCGGGGCTTAAAAAGGCCTCGCAATAGATCACGCCGTTTTCGACTGATTGTTCCAGCACGGCACGGGTCAGGCGTGCATAATCCTCCGGTGTGGTCAGAACGGAACTTGCCGCCTCATAGACCTTCAGGAAATGCGCGAATCCACTATAGGAATAGTCCCCGTATTCATCAAATATACCACTGATATCAATATGTTTTTCCTGCGCCAGACCACGGATGAAACTTGCGGGCGCAGCCCCTTCCAGATGCAGGTGCAACTCAAGCGAGGCAAAGCCCGTCATGGCAGAAAGCTCCTCCCCGGCCCCTGGGCAGGCACCCCCAGATGTGCCGCGACAGAGACCGCAACATCGGTAAAGGCGCAAATCCCGATTTCGCCGGCACCATAGCCTGCACAAAGCACCGGCACCCTTTCACGCGTATGTTCGGTGCCATGCCAGGTTGGATCATTGCCATGATCGGCAGTGAAGATCGCCAAATCCCCCGGACCAAGCATCGCCAGGAAGCGGCCCACACGTCGATCAAACCATTCCAGCGCCCGGGCATAGCCGGAAACATCGCGCCTATGGCCGAAATTACTGTCAAATTCGACAAAATTGGCAAAGGTCAGCGCCCCTTCTGCGGCGTGCCGCGCCTGATCTTCCAGCCGGTCGAAAAGATCGGCATCCGATTTTCCCTTATGCAACCGGCCAACCCCGCGCATGGAAAAGATATCACCAATCTTGCCGATGGCATGGGTTTCCCGGCCCGCATCCCGTACCCAGTCCAGCAGCGTGGGGGCGGGCGGCGCAATTGCAAAATCACGGCGGTTCGCCGTGCGGGACAATGCCCCCGGCGACCCGATGAACGGTCGCGCGATCACCCGGCCCACCATGCGCTCATGCAGCACCGGTGCAAGCCCTTCGCAAAGTGCAATCAGCCGATCAAGACCAAAGGATTCCTCATGCGCCGCAATCTGAAACACGCTGTCGACCGAAGTGTAACAGATCGGCCAGCCCGTCCGCAGATGTTCCTGCCCGAGTTCATCGATGATCTGCGTCCCCGATGCATGGCAATTGCCCAAGATCCCGTCCGTTCCCGCCAATCGGCAAACCGCCGCCGTCAGATCATCGGGAAAGGCGGGCCGGCTATCCGGAAAGCAGGTCCAATCCCATGGAACCGGCACACCCGCCAGTTCCCAATGACCCGAAGGCGTATCCTTGCCGCGCGACACCTCCGTCGCTGCCCCCCAGAGCCCCTGTGGCACGGCCTTCAGCCCCGGGGCATCAGCGCCAGAAGCAAGGCGGATCGCCCCGGCAAGGCCAAGCCGGGCAAGGTTTGGCATTTCCAACGGGCCACTGCGGCCTTCCCCGGCCCGCCCGGCAGCGCATTCGACAGCAATATGGCCAAGAGTATTGGCACCCGCATCGCCAAAATCCGCTGCATCCGGTGCGCCCCCGCATCCCACCGAATCCATCACGACAAGAAAGGCACGGGGCATCAACCAATCCTTTCGCGGACAAGCGGAGGATCCCCGGGCACGATATCACCGACCCGGTAGGCACGCTGAACCTGCATTGCCGCCCGTTCCGCCATCTCGGGCGTTGCGGCATGAACCAGCGCAAGCGCCACGCCAGCACCGACATCTTCGCCGATCCCGGCAATATCGGAAAGACCTACCGACGGGTTGATGCGGTCTCCGTCGCGCAGCCGTCCGCCACCCAGGCCCACCACTACATGACCCAGCGCCTCGGTATCAATCTCAGTGACGAAGCCCTTGCGCGGGCTTGGCACTTCCATGATCACCGGCGCTGCCGGAAGGCGGTCAGGCCAGCGATCAATGAAATCCTCGGGCCCGCCCTGCGCCGCAATCATCCGGCCGAAAAATTCGGCTGCAGCCCCGCTTTCCAACGCCTCGGCAATCCGTCCCGTACCATCCTCCGCATCCGCCACCAAACCGCCCAGGGCCAGAACCTCCCCGCCCAGCGCGCAGGTCACATCCCAAAGGGCAACATTGACGGAGGTTCCTGTCAGCGTCTCCATCACCTCGATCACCTCCAGCGCATTTCCCGCCGCCATGGCCAGGGGTTGCGACATGTCGGTAATCAGCGCCGAGGTCATGCAACCCGCCCCCTGCGCCGTGGAAACCAGCGCCTGCGCCAGATCCCGCGCCTGTTCCATCGTCTTCATAAAGGCCCCCGCCCCCATCTTGACATCCAGAACCAGCGCCTCAAGTCCCGCCGCAAGTTTCTTGGAAAGGATCGAGGCGGTAATGAGGTCGATGCTTTCCACCGTCCCCGTCACATCACGGATCGCATAGAGGCGGCGATCGGCCGGCGCCACCTCGGCATTGGCGGCAACGATGGCACAGCGGCAATCACCTATCTGCCTGCGCAGGCGCTCTTCATCCAGATCTGTACGAAAGCCCGGAATTGCCTCCAGCTTGTCGAGCGTACCCCCGGTATGACCCAGCCCGCGGCCCGAAATCATCGGCACATAGGCCCCGCAAGCCGCCAAGGCCGGGGCCAGCAGCAGCGAAACACAATCCCCTATCCCGCCGGTGGAATGCTTGTCCAGAACCGGGCCGGGCAGGTCCCAGCGAAGCCTCTGCCCGCTGTCGGTCATGGCGCGGGTCAGTGCGACACGGCCTTCGTCACCCAACCCGTTCAGACAGACCGCCATGGCGAAGGCGCCGGCCTGCGCATCCGTGACATCGCCGGAGGCGAGCCCCTGTGCGAACCAGGAAATTTCCTCGGCCGTCGGCATTTCCCCCCGCCGCAGGGTTGCAATGATATTGCGGGCTTCCATCGCTCAATCCTGCCCGCTGCGGGCCATGTGATCCCCGGAAAAGGCACCCGGTAACAGATCCGCCACCAGGACGGACCGGCTTTGGCCATCGATGCCATGCATGGTCACCACGACATCCGGCGCTGCAAATTCAGCAATCTTCTGGCGGCAGCCGCCGCAAGGCGGAACCGGCTCGGGACTATCGGCAATGACCGCCAGTTCGGCAATCACCGTTTCGCCGGCAGCAACCATGGCGGCAATTGCCCCCGCCTCGGCACAGGTTCCTTCGGGATAGGCTATATTTTCCACGTTGCACCCGACATGGACCTGCCCCGATCCCGCCCGGATTGCCGCACCAACCCTGAAACCCGAATATGGGGCATAGGCGTGTTTTCGAACCGCATCGGCGGCATCGCGCAAGGTCATGAATCGTTCCTGTCCCGGACTGACGGGGCGAGTTTGGGCGCGAAACCTGTCACTTGCAAGTCTTCCGACCCCTTCAACTGCCCCGATAGGTCGAATAGGCAAAGGGCGAAATCAGAAGAGGCACATGATAATGCGCCGCAGCATCCGTCAGACCAAACCGGATCGGGATCTCATCCAGAAACAGGATATCCCCCGATACCGCCCCGCTTTGCCGCAGGTAATCCCCGGCTGAAAAGATCAACTCATATACGCCCGCCGCCATTGCCGCCGCATCCAGCATCGGCTGATTGGTACGGCCATCGGCGTTGGTGATCTGTTCCTCCAGCAGGCTGCGTTCCTCCCCCACCAGCCGATAGAGCCGGATCCGCATTCCCGCTGCAGGCCGGCCAAGGGCCGTATCCAGAACATGTGTGGTCAACCCCGCCTTGTTCATCCCTTTGCTCCTTTCAGCATCCCTTTGCCCAAACATGCCGCAGAACCCGGATCAAGACGACCATGATCTTTCCCGATAGGTCCTTTTCGAAATTCTTGAAAAACCAAAGCGTCATTTTGGCATAGGGTTATTCTGGACAAGGTTAAGGAAGGATCCTGATGCAGCGATATCCCCGCGATCTGACCGGCCATGGCCAGACACCGCCCGATGCCGCATGGCCCGATGGCGCGAAAATCGCGATCTCTGTCGTACTCAACTATGAGGAAGGAGGCGAGAACTGCCTGCTTCACGGAGATGCGCAATCGGAGGCCTTCCTGTCCGATATCGCAGGGGCGCAGCCCTGGCCCGGACAACGTCACTGGAATATGGAATCCATTTATGATTACGGCGCCAGGGCCGGGTTCTGGCGCCTTCACCGGCTTTTCACCGGACGCAACCTGCCGGTAACAATCTATGGCGTGGCGGCCGCGCTTGCCCGATCCCCCGCCCAGGTTACCGCGATGCAGGAAGCGGGCTGGGAAATCGCCAGTCACGGGCTCAAATGGGTCGAACATCGCGACATGCCAGAGGAGGAGGAACGCGCCGCCATTGCCGAGGCGATCCGCCTTCATACCGAAGTGACCGGCACCCGTCCGCGCGGCTGGTATACCGGGCGCTGTTCGGTCAATACCGTCCGGCTGGTCGCCGAAGAAGGCGGTTTCGACTGGATCTCCGACACCTATGACGACGATCTGCCGCATTGGATGGAATTCGGCACCCGCGACCAGCTTATCATCCCCTATACGCTGGAAGCCAATGACATGCGCTTTGCCACCGCGCCGGGTTACATTACCGGGGAACAGTTTTTCCAATACCTGAAGGACAGCTTCGATATCCTCTATGCCGAAGGGCAGGCCGGGCAGGCAAAGATGTTTTCCATCGGGCTGCATTGCCGCCTGATCGGACGACCGGGAAAGATCGCCGGGCTGGTGCGTTTTCTCGACTATGCGCAAAGCCATGAAGGAGTATGGTTCGCGCGCCGCGCCGATATTGCCGCACATTGGGCCAGGGTGCATCCACATCGCCGCCATGAACGTCCTTCAAAAATGGATCGCAAGACCTTTGTGACAAGGTTTGGCGGTATCTTCGAACATTCCGACTGGATCGCCGAACGTGCCTTTGAACTGGAACTCGGCCCCGCCCATGACAGCGCGCAGGGCCTGCATAGTGCGCTTTCTCGGGTATTTCGCGCGGCCAGCCAGACCGAACGTCGCAATGTCCTGACGGCCCATCCGGACCTTGCGGGCAAACTGGCGCAGGCCAAAAGGCTGACAGCTGAAAGCACCTCCGAACAGGCTAGTGCCGCGCTCGATGCGCTGACGGATTCGGAACGCACCACATTTGAAAAACTCAATTCGGCCTATACGGCCAAACATGGCTTTCCCTTCATCATTGCGGTTCGCGACCATGACAAGGGTTCGATCCTGCAAGCCTTCCAGACCCGGATCGACAACGATTCCGATATTGAATTTGCCACTGCCTGCAGCCAGGTGGAACGGATTGCCCTGCTGCGTCTTACGGATATCCTGCCATGAACCGGTATTTCACCCCGCCCGGCGGCCTGCCCGCACAAACCGAACTCATGACCCAGCGCGCCGTTTTCACCGAGGCCTATGCCGTATTGCCGCGTGGTGTCTTCACCGATATCGTCACCAGTTACCTGCCTGGCTGGTCGGCAACCCGGCTCTGGATTATCGCAAGGCCGCTTTCGGGTTTTGCCGAAACCTTCAGTCAATATGTCATGGAGGTTTCCCCCGGAGGCGGCTCCGAAACACCCGATGCCGAAACAGGGGCCGAACACTGGCTTTTTGTTACCGATGGTCACGCGCAACTGACGATCGGGGAAAACGCCCATGATCTGACCTCGGGAAGCTTCGCCTATATCCCTGCGGGAACCGCCTGGCGTTTTCGGGCCGAAGGGGACCGGCCCGCCCGGTTTCACTGGCTGCGCAAGCTTTATGAACCCGCCCCGGGACTTGCCCCGCCGGATCCCGTTATCGCCAATGAACAGGATATCACCCCCGTATCCATGCCCAATGCCGAAGGCCGCTGGGCGACAACCCGTTTTGTCGATCCGACCGATCTGCGCCATGATGCCCATGTTACCGTCTGCACCTTCCAGCCCGGCGGCACGATCCCCTTCGAGGAAACCCATGTCATGGAACACGGGCTTTATGTGTTGGAGGGAAAGGCTGTCTACAAGCTCAACCGGGATTGGGTAGAGGTCGAGGCGGGCGATTTCATGTGGCTGCGCGCCTTCTGCCCGCAGGCCTGTTATGCCGGGGGGCCGGGGCGCTTCCGTTACCTGCTTTACAAGGATGTCAACCGGCATGCCGCACTTCGCGGCCCGGGGGCCTTTGGCCCATTGCGATAGAAGAACCATACCCCGTAACGGGCCATAAACCCCGCTTGTCTTGCCCTGTTTTCAAAGGAACATGTCGCAGATGGATATCCGCCCCGAACCCCTGACCCCTGATGCCTTTGCCCCCTTTGGGCAGGTATTGCAGACCGGGCAGGAATTCCATCTGATCAATGCAGGGCTTTGCCAGCGCCACCATGATCTGGCGGGCTGTGATTTCGGGGATGGGAAGGCAGGAATTTCGATCTTCATGGCCGAACCACGCAGCCTGCCCTACAGTTTCGACCTGATCGAACGTCACCCCGAAGGATCGCAGGCCTTCCTGCCAATGACAGAACATCCCTTTCTGGTAATCGCCGCCGCTTCGCCACAAGCCCGCCCCCGGGCTTTCCTGACCGATGGGCGCCAGGGCATCAACCTTGCGCGCGGCACCTGGCACGGCGTGCTGACGCCACTCCATGCACCAGGCCGGTTTGCCGTGGTGGACAGGATCGGCACCGGCGCGAATCTTGAAGAGCATCGTTTCACGAAAGCCTGGACGGTGCTGCCCCCCTGAACGGGGTACAGGGCCGTAATCCATGGGCAGGGATTGCGGCACCGGGACCCATGCCCAACGGGAGGAAAGATGACATGGCGGATAGCGTACATCCGGTCGATGAAATATTACCGACGCCAAAGCTCTTCACGCTCGGCCTGCAACATGTGCTTGTCATGTATGCCGGGGCGGTTGCCGTTCCACTGATCATTGGCAGGGCGCTGCAACTGTCACCGGAAGATGTGGCCTTCCTGATTTCCGCCGATCTTTTCGTTTGCGGGGTAGCCACACTGATCCAGTCGCTTGGGGCCTCGCAATGGTTCGGGATCAAGCTGCCGGTCATGATGGGCGTGACCTTTGCGGCCGTCGGCCCGATGATCGCCATGGCAAACGCACAGCCCGGAGTCGATGGCGCACGCAGTATTTTCGGGGCCATCATGGCCGCCGGGGTCATCTCGATGCTTATCGCACCTTTCATTTCACGCATGTTGCGGTTCTTTCCGCCGGTCGTGACAGGGACAATCATCCTCGTTATCGGCGTCAGTTTGATGCGCGTGGGGATCAACTGGGTTTTCGGGGTTCCCGTCGGTCCCACCGCACCGCAGCTTGTCGATCCCGCCCATGCCGAGTGGCTTCAATCCGTATCCGAAGGACTGGCGGCAGGCAGCGCCACCGGTATCACGGAACTACCCCCGGGCCTGAGCCTTTCACCGAAAATGAACAATCCCGCCTATGCGCCGCTCGGCAACATGCTGGTATCGGGCATCGTGCTTGCAGCCATCCTGCTGATTGCAAAATATGGGCGCGGTTTCGTGTCGAATATCTCGGTTCTGCTTGGGATCGTGATCGGCGGTGTCATTGCTGCAGCAATCGGCGCAATGGATTTCAACAAGGTTGGCGAGGCCCCCTGGTTCGATATCATCCTGCCTTTTCATTTTGGCCTGCCGACCTTTGAACTGGTCCCCATCATCACCATGGTCCTGGTCATGATCGTGGTCATGATCGAATCCACCGGCATGTTCCTGGCCCTTTGCGACATGACCGGACGCGACATTGAACAGAAAACCCTTTCGGCCGGGCTCAGGACGGACGGGCTTGGAACCTTGATCGGTGGGATCTTCAACACCTTCCCCTATACATCCTTCAGCCAGAACGTGGGGCTTGTCGGGGTCACAGGGATCAAATCGCGCTTCGTTTGCGTTGCGGGCGGGGTGATCCTGATCGGGCTGGGCTTTCTGCCCAAGATGGCTGCATTGATCGAATCGCTGCCTACCATGGTGCTTGGCGGGGCCGGTATTGTGATGTTCGGTATGGTCGCAGCCACGGGTGTCCGCATCCTTTCCGCTGTGAATTTTGCCGGAAACCGCAACAACCTGTTCATTGTTGCCGTTTCTCTCGGCCTGGGAATGATCCCGCTTGTGGCACCGCAATTCCGCATGTGGCTGCCCCACGCCATCCACCCGTTGATCGAAAGCGGAATCCTTCTGGCATCCATCTCGGCCGTCCTGCTGAACGCCTTCTTCAACGGCGCGAAGGGGTCGCTGGAAGAGGCAAAGGCAGCAGCATCGGCCGCCGATCACTGATACAAACCGGATGAGCGGCCACAAGGTTTGGCACGTGTTTGCGGGGAAGACCGAAACTTCCTGATGCGCACACGGCCGCTCATCCCCTCATCCCATCGCCGCAATCCCGCGCCGCAATATGGCCTGACAACTTTGTTTTGATCATGTGCCAGGCTGTAACTTTTTGATTTTACGCTGATGCTGTGTGGCTTTGATGATCGAATTTGCTTCCGTCAACTCTATCAGGCATCCGGCAGGAACACGATAAATGCGGCCCCCCTGCCCTTTTCGCTTTCAATCTTGAGCCTGCCACGGTGACGGTTGACGATATGCTTGACAATTGCCAGGCCCAGCCCCGTTCCGCCCTTTTCGCGGGACCGATGATTATCCACCCGATAGAACCTTTCGGTCAGGCGTGGCAGGTGGATCGGATCGATCCCGTCACCTTCATCCCGCACCTCGATCCTGATCGCGGGGCCGCGCAAGGTGGCATCCTGCGCCACGCGGGACAACCCCACCCGCACAACCTTGCCAGAGCCGCCATATTTCACGGCATTTTCTATCAGATTGGCCATAACCTGGGTGATCTGGTCGGCATCGGCCCGCACCATCACCTCCCCCCCCGGCAGATCGAGCCCGATCTCCACCCCTCCGGCCGTTGCCACTGCCCGCAGATCCGAAACCACCCGGTTTAAAAGCCCGGTCATTTCAACCCGTTCTCCGGGCCGCACGCTTTCTTCTGCCTCCACCCTGCTAAGCGAAAGGAGATCCCCCACCAAGCGGTTCATGCGCCCCGCCTCACGCTCCATAATGGACAGGAATTTTTCCTGTGCGGCGGGATCATCCTTTGCGGCACCGCGCAATGTCTCGATAAAGCCCAGAAGTGCCGTCAGCGGGGTCCGCAATTCATGGCTGACATTGGCTACGAAATCCCGCCGCATCCGCACGACCTGTTCCACCCCGGTCACATCTTCGAAAATGCAAAGTACCCCTTCCGTAAGCGGTGTCACCTTCACCTGAAAGACGATCTCCGCCCCCGCTTCGCGCTGGGTAAACCGTGCATGACCATCCTGTCCCTGCTGCAAGGCGCGTTCAATCACGCCTTGCAGGGCCGCCTGCCGCAACGCATTTGGATAGAGCCTGCCGACGATCTCTGTTCCCAGCAGGCCAAGTGCGACACGATTGGCCGCCACGATCCGTTCCTCGGGGTCAATCAGCACCGCCGCCAGCGGCAACGCCTCCAGAATGGCCTGCATCCTTGTCAAATTTCCCTGCTTGCCGCCGCCACGCCGCGGGAAAACTCCGCTGCCAAAAGGTCGAACTCTTCACAACCGACTGAAATCCGAAAGAAACCTTCGGAAATTCCAATTTTTTTCCGCGCTTCCGGCGAAACCGCACGATGCGAAGAGGATGCCGGATGCGAAAGCGTCGTACCGATATCCCCCAATGTCGGCGCAAAGGCCAGATCGGGCATCGCCCGGGTCAGCGCATTGGCAGCCGCGCGGCCGCCCTCCAGTTCAAATGATACCATATTCCCCCCACGCACCCCCAAAAGCACCGCCGCGCGATTGTGATCCGGGTGATCGTGCCGCAACGGATAAAGCACCCTTCGCACCCCTTTCAGCCCGGCCAGATGATCGGCCAGCCGCCGGGCATTTTCCTCCGCCCGATCATAACGCAGATGGAAGGAATAAAGCCCCCGTTCCGCCAGCCAGCAATCGAAGGGCGAAGGTGTCATGCCCACCGTCACGGCATAGTCATAGATTGCCTGTCGATGGGCAGGATCACGCGCAGCCGCATAACCAAGCGTCACATCCGAATGCCCCGCCAATAACTTGGTTACCGAATGGATGATGATATCCGCCCCATGGTTTCGGGCACGGATCGCCCGCGGGGTTGAAAAAGTCGCATCCACCGCAAGCAGGATCCCCCTATCCTTCGCCAGTGCCGCAATACCGGTCAGATCGGCAATCCGCAGGGTGGGATTCGAAACCGTCTCGATCAGGATCATCCGCGTTTCGGGCCGGATTGCGGCGGCAAAACTGGCAGGATCGGTCGGATCGGCCAGCGATGTGGCAATCCCGAAACGCTGCAGATCCTGCGTCATCAACCGTAACGAACGGCCATAAAGCTGGTCGCCCCCGATCACATGATCCCCCGATTTCAAAAGCCCCATCAGCACCGCCGAAACCGCCGCCATGCCGGAACCAAGGGTCAACCCGCCTTCGATCCCTTCCAGCGCATCGATCTTTGCCGCCAGCACTTCGGCATTGGGGTGCCCTTCCCGCGCATAGGTGAAACCCTTGATCCGCCCTTCATATTGCGCGTCAAGCTGGTCGGGACTTTCCGAGGCATAAACAACCGAAGGCTGCAGGGGCGTCCCTACCGCACGGCTGGCGGAAACCGGCCAGGATGTGCGACGCACCAGTGAGGTGGGGATATCAGGCATTGGCGGATCTCCTCTTGTCGGCTTCATTCCCTCTCTCCCCCGCCACAGAGACAGGGGCAAGTGAATTTTCACAAGGACCGTGTGCCGCCCACAGGGCTGACATGACCCATTCCCAGGCCGGTTTCATCAAACCTGGCATTGCTAACCTCTCGGAAAGGAATTCCGCCTAGCTTCACCCGAAAGACGGTGAATACCGGTTCAATCAGGGGTGAAACTCCATGACCCTCAGGGTTTTGCAATCGCTGCCACGCAGCGCCCATGCCCCATTGCGGGTATATGGTTCCGTTCCCGCCGCGACCTCGGCACAGGACGGCGGTCAGCCTTTCTCGCACCCTGACTGCAGGGCGCTCAAATGACATCCATTTCACTACGCAGCCTGTTTCAGCCGACAATCCTGCTGGCATTGGCCCTGATGGCGGTGATCGTGATGATGGTCCTGCCAGTTCCGGCCTGGTTGCTGGATATCGGGCTGGCCTTTTCCTTCGCGCTCGCGATCCTGATGTTCACGGTGACACTTTTCATCGAACGTCCATTGGATTTTTCTGCCTTCCCGACCATTCTTCTGTCCTCGCTGATGTTGCGGCTCTCGCTCAATGTCTCCTCCACCAAGCTCATCATCGGACAGGGTCATACCGGCACCGCTGCGGCGGGGTCGGTGATCGAAGGATTCGCCAGCTTCATCATGGGCGGCTCGGTCCTGCTGGGCGTGGTTATCTTCTGTGTCCTGCTGATCGTGAATTTCGTGGTGATCACCAAGGGCGCCGGGCGGATGGCGGAGGTTGGTGCCCGTTTCGCACTGGACGGAATGCCGGGACGCCAGCTTGCAATTGACAGCGACATGTCGGCAGGCGCCATCGACCACGCCGAAGCCAGGGAACGGCGCGAACGCGAACTGGCAGAAACGAATTTCTTCGGATCGCTCGATGGGGCCTCGAAATTCGTCAAGGGCGATGCAGTTGCGGGGCTGCTGATCACGCTTCTGAATATTGTGATGGGGCTTGTCATCGGAACGGTCGTTCATGACATGCCGCTTGGCCGCGCCTTTGAAACCTATGCCATTTTGACGGTTGGCGACGGGCTTGTCAGCCAGATCCCCGCCGTCATCATTTCCGTCGCGGCAGCGCTGCTTCTGGCACGCGGCGGTGCGACAGGGGCAGCGGATGTTTCCTTCTTTTCGCAGCTTGGCCGCTACCCCGGGGCCTTGGCGACAGTGGCTGCGCTGATGGCACTTTTCGCGCTGGTTCCGGGGCTGCCCTTTCTCCCTTTCCTGCTTGGTGCGGTCGGGCTTGGCCTCGCCGCCTGGCTTGGCTTTCGTCGTCCCCCGCCAGCCGAGGAAAGCGAAACGCCCCAGCCGGTGGACAAGGCCCCACGCCTTGGCGATGTACTCGACTTCGACGAAATCCATATCGAATTCGCGCCCGACCTGGTTGAGATGGTCCTGGACCCGGCAACCGGCCTTGATGCGCGGATCGCCAACATGCGCAATTATATCGCCACGGCCTACGGTCTGATCCTGCCTGAAATCCGGCTGACGGATGAGGCCACCCTGCCCACGGGAACATATCGGATCCGGCTGCAAGGCGTGGAACGGGTACAAAACCGCCTGATGCCGGGCCAGGCGCTTTGCCTGCTATCGGAAGGCATTCCCGCGCCCGACGGCAGTGATGTGCGTGAACCGGTCTATGGTGCCCCTGCCCGTTGGATCAGCGTGGAAAAACAGGATGATGCGGCCCTGGCCGGGCTAACGGTCGTCAGCGCAACGGAGGTTCTGGCCACTCACCTCCTGGAAGTTCTGAAGGATAATCTCGCCCATCTGCTGAGCCTGCGTGGTTTGCGCCGCCTGATGGATGAATTCGTCAACCTTTCGGACACGGCCCGCGCCGAGGCAAACCGCCGGCTGGTCGATGAAATCGTACCCGACAAGGTACCGCTGGACCTTCTGCATTCCATCCTGCGGCTCCTGCTTGATGAGCGGGTCTCAATCCGCAATCTGCCGCTTATTCTCGAAGCAACCGCCGAATCACGGCATCTCAACCAACCCGAGGCAATCTGCGATCATGTACGTCAGAGGCTGGGTTTCCAACTCATCGCCGAACTTCGCCGCGATGACGGGACGATCCCCTTGATCCAGCTTGCCCCGGAATGGGAGAAAGCCTTTACAAAGCATCAGGTTGAAGGCGAACGCGGGCAACAGGATATCGCCCTGCCACCAGAGGAATTCAACCGCCTTGCACAGGGCCTGTCCGATCGGGTCAATCACGCGGTTGAAACCGGTCTGATGCCGGCTCTGGTCACCTCCACATTGCGACGGCGTTTCCTGCGGACTGTGGCAAACGCCCGGGGCCTGTCAATTCCGATCCTGTCCTATGACGAAATCGGCCTGGAAGCGCGGCCATCGATGATCGGTCAGGTGCCACCATGAATGACCTCATTGCCCAACTCACTGCCTGGACCGGCTTTGCGCAGGATATGCTGCGCGTGGGCCTGCTGGTCTTTCTGAGGGTCGGGGCCGTGATGGCCCTGCTGCCCGCTTTCGGCGAACAATCCGTTCCACAAAGGGTCAGGCTGGTTCTGGCGCTGGCCTTTACCGCCATCATCGCCCCCGCAGTTACGGACAAGCTGCCTCCGGACATCATCTTCACCACCATCCTGACGGAAACCGCCTGCGGGCTGGTGATCGGCATCGGCCTGCGTCTTCTGATCATGGCCTTGCAGATCGCGGGCACAATGGCGGCCCAGGCGACATCATTGTCGCAACTATTCGGCGGTACCACCAGCGAACCGCAGCCGGCCATGTCGCATCTGTTCGTGATCGGCGGACTGGCACTGGCTTCGGCCCTCGGGCTGCATGTAAGAGCCGCCGAAATGATGGTCCTGTCCTATGATGTCCTGCCTCCCGGCTTGTTGTTCGGGGCGGCGGATCTTGCGGATTGGGGACTTGCGCAAATCACCCGCGCCTTCACACTCGCCTTCACCCTGGCTGCACCTTTCGTTGTCGCGGCAACGCTCTATAATGTTGCGCTTGGCGTGATAAACCGTGCGATGCCGCAATTGATGGTCGTCTTTGTGGGCGCGCCGGCCCTTACGCTGGGCGGGCTGATCTTGCTGGCCATTACGGCCCCGGTTCTGCTTTCGGTCTGGGTGGCAGCTTTTGAAGCAACCCTGCAGAACCCCTTCCGAGCCATGCCATGAGCGAGGAAGACAGTTCCGAAAAGGAACACGCACCATCGCCCAAAAAGCTTGAAGATGCTCGACGCAAGGGCGAAATTCCCCGTTCGGCAGACCTGACAACCGCAGCAGGCTATGCCGGATTCTTGCTGGCGGGTCTCACCTTCGGGCCTGTGGCGTTGCGCGAGCTTGGCACGATCACCGCGACATTGCTCGATCAGGCAAATGATCTGGCACCCCTGATGATGGATAATGCCGAAAAGCCCGCAGGCAACCTGATCGGCGCTATCGTGTTTGCCTTGATGCCCTTTTTTGTCCTGCCCGCAATTGCCGCAGCAACAATGTTGCTGGTACAACGCGCCTGGGTTTTCGCCCCGGCAAAGCTCGCTCCCAAATTCAATCGCATCTCACCCATCGCAACCGCCAAAAACAAATTCGGACGGCAGGGGCTCTTCGAGTTTTTCAAGAGCTTTTGCAAACTTGTGCTGACCGCCACCCTGCTGGCAGGTTTTCTGCTCGGTCGTGCCGAGGATATCCTGACCACACTGCACCTTCCTTCTGGCGTCATTGCCGCAAGAATGACCGCGCTCCTTCTTGATTTCCTGATCCTGATCGTCTGCCTGCTCGGCACAATCGGGGCCATGGATTTTCTCTGGCAGCGGGCAGAACATCTGCGGCGTCACCGCATGTCACGTAAAGAGCTCATGGATGAAATGAAATCCGCCGAAGGCGACCCCCATATGAAATCCAGGCGCCGCCAGCGTGGGCAAGAAATCGCCACCAACCAGATGCTTTTCGAGGTCCCGCAAGCGGATGTAATCATCGTGAATCCCACCCATTATGCCATCGCGCTGAAATGGGAACGAGGCAGCCGCCGCGCGCCGGTTTGCCTTGCCAAGGGTGTGGACGAAATCGCGGCACGGATCCGCGAACGCGCGACAGAGGCGGAAATCCCGATCCATCATGACCCCCCCACGGCCCGAACGCTGCATGCCTCTGTTGAAATCGGACAGGAGATCCATCCCGATCATTATCGCGCCGTCGCCGCCGCAATCCGTTTTTCCGAGGCCATGCGCAAGAAAGCCAGAAGGAGGCTCTATTGACGCGCCGGAGGGATCTCTCACAGATTACCGCATTGTCAAAAATGCTGCTGGATAACGATTTGCAACATCTGCAAAAGGCCGCAACAAGAAGGAATGCCATTGCGGCCCGGCTCACGGGGCTTGCACCTGCCGAAGCGCCAGGTCTCAATCCTGTCACCGAAGCGCGTTTGCGGGACAGATATCAGGTCTGGGCCGATGGCAAACGAATGGAAATCAATTTGGCCCTGGCCCGTGCACAGGCCGAATGGCTGGAACAGCGCGACAAAGCCACGCAAAGCCTGGCCCGGCATGATGTTCTTCGAAAATTATCGGAAAAATAGGCATCCTGTCTTATATGTCTGGACCTGCCACGGTTTTGTTCTGGTCCGGATACCAGATATTTTCCTCGCCAATGCCATGAGCTTTCTGCAGTGGCCAATCTGCCAAACCCGTGCCGGCACTTTCAACCCCTGGTCTGGCTGCAATGCAATAAATTGGGCCTTTCAAATTTGTCGTTTACTTCGCCAACCCGTTTGTTAGCAATTGGGGACGGAAATCACGAATGCCCGTTTGGCAGCGTGGCTCGCCCTGCCGATATGGCCTGGCGGGAGGCAAAAAGAAAAGCGGTGGAATAGGGGCAACATGGCGATCGCACTTCAGGCCAAGGGTCTGACCAAGGAGTTCAAGGGCTTTGTCGCCGTGAACAATGTGGATCTTTCTGTTGAAAAGGGTACGATTCACGCCTTGATTGGCCCGAATGGCGCGGGCAAGACCACCTGTTTCAATCTCCTGACCAAATTCCTGCAGCCAACGCGAGGGACCATTACTTATGAGGGGCGCGATATCACCAGATTGTCCCCTGCCGAAATTGCACGACTGGGTGTAGTGCGTTCCTTCCAGATTTCCGCGATCTTTCCCGATCTTTCCGTGCTGCAAAACGTGCGGGTTGCACTGCAGCGTTCGCGCGGGGAAAGTTTTGATTTCTGGCGATCGGAAAAAATACTGTCGCAATATGACGATGAGGCACGCCGCCATGTCGAGGAAGTGGGCCTGACCGAGTTTCTGGGGGAACGTGCGGCGGCCCTGTCTTATGGGCGAAAACGGGCACTTGAAATCGCAACGACATTGGCCCTGAACCCGGACATGCTGCTGTTGGATGAACCAATGGCCGGCATGGGGCGCGAGGATGTAATGCGGATCACGGATTTGATCCGCAAAGTGGCCAGGAACCGGACGATCCTGATGGTTGAACATAACCTGTCCGTGGTGGCCGACTTGTCGGACAGGATTACCGTATTGGCGCGTGGAGAGATTCTTGCCGAAGGCACCTATGATGAGGTTTCCAAAACCCGGGAAGTGATTGATGCCTATATCGGAGCAAGTCATGACTGAGCAGGCAACAGGCGAACCGTTGTTGAAAGTCTGCGACCTTCAGGGCTGGTATGGTGAAAGCCATGTCCTGCATGGGATCGATTTCGAAGTCCACGAAGGCGAGGTTGTCACGCTGCTGGGGCGCAACGGCGCTGGCAAGACATCGACATTGCTGGCGATCATGGGGATTCTGGCCAAGCGGTCCGGATCCGTCATGTTCCGGGGTGAGGATCTGATTGCGATGCCATCGCGGCATATCGCACGGCGTGGTATTGCGCTTTGCCCCGAGGAGCGTGGTATCTTTTCTTCGCTCAGCGTCGAGGAAAACCTGATGCTGCCGCCGCGTATCGCGGATGGCGGGTTAAGCGTCGACCGGATTTACAACCTGTTCCCGAACCTGCGCGAACGCCGCAAAAGCAGCCAGGGTACAAAACTTTCTGGCGGAGAACAGCAGATGCTGGCCATCGGGCGCATCCTGCGGACCGGTGCCCGTATGCTGCTGCTGGATGAGCCCACCGAGGGGCTTGCACCCGTCATTGTCCAGCAGATCGGGCACACCATCAAGATGCTCAAGCAGGAAGGTTTTACCATCGTGCTGGTTGAGCAAAACTTCCGCTTTGCCGCCTCGGTGGCCGACCGGCACTATGTCGTCGATCAGGGCAAGGTCGTTGACATGA
The DNA here is from genome assembly GCA_047975325.1 of Pseudorhodobacter sp. GTDB lineage: Bacteria > Pseudomonadota > Alphaproteobacteria > Rhodobacterales > Rhodobacteraceae > JBKEDF01. The sequence goes on along the minus strand of JBKEDF010000055.1, from coordinate 12,208 downwards.
TCCCGAATGACGAACTTGAGCAGAACACACAGAAACTACAAGACTATCTGGGTGTTTAATGAATTCAACCAACGCAGCTGCGTTGAAAAGCAGAGGAAAAGACATGTTGAAGAAACTTGCGATCAGCTCAGTGGCCCTGACTGCCGTTATCGGTACTCCGGTGCTGGCGGATATCGATGTCAAGCTGGGGGTTCTGAACGACCGTTCCGGTGTTTATGCCGACTTGTCGGGTGAAGGGTCCGTGGTTGCCGCACGCATGGCGGTTGAGGACTTCAAGGCTGCCGAGAAAGGCATCAATGTCGAGATCATTTCGGCCGACCACCAGAACAAGCCCGATGTCGGGTCGAATATTGCGCGTCAATGGTACGATCAGGATGGCGTGAACGCGATCCTGGATGTGCCAACTTCGTCGGTTGCGCTGGCCGTCGCGGATATCAGCGCCGAAATGAACGGCATGCTGATCGATTCGGGCGCCGGTTCTACCGCGCTCACACGTGAACAGTGCCGCCCGACCACCATCCACTGGACCTATGACACTGCCGCGCTGGCCAATGGCACCGGCGGGGCGATGACCAATGCGGGCGGCAAGAAGTGGTTCTTCCTGACGGCGGATTACGCCTTTGGTCATTCGCTTGAGGAAAACACGACCGCCGTCGTGGAGGCAAATGGCGGTGAGGTTGTCGGTCAGGTCAATGTGCCCTTCCCGGCCCAGGATTTTTCGTCCTTTCTGCTTCAGGCACAGGGCAGCGGCGCTGATGTGATAGGTCTTGCCAACGCCGGCGGCGATACTGTCAACGCAATCAAGCAGGCCGCCGAATTTGGCATCACACAGGCCGGTCAGAAGCTGGCTGCATTGCTGTTCTTTGTTACGGATGTGCACGCCCTTGGCGCCCAGACCGCACAGGGCCTGTCGCTGACCGAGGCATTCTACTGGGACCATAACGATGCGACCCGCGCCTGGTCGCAGCGGTTCATGGAGGCACATGGCGCGCAGCCGACAATGGTACAGGCAGGTGTCTATTCCGGAACGATGGCCTATCTTGCGGCTGTCGAGGCCGTCGGCAGTGCCGAAGACGGCAAGGCCGTGGCCGCCAAGATGAAAGAAATGGAAATCGACGATCCGCTTTTTGGCAAAACCAAAGTGCGCGGCGATGGCCGGGTCCTTCATGACATGCATTTGTTCGAGGTGAAAACACCGGAAGAATCGACCGGTGAATGGGATCTCTACAATCATATCGCGACCATAAGTGGCGAAGAGGCCTTCCTGCCGATGCTCGAAGAATGCGACTTTACCAAACAGTGAAACCCTTTTGTCTGCCCGGCCATTCGTGCCGGGCAGACATATCCTGACTGAACCGCGCAACGGGACTGGCATATGTTCGAGTTATTGGGAATACCGCCGCAGGTGCTGCTGGGTCAGCTTCTTCTGGGGCTGATCAATGGATCATTCTATGCGGTCCTGTCACTGGGCCTGGCGGTGATTTTCGGCCTGCTCAACATTATCAACTTTGCCCATGGTGCGCTTTACATGATGGGGGCCTTTGTGGCCTGGATGCTGTTGAACTACCTTGGCATCGGTTACTGGCCCGCGCTGATCCTGGCACCGCTGATCGTAGGTGGTTTTGGCATCATCCTGGAAAGGACGATGCTGTCACGCCTTTATCATCTTGATCACCTCTATGGCCTGTTACTGACCTTCGGGCTTGCGCTGATCATTCAGGGGGTATTCCGCAATTATTACGGTATTTCGGGGCTGCCCTACAGATTGCCTGATTCCCTGTCGGGGGGGCAGAATCTCGGTTTCATGTTCCTGCCCAACTATCGCGCCTGGGTCGTGATTGCATCAGTGGCAATTTGCTTCGGCACCTGGTTCATGATCGAAAAGACCCGTCTCGGCGCCTACCTGCGCGCGGCAACGGAAAACCCGACACTTGTCAGCGCGTTCGGTGTGAACGTTCCGGTAATGATCATGCTAACCTATGGATTTGGCGTGGCTCTGGCCGGGTTTGCCGGCGTCCTTGCCGCACCGATCTATTCGGTCAATCCCAATATGGGCGCGGATCTGATTATCGTGGTCTTTGCCGTGGTCGTGATCGGCGGTATGGGGTCGATCATGGGATCGATCATCACGGGCTACATGCTGGGCATCATCGAAGGGCTGACCAGGGTATTCTACCCCGAAGCATCGGCCGTCGTCATTTTCGTCATCATGGCAATTGTCCTGATGATCAAACCTGAAGGATTGTTCGGGAGGTCCGTCTGATGGCAATGGCCGAAAATTCGACCCCAAACACGCCAGCGCCGGAAGCGGCGGGCATGAATACACTGCACAAGGTGATTTTTGCAGCCCTGCTTGTGGTACTGATCATTCTGCCCTTCGTAGTTTATCCCGTATTTGCAATGAAAGTTATGTGCTTTGCCCTGTTTGCAGCCGCATTCAACCTGCTTCTGGGCTTTGGCGGGCTGCTGTCATTTGGCCACGCGGCCTATTTTGGTGGTGCAAGCTACATTGCCGCCCATGCGGCCAAGGTCTGGGGGCTGACACCTGAACTGGCTGTCCTTTGCGGCACCGCCGCAGCTGGCGTTCTCGGCTTCGCCATCGGTTTTCTCGCGATCCGTCGGCAAGGCATCTATTTCGCGATGGTTACACTGGCCTTTGCCCAAATGGTGTATTTCGTGGCGCTTCAGGCAAAGTTCACAGGTGGCGAAGACGGCATCCAAAGCGTACCGCGCGGCAACCTGTTTGGCATCATCCCATTGCAGGACAATATCTCACTTTATTTCTTTGTGCTGGCGATAACATTCGGTGGCATCCTCTTTCTGTATCGTGTGGTCCATTCGCCCTTTGGACAGGTGCTGAAATCCATTCGCGATAATGAATCACGCGCCATTTCGCTTGGCTATGACGTGAATCGGTACAAGCTGATGGTCTTTACCCTGTCGGCCACGATGGCGGGACTCGCGGGTGCAACCAAAAGCCAGGTATTCCAGCTCGCCTCACTGACCGATGTACACTGGTCCATGTCGGGTGAGGTCGTATTGATGACGCTTCTTGGCGGTATGGGTACGGTTTTCGGTCCGCTTGTCGGGGCGGGGATAATCGTGACAATGCAGAATTATCTGGCAACGTTCGGGGCGTGGGTCACAATCATTCAGGGCGTGATCTTTGTCATCGGTGTATTGTTGTTCAGGGAAGGCATCATCGGCGTATTGTCCCGCTGGCTGAAACGCCCGCTGTGATCCACAACGGTTTGCCAGGTCCGGCTTCCGCAACCACATAGGGCCGGCCTTGGTATTGATCAATGATTGCATGTGATAAGCTACATTGAACTTCAGCCGACCAAGGGTAGGTACCCGGTATCCGGAAACATTTGCGACAAAACCCGATTTTACCTACCCTGTCGACACGTGACGTATGAACAGTGGCAGGCCGGCCATGACCAATCCCTACCAAGACCTGCCCGAAACCGCGTTCTGGCGCAGCGGCGTGGCTGACATGGCCGCCGAACAGATGCGCGGACTATGGCAACCCCGTTTCGACATCAGCCCGGACATGCCCATCGTCACGGCTGGTTCCTGCTTTGCCCAGCATATTGGCCGGGCCCTCAAGGCACGCGGCTATCATTGGTATGACGCCGAACCCGCGCCCGGGCCCGAGGCATTGCGCCACGCCTTCTATTACGGCGTATTCAGCTTTCGAACCGGCAATATTTATACAACCCGGATGCTGCATCAGTGGTTCGACTGGGCGCTGCACCCCAAACGGTGCCCGGACCTGTTCTGGTGTCAGGACGGCCGTGTCCATGACCCGTTCCGCCCGACAATCGAACCCGACGGTTTCGACTCTGTGGAAGAGGGACGGACCTCACGCCAGGCCACGCTGGCTGCCATCCGCGATGCGATGCGCAAGGCCAGGCTGTTCATCTTCACGCTCGGGCTGACGGAATGCTGGCGCGACAGCGTCGAAAAAGTGGAATATGCCGTCTGCCCCGGCACCATTGCCGGCAGCTTCGATCCCGGTCGTCATCAGTTCCACAACATGACGCAGCATGAAGTTCTGGATAACCTCAACGCGGCCCTTGCCCTGCTGCGCAACGTCAACCCGGGGGTCAAGATACTGCTGACCGTATCGCCCGTGCCGCTGACCGCAACCGCATCGGGCCAGCATGTCCTGACCGCCACGACCTATTCTAAATCGGTCCTGCGCGCCGCCGCCGGAACCATCATGGAGGAAAATGAGGATGTCGATTACTTTCCCTCCTATGAAATCATCACCAGTCCGGTCTTTGGCGGACGTTTTTACGCCAGCAATATGCGTGGCGTGACCTCGGAAGGCGTCAGCCACGTCATGACCTGTTTTTTTGACGACCTGTCAGCCCGCTTTGGCACGACCAGCCGCCCGGACCTCATCACCCCATCCGCAGCAAAGATTGGGGACGATCAGACCGACGATGCGGAGGATCTCCGCTGCGAAGAGGAAATGCTGGCCAGTTTCCAGACCCCCGGCCAGCGGACGGCACCATGAAGATCATGCTGTTCGGCGACAGCCACCTTGCGGCGCTCAAACGTGGCATGGCCAAGGTTGTGGTTTCACCGGATGTTGAAATATCGTTCTGGGGGACTCCGGGGAACCGTTTCCGCAATATCAGCTGGCGGGACGGACAGATCGTACCTGACGATGACGCGACGGCCCGTGCCTTCGCGCGCTTCAACGCGCAGGGGCTGACCCGGTTGGACCCGGCTCAATATGACATGGTTGTGTTTGTCGGCGCGCGTATCCGTCCAGGCGCGGTGATCCCTGATATCCTGAATCACATGATGCATCGCCGGCGACATCTGTCCCAGGCTTTCATTCGCGCATTACTGGCCGATCATCTGCGCGGCCACTCGACTTACCAGATGGCACGCAACATTGCAGCGGATGGCACCCGTGTAGTGCTGAACCCGATCTCCTTTGAAACCGAGGGCAAGGGTCGCCCGCCACGCAATCTCAGCCGTGCCCGCCGCGCCGGTGAGGCGGAAAACCGGCTGCTCCAGGACCATATCACCGCCGTTCTGGCCGAAGATGGAATCGAGGCCATTCTGCAACCTTTGGAAAGTATCACCAACGGTTATCAGACAAGGGCCAGATTCGGGGTGGATGGCGGTGATGCCGTTCACAAGAATGCCGATTATGGCGCAGTCATCCTGCAGCGGATACTGGCCCAAGCGGGCGTGACTGATGCCAGTTTCCCCATGATCACAGACCTCTGAATGCTTTCCGTCATGTCTGCCGCACCCCTGATGGGGGCTTGTCGCACGGATTGATGTTCCATAGCGGTTTTCGAAGGTCGATCCCTGGCCTGTTCGATCCGCATCGCAGATGCGCCAATTTATGAAAACCCAAGATCCGCTTGGGGTGCCCATATTGACCGGTGCTGCGTCGCAAAGTCATCCCCGTGCATTTCTTCTTTACAGTTGGTCGATGCTGTGGCTGGCTCACCTGAAAGCTGGAAAGGTCTTCTCATGGATTTTCAAATCTGGCTGGCATTTGTTGCAGCCTCTATCGCAATTTTACTGGTTCCCGGCCCGACGGTATTGCTCGTTCTCAGCTATGCGATCAGTCAAGGCAAACGGGTCGCAATAGCAACCGTTGCGGGCGTCGCTCTGGGAGATCTCATTGCGATGTCGGCGTCGCTTGCCGGTCTGGGTGCCCTGGTTCTGGCATCTGCCACCTTGTTTTCCGTCCTGAAGTGGATCGGTGCAGCCTATCTTGTTTATCTGGGGATCAAACTTTTCCGAAGCGCCCCAACAGCCGTGCTCGGCGATCTGGAGAAAATAACGGAAACCAGCGCATCAAGCGTTTTTGGTCACGCTGCGGCCGTGACTGCCCTCAATCCAAAATCCATCACGTTCTTCATTGCGTTTGCGCCTCAATTCGTCGTCGTGGACAGCCCGCTCTTGCCTCAGTTCGCAATACTTGTCGTCACTTTTGTCGGACTGGCGGCAATCAATGCCCTTGCCTATGCGATTCTAGCCGACAAACTACGAACAAAGATCGCGCGCCCATCAGTTTTGGCCTGGTTCTCTCGTCTTGGCGGCAGCGCGTTAATTGCCATGGGTGTTGCGACGGCAGCATTTAAACGAGCACAGTAAGCAAGGCCAAAGGGCAGATTCCGTCCCACCAGAGGTTTCAGTGTAGCAGGACAACAGACGGATTTGGCGTAGCAGATGCCTTTCCGGCTCAAATCTTCTTACAAAGGTGATACGCCCACACGCTACCGGTGAATGGATATTCGTGGATGAAATCGCGTGCACTCGCTCAGGTATAGCTGACGGAAGCAAAACTGATCATCAAATTTGCGCAGCATCAGCGTAAAATCAAAAAGTTATAGCCTGACGACATGATCCAAATAAAGTCGTCAGGCTATATCTGCCGCTGCCAGACATTCGGAAAGCCGTTGAAAACTGGCATCGATCCCTTCGGGGGCCATTTCCGCCAGGAAAGCATCAAGCTGTGGCCAGATCTTGATGGCCGCATCGATCTGTGGATCGGAACCTTTCGAATAAAGCCCCGCCTGCACCATCATCTCGGCCCGGTCCCAGGCGCCCAGAAGTTGCCGGGCGGTGGAAATGATCTGGTTTTCCTCTTCGCTGGCCGCATTTGGCAGGCTTCGGGAGACGGAACGCAAAAGGTCAATTGCCGGATAGCGTCCCCGTTCCGCAATGGCACGATCCAAAACGACATGGCCGTCCAGCACACCTCGCAGGATATCGGCGACAGGCTCCTCCATATCCGAGCCCGCAACCAGGACCGAAAAGATTGCAGTGATATCGCCGCAGCCCGGATCATCCCGGCCGGGGCCTGCGCGTTCAGCCAGCGCCATGATCGTCTGTGCCGTGGAAGGCGGATAGCCCCGAAGATGCGCTTCCTCACCGGCTGAAAGAGCAATCTCACGATGGGCTTCGGCAAATCGCGTCACACTGTCGGCCAGCAGCAGGACCTGTCGGCCCTGATCGCGAAAATGCTCCGCCACCGCCATTGCCGACCAGAGACAGCGCCGCCGTATAAGCGGGGATTGATCCGAGGTTGCCGCAACGACCACGCTACGCGCCATTCCCCGTGCACCCAATACCTGATCGGTGAATTCGCGCAATTCCCGCCCGCGTTCGCCAACAAGGGCAATCACGATGACATCCGCCTCAACCGAACCTGCAAAACGGGCCAGAAGGGAAGATTTCCCAACCCCGGAGCCGGCAAAAAGGCCGATCCGCTGTCCCCGCACAATGGGAAGCAGCGTATTGAATACGGCAAGACCGGTTTGAAGCCGTGTCCCCAACGGGCGCCGCGTCGCCGCCGGGGGCGGGCCGCCCCGTAGCGGACGGAGGCATGTTCCAGGAAAGATAGGGCGGCCGTCCAATGGCTGCCCAAAGGGATCGATTACCCGGCCGATCCAGCTGTCGTCCGGAGCAATCTCGGAGCGCCCCAGATGTCGGACAGTATCACCAATGGCAAAGCCTTCCATGCCATCTTCCGGCAATACCGTTGCACCTTCCTTGCCAATTCGCAGGACCTCCGCCCCGGTTCTTTCCCCGATTCGAACACGATCTCCAAGTGTGATTCCGGGGGTAAGCCCAGCCACCTTTATCCGGCCCGCACCTATTTCGGTAATCTGCCCGATACGGTGAACCGGACTTATTTCATTGAGTCTTGCACGCAATCCGTCAAATGGCCCCGTCATGGGATTCTCCCTTTGTTCACTGATTACCGTTTCTAAAGGAATCACCCTTAAGCCTTGATGAAACGGATCGAGGGAGAAGCCCCGATGATTGAAAAACTTGAAATTACCCGAATGGCGCAGGCGATGGCGTCTTATGCCGGGGCGCGGATGGGCATCATTGCGCGCAATATCGCAAATGCGGATACGCCGGGGTTCAAGGCCCGGGACCTGCCGGATTTTGCCAGGGTATATGCCTCCGCGCCGGATCAAATAAAGGCCACAAGGCCGGGCCATTTCGGCAGCGTAATGTCAGGCACCACACCAAAGCCCATGACGATATCCGGAGAGATGGCCCCAAATGGCAATTCTGTTTCCCTGGAACAGGAAATGGTGCGCATGGCGGAGGTTCGCCAGCAGCACGATATGGCCCTGTCAATCTATCGCAGCACATCCAACATCTTGAAAACCGCCCTTGGGCGGGGGAGGTAGGCCATGACAGACCTTCTTCACGCACTCAGCATTTCCGCCTCCGGAATGGAGGCGCAGGGCCAGCGGCTTCGCCATGTTTCGGAAAATATCGCGAATGCAGATACGCCAGGCTATCGGCGAAAGACGATCAGTTTCCGGGAAGTGGTGGGCGATGGTCGGGTCAGGACAGGTGCTGTTCGCCTCGACCCGGCAGAACTGCCCGGAATTTATGACCCCGGTCATCCACTGGCCGATGCGACAGGTCACTATAAAGGGTCAAATGTTGATCTTGTGATCGAAATTGCAGACGCCCGTGAGGCACAGCGCAGCTACGAAGCAAATCTCAAACTGTTCGACCAGACACGCCAAATGACGCGGAGCCTGTTCGAACTCCTACGCAAATAAGGGAATTTCAGAATGGAAATCACAAGCTCTCTTGCCAGCCAATCCTATCTCAAGGCCCGCAAAGCCGCGGCAGCCGAACCTCAAACGCAAGGCATGGATTTCAGCAAACTGGCCACCTCATTTGCCGAAACGCTCGCGCGGGGGGAACAGACTGCAAAGGCGGCGATGATTGGGAATGCTGATCCCAATGCTCTTGTCCAAGCATTGGCTGCAACGGAAACCGCAGTCGAAACCGTCGTGATGGTGCGTGACAAGGTAGTCGAAGCCTATCAGGAAATCCTGAGGATGCCGGTATGACCGAGGCGGATTTCTTTGACGCGCTTCGTCAGGGGTTATGGGTTGCCGTGTTGATTTCGACACCGCTTCTGATGGTCGCGTTGATCACGGGTGTGGCTGTCGGACTTTTCCAGGCCCTTACCTCGGTTCAGGAAATGACGCTGACTTTCGTGCCCAAGGTGGGGGCGATGCTTGCGGTTTTCTGGGTGTCGATGTCCTTCATGACCTCGACGCTGGTGAACTTTTTCACCGACCGGCTGATCCCCATGGTTGCGGGAGGCTGACCAATGGATGCTGCCAGCTATGTCGCCTTGAACCGGCAATCCGGCCTGATGCGTGAAATGCAGGTCATCGCCAACAATATCGCCAATATCTCTACCACCGGCTTTCGTCGTGAGGGCGTGATCTTTTCCGAATATATCCGCAGGATGGAGGATGCTCCTTCATTGTCGATCGCGCGCGCTTCGGCACGGAATGTGGATCTGCGCCAGGCCGGATTGTCACAGACGGGCGGCACCTTCGATTTCGCCATTCAGGGCGAGGGTTTTTTCCTGATCGAAACACCGGGGGGTCAGCGTCTGACCCGTGCGGGGGCCTTTACCCCGAATGCCGAAGGCGAACTGGTGAATGGGGATGGATACCGGCTTCTTGATCTTGGTGGTGCACCGATCTTCGTTCCACCGGATGCGGGTGAAATTGCACTGGGTAGTGACGGCACACTGTCGGCGGGGGGGAATCCGATCGCCCAGATTGGCCTGTGGCGTCCGACAGATCCTCTTGCCCTGCAACATCAGAATGGAACGGTCTTTTCCGCCGATGAACTGGAGCCGGCCGAAGGTGCAACCCTGATGCAGGGCTTTGTCGAGGAAAGCAATGTCAATCCAATCTCCGAGATAGCCCGGATGATTTCGGTGCAGCGGGCCTATGAACTCGGCCAGGGTTTTCTCGAAAAGGAGGATGAACGCATGCGTGGCGTCATCCAGGTACTGGGACGATAGGAGACAGCTATGAAAGCATTGCAAATAGCAGCCAGCGGCATGGCCGCGCAACAGATGCGGGTCGATGTTGTGTCAAACAACCTCGCAAACATGTCTACCACCGGTTACAACGCGCGGCGCGCGGAATTTGCCGATCTTCATTATCAACAATTGGCCCGGCCCGGCACCGTATCCGCAACGGATGGTACACAATTGCCAACCGGTGTGCAGATCGGCCTCGGTGCTCGGCCTGCAGCAGTATCAATGGTCCTTGGGCAAGGTTCCCTGGTTGCCACGGGTGGCGACCTTGATATTGCGATCGAGGGTCGTGGCTACCTTGAGGTCGCGCTGCCTTCCGGTACGCCGGCTTATACCCGTGATGGCGGGCTCAAACGTACCGGTGATGGCTTGATTGTAACCTCGGATGGTCATCAGGTCGCGCCGGGCATCACGATCCCGGATGATGCGCGCAGCCTGTCGATCAATGCGGCCGGTGAGGTCTGGGCCTATTTCAATGATCGGGTGGAACCGGAATTGCTTGGGCAGTTCACCATGGCGAACTTCACCAATGAAAAGGGGTTGGAGGCAATCGGCTCAAACCTTTTTCTGGAAACGCCTGCCTCCGGTCCTGCAACGCCGGGAACCCCCGGTCTAGACGGCCTCGGCACGCTCCGTCAGGGCTACCTTGAGGAAAGCTCCGTTGATGCCGTGCGTGAGGTTACCGAACTGATCAAGGCACAGCGCGGTTATGAACTGAATGCCAAGGTCATTACTGCGGCCGATCAGATGCTGTCAGCCACGACACAACTCAGATGACCCGGCTCCTTGTTATCCTTTCCCTTGTGTTTCCGGCGCCAACCCTGGCCGATAGCCTGGTTGCAACACGGACAATCCGTGCGCAGTCAGTGCTTGCACCTACTGATATGGCATTGGTCAAAGCTGCCATTCCGGGGGCCATGGAAAATCCGGACCTTGCCATCGGGCAGGAGGCCCGCGTTACCCTTTATGCAGGGCGTGCCATACGCTCCGGTGACCTGGGCCCGCCTGCACTGGTCAATCGCAATCAGATTGTCACCCTGCATTTCCGTGCGGGCCATCTGGGAATTTCCACCGAGGGCCGGGCGCTTGAACGAGGCGGTCAGGGTGATGTGATCCGCGTTATGAATCTTACCTCCCGCAACACGATAACCGGCCGGATTTCTGCAGATGGCACAATCCATGTCGGTTCCAACCCCAATGGTTCCTGATATGCGTATATTTATTCTCCTCCTTTTGTTCCTGGGTGCTTGTGACAGGCTGGGTGAGGTCGGCAAGGCACCGTCTTTTTCTCCCCTTGAAGGCAGCTACCAGCACCATGCGATGTATTCCTCCCCCTTGCCGGAATATGCCAGGCCGGAAGGACCAACTGTAAGCTCATCACTCTGGTCGGCAGGCGAAAATTCATTGTTCGGGGATCGAAGGGCAAGTCGCCGCGGTGATATCCTGACCGTGGTTATCGAAATCAATGACAAGGCGGAGATATCCAATTCGTCGGATCGCAGCCGCCGTGGATCACAATCCATGGGAATCCCACATCTTTTCGGCTTGCCGCAACGTGCGGACGCAAAATTGCCGGGCGGGGCAAGCCTTGCAGAGGCCGTCAAGACAGATTCAACTTCTGATTATACGGGAGAAGGATCGGTAAAACGCAAGGAAAAGTTGACGCTGCGAGTGGCCGCAACGGTCGTCGAGGAATTGCCCAATGGCGTTTTGCGGATCGAGGGACAACAGGAGGTTCGGGTGAATTTCGAATTGCGGGAACTGATTGTAACTGGCTATGTCCGCCCCGCCGATATCAGCCGCAAGAATGAGATTGGCTATGACCGGATTGCAGGTGCGCGGATTGCCTATGGCGGGCGTGGCCAGATTTCGGATGTACAACAGACACGCTATGGCGATCAGATCGCCGATATCGTCCTTCCCTTCTGAGGTGATCACATGGGCAAGATCCTCCCTGTTCTTCTTGCGGTTTTTGGCCTTGCGGCGGGGGCCGGTGCGGGGGTTTTGCTCCGCCCGCCTGTCACCGAAGAGGTCGAGAAAACAGAGCAGCCACCGGAAGTGGCACCGACCGAAACTGAATTTGTCAAACTGAACAACCAGTTCATTGTTCCGGTCCTGGAACACGGGCGTGTTTCCTCAATGATCATCATTACGCTCGGGCTGGAAGTCACCACGGGCGGCTCCGAAAAGATCTATGCCCGGGAACCAAAGGTCCGGGACGCCCTGTTGCAGGTTATGTTCGATCATGCCAATGCGGGTGGTTTTCAAGGGGTCTTTACCGATGAGTCCAATCTTGCCCAGTTGCGCAGAGCAATGCGCGAGATTGTCCAGAAGGTCGTCGGA
>JBKEDF010000056.1:0-70121 GCA_047975325.1 Pseudorhodobacter sp. | reverse complement strand
ATGGTAGGCCCGGAGGGACTCGAACCCCCAACCAAGGCGTTATGAGCGCCCTGCTCTAACCAATTGAGCTACAGGCCCGGCGGATCGTGCCTAGCAGGTTGATCGGGGAGGTCAAGCGCTTCGATCACTATCCGGGTGTTGTCCCTGAAAATTCCTTGTGTCGGCTGGCCGTCTAGCCTTGGCGGGAATGCATGGCCTTGCAGGGCCGGAGCGGGGGCAGATTTGCCATTTTGTGATCTTGTCCTAACGGTAAAAGGCCCTCGTGACTGGCGCGGTTTGCCCCCGGAGTTTGTTGTATGTCCCGGGGCTTTGGGCTAAAGGCGCGGGGGCAAGGTCAAGCTGGCAACCGGAGATGGCGATGACGGGCAAGAATGGGCTGAGCTATGCGGATGCGGGGGTGGATATCGATGCGGGCAACGCATTGGTGGAACGCATCAAACCTGCAGCAAAGCGTACTGCGCGCGCCGGCACGGTTGCGGGGCTTGGCGGTTTTGGTGCACTTTTCGACCTGAAAGCGGCCGGCTATTCCGACCCGGTGCTGGTGGCCGCGACGGACGGCGTTGGAACAAAGCTGCGGATTGCCATTGATACCGGCAACCTTGATACGATCGGGATCGATCTTGTTGCGATGTGCGTCAATGATCTGGTCTGTCAGGGGGCGGAGCCGCTTTTCTTCCTGGACTATTTTGCGACCGGCAAGCTGGAAACCGACAAGGCCGCGCGGATCATTGAGGGCATTGCCGAAGGCTGCGCGCGTTCCGGCGCGGCACTTATCGGGGGCGAGACGGCAGAAATGCCCGGCATGTATGCACGGGGCGATTTCGACCTTGCGGGATTTGCTGTCGGTGCGATGGAACGGGGCAGCGAACTGCCCAACGGGGTTGCGGCGGGCGATGTGATTCTGGGGCTGGCCTCGGACGGGGTTCATTCCAATGGCTATTCACTGGTGCGCAAGGTGGTTGAACGGTCCGGCCTTGGCTGGGATGCGCCCTGCCCATGGACAGAGGGAAGCCTTGGGGATGCCCTGCTGGCGCCAACGCGGCTATACGTGAAACAGGCGTTGGCGGCCATGGCTGCGGGGGGTGTGCATGGTCTGGCTCATATCACCGGCGGCGGTCTGACAGAAAATCCGCCGCGTGTGCTCCCGGATGGGCTGGCCTGCCGGATCGATCTGACAAGCTGGGATCTGCCGCCGGTTTTCCGCTGGCTTGCGGATGGGGCAGGGATGGATGAGGCGGAGCTCCTGAAAACCTTCAATTGCGGGATCGGCATGATATTGGCGGTTGCACCGGAACGGGCGGAGGCGCTGGTCTCCCTGCTGACCGGGGCGGGGGAACGTGTGGTGCGTCTGGGTGAGGTCATACCCGGTGAAGGCGTGATCTATTCAGGCGGGATTCTGTGAAACGGGTCGCAATCCTGATTTCCGGAGGCGGCTCCAACATGGTCTCTCTGGTGCGGGATATGGTGGGTGAACATCCGGGCCGCCCGGTTCTGGTCGTGGCGAATGACCCCCAGGCAGGGGGGCTGGCCAGGGCGGCAGAAATGGGGATCCCTGCTGCAGCCGTTGATCACCGCCCCTTCGGCAAGGATCGTGCGGCCTTCGAAGCCGCAATTCTGGAACCGATCCTGAAAGCGTCCCCCGATATTCTGTGTCTGGCGGGGTTCATGCGGATCCTGACGGCTGATTTCGTGCGTCGTTTCGAAGGGCGGATGCTGAATATACACCCTTCGCTGTTGCCGCTTTATCCGGGGCTGAACACCCATGCCCGCGCCATTGCCGCCGGAGATGCCGAGGCCGGGTGTTCGGTGCATGAAGTAACGGCAGCGCTTGATCAGGGGCCGCTTCTGGGGCAGGCACGGGTGCCGATCCTGCCCGGCGATGATCCCGCGCGCCTTGCCGCACGGGTCCTGGTGGAGGAACACCGGCTTTATCCGGTGGTCTTGCGGCGTTTTGCAGCGGGTGACCGGAGACCGGTTTTCCTGCCCTGACAGGTGATTGTTAAGTATTTCGAAAGATCGTTCTGCCACGAAGATCCGGGAAAGGGCCGGAATGGGGCAGGTGATGCAGGCGATCCGACGGAAATTGATGGCAGTGGAACCCGGGGGGGAGGTTGCAGCGGGTGGGGCGCTTGCGGCCTGGCGGCTTGGTTTTGCCCGTGCCGTTCGAAAACGGCTGGAACTTGACCTGCGCTTTTCCAATCTGCAGTTGCAGCGAATGTCGCTTGCGGAACTTCTGGAACTCCTGCCCGAACGGGCGATGATTGCAACGCTTGAAGGCCCGAAGGCGGCGCTGGGGCTGCTGGTCATGTCACCCGGGCTTATGGCGGGCCTGATCGAAAAACAGACCTTCGGGCGGCTCACCGCATCGCCCCCCCTTGCGCGCAGGCCGACGCGGATTGATGCCGCAATGATATCCGGTCTCGTTGATCAGGCGCTGATCGGCATGGAAACCGAATTGTTGACTGCGAAGGATCGCTGCTGGACGGAAGGTTTCCGTTTCGGTTCACATATCGAAGATCCACGCCCGCTTGGCCTTCTGCTGGAGGATGAACCCTATTGTGTCCTGACGACCGAACTGGGTTTTGAAGGCGCAGACAAGGGCGGTGAGTTAATCCTGGTGTTCCCGGCCGAGGGTCGCGGTCGCAAGGCGGAAGCTCGCCAGACCCCCGACCCGACAGTTAGCGCACAGGTTCTTTTTCGTACTGCACTGACTGAACAGGTCCGGGCCTCGCAGGCACAGCTTGTCGCTGTCCTGGCGCGAAAGCGCATGTCGCTGCAAGAGGTGCTAGCGCTGGAACCCGGTGATCTGGTCAATCTTGGTGATGCGACGGTTGAACGGATCGATGTGCAGGGCCTGGACGGGAAACGCGTTGCCGGGGGGCGGCTTGGCCAGAATCGGGGCATGCGTGCGCTGCGTCTGTCAGACGATACAAAACCGGCAGAACGGCTGGGCCAGAAATCATCCGATGATGTCCTCATCCTCCGCCCGACCGGCAGTGACAGTTAAACGGGGATCATATGGGCGTATTTCCCGGGGCGATCCTGACAGCAAATCAAGACAACCCGGCATGACGCTGCCGATACCGGATGGATGCTATTTCTTTCCGGCAAGCGATTCCAGGGTGCCGCGCAGCCCTTCGAGTTGATAGCCATGGCGCGCGGGGATCGAGATCAATTCATCTGCGGGGCGGTCCCCTGCTTGCGACAATGCCCAAACCTGTGATGAACGATTGCCGGAGGCGCAATAGGCCAGCACCGGGCCGGTGGCTGCGGCAATTGCCTTTCCCTGCACTTCAACATTGTCCATTGTCATGGCCCCGCCAATCACCGGATTGGTCACGAAGGTCAGTCCGGCAGCTTCCGCAGCTTCACGCATCTTGTCGGCTTGGATTTCCGGCGAAATCTCGGCATCTGGGCGGTTATCGATGAGAACCGCAAAGCCAGCTTCCTTGATGGCCGCCATATCCTCAAGGGCGATTTGTGGTGAAACGGCATAATCGGGCGTCAGGGGACGGATATCCATGAAAATCCTCTGCTATTCTTGGTGATCAGGGAGGGCAGGAAGGCCTTGCACACGAAACGGGTTCCCGCGCGTCATGCCCCCCGTGCAAGGGCGGCAACACCGGTTCGGGCGATCTCATTCAACCCCAAAGGTCGCATCAATTCGGCGAAGGCATCAATTTTTTCAGGCGTTCCGGTCATTTCGAAAACGAAGCTTTCGAGCGTCGAATCTACCACATTGGCGCGAAAGATTTCGGCCAGACGTAGCGCCTCGATGCGGTGATCCCCCTTGCCCGACACTTTGAATAGGGCCAGTTCCCGCTGCACTGATGGGCCTTCCACCGTCAAGTCATGCACATCATGAACAGGCACCATCCGGCCCAGTTGCGCCTTGATCTGTTCGATCACCTGTGGCGTGCCGCGCGTCACGATGGTTATGCGGGAACGATGGCCAAGATGATCCACCTCCGCCACGGTCAGGCTTTCGATATTATAGCCCCGGCCTGAAAAGAGCCCGATAACCCGCGCAAGTACACCGCTTTCGTTATCCACCAATACGGCCAGTGTATGTTGTTCCAGAACTTCCGCATTCGGATCGCGCAGGTCATAGGCGGAATGGCTGGAAGAGCCCTGTTTGATATTGAGCGCTGACATGGTCTCGCCCCTTCCTCTTGGTCAAAATACCCCTGGGGTCTGAAGGCAACGCCCCCAACCCGGTTAAATCATTGTTCCCGTCAGACCAGCACTGCGCCGCCCGACTGAATCACGCCCTGCGTTTCCGCTTCACCCAACAGCATTTCATTATGCGGTTTTCCCGAAGGGATCATCGGAAAGCAGTTCTCATGTTTTTCGACAAGACAGTCGAAAATCACCGGGCCGTCATAGGCGATCATCTCCTCGATTGCCGCATCGAGATCGGCGGGATTGTCCACCTTGATGCCCTTGCAGCCAAAGGCCTCCGCCAGTTTCACGAAATCGGGCAGGCTTTCCGACCAGCTTTGGGAATAGCGTTCACCATGCAGGAGCTCCTGCCATTGCCGGACCATGCCGAGGCGTTCATTGTTCAGGATGAACTGCTTGACCGGCGCGCGAAACTGCATTGCAGTTCCCATCTCCTGCATGTTCATCAGCCAGGAGGCTTCCCCGGCGACATTGATCACCACTGCATCGGGATGGGCAATCTGCACACCGATGGAGGCCGGCAGCCCATAGCCCATGGGTCCAAGCCCCCCGGAGGTCATCCAGCGATGCGGATCCTCAAACCCCAAATAGTGCGCGGCCCACATCTGGTGCTGGCCAACCTCGGTGGTGATATAGCGATCCCTGCCTTTGGTCAGGGCTTCCAGCCGCTGCAGCGCATATTGCGGTTTGATGGTCTTGTCCGACGGGGCGTAGGTCAGGCAATCTACCGCTTTCCATTCCGCAATTTGCGCCCACCATTTCTTCAGGCCAGCCTTGTTTACCTTCCGGCCCCGTGATTTCCACAGCCGCAACGCATCTTCCAGCACATGGCCCACATCGCCCAGGATCGGTACATCGACATGGATCACCTTGTTGATCGAGGAGGCATCGATATCGATATGCACCTTGCGGCTGCCGGGGCTGAAATCGGCAATGCGCCCGGTGATCCGGTCGTCAAACCTGGCACCGACATTGATCATCAGATCACAGCCATGCATGGCAAGGTTGGCCTCATAAAGCCCGTGCATGCCAAGCATCCCCAGCCAATGCTTGCCCGAGGCCGGATAGGCCCCCAGACCCATCAGCGTGGAAGTGATCGGAAAGCCCGTAGCCTCCACGAATTCGCGCAGAAGTTGGCTGGCTGCCGGGCCGGAATTGATGACGCCGCCACCGGTATAGAAAATCGGCCTTTCCGCCGTTTCCATCATTTCAACCAGGCGGGTGATGGCCTCCATATCCCCCTTGACGCGGGGTTGGTAGTTGCCGGTGTTCGCCTTCGGTTTCGGCGTATAGGTTCCGGTGGCGAATTGCACGTCTTTTGGAATGTCGATCAGCACCGGCCCCGGGCGCCCGGCGGTTGCCACATGAAAGGCCTGATGGATGGTTTCCGAAAGCTTGTCGGTATCCTTCACCAACCAGTTATGCTTGCTGCAGGGGCGAGTGATGCCAACGGTATCGGCTTCCTGAAACCCGTCGGTGCCGATCATGAAGGTCGGCACCTGGCCCGACAATACCACGATCGGAACCGAATCGAGCAAGGCATCGGTCATCCCCGTCACGGCATTGGTTGCCCCGGGTCCGGACGTCACCAGAACCACGCCGGGTTTGCCGGTGGTCCGGGCGTAGCCCTCGGCCATGTGGACGGCCCCCTGTTCATGGCGCACCAGAATATGGCGGATATCGTTTTGAAGAAAGATTTCGTCATAAATCGGAAGGACAGCGCCACCGGGATAGCCAAAGACAACCTCGACTCCCTGCTCCCGCAGGGCTTCAACCACCATTTTCGCGCCGGTCATCGATTGTGACATCGTATTTTTCCTCTGCTTCCGCGTCCTGCGGCGTTCTCGCAACAAAAAGCCCCCGGGGGTCAGTCGGGGGCGCATCAGGGTCCAATATGGGGTTTCCGTTACCGGCCCATGCGCCATTTCCTGACTACGACAAGAATTTCCATGATCAACCCCTTGAAGACGCGGCGACCTTAGGGCGGGCCTTGAGGCGCGTCAACCACCAAAATGAGGAATAAATTGCCGCAGATGGCGGAATCTCTTTGCGAATGTTGCTCAAAAAATACTATTTTGCGTAACTTTTTGAAATATAAATGCATGATTCGTTGGTTTCATGACAAGGTGGGCCGTGTTTGAATAATGGCGAAGCATGATGCATGCGCGTATTTCAGCTGCCCACGCAATAAAATTTCCTGTTCGCAGAAGGGGGCCTCGCAATTGCTATTCCCCTCAAGGCGTCCTGCAGTTAGCGTGCTGTGCTGTAACAGGCACCTCGTTCGGAAGGAACGAGCCGGAATAAACAGGAAGGAGATACCGGATGGATCGTCGTTCGTTTCTGACCAAGGCTGCACTGGGTGGCACAACCGTAGCAGCGGCTTCCACGCTTGCCGCCCCGCTTTATGCCCAGGGCAACCGAACCCTGACCATGGTTACGACATGGGGTCGTGGCGCGGCCGGAGTTCACGATTCGGCGCAACTTGTAGCTGACTCGATTACCGAGATGAGCGACGGCCAGTTGACCGTTGATGTGAAAGCGGCGGGGGAACTCGTTGGTGCTTTCGAGGTGTTCGATGCCGTATCCGCCGGTCAGGCCGACATGTATCACGGCGTGGATTACTATTTCCTCAGCCAGCATCCGGCAATTTCCTTCTGGTCGCAGATCCCCTTCGGCATGAATTTCATGGAACTGTCGAACTGGTATTACCATGATGGCGGGATGGAACTGCAGGATACGGTTGCTGAAATCTTTGGATTGAAGATGTTCATGGCAGGCAATACCGGGCCGCAATCAGGGGGCTGGTTCCGCAAGGAAATCAACAGCCCCGAGGATTTTCAGGGTCTGCGTTTCCGGATGCCGGGGCAGGGCGGACAGGTGCTTGGCAAGCTTGGCGCCTCTGTTCAAAACCTGCCGGGCGGTGAGGTTTATCAGGCGCTGTCCTCCGGTGCGCTTGATGGCACCGAATGGATTGGCCCCTGGGCGGATGAGAAGGCGGGTTTTCAGGAAATCACCAAGTTCTACTATACTGCGGGTTTCCATGAACCGGGCCCCGGCCTGTCACTGGCCCTCAACCGGGAACTTTACGATAGCCTCACGCCAGCACAGCAGAAGATTGCTGAACGCGCGGCCCAGGCCAGCAATCTCTGGACGATGTCGGCCTTCATGGCAAATAACGCAGCCGCGCTTCAGCGCCTGCAGGGTGCGGGTGTGAAAGTTCTGGAATTCCCCGAAGCCGTCTGGGATGCGTTCGGCCAGGCCGCCGCCGAGGTCGTGGCGGAACCGATGGGTGATGACATCTACAAGGAATTCTACGAAAGCTATCAGGCCTCGCTGCGCAAATCCGCAAGCTGGGGCCAGAAATCGGAAGGCAAGTTCGCAGCCGAACGCAACCGGGTCATGCAAATCTGACCGGCGCATTCGCACGGAGTTTGCTTCGTGATCATCCCGGCCCTTCCGGGCCGGGAACCTGCCAAGGGTCGGACAAGAACCCGCAACCAATCAAGCGCGGAATGGGGAGTAAGAAATGCTGGACGGCATTTCATGGTTTTTCAGCAATATAGCGTTGTCTTTCACCAGTTTCTTCAAGGCCATCGTCAATCCGGGTGCCTGGCTGGACTGGTCGAACAAGGAATCGCTGGCGCGGTTCATCTATTACGGCGCATCGCAGGAACTTTTCTTCGTCTGCCTTACCGGACTTCTGATCCTGACTGTGGTCGGGCTTTGGAAACGGGCGGTAATGTGGGGCGTTGTTCGTGGATTGGAATGGTTTGCCAACACCATGGGGCGCGGGGTGGCCTGGGTCGGCCTGCTGATGGTGTTGCAACAGATCATCGTGGTCTTCCTGCAGCGGATCTTCCGTGTGCCCTCCATTGAATTTGGCCCTTTTGCACCTTTCGGATACAGGCTCTGGGACGGGTTCACGCTGATTTCCCATGACCTGAGCTGGTGGTCGGAGGAACTCAGGCTCTATAACGCGATGATTGTCTGCCTCTGCATCAGCTATACCTATGTGCAGGGCAGTCATGTGCGGGTCGATCTGATCTATGCCAATCTGGGTTTTCGCGCCAAGCGGGTGATCGATATGCTGGGGGCGTTGATCCTCATGATCCCTGCGGCACTGCTGACCTGGATCTATGCCTGGTTTTTCATGTGGCGCCATCTGGTAACGCCCAAGATATCGGCCTCGGACAGTGCGGAAATGGTCTTGCGCAAGGGCAAGCTGATGCGCTGGAATGTCGAAACCATCGGTTTTTCTCCCAATGGTTTCGACGCCTATTTTCTTTTCAAGATCCTGATGCTGGCATTCTGTTTCCTTGTTCTGTTGCAGGCCGTAGCGGTTTTCTATCGCGGTCTTCTGGAATGGCGGGAAGGACCCGAGAACGAAGGCAGATACCTTGATCTCGACAATCGCGACGGCAAGGCTGTCGCAGGGCCGCAATAAGGGCAGGGGTAGGGATATGCTGTTTGGACTGGACGGGGTCGAGATTGGCCTGATCATCGTTTTCCTCTGCCTGCTTGGGGGGATCCTGTCAGGCTTTCCGGTGGCCTTCGCAATTGGCGGGGCGGGGGTGATCTCCTTTGCGATCATCGCAGCCCTCGATAGCTCCGGCATATTGGTTCATGAGGCGGTGGATACTGCCTCACAGGCCTATCGTGATCTGGTTACGCAGGGTGTGGCGCAGATCGACATCACCCATTTCAGATATCCTGACCTGCCGATGGTGGCGCAGCCGCTTTTCCCGCAGGGGTGGGAGGTGGCGTTGGATCGCAACCTTTCTTTTATCGTCAACCGTATGAATGATCGCGTCATCGCGGGGGCCTCGATCGAAACCCTGCTGGCGGTATTGATGTTCGTGATGATGGGGATCACCTTGGAACGGTCCCGCATCGCCAATGATCTGCTGACGACCATGGCGCGGGTTTTCGGGCCATTGCCGGGCGGGCTGGCCGTGGCAGTTGTCGTGGTGGGGGCATTTCTGGCCGCCTCCACCGGGATTGTCGGGGCAACGGTGGTGACCATGGGGCTTCTGAGCCTGCCCACGATGCTTCGGGCGGGGTATTCGCCGCAACTGGCCACCGGGGTCATTTCCGCCTCGGGTACGCTGGGGCAGATCATCCCGCCCTCAATCGTGATCGTTTTGCTGGGGACCATGGCGGGAGATCTTTTTGCTGCAGGGCAGGAAATCCGGGCTCAGGCAGCGGGCTGTTCGGATGCGTTGACATATCTGGGCAATGCGGCGGTCATTTCGGTCGGAACACTGTTTCAGGCCGCTATGCTGCCGGGGGTCCTGCTGGCCGGGCTCTATGCGGCCTATGCCTTTGGGTATGCGTTGCTGAACCCTTCCAAGGCACCCGCGGTGCAGCTTGAGGGCAGTGGCCGGGGGGAGATCATCACCCGGCGTGAAGGGTTGACATGGTTCCTCTGGGTGCCGATCGGGCTTGTCGCTGGGGTTCTTCTGTCAATGCAGGTCGGGCTGATCGGCAATCAGGATCTTTCCGTGGATACCTATTCCGATGCCGGACAGGCCGCGGAACTGCGAACCCGGGTTTCCGAACAATGCAAGGCGAGCATGATTAACCTGCATGGGCAGGAAAAATGGGATCGCTCCGTGGCACAGCAGGCCGAGATCGATGCGGCAGGCGGGGTTGAACAGGCCCATGCCCTGAATGTGGAGGAACTGGCCAAGGCCCGGGCTGAGCAATATGCCTCCCGGGCGCCAATCGGCGAAGGGGTTGCGATCCTCTTTCTGATCTGCGCGCTGACCCTGACAACAGCACGTGGCGTTGGGCCATCCGGGGATCATCGACCACTCTGGATCGGGCTTGGCGGGGTGGTGCTGGCCTTGCTGACCGATGCGTTCCTTATCTGGCCTGATACTTCGCCGGGCGTATCGATACTGCTTCTGGCGCTGCCCTTTGTTATCACGCTTTACGGACTGATAGCGGCCATTCGGCTTCTGTCCCGGAATGATCTGATCCGGGTGGTCTTCCCGCCGCTGGTGCTGATTATCGCGGTATTGGGTTCCATCCTCGGGGGGATCACCAACCCAACGCCTGCTTCGGCGCTTGGGGCAGGTGGTGCGTTGTTGCTGGCTGCCTATCGCAGGCTGGGCGATGAAGGCCACTCGGGGCGGATCATCCTCATGACGGCCTTCGCCATTGTCATCATGGTTCTTGTCGGAGTGAATTTCGACCTGCGCGTGCGGATGATCGGGACCACGACCGAACAATGGATCGCCTGGGGGGTGGCGCAGGCCAGTTATTCCTTTGCGATCTTTGGTCTGCTTTATGCCTGCTGGGTGCTCTGGCGCTATTCGATACTGACACCGGTCGTGCGGGAAACCGCCAAGGTCACTTCCATGGTCTTTGCCATACTGATCGGTAGTCAGGTGCTGAACCTGGTGCTCATTTCCTTTGGGGGGGAGCATTACATCCAGAGCTTCCTGCGCAGCTTTGACAGTGAACTTACAGTTTTTCTGATTGTCATGGCTGTGCTGTTCGTGCTGGGCTTCGTGCTCGACTTTCTGGAGATCATCTATATCGTCGTGCCCATTGTGGGGCCGGTGATATATGGCGGGACATTTGACCCCAGCTGGGTCACTATCATGATTACGGTGAACTTGCAGACGTCCTTCCTGACCCCGCCCTTTGGCTTTGCACTTTTCTATCTGCGCGGGGTTGCGCCACCGGAAGTCACGACGGCGCATATCTATCGCGGGGTGCTGCCTTTCGTGTTCATTCAGATGCTGGCGCTTTTGCTGCTCTATCTGTTCCCGGGGGTTGTCACTATCGTCCCAAGCCTGATGGCCGGGTAGGGCGGGACACAGGGAGGAACGTGGAGGTCCTCTTGACGGATCAGGCCGCGGGCGCGAAGGCTTCGGGCCGGGCCATTTCCCAGTATTTTTCAAAGGCGGGATGTTTAGGCGCGCGTTTGAGCAATTCACCCTTGCCGAGCCAGAGATACTGACTGGCGGCAGAACGGGTTTCGCGGCTGGAGATCCGGATCATCAGATGATGCGGGGTCAGATCGCGCGGATGGGTAAGGCCCGACGCCTCCACCGCCTCGCGGAGGGTATGAAGCGTATTTGCGTGAAAGCTTGCGGTGCGCAGGTATTTGTCTTCCACCACCAAGGCGCGATAGCGGCGCGGATCCTGTGTGGTGACGCCAGTGGGGCATTTGCCGGTATGGCAGGCCTGTGCCTGGATGCAGCCCACAGCGAACATGAAACCACGCGCCATGTTGCAGGCATCCGCCCCCAGCGCGAACATCCGGCATATATCGAAGGCGGAGATGATCTTGCCTGAAGCGATGATACGTATCCGGTCACGCAGATCCAATCCGACCAGCGTGTTGTGGACAAGCATCAATCCTTCGCGTAACGGCGCACCATAGTGATCGGCAAATTCGGCAGGTGCCGCGCCGGTGCCGCCTTCGGCCCCGTCCACGGTGATGAAATCGGGGGTAATGCCCGTTTTCTTCATGGCCTTGGCCACGGCGAACCATTCCCATGGATGGCCAACGCACAGCTTGATACCCACGGGCTTGCCGCCGGACATCTCGCGCAGTCGCACGATGAATGCGCACATTTCTTCGGGGGTTTCGAAGGCGGAATGGCAGGATGGGCTGATGCAATCCTGCCCTTCGGGAATGCCGCGTGCTTCGGCGATGGCCTCGGTTACCTTGTTGCCCGGAAGGATACCGCCATGGCCCGGCTTAGCGCCCTGGCTGAGCTTGATTTCGATCATCTTGACCTGTTCATCCCGGGCGTTTTCGGTGAACCTGTCGGGGCAGAAGCTGCCATCGGGTTTGCGGCAGCCGAAATAGCCGCTGCCAATCTGCCAGACAAGATCCCCACCCCATTTACGATGGAAGCGGGAGATCGAACCTTCGCCCGTCGTATGTGCGAAACCACCAAGCTTGGCTCCCCGGTTGAGTGCCTCGATCGCATTGGGCGAAAGCGCGCCATAGGACATGCCGGAAATATTCAGAACCGAGGCTTCATAGGGTCGCTTGCAATCCGGGCCGCCGATGGTGACACGGAAATCATGCCCTTGCAGATGGGTAGGTTTCATTGAATGGTTGATCCATTCATGGCCCACGGCTTCCACATCTTCCAGCGTGCCGAAGGGGCGCAAACCATCTATTCCCTTTGCGCGCCGATAGACCAATGCGCGCTGTTCCCGCGAAAAGGGGGTTTCGTCACGGTCGCTTTCGATGAAATACTGCCGGATCTCGGGGCGAAAGTTTTCAAGGATGAAACGCATTCGTGCCGATAACGGGTAGTTTTTCAAAACGGCACTTTTCGTTTGCAGAAGATCCTGCAGGCCCAATGCCCCCAACAGCCCCCCTGCCAGTGCCAGCCAGCCCCCCCACCAGGGATGAAAAGGCGTGATCAGCAAGCCGATCGGCACAAGGGATAGGGCAATTGCAAATGGTATGAAGCGCATGGCTGGTCTGTCTCCTGCTCGCCCGGGACTGGTAATTTCCTGATGAGGTTAATTGATCCTGCGTTTTTGTCGAATCGGAAGACCCGGAATTGATTTGGGAAGATTATGATCCAGGATGTAAATTTTCTGTCTGCGGCCTGATGGGGAAGGGATTATCTTTTGCACAGCTTGCAGGCCGGCCTGATCGGGCCTTGTGGGACAAGGTTCAATCCCTTGTGTTGCGGCGAAGTCCACGAACGGGATCATGCGGCGCGCGACCGTCGGGAAGGTTGATCCTGGCGACCTGTTCGGCAATCGGATCAACCGATAGGGGGTGCAGTTCCGCCCCATGCGCTTCGGGATCGCCGATCGGTTGCCATCCGGCGGCCTTGTAGATTTCCAGCCCGGAAAAACCTGCCTTATATCCCATCTTGCGGCTGCCCGGCACCCAATAGCCCAGATAGACGAAAGGCAATCCTGCCTCCCGCGCGATATCAATATGGTCAAGCACCAGATAGGTGCCCAGGGACCGGTTGGACAGCGCGGGTTCATAAAAGGAATAGACCATGCTGAGCCCGTCATCGAAAATATCGGTCAGACAGACGGCCAGCAGCTCCCTCTGGCCGTTTTCGGCAATATGGGAATGCTCGATCACGCGGGAACGGATCGGGGTTTCTTCTATCATTGCGGCAAATTCAAAGATATCCATATCGGCCATGCCGCCATCGGCGTGGCGATGATCCAGATAACGACGGAAAAGCGAATACTGATCTTCCGTTGCCCAGGGGCTGGAGGCATTGCGGCGCAGGTCACGATTGCGCCGCAGGATCTTGCGCTGGGTACGGTTGGGCCTGAAGTCGGAAACCCGGATCCGGGCGGAAAGGCAGGCCGAACATTCCGCACAGGAAGGTCGGTAAAGTACGTTCTGGCTCCTGCGAAAACCCTGTTTGGAAAGTGTATCGTTAAGCCGCTGCGCATATTCCCCCTGCAGCGCGGTAAACAGCTTCCGTTCCATCCGCCCGTCAAGGTAGGGGCAGGGCTGGGGGGCTGTCACATAAAACTGTGGCGCAAGGGGAAGGGAATGACGCATGCGTGTAAATTGTTCCGGGGTGATCTGGCTGGACGCTAGCAAACCACACCCCCTTTTGCCAAGGACAGACTTGGCCTTTTCGCCAAGCCTGTCCGAAAGTCGGTATTGTCAATTCCTCCGGGTCGCCCCGGCTGCGATCACCAGCGAGAGGGGCGGTTGATCGCGGCGGTGTTCAGTACCAGATCGGTCAACCCCTGACCCCGGCCGCCAAAGATCATCAGCGCGATGGACAAAAGCTGCGGAAACAGGAAGGCCATGCTCAGGACATAACCGACAGTATGCAAAAGTGCGATCCCGGCATCGAAATACCCGCCATCGCCGCGACGAAAT
This sequence comes from Pseudorhodobacter sp., assembly GCA_047975325.1. Taxonomy (GTDB): domain Bacteria; phylum Pseudomonadota; class Alphaproteobacteria; order Rhodobacterales; family Rhodobacteraceae; genus JBKEDF01. The sequence goes on along the minus strand of JBKEDF010000056.1, from coordinate 56,089 downwards.
TCGATGGCCACCATCTGCATGCCCGGGGTGGCCGAACTTCGCGACAGGGTGACCCAGCGATAGAGAAAATTCACCACCGCATAGAGTACGGGCAGAAAGAAAAGCCCGGTAAAGGCCGTGAACGGCAGGATGAGCGCGGTCAATATCGCGGTCAGTACCGTATCGATCAGCCAGGCCAGGCCCCGTTTCAGGGTGACACCGGCATAGAATTCAGCCTGATAATCGGGATCAGGAAGTGGCATGGCGGTCATGTCTTTGATCTTTTCCTGTAATAAGGGGGAAGAAAGGCGGGCGGCGGTGCCGCCCGGTTGCTATCTTAATAGTCCGAAAGGTCCTTGGGGTCAGCCTCGGAGGTCGCGGCCTTTGCACGTTCGTTCATGAAGGCGTCGAATTCCTGTTTGTCCTTCGCTTCGCGCAGCCGCTTGAGGAAGGCGTTGAAGGCTTCCTGTTCATCCTCAAGACGGCGGATGGTCTCATCGCGATAGGCGTCGAAAGCACTGTTGCCGGACGGCGCCATGCGCAAACCCCGACTGGTGGAAGGACGTTGGGCACAGCGATTGAATTTGAACATGTCTTTGCTCCAGCGATTGGTCGCGGTGATATAGATGACAAGGGCGAGCCCCAGCGGCCAGAAGACGACGAACCCCAGCACCATGGCCGCAATCCATGCGCAACGGCCCCTGCTGTCGAGCCAGTCTGCCGCCCGGCCTGGCAAAGTGGTGATGCCCGTGCCTGACATCCGCGAGTCTGTATAGGTCATTGGCAGTATCTCCCTCAATGGATGTTTAAACTCTTCACATTGATAAGATTGTATGCCTGATTGCTGTTTTCAAGGCTTTATGTAAAAGAATTTTACATCTTGCTTTTTGTACATAAATATATTGATATAATCATCTGATAATAATTATAAAATTTACTATTTAAAAATTGGCGGAAAGATGCCTTGATCCGAATACCCCTGTTTGATGTGGTTTAATCAGGCAGTCGTCTTATGAAACGGTAAAATCCGCAAGCACCAGACCGCTTGTGGCAAGCAAGGCCTCGGGCTCAACACCGAATACATGGCGCGGTGTCCCGGCGGCTGCCCAGATCCTGGCGAAATTGAGCAGGTGGCGATCGAAAAACCCTTTGGGAGGGGTCAGATGGCCAATTGGGGCCACCCCACCAATCGCGAAACCGGTGATCCTGCGAATAGTTGCGGCATCGGCAGGGCCGAGCGGCTCTTTGGCAAGCCGGGCGGCGCGATCCTGATCCACCCGCTGCCCGCCCGCCGTCACGAAAAGCCAGAGCGTACCGCTTTCCTCGCCCCTGAACTGGATGGATTTGGCGATCTGATCAATATCGCAGCCTACCGCATCGGCAGCCATCTGTGCGGTCCGGGTTTCATTCGCCATTTCCCGCAGATCGGTTTTCAGCCCGGCAGCTTCGATTGCGGCCCTGACACGTTTCAGGCTCTTGCTCATTCCCGTTCCCCCGGATTTTTGACTGTCCCGTTATCCCGGCTTGGCTGCCCGCCTACAAGTCCGATCCATAATAGCGTGAAGCGGGGGGGGATGATTGACGCATCGGGCAGCCTTCGCCATGGTGCGGCAATGACCAGCCACGCCCCTTTCGCCACCCGCCTTACCCGTTGCCCTGTCCCGCATGATCCCGATCCGGCGGACGAAACGGCGCAGCGTTTTGCCGATCTTGACCCCGTGTTGCGGGACCTGCTTGTCGGGACGGCAGGATGCAGCCCTTTCCTTTTCGATCTCATGGGGCGGGAAGAAGACTGGCTTCGCCCGGCACTTTCCGCAGATCCCGAAATGGCGCTGGACGGGGAACTTTCACGGCTGCCACAGGTTTCGGGGGATATGCTTTCGGCTGAACTGCGCCGCGCCAAGCGCCGGATTGCCCTTTTGGCCGGGCTGGCCGATCTTGGTGGGGTCTGGCCACTGGAATCCGTGACAGGCGCGCTGACCCGGCTTTCGGATGGTGCGATTTCCGCAGCATTGACCTGGCTGGTTTCCGAGGAAATCCGCCGTGGCAAGATCCCGGGCGCGCAGCCTGAGGATGCCGCAACGGCGGCTGGCATGGTGATTTTCGCCATGGGCAAGACCGGGGCGGGGGAGCTGAACTATTCTTCCGATATCGACCTGATCTGCCTTTTCGATGAAAGCCGCTATGGTGCCGATGCGGCGGAGGCGCGGGCCTCTTTCATCCGGGTTACGCGAAAACTTTGCGCATTGATCAATGACCGTACTGCGGAGGGCTATGTCTTCCGTACCGATTTGCGGCTGCGCCCGGATGCGGCCGTTACGCCTGTCTGCCTGTCGATGGCAGCGGCGGAGGCTTATTACGAAAGTGTCGGACGCACCTGGGAACGCGCGGCCTGGATCAAGGCGCGTCCCTGCGCAGGCGATATTGCGGCGGGGGAACGGTTCCAGCAGGTGCTGTCCCCGTTCGTCTGGCGCAAGCACCTTGATTTCGTGGCGATCCAGGATGCGCATGACATGCGGCTGCGGATCCGCGAACATCGTGGTCTGGGCGGGCCGATCCGGCTGGAAGGGCATAATATGAAACTCGGGCGTGGCGGCATCCGCGAAATAGAGTTTTTCGCCCAGACACGGCAGTTGATAGCCGGGGGAAGGGACCCCGACCTTCGTGACCGTACGACGCTTGGTGCATTGAAGGCGTTGGCCGCCAAGGGCTGGGTGCCCACCGAAATCGCCGCGGAGCTTTCCGATCTTTACCGCACGCATCGCGAGGTTGAGCACCGTTTGCAGATGGTCAATGATGCCCAGACCCATGAAATGCCCAGCGATGATGAGGGAATTGCCCGGATAGCCCATCTGTCGGGCATGGCGGATGTTGCGGCCTATCGTAAGGCGCTTGTTGAACGGCTGGAGCGGACCGATGCGCTGGCGGAGGGTTTTTTTGCACCGGGGGAAACGGAAGAAGGCCCACCGCTTTCCGAAACTGCGCAGGGGGTCGTATCGGGTTGGTCAAACTATCCGGCGCTGCGTTCGGAACGCGCGCAGGCGATTTTCCGGCGTGTGCGCCCGGGGCTTCTGCGGCAGCTTCAGGGCGCGGCCAATTCCGATGAGGCGCTTCTGGCCTTTGACGGGTTCCTGTCGGGATTGCCTGCGGGGGTGCAGCTTTTCTCACTTTTTGAAAACAATCCCCAGCTTGTGGATCTGATCGTCGATATCGCGGCGACGGCGCCCGAACTGGCGCGCTATCTATCGCATAATTCGGCCGTACTGGATGCGGTGCTTGGGGGCAGCTTCTTTTCTGCATGGCCGGGCCGGGCCGCCCTCACGGCTGAGCTTTCGGCCCTGCTGACCCCGATTGATGACTATGAACGCAGGCTTGATGCGGCCCGCCGCTGGATGAAGGAATGGCATTTTCGTGTTGGCGTCCATCTGCTGCGGGGGCTGATCGACGCCTTTGAGGCAGGCAAGGAATATGCGGATCTGGCCGAGGCGGTCATGGCGGGCCTCTTTCCGGTGGTGGTAGCGGAGTTCGCGCGCAAACACGGCCCCCAGCCCGGGCGTGGCGCCTGCCTGCTGGGGATGGGAAGCCTTGGGGCGGGCAGGTTGAATGCCGGCTCCGATCTTGATGTGATCGTAATCTATGATGCGGACGGAGAGGAGATGTCGGACGGCCCGCGCCCCCTGGCGGTCAGGCCCTATTTTGCGCGCCTGACACAGGCGCTGATCACGGCGGTTACCGTACCCATGTCTGAAGGGCGGCTTTATGAGTTGGACATGCGCTTGCGCCCTTCGGGGCGGCAGGGGCCGGTGGCAACCGCCCTGCAAAGCTTTCGCAATTATCAGCTTGATGAAGCCTGGACCTGGGAACATCTTGCGCTGACGCGGGCACGGCCCCTTGCCGGTAATGCGGATCTTGCTGCCGATGTGGAAGCCTTTCGCCGGGAGGTGATCACGACCAAGGGGCAGGGGGAAACCGTGCTTGCCGATGTTGCCGCTATGCGTGTGCGGCTTGCGGCGGCGAAACCCGCCAAGGATGTCTGGGATGCCAAGAATGGCCCGGGGCGGCTTATGGATATTGAACTTCTGGCACAGACCTGTGCGCTTCGTGCGGGGGATCCGGCACGACGGGTGGAGGCGCAGCTTCGCGCCGGCGTGAAATGCGGGTTTTTGACCCGACAGGAGGAAGAGACACTTCTTGATGCCTATCGGCTCTGCTGGCGGCTGCAATCGGGCACGCGGCTTCTGACGGAAAAAAGTCTGGCGCCAGAGGATCTGGGCGAAGGTGCCTGCGCCTTTCTGTTACGCGAGACAGGGCAGTCCAAAGCTGGCATCCTGTCCGGGCGGATGGAACAGGTGACGACTGAGGCCGCAGCCGTGATCAATGCCCATATGCCCGGTAAATGAACCCGGCTGCAAAGTGGCAGATATCCCCTTTTATGACCTTGATTTCGGGAACCAGTCGGATCGGGCTGTCCTGTCATGTCCGGCTTTGAGGGGGTAATAAGCAAAATATTTGCAAATGCATGTAAATACCGTTAGGATGATTCCAACACCCAGCAGGAAGGCAAACGGGTTTTGCATGAATTTTCCTGAAACCTTCCGCCGGGCACCAAAAACAAGACTGTTTCAACAGAGAGGGAACTAGGACGATGAGCGCGCAGAATTTGCTTTCGGATCTGGCGGGGATGCTGGCATCGGGGAAGGTCGAAGTGGTGGATTGCACCGGTATTCTTGGCCCCGAAACCCCGCTTTTGAAACTACCGCCGGAACTTGCAAAGGATACGCCGCCGATCAAGATCCATCGGATCAGCGAATATGATCAGGACGGGCCTTTCTGGGCCTGGAACTGGCTGGAACTGGGCGAACATTCCGGCACCCATTTTGACGCCCCGCATCACTGGATTACCGGCAAGGACTATGCCGAAGGCTATACCGACACGCTGCCGGTCGAGAAAACCGTGGCACCGGTCAATGTTCTCGATTTCAGTGCAGAATGCCGGGAAAACTATGATTTCCTGCTGACCATCGATCATGTGAAGGCCTGGGAAGCCGAGCATGGGGAAATCAAGGCCGGCGAATGGGTGGTACTGCGTTCCGACTGGGATCGTTTTGCCGATGATGAGACGAAATTCCTCAATGCCGACGAAAACGGTCCGCATACGCCCGGGCCGACCGCCGAGGTGATCCAGTATCTGGTGGACAAGGGTATTGTCGGGTGGGGCAATCAATGCATTGGCACGGATGCGGGCATGGCAGGGGGAATGGAGCCGCCATTTCCCGCCCATAACCTGCTGCACAAGAACAACCGTTATGGGCTCGCCTCTCTGGCCAACCTGGACAAGCTGCCCGCCAAGGGTGCAATCCTGATTGCGGCACCGCTCAAGATCAAGAACGGCACCGGGTCACCGATCCGCGCCCTGGCACTGGTTCCACGCGGGTAATTTCCAAACCATCCGGCCCCGGGCTTGCCTGCATCGGGGCCGGGTTTTTCCTGTGATCATGAAAGGTGTCGGCGATGACGGATGGCCCGCCAGAATCACCGCGTCTGGGTGAAATTGGCCTGACGAATTTTCCACCCTATCTGATGAATCGCATCATGGGGCGTTACAACCATTCGGTGCGGGAAGAACTGGGGACACTTGGCCTGACCACGCCCAAGATGCGCGCCCTGGCCGCGCTTTCGGTGGTTGAAGGGCCGTTGATCCGGGAACTGGCGGTTTATACCGTGACCGAACAAAGCACATTAAGCCGTACCCTGGACCAGATGGAAGGCGAAGGGCTGGTTCGGCGTGAGGCGGACCAGACCGATAGCAGGGGCGTCCGGATCCGGATTACCGAAGAGGGGCGCGCAGCCTTTGAAAGGCTCTGGCCCGCGATGGCCATGGCGGCAGAACAGATGTTTCGCGACATTTCCGATGAGGAACGGCGCGTCTTTGTAGGTACCCTGCAGAAAATGCTGGCAAATATTCGAAAACACGAGATCTGATACCGGAGGCGAACCCGTGGCGGAACGCAGTTTCAAGGCAGAGGTCCAACACCTGAGAAAAGGGGAAGGTGAGACCTTTACCGGCGAGGGGATCCTCGCCATCACCAAGGCATTGCTGGAAAGCGGAGTCGGATATGTCGGCGGCTATCAGGGCGCGCCGATCAGTCATCTGATGGATGTTCTGGCCGATGCCGAAGAACTTCTGGGGGAATTGGGGGTCCATTACGAGGCCAATGCCAACGAAGCGGCGGCGGCGGCGATGCTTGCGGCTTCGGTCCATTATCCGATCCGGGGAGCGGTCACGTTCAAGGGTCCGGTCGGTGTGAACGTGGCCTCCGACGCGCTCGCGAACCTGTCCTCCTCCGGTGTCAATGGTGGGGCGATGGTGATCGTGGGGGAAGATTACGGTGAAGGCGCCTCGATCATGCAGGAGCGCACCCATCCTTTCGCGATGAAGGCGCAGATGTGGCTTCTGGACCCACGGCCAAACCTGCCATCAATTGTCAAGATGGTCTCGGAAGGCTTTGAATTATCGGAAGTTTCTAATACACCTGTCATGCTGATGGTGCGGATCAGATCCTGCCATGTGACAGGTAGTTTCGACTGTCGGGACAACCGGCGACCGGAATTGACGGTGAAGGAGGCTGTTGCTGCGCCACGCAGTGATTTTAACCGTGTGGTCTTGCCACCAATGTCCTTTGTCCATGAACAGGATAAGGTCAAAAACCGCTGGCCGGCGGCTGAAAAATTCATCCGTGAAAACGGCATGAACGAATTTTTTGGCCCCCAAAAGGCACCTTTGGGCATCGTGGTCCAGGGGGGCATGTATAACGGGTTGATCCGCGCCCTGCAGCGCCTGGGGCTTGCTGATCTTTACGGCGATACTGAAATTCCGATTTATTGCCTCAACGTGACCTATCCGCTGTTGGCCGATGAGTTTCTGGAATTCTGTGAGGGCAAGGAAAACGTTCTGGTGATAGAGGAAGGTCAGCCGGAATTTATCGAAACCCAGCTTGGCAGTTATCTTTACCGCGCGGAATCCAAGGTGAAATTGCATGGCAAGGGGCTGTTCCCCATGGCAGGGGAATATACCGGTACGGTGATGCTGGATGCACTGGAGGGCTTTATCCGCAAGGCTGCGCCCGAAATGCTGCCCGCCGCCGTGCGTGCGCCCAATGCGGACAAGCCCGAAATTCCGGATCTGACCAAGGTGGTGCCGATCCGCCCCCCAGGGTTTTGCACGGGCTGTCCTGAACGACCGATCTTTGCCGCAATGAAACTGGTGGAAAAGGAATTGGGTAAACACCAGATCGCAGCCGATATCGGCTGCCATCTTTTTGCCTCGCTGCCACCTTTTGAAATAGGTGGGGCAACCATGGGCTACGGGCTTGGCCCGGCTGCCAATGGTGCCTTTGACGGTGGCGGGGACAAGCGGCCCGTTTCGATCATCGGGGATGGCGGATTCTGGCACAACGGCCTGTCTTCTTCCTTCACCAACATGGCCTTCAACAAATCCGACGGCGTCGCGATCATCGTCGACAACTATTATTCGGCGGCAACGGGCGGGCAGGATATCATGTCGTCGCGCGCAAGGAATGACACCAAAGCCACGAATAACCCCATATCCCGTGCGTTGAAGGGCATCGGTATTGGCTGGGTTCGCCAGATAGACCGGACCTATGATGTTGGCCGGATGCGTGACACGATTCGTGAGGCGCTGACGACCGACAGGAAGGGACCGAAGGTCATCGTGGCCTCTTCGGAATGCATGCTGAACCGGCAACGGCGCGAAAAACCCCTGCGCAACAAGGCGATCAAGGAAGGTCGCCGGGTAGAGGCTCCACGTTTTGGCGTGGATGAGGCTATTTGCACGGGTGATCACGCCTGTATCCGGCTGTCGGGTTGTCCTTCACTGGGCCTGAAACGACTGGATGATCCGTTGCGGGATGACCCTGTGGCCGCGATTGACCATACCTGCGTGGGTTGCGGCAATTGCGGTGAGGTCGCTGATGCCGCCGTACTTTGCCCCAGTTTCTACCGGGCGGATGTGGTCCATAACCCCGGGAAATATGAAACCTGGTGGGCAGAAAAACGCGCCCGCCTCATTGGCTGGCTACAGACCCGGCGGGAATCGAAAAGGCTGGAGTTCAGCGCATGACCGTTCAAGAGGCAATTCTTCCCCGCGATGCGGATTCGAAACTTGGTGGGATCATCAAACTGGCCATGCTGGCGGTAGGAGGTCAGGGGGGCGGGGTCCTGACCAACTGGATCGAATCGCTGGCCCGTGCCAATGGCTATGTTGCCCAGGCAACCAGTGTGGCCGGCGTGGCGCAGCGGACCGGCGCAACCGTTTACTATATTGAAATGTGCCCGGCGGGGGATCGCCTGCCGGTCTTTTCGCTGATGCCCGCCGCTGGGGATGTCGATATCATGATCGCGGCCGAGTTGATGGAAGCCGGGCGATCCATCATCCGCGGTTTTGTCACGCCAGATCGCACGACGCTGATTGCTTCTACCCACCGATCCCTTGCCGTCAGTGAAAAAATGGTGCCGGGCGATGGCATTGCCAATGCCGAAGAGGTGATAGCTGCCGCCGAAATCGCCGCGCGACGTTTTATAGCTGCAGATTTTGACGCAGTGGCGGCCGGGGTCGGTTCGGTAATTTCGGCAACGCTTTTCGGGGCATTGGCCGCGAGTGGTGCGCTTCCTTTTCCCCGTGAAGCCTTTGAAGAAGCGATTCGGGCAGGCGGCAAGGGGGTTGAACCTTCCTTGCGGGCCTTTGCGGCCGGCCATGAGGCGGCCCTTGCCGGGGTGACGCTGGAGGGGACGGCACAGGTTGAAGAATCGCTGACAGCTGACCCCCATCCGAAAGGGCCGGATGCCCTGCAGAAAGACTGGGGGGTTCTGGCTGCCCGTGCCGATTCATTACCCGGTGAGGCCCCGGCCATTGCCCATGCCGGATTGCGGAAGGTCGTGGAATTTCAGGATCTTGAATATGGGAAAGAATATCTTGACCGGCTTGAGGAACTGGCCGGGCGGGATAGGGAGCCCTATGACCTTACCCGCGAGGCTGCAAAATACCTTGCCAATGCCATGGCCTATGACGATGTGATCCGTGTTGCAGATCAGAAAACCCGTTCAACCCGTTTCACCCGCATTCGGGGTGAAATGGGGGTGAAAGATGCGCAGCTTCTGCATGTAACGGAATTTTTCCATCCCCGCGCCGAAGAAATCACCGGCATGTTGACGAAAGGCCTGGGGGGCGGGCTTCAGGCATCGGAAAAATGGATGGGTCGGATTGATCGCTGGTTCGGCCATGGTCGGCGGTTGCGGACGGATGGGATTTTTTCCTTCGGCATGCTCTATCTTCTGGCGGGAATGAAAGGTTGGCGCCGCCGGACCTTGCGCCATGCACAGGAAGTTGCGCATCTGGAGGCGTGGCTGTCGCGGGCACTGGATTACCTGCCGCAGAATTATGACCTTGCGGTAGAGGTGATCCGCTGCCGCCGTCTGGTAAAGGGCTATTCGGATACCCATGGCAGGGCGCTTTCCAAATTTGATCGCGTTCTGGAGGGGATTCGCCTGGTCGAGATGCGCGAGGATGGTGCTGATTGGGCGCGCCGCCTGCGTGAGGCCGCCCTTCAGGACGAAGAGGGTGAGGCGCTGGAAGGCGCACTGGCAACGATCCGCAGTTTTGCCCCGGAAAAAGACGCCATACCGGGCTGATCAGGCTTCCAGAAGCAGGGCTGAGCCAATACCGCCTGCAGCGGCGATGGCGGCCAGCCCGTGCCCATTTTCTAGATTATGGAAAAGCCGGGCGGCAAGGATTGCGCCCGAAGCACCGATGGGATGCCCCCGTGCCAGCGCCCCGCCACCCGGATTGACCACCTGCGGGTCAAGTTCCGCGCCTTTGATACAGGCAATGGCCTGAACGGCGTAAGCCTCCATGATTTCGGCCAGCGCCAGGGGTGTTCCGGGCTGCCAAAGCCTGTGAATGGCGGGGACCGGCGCAAGGCCCGGCTCCTCCGGAGCAGCCCCAAGCGTGACGGCACCGGCAAGCCGCAGGGCACGTGATGCGCGGGTTGCAATACGGGGGGAGGTGATGACCGCAAAAGCCGCTGCATCTGCGGAAACTGCGGCATTGGCAGCGGTGATCGTATCTGCAATTACGCGCGCCCGGGCTGTGAGGGCGGGGGTCAGGTTACGGGTGAACCCATCGCGGCCATGCCCGCCCATGGGCAGGATCTCCGGATGTGCGGCCATGCGCGCCCGGGCGTGGGATTCTATTGCGAAACTGTCCTGTCGCTTCCGTGTTATCCCCGATCTTCGGGCCAATGCCGCGGCGGCCTCATGCATGGCAGGGTCGCGATCGGGCCAGGGGGAAAAGGGGGGGGCATCATAAGGCTGTGGCGTTCCGCCATCAGGGTCGGTACGCAGCCGTAATGGACGACGGGAGGCACTTTCTACCCCACCGGCAATTACCACTTCCGCCTGACCCGACCGAATCAGGGCGGAGGCGATTGCGATTGCATCGAGCCCGCCTGCGCATTGCCTGTCGATGGTCAGTCCTGCCACCCGTTCCGGCAGTCCGGCGGCCAGCGCCAGAACCCGGCCCGGATTTCCACCTGCCCCAAGGGCGTTTGCGCAGATCAGCTCATCGACCTGTCCGGCGTCCAGCTCCGCGTCTGTCAAGGCGGCCAAGATAACCGGTGCGGCAAGCTCATGCAGTTCCAGCCTTGCAAAGGGACCACCCGCTGGCATGACCGGGCTGCGCCGGGCAGAGATCATGTAAGCATTCATTTCAAACCTTGTCGCAACAGGGCCAGATTGGTTTTCCCGGAAGGCAGAAGCGGCCAATCCTGCCGCCAATGGATATGCCGGGGGGCTGCCAGGGGTCCGAATTCCTCCCGAAGGGTTTTCAGGATTGCGGCCTCCTGCGCCGGATCTCCCATCGCCACCGCCACCGGAACCGCGCCACGCCTTTCATCAGGCAGGGGCAGAACTGCCACCCGGGCCATTCCCGGAAGACCGGCCATGAAGCTTTCGAGTGCTTCGGGAAATACATTTTGACCGGCGGTGGTGAACATCCGGTCGATACGTCCCAGAAGGACCAGATTGCCGCCTTCCCATCGGGCGATTTCCCCCAGCCCCAGCCAGCCATCCCGCCATTTGGCAGGGCCGGGATCACTGGCATAACCGGTAAAGAGATAGGGGCTGCGAACCCAGACCCGGCCTTCCGTCGCGACATGCCCCTGATCGTTGCGTAACAGGATTTCCACGTTGGGATAGGGCTTTCCCACCGAATGAGGCGGGGTATCTGCATCGGTGAGGGTTACGAAGCTTGCCTCGGCCGCGCCGTAAAATTCCCGGATCCGGGCTGCCGGGGCAAGCGTGGCCAGACGGGCGCGCAATCCATCGTCAAGCTTTGCGCCGCCCAGAAGGATCCAATGCAGATCGGGCAGGGCAGGGCCATCCGTTTCCAGCAATAATTGCAGTGCTGCAGGTCCGGCCCAAAGCAATGTTACGGCCTGTCGGGCAAGTTCCCGGCGCATCCTGTCGGGGCGCAACCCCTCAAGCAGGTGCACCTCGGCCCCCAGTTCCAGCGCTTCGACTGCACCGTATAGCGCCAGTGACTGGGAAAGCGGCCCGATTACCGCAATGCGTTTGCCGGGGCCCGTTCCGAAAAGTCGGGAATTGACCGTGAAACTTGCGCGCCAGCTCCCGAAATCGCGGGCGATGCGCCGGGGGGTCCCTGTTGAACCGGAGGTAAGGGTTTCAAAGCCACGTATCGGCGCAGGGGCGTCCTGCGCGCCGATACGAAACGAACCGGTAAAGGCGCCGGGCAGGGCAGATGCAACGGGGCGCTCGGAATAGGCACCTGCGGCAGCTGGGGTTGGTGTCAGGGGTATCTGATCCCCATCCGGCCCGAAAAGCCGTGCGGCGGGATGGGCACGAAACCCGGTCATCCCGGTTGCCGGGGCACCATCACTCGCCCCGGATGATCTTGCGGAAACCCTCGAAAAGCGGCTCATTTCCACAGATGATCGCGCTGGAGGTAAGGGGATTATCCCCGTCCTGCAGGCCCGAAACGAACCCACCCGCCTCGCGCACCAGCAGGATACCGGCTGCGATATCCCAGGGATTGAGGCCACGTTCCCAAAAACCGTCAAATCGTCCCGCCGCCACATAGGCCAGATCAAGCGAGGCCGTCCCCCAGCGCCGCACCCCTGCACAGACCGGCATGAGACGCGCGAGATCCTGCAATGTTGCAGGCAAGGTATCGCGCCCACCAAAAGGGACGCCGGTGGCAAAAACCGCCTCGATCATCTGGCGGCGACCCGAAACACGCAGGCGGCTGTCATTCATCCAGGCGCCCGCGCCTTTTTCGGCCCAGTACATTTCATCCTTGGCCGCATCATAGATCACGCCCGAGATGATTTCGCCCTTGTGTTCCAGTGCAATAGAAATTGCCCAATGCGGCAGCCCATGCAGGAAATTCGTGGTGCCATCAAGAGGATCGACGATCCAGCGCCGGGTCGGGTCCGCACCTGCGATCTCCCCGCCTTCTTCGCCAAGGAAACCATAGCTTGGCCGCCCTGCCATGAGTTCTTCGTGAAGGATGCGCTCTGCTTCGCGATCTGCCCGGGAGACGAAATCCCCTGGCCCCTTTGCGGAAACCTGAAGGTTTTCCACCTCTCGGAAGTCCTTCACCAGGGAACGGGCCGCCTTGCGGGCAGCTTTCTTCATGAGGTTCAGGTTCGCGCTGCCTTGCATCCGGGGCTCCATTGGGCTTCGCGCCCGGCTATACGCCCAGCCCGGGCCGATGCCAAGGGGCAGAAAGGCCTAACCCGCGCGGGAAAGCAATGACTGCGGGCGCAGTTGCGCCAGGTTATGGACAATCAGGGCGGTCAGCCCCGCCTTCAGAAGGTCACCGGGCAGATAGGCCAGTGCAAGAAGCGCCGCTGCGGGCCAGCTTTCACCAAGTGCCAGCGCCATTCCGGTGATACCGCATAGATAAAGAAGCCCGATGCCCCCGAGTACCGCCCCGATAAAGGAGGCAAGGACGACTGGCACCGACCATTTTTCGACCACCCAGCCGGTTGCGAAAGCGGCGAACGGAAAGCCCAGCACGAACCCGGCCGTCGGCATGAAGAAAACCCCGATCCCGCCGCGCCCACCGCTGAGAAGCGGCAGACCAAGCGCTACCAGAGCCACGAAAAGAAACGCTGCCAATGCCCCGCGCCTTGCCCCCAGAACCGCACCGCAGAGCATTACCCCCAGGCTTTGTGCTGTAATTGGCACTCCGGTTGCCAGGGTGATCTGGGGCACAAGGCCGAGGCCCGCGATCAGGGCGGCAAAAAGTGCGATCATGGTGAAATTGCGTTCCATCGTCTTTTCCTGTTCCGGGTGCCCTTTCTGGCACGGTCAGGCCGTACCGGGGGTTTTCAGATCCCGCCGCGCGCCTTGAGCGCCTCGGCAAGTTGTTCCGCATCATCCAGTGCCGCCAGCAATACCGGTGTCAGGATGCGCCCATTGCGGCGGCGGGCTGATCGGGCGCGCCAGGCTTGTCCCAGCTGCCCGATTTTCGTCATCAGCATCGGCGTGAACCGGAGAACCAGTGCCAGCGCCAGGGCCAGCCTGCGTGGAGACAGGCCAAACCGTGCAAATGGCCGGGTGAGGGTTTCAACCACTTCCATCATATCGGTCAGCCGCGTGGTCATCGTCACCAGATTGGCCAGGGCCACCGCAACGACCAGCCGTCCCCCGACAACTGCCCCCTGCGCCGCTTCACCAGTCCAGAGATGCCAAAGTGCCAGAACCGCCAGAAAAGGCCAGAGCGGGAAAAGATGGCCGCAGGCTTCGGCCGCAAAGGCACGTCCCAGTGCCATATGGCCAAGCGCCACCAGTCCGGCAACAAACCATATGGCAGTTGCGGAAGGCAACATCATCAGCAGCGCCGTTGCCCCGGCCAGCATGGCCAGCTTGACCCCGGCCGCCAGGCGATGCAGTGGCGTTTCATGATCTGAGGTCAGTGTCAGCATCCGCATGCCCCAGCTGTTTCATTTCGGATTCAAATCTTGCAATAACGTCCATCGCCCCATTATCGGCGCGCAGCCGTCCCTCTTCAATCCAGATGGCACGGTCATACCCTTCAATTTCGGCAGGGTCATGGGTGATCGCCACCACCCGTTGCGGCAGAGCTGCGATCCGACGGTGCAGCCGGGTTCGCGTGGGGATGTCGAGACCGGCAAAAGGTTCGTCCAGCAGGATCGTCCCGGGTTTCATCGCCAGGATTGCCAGAAGGCACAAATATTGCCGCTGACCATAGGAAAGCGACGTTACCGGTGCGCGCTGCCAATGGCTGCGGTTTTCGGCAGCCAGAATCCTTTCGACCTCGGCCTCGGCTTCCTTGCGCGATCTGCCTTGCTGGATCAGGCCAAAGGCCAGTTCCTCACCAACCGTGGGGAAGATGATCTGATGGTCGGGATTCTGGAACAGGATACCGATACGCGACAGCATGGCCTTGCGTTCAGTGGCGGGATCGATCCCCTCAACCCGCACGACCCCGGCATCGGGTATCACCAGCCCTGCCATCAGTCGCAGAAGTGTGGTTTTGCCTGATCCGTTCCGACCGAGAATGGCAATGCGTTTTTCGGTCAGATGGGCAGTGATATCCTGTAGGACCACCCGATCCGCCAGTTTGATGCTGGCACCTTCAAGCCGGATACCGTCATCCGGATCTGTCTGGAAAACTGCCCCCATCAACGCGTCGCAATCCTCTGCTGATTGCAGGCTTCTAACGGGAGCGAAGGGCGGAGCCAAGCCATCCTGTTGGCGAAGCCCCGCCCGGAAGGCGCCCTACGGGGTGCCTTCCGCTGTTCAGGACTGGCTCAGCAAGGCGCGATATAGCGCTGGCCTTGGGAATTGCGGTAATAGCACTGGCCTTGCTGCTGGGCCGGGCCAATCAGGGAACCGGCAGCCGCACCGACTGCTGCGCCGATCAGCGCACCTTCCGCCCGGTCGCCATCATCGGCAACCGCCGCACCCACAGCAGCCCCGCCAAGCGCGCCAATCGTCGTATTCTGGCTCGGTTGGCAGCCTGCCAGGGCAAGGACTGCAAGCGGAAGGATCACAAGATATTTTTTCATGGTCTAGCCTCGATCTAGTTGCATCTCTTTCTTGATAACGCAGCAGCGGCCCAAGGTTTCGGGACAAATATCCGCGCGGCGCGTTTCTGCCGATATATCGCCCAATAATCGGCTTTTTCTCGCTTGGATTGGCCCAGCCTATCGGACGACCCTTGCCTGAGGCAACCCGTTTCAACCCTGACGAGCGGCAGCGATGGAGGCTTCCAGAATATCCATTGCCTCGGCGAAATGTTCGTCGGGGATGGTAATCGGGGCCAGAAAGCGGATCACATTGCCATAGATCCCGCAGGTCAGCAGAATCAGCCCGCGCTTCTGGGCCTCGGCACGCACGCGGCCCGCGAAACCGGCATCGGGTGCCTTGCTGCCGGGATCGGCAAATTCCGCGGCGATCATGAATCCGGGGCCGCGAATATCGCAAATCTCGGGCGTTGTGGCGCGAATCGATTCGAGCTTCTGTTTCAGCCGGGAACCAAGTTCATTGGCGCGGGCACAAAGATCTTCTTCTTCGATGACGTCCAGAACCGCATTGGCTGCCGCCACCCCCAAGGGGTTACCCGCATAGGTACCGCCAAGTCCGCCGGGTGATGCCGCATCCATCAATTCCGCCTTGCCGGTCACGGCTGCCAATGGCAGCCCGCCGGCAAGCCCCTTGGCCATGGTTGTCAGATCAGCGGCGACGCCATGGGCTTCCATTGCGAAAAGATGGCCGGTCCGGGCAAAGCCCGTCTGCACCTCATCGGCGATCATCACGATGCCATGTTCATCGCAAAGCGCACGGATCGCCTTCACCAGATCGGTCGGGGCAGGGTAGAAGCCGCCTTCGCCCTGGACCGGTTCAAAGATGATCGCAGCAACGCGGGCGGGGTCAAGATCGGCC
This sequence comes from Pseudorhodobacter sp., assembly GCA_047975325.1. Taxonomy (GTDB): domain Bacteria; phylum Pseudomonadota; class Alphaproteobacteria; order Rhodobacterales; family Rhodobacteraceae; genus JBKEDF01. The sequence goes on along the minus strand of JBKEDF010000056.1, from coordinate 40,102 downwards.
TTGAACAGCTTTTCGATCCCCGCGATGGCATCCCTGGTAGAAATCCCGTGTACATCCATCGGATAGGGAACATGGAAGATCCCCGGCATCATTGCGCCAAAGCCCTTCTTGTATGGTTCGACCTTGCCGGTCAGGGCCATGCCCATGAAAGTTCGGCCGTGGAAGCCGCCGCCAAAGGCGATGACGGCATCGCGACCGGTGGCGATCCGGGCGATCTTGATTGCGTTTTCGCAGGCTTCAGCACCGGTGGTAACGAAAATTGTCTTCTTGGCGAAATCGCCCGGGGTCTTGTCATTCAGCCTTTCGGCCAGACGGATATAGTTTTCATAGGGCATGACCTGATGGCAGGTATGGGTGAACCGGCCCATTTGTTCATTGACGGCGGCCATTACCCGGGGGTGGCAATGGCCGGTATTGACCACCGCAATACCGGCGGCGAAATCAATATAGCGGTTGCCTTCGATATCCCAGACCTCGGAATTGAGCGCGCGATCGGCATAGATCTGGGTCTGCATCCCAACTCCACGGGAAATCGCCTCATCGCGGCGGCGGGCTACATCTGCGTTTTGCATGGTCTGACCTCGTTTCTGCATGGCGCATATGACCCGTTTCACCGTGCATCTTCAAGTTCTGGTAACGTCGGCGGGTGGGAAAGATCCGGGCATGGATGTCAGGGAGGTCCTGTCAGGCTCTCGGCCCGTTTGCGGATCAGAACCTGCCGCAGATCATGCATGGCCAGCAGCAGCTTGTCCGTGACGGTCGAAAGCTGCTCTGGTGTTGCGCGCGATTGCGCCCATTGCGTTGTCAGGTTCAGATGGTCGATCGCACGCAGGATGTCATCGAGCTCACGTTGGGCAAGCTGATCGCGGCGCATCGCGATCCAGCGGTCGATTTCGGCAATGTCCCTTTCGGTCAAAAGGGTGTCGCCATGCGGCTTTACCTCACCATTGCGGATATTGATTGCCGCAATCTGGGTCAGGCTGAACCGCCGTCGCCGGTTTTCAACTTCGATTCGGAAGGCAAAAGCGCCATTTTCCCGAATGCGAAAGTAATAATCCGGCAAGGCTTCCGACATGGTGCGTCAATCCTCGTTTTCCAGAATCCGCAACAGGGACCCGTCCTCATCGATAATGGCAAACATGCGCGGGACGTTCGGATGTTTCATGATGCTGGTAATCCGGGGAATGGAGGTCCGGTCGGCGGGCAGGCCAAGTTTTTGCCATTCGGCATGGAAACCATCCAGATCATCAACACGGATGCAGGCTGAGAACCAGCTTGAACGCGAATCGACCTCGGGATGAGGAAAGAATTCCAGTTCCAGGTCGCCCCGCTTCAGGATCATCCAGCCGTCATCGCGAAAGTCGCGACTAAACCCCATACGCGCGTAAAAAGCCTCGGTCGCGTCGAAATCTCTTGCGGGAAGATTGGCCGTGATCCGGTCAGCAGGCATGGTGTTCTACCTCAGCGTGGCGCAGAATTTCTGGATACGTGTGCAGGCTTCCGTCAGGACCTCATCGGAGGTGGCGTAGCTGACGCGGAAATTTGGGGAAAGACCGAAGGCTGCGCCAAAGACGACAGCCACCCCGGTTTCCTCCAGCAAGGCCGTAGCGAAGGCCTCATCAGCGGAAATTTTTGCCCCGCCCGCAGAGGTCTTTCCGATACAACCGGCGATATCTGGATAGACATAGAAGGCGCCTTCGGGTTTCGGGCATGTTACGCCTTCGCAGTCATTCAGCATCCTGACCACCAGATTGCGGCGGCGTTGAAACGCTTCCCGGAACGGGATGAGAAAATCCTGCGGCCCATTAAGCGCCTCCAGCGCGGCATGCTGGCTGACGGAACATGGGTTGGATGTTGATTGCGACTGGATCTTGGCCATTGCCTTGATCAAGGGTATTGGCCCCGCCGCATAGCCGATCCGCCAGCCGGTCATCGCATAGGCCTTGGACACCCCGTTGCAGGTCAGTGTGCGATCGTAAAGCGCAGGTTCAACTTCTGCCGGGGTGCAAAATTTGAAATCGTCGAAGACCAGATGTTCGTACATGTCATCGGACATTACCCAGACATGGGGGTGTCGCATCAACACATCCGTCAATGCCTTGAGTTCGGCGCGGGTATAGCCCGCCCCGGTGGGGTTTGAGGGGGAATTGAAAATCAGCCATTTGGTTCTTGGTGTGATCGCCGCCTCCAGCTTTTCGGGCGACAGTTTGAAACTTGTCTCGATCCCGGCTTCGACCACCACGGGTTCGCCGCCGGCCAGCAGCACCATATCGGGATAGCTGACCCAATAGGGTGCCGGGATGATCACCTCATCACCGGGGTTCAGCGTTGCCATCAACGCGTTATACAGGATCTGCTTGCCCCCCGTACCGACGGTTATCTGGGCGGGTTCGTATTTCAGCCCGTTTTCGCGTTCGAACTTGGCGCAGATTGCCGTTTTCAATTCCGGGATCCCGTCGACGGCAGTGTATTTCGTCTTGCCCGAATCGATGGCACGTTTGGCGGCGGCCTTGATATGGTCAGGCGTATCGAAATCGGGCTCCCCGGCCCCGAGGCCGATGACATCCTTGCCTGCGGCCTTCAACTCCCCCGCCTTGGTTGTCACGGCAATGGTCGGGGAAGGTTTCACCCGGGCGAGTGTATCGGAAAGAAAGGCCATGTCAGGGTTCCGTCTGGGATGGGGCCTGTGCCCCTGAATTGAACGATGCGCGGATTCCTCTTAGGTTGCGCCGAAGGGGGGATCAAGCGCGATCCCCTGCAAAATCAGCGACTATGCGCCCATGAAAGGGGATTCGCCCGATGACGATCACAACGGAAACGCCCGAGGCGCGGAAAAAGAAACTGGCCATGCGCGCGGCCCGGCGCGGAATGAAGGAAATGGATATCGTCCTCGGCCCCTTTGCAGCAACCCGGCTGGCGGCCATGACAACCACGGAAATTGATATTTTTGACCGGCTGCTTTGGGAAAATGATCAGGATATCCTGCCCTGGATTCTGGGTCAGAAAACGCCACCGCAGGACTATGCCGCCCTGATTGCAGAAATTGCGGTCTTTGCACAGGAAAGCCTGTCCAACCCCTGAAGCCACGGGCAATTTGCAATAAAATTGGTACGAGTTTACCTTTTGTTTGTGCTTTGTACCGATTCTGCCCTCAACGCAATCTGGGCGGAGAAGGAAATGACAGTTCACCCGAAACTACTCGACGGTTCGCATAAGGTACTGATGGCGGGATATCTGGAAAGCCTGTCACTGCTGGAACGGCTGCACCGGCTTTTGCTGGATGTTATCAAGGATGAGTTTGAAAGGATTTCCCTGTTGGAAATCAACCCGGTGCAGGGGCTATTGCTTTTCAATGTCGGCGATAACGAGGTTACGGCAGGGGAATTGAAATCCCGCGGTTATTATCAGGGTAGCAATGTCAGCTATAATCTGAAGAAGCTGGTTGATCTTGGCTACATGCACCACCAGAGATCGGAAATTGATCGTCGTTCCGTCCGTGTCCGGTTGACGGATAGGGGGCGTGAAGTACAGGCACTGCTTTCCGATCTCTTTGCCCGTCATGCCGAAGGGTTCGAGAAGCGTGGCATTGTCAACGCAGAGGGAATGGAAGACATCAACCATTCCCTGAAGCGCATGGAGCGCTACTGGACAGATCAAATAAGATATATTTATTGAAATATCAGTATGATAGTTTCTTTAATTAATCTGAAATATAAAGATCACATATGATGAATTTAGATTTGGCATAAGCTTTGATCGGGGTCATTGCCCACGCCGCCAAAGTGCCGCGTGACTGGCAAGGCGGCCCTGCAATTTGGCCAGCAATCTGTTGGCGCGTGACGGGCGGGGAATATTGCCACTGGCGAGCCGTTCAACTGCCACCTCGGGTGGGCAGGGACGACGGGCAAGAGGATCGTAGTAACGTGGATAGGCGATCAACGCGGCATGGGCCAGATGCATCAGGGCCACGGGTGGTCCTGCCCGCCTTTCGGGAATTGGAGCCAGATCCCGGGTTAGGCCCCATCCGGCATAGAAAGGGGTGCCAAGGCAGGTTACCTTCTTACCTCGCAAGAGCGCCTCGAAGCCAAGCAGGGAGGTTATGGTCCAGATCTCGTCCACATTATCGATCAACATGGCAGGATCGGCCTGTTCAACGACGACATCCGTGAGGGTTTCAAGTTCCGGGCGTGGGATATATCCGGGGCGAAGCCCGGCTTCCACATCCGGATGTGGCTTGTAAATCAGGATCGCATCTGGATTGGCGGCCCGAGTGGCGTGCAGCAGGTCAAGATTCGTCCTGACCGTATCGGCGCCGAAGCGGATGGATGCATCATCCTCCACCTGACCCGGTATCAGGATCCGATTGCCTTCGGGAAAGATCGGAAGCTCACTGCTGTCGGGATTATATTTGCTCAGGCGCGCCGCGACCACCCGGGTGACAAGGGCCTTGACCCTTTCGGCCCCACCCGGGGGTAGTGGTGCATGGACCAGGGATTCAAGCCGACTGGGCTGCGTCGGATCATAGTAGATACCAAGATCATCCGCCACCAGACTGAGCGGCGCAATGAGATCAGCCCCAAGGCCGCGTGACCGCAGGAAGCCATCCTCCACGCGGCGCAACAGCGGTGCGTCTGCGGCCTTGTCATGAATATCTTGTGGCGCCTCCCGTCCTGCCCAGATCAGGAGATCGGCCTTGCGGGCCGTTGCCTCGACAATGGCCCGGGCCGGATCCTCATGAAAACGGAGCGGCTTCTCCCGGCCAAAGAAATCCTGCAGGCGACGACGCTTCCATATGCGCATCCCAAGCGCGACATGACCACGCCGATCCTCGCGAAAAGCGCGGATTTCGGCCTCCATCTGATCCAGCGCCTCCTCAAAGCGGCAGAGCCGATCCCGGCAAGGATCATACCAGAGCGGCGCAAGAATCATCGCAGCAGCAAAAAGCTGCTCCGGGCTGCGGGTTACAGTTCGGCGGGGCAGGGTGGAAAGATCCTCCGTCAATCCCCAACCCGCATAGAAAGGCATACCGCCAACAACGGGGCGGTGCCCGGCAAGGATCGCCTCGAACCCCATTTGCGATGAATGCGTATAGACGGCTTCCGCCCTTTCAAGAAGCTGCCAGGGGGAAACAGCTCTTTCCAGGATCTTCATCTCCGGAACGGTTTCTGCCAAATTGAAATGACCCGGTCGCAACCCCGCCAGCGTTTCAGGATGGAGTTTCAGCAAGATGGTCTTGCCGGGGTGATCCTGCCGGGCACGGGTCATGAGTGCCTGAAATGCTGCCTGTCCTGCACCGCAAAGCGAAGCATCCCCGCGCAGTTGATCGATCAATAGCACGAATCCCGGCTCCGGCAGGGCGGCATCCGTTTGATGCATATTGTATTTCGACAGGTCGAGATGGCGCATCCGGGCAATGCCCAACCGGGCACGCTCCAGCAGCTCAGAATCCTCTATGGCGGTTGATTTGAGCAAGGTTTCCAGTCGTGACGGTACGCTCCCATCAAAATGAATCCCCTGGTCATCGAGCATGATTCCCAGTGGCGGATCACCCATTCGCCCCGGGCGGATTGAACGCAACATTGCATCTTCGGCGCGGATCAACGGTACATGGGCTTTATGCGCGACCATGGTACCGCGTGCTGCATATGTGCTTTTTCCCCAGACGATTATCCCATCGTCACTTCCGGGCCAGCCAAGCCGTAACTCATGGCCAGCCAAGGCAAGGATCCGGTGCAGCCGCCGGTTTCTCAGAAAACCACCATTATAATAAAAAAGCCGCCGGGGAATTGCCCCGGCGGCCGTATTGTTTCTGGCGGCCTGCCCCGCCATTACGGTTTAACTGGATGATCCGACGGACGAAACGGAATCCGCAGCCGTCGCAGTGCCTGTCAGGGTCGTAAGCACTTTCTGCCACTGTACGAAAGGTGCCTCGGTGACATAGACGGTATCACCATCGCGGATCAGGAAGTCACGCGCCTCGAACACCCCGGTGGGGTGGGTCAGATCCAGGACATAGACCATGCGCTGATCGCCCTGAAGGTCGCTGCGCCCCAAGACAGTATTGGCGATATCTGCCGATTCGTTGCGGAAGATGAAGATACCCGTGGGGTCGGCCTCCATGGTGGAAAGTCCCCCGACCTGGGCCAGGGCTTCAATTGCCGAAAGCGCATGTGTTTCGAATTGTACACGGTTTTGCGAGCCTGTTGCGCCCATTGCCACATAAGCACGTGTATCGCGTTCAACCACGATCCGATCCCCCGAACGCAAGGGAATATCAAGATCCGGCTGATCGAAAAGATCCTGCAACCAAATCTGGCCGGTATGCGGGCCACGTGTCACCCGAACCTTGGCGATAGAAGGGTCGATGGCGACCCCCCCTGCCTGGGCAATCATATGCGAAAGCATCCGGGTTGGCCGTTCGATGGGATAGACACCCTGTGCCCCGACCGCACCGGAGACGGAAACCGTCGCCCCATCGCCAGCCGCACGTTGAACCGTAACCTGAGGATCCGGCGTCTGGGTATCAAGCTTGCGGGAAATCGCCTGGCGCACGCCTTCCGGGGTCTGTCCTGCCGCCTTGACCCGACCGGCATAGGGCACAAAGATAAAGCCCGAACCATCGACCTGAACCTGATCCAGAACCGAAACACGCTGCCCGGTATTGCCGAGCAGGGGGTCATCCTTGACGTTTTCAAAGACCGTCAGCACCAACATGTCACCGGGGGATATCAAATCGGAAGGCAGAACACCCGCATTGCGGAATTTCGACCCGAAGCCAAGTTCGGGTGTGACCGATGTTGCCCGCGTTACACGGCTGTTGACGGTAACGATGAAAGCATCGCCTTCTTCAAGAACCGATCCGGCAAAGATATCGCTCTTGCTTGGCCCGGAACGGGGCAAGCCGCAGGAGGCCAGCGCCATCACCACCATTGAAAGAGCCAAGTTTCTGGCTGCCGTTTTTCTTCCGGGAAGTTTCAATGCCCGGGCTCCTTTTTCTGGACATAGCTCAGTCTTCGCTTTTGCGCGACCCTAGCGAGGGGCGAAGGAAAAGGCCAGTGCAAGCGGATAAAATCAGCGCACGATGTGTAACTGTTGCCGAGGTGCCGCGCTTCCGGATCGGAGCGCATCATAGGGATCTTCGGGCAAAAGCATCATGTCCACGACTTGCCGCAGCAATTCCCGGCGACCGCGCGAGGAATAGAAACCGCCCGGAACCTGGCTGGTTTCAAGAAGGTAATGCCGAAAATCACGATAGGCGCGACTGTCCGGACGGGTTGGATTGGCAAAAAAATCCGCAATCGGTTGGGTGCTGACGAATTCGGGCTTGGCATAGATTGCCTCTCCGAACACTTTCAGCGGCAATCCACGCCACAGGACCTGCTGTGCGGCGGTGGAATTGACGGTAACGGCGGTGCGGGCATGATTCAAAAGCCCCGCAAGCTTGCCTCCACGAACAAAATGGACCCGACCGGTTACCCCATGGGCGCGTGCAAGGCGCCGGATATCCCGCGCGACGGGGGTGCGACCGTCCTCCAGCGGATGCGCCTTGAAGACAAGATGGTGATGCGGAGGCGCGCCCCGAGCAAACCCTTCCATCACAATGGCGAGGAAATCTGCCATGGTGGAAAAGGGCGAATGCATCTGGAAGCTCGCATCATGTTCAAGCTGCAACAGCACCAGATGATAGGGAAAACCGCCATGACGGATCCGGAATGAGGCCAGCATCCGTTCCCATCGATGGAAGGGCAAAAGCAGTAGCCGTCGACAATAGAGTCGGAATTCCTGCCGAACGGTCAATGCGCGATGAGGAGAAAAATTCCGGAATTCATGCGCGCCCGTCATCACAAACCAATGGTAAAGCGCGCCCCAGAATATGTGTTGGCGCATATCCCCCCAGCGGGCCGGAGCCTCCGGCAGGTCAACATCCGATTGTGCCAGGTCTGCCTGCATCTGCGAAAGTCCAAGCTGCATGAGGCGGGAATTCCCGTTTGACCCACCCCGTTCATAGGTAACCCAATGCGGTCGCAGATAGCCTTCCTCGAACACATGGGTGCACAGCCCTGCGGATTTCGCGCACCGTACCGCTTCGGCATGGATCGGACGGGTATCGCCATAAAGGACGATATCGGTGATGCCATGATGCCGGATGAGGGAGGTGAAGGTGTCGGGCCAGGCCCCCGGCGTGCCGTGATAGGGAATGAAACTGTCCCGATCCGGCCAGAAAACACGATCCCCCCGATTGAACCCAACGCGCCAGACATCCGCCCCGGCCCGCTGCAGCATGCGCCCGAGGTGCTTGAAGAAGGGGCCATGCGGCCCCTGCAGCAACAGAAATCGCCGGTTTTCGCCCGATATGCGCATCTTCTGGTCCCGTTTTGCCCTTTGCAGCATGCTGGGGGCGGCAGAGTAAAGTGGGAATGGGACCAAAATCACCTCAGGCAAGCCGAAAGTCGGCCATGAAAGCGCAATATAGTGGCCCCGGTTGTGGAAAAAATGGCCCGGCATGCGCTTGCGATGACCCGGCCATGGGGCTAGGGCTTGGGAAACCAGCCTTGGGGGTGCGAATGTTTACAGGAATCGTGACCGATATCGGTGAGGTTCTGGCGGTGAAGCAGCGTGGGGATCTCTGGGCGCGGATCGGAACCGGTTATGATCCGGACGGGATAGAGATCGGGGCATCCATCGCCTGTGACGGCGTCTGCCTGACGGTGATTGCCCGGGGCGCGGAGGCAGGGCGCAACTGGTTCGATGTGGAAATCAGCGCCGAATCGGTATCGAGGACAAATATCGGCAAGGCCGGCTGGCATGCCGGCAAGCTGATCAACCTCGAACGGGCGCTGAAAGTCGGGGATGAACTGGGCGGCCATATCGTTTCGGGTCATGTGGACGGGCTGGCGGAGGTCATCGCAACCCGACCGGAGGGCGACAGCCTGCGCGTGACGTTCCGCGCGCCCGATACCCTGGCCGGGTTCATCGCGCAAAAGGGCTCGGTCGCGCTTAATGGAACCTCGCTGACGGTGAATGAGGTGGAGGACGCGAATTTCGGTGTCAATTTCATTCCCCATACGCAAAAGACGACAACATGGGGCAGGGTGGCACCGGGTGATTTCGCCAATCTGGAGGTGGATACGATGGCCCGCTATGTTGCAAGGCTGCGTGATTGGGCGGCGCGGTGATCGGCCATAGCCGGGGCCCGGCACTGGACGGCGGCACAAGCTGGCGCAGATATGCTTGGCCCGCGCCCCATGTCCTGGCCCCACCGCGCAGGCAGGTTGCCGTGTTGCGCCGGGCGATGGGGGCGCATGCCGCGGGGCAGACATTGCTGATTGGGGCTTATGAGGCGGAACGCGAGTGGTGCGCCATGGCGCGACTGGCCGGTTATCTGCCGGCGGGGCAGTTCTTTTCGCAGGGCTGATAATCGCCCCGGGGCAATGCCGGTTCCGGCCCGAAAATGCCCATGACCCGGGGCGGGGTGCCGGATGACGTGGCGCCCTGGCTCTGGCAATCCGCGCTTGGGCGCTGTAAGGGCAGGGGCAGAAAAGAGGCACCCATGTTGGAAACCAACTATACCGACGCGATTTCCTCGGTTGAGGAAATCATCGATGACGCCCGTAACGGACGCATGTTCATCCTGGTCGATCATGAAGATCGCGAAAATGAGGGCGATCTGATCATCCCGGCACAGATGTGCACGCCTGCCGCAGTCAATTTCATGGCAACGCATGGGCGCGGGCTGATCTGTCTTGCCTTGCCCGCCCAGCGGATCGAGGCCCTTGGCTTGCCGCTGATGAGTGCCAAGAACTCTTCCCGCCATGAAACCGCCTTCACCCTGTCGATCGAGGCGCGCGAAGGTGTTTCCACGGGAATTTCCGCTGCTGATCGCGCGCTGACCGTGGCAGTCGCTATTGATTCCGCAAAGGGCCCTCAGGATATTGCGACGCCGGGGCATGTCTTTCCGCTGCGCGCGCGCGATGGGGGGGTGCTGGTGCGGGCCGGCCATACCGAGGCAGCCGTGGATATCAGCCGCCTGGCCGGTCTCAACCCTTCGGGGGTGATCTGCGAAATCATGAATGATGATGGCACCATGGCGCGATTGCCCGATCTGGTGGCCTTCGCCCAGAAACACGGATTGAAGATCGGCACGATTTCCGACCTCATCGCCTATCGGCGCCGGCATGACAACCTGGTCAAGGTCAGCACTGAAAACACCATTACCTCCGAATTCGGCGGGGAATGGGTGATGCGTATCTACACGGATGCGGCGGACGGGGCCGAACACGTAGCGCTGATCAAGGGCGATATTTCGGGCGGGGATCCGGTTCTTGTACGGATGCATACGCTTGATCCGTTGATGGATGTGGTCGGGCTCGGCCCGGCGGGACGCACCGAAGAATTCGCCGATGCCATGCGCATGATTGCCGATGAGGGGCGCGGCGTTGTGGTTTTGCTGCGCGATTTGCAGATGAAGCTGCGCAATGGCAATGAGGTCAGCCCCCAGATCCTGCGCCAATACGGTCTTGGGGCGCAGATCCTTTCGTCGCTCGGGCTGCATGATCTGATCTTGCTGACGAACTCACCCAAGCCGAAGGTGGTAGGACTGGAGGCCTATGGGCTGTCCATTACCGGCACCCGGCCGATCGCGAAGGCCTGACCCATGGCCACTGCCGAAACTCATCACGAATTATCCCTGCCGGAATTTGACAGACCGGTAAAACTGCTGATCGTGGTATCGCCCTATTACAAGGATATCGCAGATAATCTGGTGACGGGTGCGCAAGGCATGGCCGCCCGGTGCGGGGCGGAAACGGAAACCGTTGAAGTGCCCGGCGCGCTGGAAATCCCCAGTGCGATTGCCATGGCCGAAAGGCAGGCAAATTTTGACGGCTATGTGGCATTGGGTTGTGTGATGCGGGGGGAAACCACACATTACGATACCGTCTGCAATGACAGTTCCCGCGCCATATCCCTGTTGGGGTTGCAAGGGGCCTGTATCGGAAACGGGATCCTGACGGTAGAAAACCGGGCTCAGGCGGAAACCCGTGCTGATCCAGCGGGGCAAAACAAGGGCGGCGGTGCTGCTGCTGCTGCCCTTCACCTTATTGCCCTTTCGCGCCGCTGGTCGGGCCAGCGCGAGGGGATTGGCTTTCGCCCGCCTGAAGACACGTTCCGCGCATGAGCAAACCTGCCAAAACCGACCGCCGTCAAATGAAATCTGCGGCACGGCTTTATGCTGTGCAGGCGCTTTTTCAGATGGAAAGCTCGGGTCAGACGGTAGAATCCGTCATCCGTGAATTTGAGGATTTCCGTTTCGGCGGAATAATCGACGAAAACGAATTTGCCGAAGGGGATTCGCGCCATTTCAGGGCGGTCGTTGATCATGCCGTGAACTGGCAGTCGAAGATCGATCAGATGACTGACCGTGCACTGGTTGCCAAATGGCCGATTGACCGGATCGATCCGGTATTGCGGGCGCTCTTTCGTGCCGCAGGGGCCGAACTGACCGAAATGGAAACGCCGCCCAAGGTTACGATTACCGAATATGTTGAGGTCGCCAAGGCCTTTTTCCCGGCTGGGCGTGAGCCGAAATTTGTCAATGCGGTACTGGATCATATGGCGCATGAGGCCCGGCCGGAGGCCTTTGCCCCCTGATCCGGAAGCCCCTTCTATGGGGCCAGTTTCGGCTATATCGTCAACAGGCGGGAAGATATGCGGGTCTACAATTTTACCATGCGCCGGATATCCATGGGTGTTGCCCCTTCCGCACGGTATTTTGCAATGGCCCGGGCATCATCGCGTTTGGCAAGGCGCTTGCCTGCCTCATCGCGGATCAGTTGATGATGGTGATAGCTGGGGCGGGGCAGGGCAAGAAGATCCTGTAGAAGGATATGAATGGGTGTGGCTTCAAAAAGGTCAGCCCCTCGTATCACCTCACTGATCCTCTGTTGGGCGTCGTCCAGAACCACCGAAAGATGGTAGGATGTGCCGAAATCACGCCTGGCAAGCACCACATCGCCAACCCTTTCGCACATCCAGGCTATACCGAAACGATGGCGGCCGGGGGAAACCGGCCCCGTCTCATCAAATGCCAGTTCGCCAACCAGGTCCATTGCCCGGGCCATATTCAGCCGGATCGCCCCGCTCCCGTCCCCAGGCATCGCCCGCCCCCTGCAGGTTCCGGGATAAATCACGCCATCGGGCCCTGTTACCGAAACCCCTTCCTGCGGTGCGGAAAGGGCTGCCTGAATATCACGCCGCCTGCATTGACAGGGATAGAGGATTCCCATTCCTGCCAGCCGGTCCAGTGCGGCGGAATAGATGTCCAGCCGTTCCGACTGCCGCATTACCGGGCGGCGATATCCGATCCCCAGCCAGATGAGATCCTCGTGAATTGCCGCCTCCCATTCCGGTCGGGCACGGGTGTGGTCGATGTCTTCGATCCTGAGCAGCATCTCCCCATCATTGGCCTTTGCACGGTCATGCGCCAGAAGCGCCGAAAAGGCATGGCCAAGATGTAATGGCCCGGTTGGGGAGGGGGCAAAACGCGTGCGATACATCAGCCCTGCCGCGCCAGCCAATCCTTGAAGGCCGCCTTTGCCCTATCAGTATAGGCCTTGTAACGGTCTTTTCGTCCCCGGCGCCCTCCCTTTGCCGCGATTGGTGGGAAAAGGCCAAAATTCACATTCATCGGCTGAAAACTCCTGGCTTCCGCCCCGCCGGTGATATGGGTGATCAGCGCCCCCATGGCCGTTTCCGGGGGCGGGGGCGGCAGATCGTGCCTCTGTAATTCCGCCGCAGCCATCCGCCCGGCCAAAAGCCCCATTGCCGCACTTTCGACATAGCCCTCAACCCCCGTTACCTGCCCGGCAAAGCGGATATTTGGCTGTGCGCGCAACCGTAGCCGATCATCCAGAAGCGTGGGCGAGTTCAGAAAGGTATTACGGTGGATCCCGCCCAAACGGGCAAACCGTGCATTCTCTAATCCGGGAATCATCCTTAAAACAGTAGTTTGCGATCCATATTTCATCTTTGTCTGGAAGCCCACGATATTATAGAGCGTGCCCAGTTTGTTATCCCGGCGCAATTGTACGACCGCATGGGGTTTTTCGTCAGGGCAATGGGCATTGGTCAGGCCAACAGGTTTCATTGGCCCATGGCGCAGTGTCTCGCGTCCGCGCTCGGCCATAACCTCGATTGGCAGGCAGCCGTCAAAATAGGTTGCGGTTTCCCCTTCGCGAAATTCCGTTTTTTCGGCGGCCAGAAGCGCATCGATAAACGCCTCATATTGCGGCTGCGTCATCGGGCAATTGAGATAGGCCTTTTGTTCTTCTTCCGTCTCACCCTTGTCATAGCGGCTCTGCCGCCAGGCAATCCCCATGTCGATCGTGTCGGCATAAACAATCGGGGCGATGGCGTCAAAAAATGCCAGGCTTTCCGACCCTGTGACTTTGCGGATGCTTTCGGCCAGTGCAGATGAGGTCAATGGCCCTGTTGCCACAATCCATTCATCACTTGAAGGAAGGTCCGTAATTTCTTCTTTTGAAATGGAAATCATTGGATGTGCGCGGAGCCGCTCAGTTACCCCGGCGGAAAAAAGGCTGCGGTCAACAGCCAAGGCCCCCCCGGCAGGCAATCGATGCGCCCGGGCCATTTCCATGATCAGCCCCCTGGCGGCTTCCATTTCCCAATGCAGCAATCCTACCGCATTACGTTCATTGTCATCGGAACGAAAGGAATTGGAACAGACCATCTCCGCCAGATCGCCCGTTTGATGTGCAAAGGTCCCGACCCTGGGCCGCATCTCATGTAAAACAACCCGGATACCGGCCTCTGCGGCCTGCCAGGCCGCCTCCGACCCTGCCATTCCACCGCCGATGATATGAAGCCACTCGGCCATTTCTTTTTCCTCTGGCAATTATAGTCCCGGGGCTGGCGGCCATCCCTGACGCGAGGATCACATAGCGGTGGCCCCTGTTTTTGAAAAGACCGGGAAGACTTCGAGATATGCCAAGCTGAGCCAGGCCCGGATAAGGCCGCCGGGTTATTCTTCCTCGCCCTGCTCGGCGATCCGTGCAACCGAAACAACCTCTTCGCCTTCGGCGGTGTTGAAAACCCGCACCCCGCCTGCTGAACGCGACCGGAAGCTGACCTGATCCACAGGCACCCGAATAGATTGGCCACTGGAGGTTGCCAGCATGATCTGATCACTCAGTTCAACCGGGAAAGAGGCCACGATACGCCCGCCGCGCGGGCCGGGGGAAATGGCCTTTACCCCCATTCCACCGCGCCCACGCACCGGATAATCGTGGCTTGAGGAAAGCTTGCCCGACCCACCATGGGTAATCGTCAGGATCAGATCCTCTGCCGCGGACATTTCCGCATAACGTTCTGGCGTCAGCTGGCCCTCGGTCACGGTTTCATCTTCATCGTCACCCTCATCTTCGGTCACGCCCGCCATCAGGCGGCGCTGCTTCAGATAGGCGGCGCGTTCTTCGGGGTTTGCCTCAAAATGACGGATCGCGGCCATCGAGACGACAAGATCATCCCCGGCCAGTCTTACCCCGCGTACACCCGTCGAATCGCGACCTTTGAAGATCCGGACCTCGGTTGTCGGGAAACGGATCGCCCTGCCCAGGGCCGTAACCAGCATCATGTCATAGCTTTCATCGGCAATGGCGGCATTGACCAGGCTTACCCCTTCGGGCAGCTTCATCGCGATCTTGCCATTGCGCATGACATTGGTGAAATCGGAAAGTGCGTTGCGCCGCACATCCCCTGCCGAAGTGGCAAAGACGATCTGCAGCTTTTCCCATTCCTCTTCCGGTACATCGACAGGCATCAGCGCGGCGATGGAAATTCCGTTCTGGATTGGCAGGATGTTCACGATTGCCTTGCCCTTGGCATTTCGACTGGCCAGCGGCAAACGCCAGGTCTTGAGCTTGTAGACCATCCCGTCCGTGGTGAAGAACAACAGCCATGTATGCGTATTGGCCACGAAAAGCGTGGTTACGACGTCATCTTCCTTGGTCTGCATCGAGGAAAGCCCCTTGCCGCCACGATTCTGCTGGCGGAATTCGGCAAGGGGGGTGCGTTTGATATAACCACCGGAGGTGATGGTAACGACCATATCCTCACGCTCGATAAGGTCTTCATCCTCCATATCGCCGGACCAGTCCACGATTTCGGTGCGGCGCGGCACGGCAAAGGCTTCGCGCACCTCGCGAAGCTCATCGGAAATGATCGCCATGATCCGTTCGCGTGAGGACAGAATATCCAGATAATCCTTGATCTTTGCGGCGAGGTCCTCAAGTTCGTCGGTAACCTCCTTCACCCCGATCTGTGTCAAGCGCTGCAGCCGCAATTCCAGAATGGCCCGGGCCTGGGTTTCCGACAGGTTATAGGTCCCGTCATCATTCATCGTATGGGTCGGATCATCGATCAGGCGGATATAGGCGGCGATATCCTCGGCGGGCCAGCGGCGCGTCATCAGTTTTTCGCGGGCTTCGGCGGCATCGGCGGAGGCGCGGATCGTGCGTACGACCTCATCGACATTGGAAACCGCCACTGCAAGACCACAAAGGATATGGCTTCGTTCACGTGCCCTGCGCAATTCATAGGCGGTTCGGCGTGCTACAACATCTTCACGGAAGGTTATGAAATGTGAAAGAAAATCGCGCAGGCCAAGCTGTTCGGGGCGCCCCCCGTTCAGTGCCAGCATATTGCAGCCAAAGGAAGTCTGCATCGGGGTGAAGCGATAAAGCTGGTTCAGCACCACATCCGGGGTGGCATCGCGTTTGAGCTCAATCACCACGCGTACGCCGATCCGGTCGGATTCGTCGGCGACACCCGAAACGCCCTCAATACGTTTTTCACGGACAAGTTCGGCGATCTTTTCTATCATTGAGGCCTTGTTGACCTGATAGGGCACCTCATCGACCACGATGGCGAAACGGTCCTTGCGGATCTCCTCCACATGGGTCCTTGCCCGGATGATGACGGATCCGCGCCCTTCCAGATAGGCCTTGCGTGCGCCCGAACGGCCGAGGATCTGTGCGCCGGTCGGGAAATCCGGTGCCGGGATAATATCCATCAGGGCCTCGGTGGACATGTCCGGATCGGCAATCAGGGCCAATGTCCCGTCGATGACCTCGCCCAGATTGTGCGGGGGAATATTCGTAGCCATGCCGACTGCAATACCGCCCGCCCCATTGACGAGCATGTTGGGAAACCGCGCGGGCAATACCGTTGGTTCACGGTCCTTGCCGTCATAATTATCCTGAAAATCGACGGTATCCTTGTCGATATCGGCCAGAAGGAAGGCTGCGGGCTTGTCCATGCGAACTTCGGTGTAACGCATGGCGGCAGGTGCATCGCCATCCATCGAGCCGAAATTACCCTGCCCATCCAGCAGCTTGAGGCTCATGGAAAAGGGTTGTGCCATGCGCACGAGCGCATCATAGATCGCGCTGTCGCCATGCGGGTGATATTTCCCCATCGTATCCCCCACCGGGCGGGCCGATTTGCGGTAGGGCTTGTCATGGCCATTGCCTGATTCATGCATCGCATACAGGATCCGCCGGTGTACCGGCTTCAACCCATCACGCAGATCCGGAATCGCACGGGAAACGATCACGCTCATGGCGTAGTCGAGATAGGCCGTCTTCATCTCTTCGGCGATGGAAACGCTGGGCCCGTGATAGATAGGCCGTTCAGGCGGTTTTCCTGTGTTTTCAGTTTCTTCCGGTGTGTCGTTCACGTCGGCTGCTCTTTCCGCTATGGCCCCGGGGTGCCATTGCCATCCCCCAAGATCTGGTTTGCCGGACTATAGACCATACAGTATAATGGGTGCAATGCCGCCTATTCCCACTGTTATCGGGTCATGTCTGCAGGATTGAGGCCGAAAACAGCAATATTTTGTTTTTATTGAAAATAAACCAGGCCATGACATGCTCGATTCATGAGGTTTGCAATCGAGGCCCAAAATGGAACCCAGAGAAACCGAACTCATGCTTCAGGGCTATGGTCTGACGACGGCGGAATTCTATTATCGTCTGCCCGACTATCACCATGTGTTGAACAGCTATATCTGGCAGGAATATGATCTGGCACCTGACTATCCGAAGCTCTTTGATTTTATCGAATTCTGGCAAAAAAAGATCGAAGGTCCGCTCCATTCCGTCCGATTTACCCATCGAAAGCTGATCGCGCCCGGGCAATGGCGCAATGTGGTCGGGGAATTCCGGCTGCATTGAACGGCAGGGGATGGTCGCACCGAATGTGGGCACGGGAACGTGATAATGTTCCGCATTCCTCCGGCGTATCCCCATTGGCCCTGTCGGCAATCCCGTTTAACCTGGGGCGAAGCAAGCAACCGGGCCGCAAACGGGAGCCATGATGATTGTCGAACTGGGACATTTCGCCTTGATCCTTGCGCTTTGCGTGGCGCTGATCCAGACGGTCATGCCGCTGGTGGGAACAGCAAGGCGCTGGCCGGGCTGGATGGCCGTGGCCGAACCCGCTGCCCTGTTGCAGGTCATCCTGATCAGTTTCAGCTTTGCCGCATTGACCTATGCCTTTGTAAGCTCCGATTTTTCCGTCCGGCTGGTGGTGGAAAACTCCCATACGCTGAAGCCCATGCTTTACAAGATCACCGGCACCTGGGGCAATCATGAGGGGTCATTGCTCCTCTGGACGCTGATCCTTGCGATTTTCGGGGCGGCTGTGGCCGGTTTCGGGGGTGGGTTGCCGCCCAGGCTTCGCGCCCGGGTTCTGGGGGTACAGGGGGCGATCGGTGTTGCTTTCCTGACCTTCATGCTCCTGACCTCCAACCCCTTCCTGCGCATGGCAGTACCGCCCTTTGACGGGGAGGATCTGAACCCGCTGTTGCAGGATCCGGGCCTCGCCTTTCATCCCCCCTTTCTCTATCTCGGCTATGTTGGGTTGTCGGTAACCTTTTCCTTTGCGGTGGCCGCGTTGATGGAAGGCCGGGTGGATGCGGCCTGGGGCCGCTGGGTGCGTCCCTGGACATTGGCTGCCTGGGTCTTCCTGACCATCGGGATCGCCCTGGGCAGTTGGTGGGCCTATTATGAGCTTGGCTGGGGCGGATTCTGGTTCTGGGATCCGGTGGAAAACGCCTCATTCATGCCCTGGCTGATCGCGGCGGCACTTCTGCATTCCGCTATCGTGGTCGAAAAGCGCGAAGCATTGAAAGCCTGGACAATCCTGTTGGCCATCCTTGCCTTCGGGTTTTCGCTGATCGGTACTTTCATTGTCCGGTCCGGCGTACTGACCTCCGTTCATGCCTTTGCCAACGATCCTGAACGCGGTGTGTTCATCCTGGCGATCCTTGCCTTTTTCATGGGTGGGGCGCTGACGCTTTTCGCTTTCCGCGCCGGGGTGCTTGAGGCCAAGGGTGTCTTTGCGCCAATCAGCCGCGAAAGTGCGCTTGTGGCGAATAATCTGCTGCTGACCGTGGCCTGTTTCGTGGTTTTTGTCGGAACGATCTGGCCACTGGTTGCGGAAATGGCCTGGGCACAGAAACTTTCGGTTGGTGCGCCGTTTTTCAATGCGGCCTTTACCCCTTTCATGGTCGGGATCTGTCTGATTCTTCCGGTCGGGGCGATGCTGCCGTGGAAACGTGCGCGACTTCGTCCGGCCATGCGGCTTCTGGTTCCGATCGCGATATTGGCACTGGCACTGGCGGCACTGGCCTTTGCGGTGCAGACCGGGCGTTCCGCGCTTGGCCCGGTCGGGCTGGCGCTTGGTGTCTGGGTCGTGATCGGCGCATTCAGGGATCTGTGGTCACGCACGGGACGAGGCGGCCTTTCCGGGCGGCTTTCCCGGCTGCGCCGGCTGACACGCGCGGATTGGGGCAAGGCGATTTCCCATGCCGGGCTTGGCGTCACCTGTTTTGCCTGCGCCGCGATGCTTGCCTGGGAAATGGAGGATATCCGTACCGTTCATTCTGGTGAGAGTTTTGATCTGAAGGGCTATACGATCACCCTGGCCGAGGTTGCCGAAATCGAAGGCCCGAATTATCTTTCCACCCGCGCCCGGATGGAGGTTTCCCGCAATGGCCGGAAGGTTGCAACGCTCTTTCCCGAAAAGCGGATCTACCCCGTTGCGGGCATGCCCACGACCGAAGCCGCCATCGATTATGGTTTCCTGCGTGATATCTATCTGGTGGTGGGCGACCGGCAGGCAAATGGGTCCTGGGCGCTTCGCAGCTATTACAAACCTTTTGCCAACTGGATCTGGGGTGGCGCGATCCTGATGGCCCTGGGCGGGTTGATCAGCCTGGCTGACCGGCGCTTTCGTGTGGCTGCCGGCGCGCGTCGGGCCCCCGCAAAACCGGTGGCAGCGGAATGAAACGCCTGTTTCTCATCCTCCTTCTGGTGGCCGGTCCTGTCCTTGCCGTACAGCCGGATGAAATCCTGCCCGATCCGGCACTGGAGGCCCGCGCGCGGGAGATTTCCAAGGATCTGCGCTGCCTTGTCTGCCGGAACGAAAATATAGATGACAGCAATGCCGGGCTTGCACGGGATCTGCGGCTCCTGGTCCGGGAAAGGCTGCTGGAGGGGGACAGCAATGCCGAGGTGGTCGATTTCGTGACCGACCGCTATGGTGAATATGTGCTGCTGAACCCGCGACGCGATGGCATGAACATGTTCCTGTGGGCGGCGGGCCCGGCGATGCTGCTGGTTGGCGGGCTGACCGCCTTTGCCTATATCCGCCGTCGTCGCGGTACTGTCGCCACCGATCCGCCTCTTAGTGAGGCAGAAGAACGTCGTCTTGAGGAAATCCTGCGCGATTGACAGGTGACAGGACGGAATATCGTTGCGGGATGCTTCCCTCCGGCGAACTTCACTGATTTACTGGAACCGGAACGGCGCGGGGGGAATTCGGCGCTGCGGAAGCGATGGGGATACGCTTGGTCAGTTATTTCAACGAGATGTATGATGGTGACCGGGTGCGCGAACCTTATGCGCAGCTGGGCGACTGGGTAAGCCGGATGCCGGCAGGATTGCGGCAGATGAAACAGGCCGAAGCGGAAGACCTGTTCCGGCGTATCGGCATCACCTTCGCGGTCTATGGCGAAGGCGGGGATCCCGACCGCCTTATTCCCTTTGACATGTTCCCCCGTGTCTTTACCGGCATGGAATGGGCACGGCTGGAACGCGGTATCAAGCAGCGCGCGCGTGCGCTCAACGCCTTTCTGTCCGATATCTATGCGCGCGGTGAAATTGTGCGCGCCGGTCGGATCCCGGCGGAACTTGTCTATCGCAATGAGGCTTTCGAACGGGCAGTGGCGGGGATTGTGCCCGCCAAGGGGGTCTATTCCCATATCGTCGGGATCGATCTGGTGCGCACCGGCCCGGATGAATTTTTCGTGCTCGAAGATAATTGCCGCACGCCGTCGGGGGTTTCCTACATGCTGGAAAACCGCGAAATCATGATGCGGATGTTTCCCGGACTTTTCCGGGAAAACCGCATCGCGCCGGTGGAAAGCTATCCGGAACTCCTGCGCCAGACCCTGGCCTCCGTCGCCCCGACGAAATGCGAGGGCGAACCTGTCGTGGTGATCCTGACGCCGGGGCATTTCAATTCTGCCTATTATGAACACTCCTTTCTGGCCGATCTAATGGGGGTGGAACTGGTTGAGGGGCAGGATCTGTTTGTCGAAGGTGAATTCGTCTGGATGCGCACGACGGAGGGGCCAAAACGGGTGGATGTAATCTATCGCCGGATCGACGATGCCTTCATCGACCCACTTTGTTTCCGCCCCGACAGCATGCTGGGCGTACCGGGGTTGATGGATGTCTATCGTTCTGGCGGGGTCAGTATCTGTTCGGCCCCCGGCGCGGGTGTGGCCGATGACAAGGCAGTCTATACCTTTGTGCCGGAAATGGTCCGGTTTTACCTGGGGGAGGAGCCTATCCTGAACAATGTCCCGACCTGGCAATGCGGCAAGCCCGATGATCTGTCCCATGTGCTTGGCAATCTCGGCGATCTGGTGGTGAAGGAGGTGCATGGCTCCGGCGGTTACGGGATGCTGGTGGGGCCGAAATCGACCCGGGAACAGATTGAGGCCTTTCGCGAACGTATCCTTGCGCGCCCGGGCAATTACATTGCCCAGCCGACGCTGTCGCTTTCGACAACGCCAACCTTTGTGGAAGAGGGGATCGCACCCCGTCACGTGGATCTGCGCCCCTATTGCCTGGTCGGCGAACGGATTGAACTTGTGCCCGGTGGGCTGACACGTGTTGCATTGACCGAAGGCTCCCTGGTGGTGAATTCCAGTCAGGGTGGCGGGGTCAAGGACACCTGGGTTCTCGCGGAGTGAAACCATGCTGAGCAGAACTGCAGATAATCTTTTCTGGATCGCCCGCTACATGGAACGTGCCGAAACTGCAGCACGGCTGCTGGAAGTTGGTGCGCGGATCACATTGATCCCGTCGGCCCACGGGTACCGCAACGAATGGGACAGTCTGCTTCAGGCCTCCGGGACGTCGGACGCCTTTGCGCAGAAATACGGTGACCCGGTGCAACGGAACCTCGAAAGCCATCTTTTCTTCGATCGGGATAATCCGGCATCGGTTGCCAGTTGCATTTCGCAGGCCCGCGAAAATGCGCGGATCGTGCGCACCGCATTGACGCGGCAGGTCTGGGATGCGCTCAACAGTGCCTTTCAGGAATTGCGTCAGCTTGAACGGACCGAACGCAGTGAACTGGACCAATCGCAACTGAGCGACTGGACCATGCGGCAGGCCGCGCTGGTGCGGGGCGCGATTGAGGGGACGCAATTACGCAAGGATGGCTGGGATTTTCTCAATCTCGGCTATCTGATCGAACGGGCGGATAATACGGCACGGCTTGTGGATGTGAAATATTACGTCCTGCTGCCAAGGGTGGAATTTGTGGGCTCGGGGCTTGATAATTACCAATGGACGACGCTGCTACGTGCGTTATCGCTGCATCGTGCCTTTCACTGGGCCTATGGTGGCGATATCACCGCAGCCAAGATCGCGCATTTCCTGATCCTCAATCCGCAATGCCCGCGTTCGCTGGTCACCTGTATCGATGAGGCCAATCTTCATCTGGGGCGCCTGTCCAAAGGGTATGGGCGTTCAACAGCTGCACAGGCGCAGGCGGGTGCCTTGCTGCAGCAGCTTTCCAAACTTACGGCCGAAGACGTCTTCGACGAAGGGCTGCATGAATTCCTTACGCGCTTCATCAGGGAAAATGCGGCATTGGGCAATGCAGTCCACGAATCCTACCTGAGCGGGGATATACGGTGATGTTGCTCACAGTCGACCACATGACCCGATATCATTATGACCAACCCGTGCGCGCCGTGGTTCAAAGCCACCGCATGACACCATCCGCCTTTGATGGTCAACGCCTTCTCGATTGGCAGATCACGGTGACGGATGGGGTCAGGGGGGGTGAATTTCGCGACGGCGCGGGTGATCGGGTTCAGGGATGGTCCGTGATTGGCCCGCTGACGGATATCGAGGTGCGCGTCACGGGACAGGTGGAAACATCCGATCTGGCGGGGGTCCTGCGCGGGCATCGTGAAACCGTGCCACCGCTTTACTATCTGGAGGAAACGCCCGCCACCCATGCCGATGTTGCCCTGAATGAACTGGCGGTGGTGGCGGAAGGCGCGGAAGGAACACTGGAGGCCGCACATCGCCTGTCGGGGGCCGTGGCCGATGCGATTGCCTACCGGCCGGGGGTGACGGAAGCCCATACCACGGCGGCAGAGGCGCTTTCCCTTGGCGAAGGTGTCTGTCAGGATCACGCCCATGCGCTGATTGCCGTGGCCCTGGCTGCCGGACTTCCGGCGCGCTACGTATCGGGCTATCTGCATGCGACCGGGGATGGTGCCCCCCATGAGGCCAGCCATGCCTGGGCGGAAATCTGGATTGAGGGGTTGGGTTGGGTCGGTTTCGATCCAGCCAATCGCTGTTGCCCCGATGATCGCTATATCCGTCTTGGTTCGGGACGCAATGCGCAGGAGGCGGCTCCGATCCGTGGCGTCGCACGCGGCGAAGGGCAGGAAAGCCTGGATGTGACCGTGGCCGTCGAACAAGCCACGCAATAATCTGCCTTCATATCATGGGGCGGGGCAGGGGCGCTTGCCGGGTCGGTTGATCATGCGAATGGAAATGGCCCTTGCGGCCGGAGTGCATTGCGTTATCCTGCAAGAACCTCGGGGTGCCGTGCGAACGGCTGAGATGCGGGTAAAACCCGCGAACCCGTCGAACCTGAACCGGATTATACCGGCGGAGGGAAGGTGAATGGTCTATCCATCCCGACTCCGCCCGTCGCAGATGGAGAGATGACATGAAACATCCGTTCCTCGCGCTGGGTTTCGCGGTCACTGCCACAATGGCAGCGGCTGAAACGCCCGTGCTGACCGTGTTGACCTATGACAGTATTACATCCGAATGGGGGCCCGGCCCGGCCTGGGAAACCGCCTTCGAGGCCGAATGCAACTGCGATCTGCGCTTTGTCGGGGCAGGTGATGGGGCGGCCCTTGTTGCGCGGCTCAAACTTGAAGGGGCACGTTCGGAAGCCTCGCTCGTCCTCGGGCTCGATACCAACCTGACTTCGGCCGCAAGGGAGTCCGGATTGTTCGCGCCGCATGGCCGTCCATCACAAAGTGATCTGCCGGTTCCCTTCGAGGACCCGCTTTTCCGGCCTTTCGACTGGAGTTGGCTGGCCTTTGTCTATGACAAGGCAATATTGCCCGAACCGCCCGATAGTTTCGAGGCACTTGCCGCATCCGATCTGAAGATCGTCATTCAGGATCCGCGTTCCTCCACCCCGGGGCTGAGCCTGCTGATGTGGGTAAAGGCCGCCTATGGTCCCCGCGCGGAGGAAATCTGGGCGGCGCTTTCCGACAATATCCTGACCATTACCCCCAGTTGGTCGGAAGCCTATGGCATGTTCACGGCCGGAGAGGTGGATATGGCGCTGTCCTATACCACCTCCCCGGCCTATCACCTGATTGCCGAAAAGGACGACAGCAAAGCTGCGGCCATTTTTGCCGAAGGGCATTACATGCAGGTGGAACTGGTCGGAAAACTGGCTGCCGCACCGCAACCGGAACTGGCCGATCAATTCCTTGCCTTCATGGAAACCGAGGCCTTTCAATCGGTCATTCCGCTGACCAACTGGATGTATCCTGCCCATCTGTCCGGAAAGGGACTGCCGGAAGGTTACGAAACGTTGGCCCGGCCTGAAAAATCCCTGCTGTTTTCCAGTGAGGAAGCTGCCACCATCCGCGATGAGGCATTGGCCGAATGGCAGGCCGCGCTGTCTCGCTGATCGCGGCGGGGCTGGCCGTCACGATCCTTGTGCTGCTGCTGGCCCCGCTTGGCGCGCTCGGGTTGCGGCTTGGGGGATTTTCCCTGTCGCCGTCCGATCTGGCGGCGCTGCGCTTCACGCTTTGGCAAGCGGCACTTTCGGCGGGGCTTTCGATGGTTCTCGCCGTGCCGGTTGCCCGCGCCCTTGCCCGGCGCCGTTTTCGGGGCCGCGAGGCGATGATAACGCTTTTGGGGGCGCCTTTCCTTTTACCGGTTATCGTTGCCGTTTTAGGGCTGGTCACGGTGTTTGGCCGTGCCGGCTGGGTCAATCAGGGATTGGGGTTTCTGGGGATTTCAGCCATTTCCATCTATGGGATCCCGGGCGTGATTCTGGCGCATGTCTTTTTCAACCTGCCGCTTGTGGTGCGGATCGTGCTGCAGGGTTGGCAGGCGATTCCGGCGGAACGGTTCCGTCTTGCGGCCTCGCTGGGTTTTTCATCCCGTGATATCCGGCGCCATATCGAAATCCCGATGCTGCGCAGGGTTCTGCCGGGGGCGGGGCTGGTGGTCTTCACGATCTGCCTGACAAGCTTTGCCGTTGCGCTGACGCTTGGGGGCGGACCGCGTGCCACAACGGTGGAACTGGCAATTTATCAGGCGCTGCGGCTTGATTTCGATCTGATCGCCGCGGCCCGGCTGGCGCTGGTACAATTCGGTCTTTGTGCCATGGCCTTCCTGCTTGCAAGCCGCTTGGCGCTGCCCACGACCTTTGGGGCAGGGCTTGATGTGCGGGGTGGGCCGGAAGGGCCGCCGGGCCTTGCAAGATGGCTTGATATGTTGGCGCTGATCCTGATGACCACTTTTGTGGCCTTGCCGTTGATCGCCGTGGTGATGCGGGGCCTTCCGGGGTTGGCGGGCCTGCCCGTTTCAGTTTGGGCCGCGGCGACGCGTTCCGTTCTGGTGGCCCTGGGCAGTACAGCCCTGACGGTCACGGCCGCGCTGGTACTGGCGCTGGCCTGGGCGAAGGGCGGGCGTAGCTGGCTTTCACTGGCGGCATCCCTGCCACTGGCGGCCTCGGCGCTGGTTCTCGGAACCGGTTTTTTCCTGATCCTGCAGCCGCTGATCCGGCCGTCCGATCTGGCATTGCCGGTAACCGTTCTGGTCAATGCATTGCTGTCGCTTCCCTTCGCCTTTCGTATCCTTGCACCGGGGGTGGAAGCACTGGAGACCGACTATGCCCGGCTTGCCCAATCGCTTGCAATGGGGGGGTATGCCCGTCTGCGCTGGGTTATATTACCCCGGATGGCGCGGCCCCTGGGCTTTGCCGCAGGACTTTCGGCAGCTTTTTCAATGGGGGATCTCGGGGTGATCACACTTTTCGCGGCAGAACAGGAACCAACCCTGCCATTATTGGTAAAGCAGCTGATGGGATCCTACCGGCTGGAGACCGCAGCCTCCGCCGCCTTGCTGCTGGTGGGGTTGAGCTTTGCGCTTTTCTGGCTTTTCGAAGATCTGGGGCGACGGCATGCTCAATCTTGACGGTCTGGATATTCGTCAGGGCGGGTTTCGCCTGACCGCCAGTTGGTCAATTCCGCCGGGGGCGCGAATCGCGATAATCGGCCCTTCGGGGGCAGGAAAATCCACATTGCTATCGGTAATCGGCGGTTTCTTCGCGCCATTTGCCGGTCGCACCCTCTGGGCCGGGCAGGACATTACCCGCAAGGCCCCGGGAAAACGTCCGATTACCACGCTTTTTCAGGATCAGAACCTTTTTCCACATCTCACTTTGGCACAGAATGTCGGGCTTGGTATTGATCCTTCCCTCCGCCTGACCGCGTCGGATCATGCTCGTGTGGAAGGGGCGCTGGTCCGGGTTGGTTTGGCGGGGATGGCCACACGCCGTCCATCCGAACTGTCAGGCGGGCAGCAAAGCCGCGCGGCACTGGCCCGCACCCTTTTGCGGGACCGGCCCGTTCTTTTGCTGGATGAACCTTTTGCGGCGCTTGGCCCGGCCTTGAAGGCGGAGATGCTGGCCCTGGTCGGGGAAATTGCGATACAGGCGGGGACTACGGTTCTGATGGTTACCCATGATCCCGCCGATGCGCGCAGATTCGCGCCGCAAACATGCCTTGTGGCCGATGGCACCGCTGCAACACCCGTGGCAACCGGGTCATTGCTGGATGATCCTCCGCCCGCGTTGGAAGCCTATCTTGGCACCCCGGGCGGACGGCCCCCGGGATCAACACCTTGAACGGGGCCGCCGCCGGGTCTTGCCGCCCATGCGTATTCGAAGGTTGCTATGCGATCAGTCCGGCCTTGCGGCGAATTGCTTCATCCCGAAGCGATATTTCCTGACCAAGCCATTCATCCGCGGCAGGGCCGCACATCCATAAAAGCGCCCGCGCCGGCCAATCGGCGGGGATATGGACCGCGGGGTCAAGCTGGCTTACCCGGTTGATGCCGCTGGCCTTGATCCTGACCTGCATGTCCGTTGCCACCGTCCCCGGCGAAAGCCCCATGATCCGCAATCCGTTCCCGGCCTCTTCCAGATGGGCTGCCCGGGTCAGCATCGCAGCTCCGGCCTTGGCCGAACAATAGGCGCTCCAACCCTCCAGGGGGTTGCTCGCTGCACCGGATGAAATTGTGATGATGGTCCCGCCACCCTGGGTGCGCATTATGGGAATGGCGGCGCGCATACCATGAAAAACACCCTTGAGATTAATATCGATTGCGCGGCCCCAATCCTCTGGCAGGGCCTCGGAAAGCCGTGCGATCGGGTCGATCACCCCGGCATTGTTGATCAGCACATCAAGCCGCCCCCAGGTTTCGCAAATACGCGTCAGCGCATCAGAAACCTGATCTGCACGGGCGACGTCACAGGGCAGGGCCATGGCCTGATCGGAACCGATTTCGGCGGCAATCCCCGCAATTTCCCTTTCCGAACGGGCCAGCAATGCCACCCGCGCGCCCGCATTTGCGAAAACCCGCGCCGCTGCGGCCCCGATACCCCGGCTCGCCCCGGTAATGGCTACGATTCTGCCCTGCATGGACAACCTCCAGGCAATGTTTTTGCATTGCTATCGCCGGGCGGCGGGATTTGGCAAGACTGCTTGACGGGCTGGTCAGGCTTGACCATGGGCCATCCCCGGTCGATGGTGTCACCGAAACCGCATATGCCAAGGAACCGATTACGATGACATGTCTGATTTCCGCGCCTCGAATGGCGTTTGTCCTTTCCTTGATCGCCACACCTGTCCTTGCCGATGTGACGGCAGATCAGGTCTGGCAGAACTGGCAGGATCTGGGGGGACGGATGGGCTACCATTTCGAACCGGCTGAGGTTGTTCGCGACGGTGCAACAATGACACTGCGCGATCTTGCCTTTTCCGCAACTGACGGGACGACCGAGATCACCGGGACGATCCCACAGGTGGTTCTGGTCGAACAGGGTGACGGTACGGTATCGGTCGATATAGCCGACGATTACGAAATGATGGTCATTTCAAAGGATATGGCCGAACAACCCTCCACCGCGCGGATCATTGTCACCCTGACAGGGGATGAACTGACCGCCTCCGGCACACCCGAGGCGATGAACTATGCCTTTCTGGCCGAAAGCGCGGCTTTCGCAGTCCGGGACCTGACGGATGGTGAATCGCCGATGGACGTAGTCCTTGACGGGCGCGTGGAGGCAATTGATTTCCGCTATGATCTGGTACCGGGGGATAACATCAATCTGGATGTTACCGTGGCCATGCAGTCCTTTACGTTCGGTGGAAGCGGCACGCCGAATGATGATGAGATGAAGAGCTTCGAATTCGACAGCAAGCTGACCGGTCTGACCGGGATGACGAAATATGTCCTTCCCGGCAGTGTAATGACCGAAAATACCGACCCGCTGGTCTTTTTTCAGGAAGGCGGCAGCGTTGATACCACGCTCAACTACGAGGGTGGGGAAATCAGCGCCACCTTCATTACCCCGGATGATGTGGAAACCAGCATGACAGGTTCTACGATGGGGGGGCGGTTCAATATCGCGTTTAGCCTGGGAAAACTCAATTACCTGGTAGAGGCGCAGGCGCTATCCACCTCTGTCACGGGGCTGCGGGTGCCTGAGATGGGGGGAATTCCGCTGCCGGAACTGAAGGTCAGCTATGATGAGGCCGGGATAGATTTGCGCATACCCCTTGCGCCTGGTGAAGAAGCGCAGGATTTCACCATGAACACCTGGCAGAAGGGTCTGACCCTTTCGGATACGATCTGGCGCATGTTCGATCCGCTGTCCAAACTGCCACGTGAACCGATGACCGTGGTTCTGGATGTCACGGGTAAGCTGCGTCCGATCATGAATATGTTCGACCCCGAAACCTTTGAAGGCAAGGAGGCCCCGATCGAAATAGATCAGGTCGATCTTAACGCGTTGCAGGTGACTGCGGCGGGTGCGGAACTTTTGGGCGATGGCAACGTCACCTTCGACAATAGTCAGCCCAAGGTCCTGGGGGATTTCCTGCCGATGCCGATCGGGGTGCTCAACCTGTCCCTGACCGGGGCGGATGCGCTTATGGGCACGCTTCTGGAAATGGGGCTGATCGATCAGGAGGCCGTCGCGGGATTCGGCATGATGAGCGCGATCTTCGCCCGTCCGGGTGATGAGCCGGATACCCTTGTCAGCACCATCGAATGGAAAGCTGACGGGATGTATGCCAATGATATGCTGATCCCGATGGGGCCGTGACAGGCCGCGGCTGGATCGGCGGGGTTTGACACCTTGCTGCTTGCGGTGGCGATAGGGAACGACTACCTCCTGTGCTGACCTGCAGGAGAACCACATGACCCTATCGCTTGCCCATCTTACAGAGGCACTGCTTGCCGCCGCCCGAAAGGCCGGGGCCGATTCCGCCGATGCACTCGTGGTTGATGGCCGGGCGGTTTCGATCGATATCCGCCAGGGTCGTCTGGAACAGGCGGAGCGGGCGGAGGGGCTTGACCTTGGTCTCCGTGTGCTGATCGGGCAGAGGCAAGCCTGCGTTGCCGCCTCTGACCAGTCCGAACGGACAATCGCGGCCATGGCCGAACGAGCCGTTGCCATGGCCCGCGAGGCCCCCGAGGATCCTCATGCCGGCCTTGCCCATCCCGATCAACTGGCGCGGGATTGGGATGTGGCAGCACTTGATCTATCCGATCCAGATACCGATCCGGGCGCGGCGGAGCTGGAGGAGGATGCCCGCGCGGTGGAAACTGCGGCACTGGCGGCCAAGGGGATCACGCAGGTTGAAGCCTCGGCCAGCCATTCCCGCCGTCGCCTGCACCTTGCGGCAAGCAATGGTTTTTCGGGGGGGTATGCGCGCAGTTCCCGATCCTTTTCCGCGGTTGCCTTTACCGGAAAGGGTGCGGCGATGGAACGTGACTGGGCTGCCGAAGCACGCATTCATGCCGCCGATCTGCCCAACCCTGTGGATACCGGGGCGCTGGCCGCCGAACGCGCCCTTGCACGGGTGGGGGCCCGCAAACCGCGTACCGGTGCATTCCCGGTTCTTTATGATGAACGCATTGCATCCTCCCTGATCGGGCATCTGTTGAGCGCGGTGAATGGTGCGGTTATTGCCCGTGGTTCGGGGTGGTTACGTGATGCGCTTGACAGGGAAGTTCTGCCCTCTGGGTTGTCGGTCATCGAAGATCCGTTGCGCCCGCGGATCTCCGGCTCCCGCCCCTTTGATGCAGAAGGGCTGCCAACCGCACGAAGGGTAATCGTTGAGGCAGGGGTGCTGAAGGGCTGGACGCTGGATCTGGCCACATCGCGCAAGCTGGGCATGGCGCCTACGGGGTCTGCCTCACGCGGAACCACCGCGCCACCTGCGCCTGCCATATCCAACATTGACCTGACACCAGGGTGCAAAAGCCGTGATGAGTTGATTGCGGAAATGGGAACGGGGTTGTTGGTTACCAGTCTGATCGGCTCCACCATCAATCCGACCACAGGGGATTATTCACGCGGGGCCTCCGGTTTCTGGGTTGAAAACGGTGAAATCGCCTTTGCAGTGAATGAATGTACTATCGCGGGGAATTTGCGGGATATGCTGCGCCGGATCGAACCTGCCAATGATGCACGCGCGCATCTTTCGACGCGTGTGCCGTCACTGCGGGTCGAAGGAATGACCATTGCCGGAGAGTGAAGATCCGGATCTTGCCTTGCTGATCGAGGCTGTACACAGCGCCGGGCAAGTTGCGCTTGGATTCTGGCGCCGGAACCCGCAGAGCTGGGAAAAGGAGGATGGTGCGGGTCCCGTGACCGAGGCCGATCTGGCCGTGAACGCCACGCTGGCCCGATCTTTGCGCAGGGCACGCCCTGACTATGGCTGGCTTTCGGAAGAAACACCTGATGATTCGGACCGGCTCAAATCCGAACGGTGTTTCATTGTCGATCCGATTGACGGCACCCGTGCCTTCATTGAGGGACAGGACAGCTTTGCCGTAAGCGTGGCACTTGCCAGGGCAGGGCAAGTGACCGCCGGTGCGGTCTTTCTGCCTGCACGCGACAGGCTTTATACGGCACAGGCGGAAAGCGGCGCTTATTGCAATGGTCGCGAAATTCATGCCAGCAGCCGGGCGGATATGGCAGGGGCGGAATTTCTGGCTGCTAAATCCAGCTTTCGGCCCGAATTCTGGCCTGACGGAGTGCCCGATCTGCGGCGCGCTTTTCGTCCCTCACTGGCCTATCGCCTCTGTCTGGTGGCGGAAGGACGTTTTGACGGGATGATGACCCTGCATCCGGTTTGGGAATGGGATGTTGCTGCGGGCAGTCTGATCGCGGAAAGGGCAGGCGCCGTGGTCAGCGACGGGCACGGGCAGCCACTGCGTTTCAACAAGACGCGGGATCCCCGCAGCCCGGGCATTTTTGCAACCGGCCCCAGGTTGCATGCACCCTTGATCAAACGACGTCATAATTCGACGAAAAAGGGCTGAACAGGCCATGCCCTTATTCGCATTTCCATACATCTTATTTCTTAAAAATCGTTTATAATGCCTTATTTTAAAATTATAAAATGGATATTTGACGCGCCCTTTTCAATAGGATCGAACCCGGCTTCAATGTAAACTGCCCGCGGCCCGTTTTCAGGAATGTACCCTCACGCAGGAGATTGCCAAAGGCCTCAATCTGATCCTGGCGGTTGTCTTTCCATTCAGGACGAAGGGCGACAATCTGCTTCAACAGCCCACGCCGTGTAACATAATCCTGTTCTTCAATGAAAATCTTGTAGGCTGCTGCGGCTTCCACCAGTTCGGGCAACTTATCTGCCCCCAGCCTTTCCACAAACAGGGCAAAGCCGCCGACAGGAAGGTTGGGCGCAATCTGTTCTGCGGCGGCGTCCTTCGGGCTATCGGACAAAGGTGTGGCAATCCTCTGTGCAGCGCCCAGCAAAAGCGGGGTTGCATGATCTTTCTTTCCGCCGTCTTCAGGTGATACCCCTATGGCCTGATGCAAATCATCCCTATAGGGACCCGCGGCATCATCCTCGCGCCCCCCGGTTTTATTGCGGCGCCGATCGGCCAGTGTTGCAACCACGGCAGCTTTGACATGTGCGATTGCGGAAAGGCGTCGACGGTTTTCTGACCCTGACATTTCCGAATTCGTTTGTTCAATCAACCTCTTGACGGATGCTTCTGCATCCTCTTGTACGGGTCTGTCCAGATGTGGTCTGCGCGGTTGGACCGGACGGGTCGGCATGACTGGCAATTTTTGCAGATCTGTTTCGGGTTGCATTTCCGGACCAGAAGGAAGTGGTACGGGCCGCGCAGTGCCATTATCGTTGCGCCGGACCCGGACAATGCGCGCCCGTGCATTTTGTGCCTTGGCGATGATTGAAACCGGCTCATTTGAACGGGGCAATTCAGACTCGGTATCCTCATGATCGGCGGATAGGTCATGTTCCGGGGAAGGCGGCAGCCCGGCCTGTGGGGTATCGTCTCCCTCAACTGTCTGTTCTGCCGATGAAACCGGGGGCATGTCCGCCCCATTTGTTGATCCTTCGGGAAGGGCCTTGGGTATTTCTTCCTCAACCTGCGGATCAGGCCCGATGGGCTGCGCGCCACTTGGCTTTACCGCCCCCATGTCGAAAGCAAAAGTATCTTCCGCGGCCGCAATTCGGGCGATCTCAGCGGCAGCTTCGGCGGCAAGCTTGTCTGCATCTTCCTCGGCTATACGTTCCGTTTGTTCCGCAGGGCCATCTTCCACGGATTGTTCCGGTTCCGTCGGTTTGTCAGGTTCCAGCGCGTTTTGCGATTGGTGCGGGGTGCGAGTAGCCGCAGGCGTTACTTCCGTGCGGGAGTCGGAGACGGCCTGACGGATGCGTGCCAGTTTGGCAGCAACGCTTTCCGTGATCTGGGATGTTTCCACGACCTCCTCATCCAGCAGATCCGGGACTGCGAGGGTTGTGGCAACAAGGCTGGTATGTGGTTCTGCCCGGCCGCCTGACAACCGTTGCGAATTTTCGTCCGCGCGCAGTACGACGTGATTGTCTTCAACCCGCGCCTCAACCCTGCGATTCACCTCCCGTTCGGCAATACGGTGGAGCATCGCGGTATCCGGCTGGGGTGGTTCGGCCCCGAAAAAACGGTCATCCGCCGCAAGATCGCGAAAATATTCTGCGATGGCCTTCATAGTGTTGAACGGATCGTCGAAGCCTTCCAGCGTACAGGAAAACGTGCCATAGGATACTGTCAGGATCTTGTTCGTACTAACCATCGGGGACTCGCTTCTTCGTGAACTCATCGGCATCTGAACGAACAGATTATTCTATTCAGAAGACAGATGTGGGTAATTTGATGAATAGATCGTGACCAAAGATGCAGAATTTTCCTTATTCCGCAATCACTAACCAGGATGACAGGCAACTTGTTGAAGCGTCCCGAGGGGTGACCCTTGTCGCAGGAGGACCCGTCAGGGCGCAGGATTTGCAAGACGCCAGGGCGCTTGCGCCTGTGGTGGTGGCAATCGACGGTGGTGCGGATCGCGTGCTGGATCTTGGGATGATGCCGGAGGCGGTTATCGGCGATATGGATTCCCTGTCACAGGCAGGGCGGGCGCGTCTGGACCCTGCAACAATCATTACCGTTCAAGAACAGATCGAAACCGATTTTTATAAGTCATTGCAGCATGTTAGGGCGCCTTTCATTGTGGCGTTGGGATGTCTGGGAGGGCAGGTTGATCATGAACTTGCGGTCTTCGCTTCCCTGATCCGCCGGGGTGGGGCATGCCTGCTGGTTGGGGCACGGGATGTCGTATTTGCTGCCCCCCCGTGCCGTTGGATTGACCTCGCGCTTGTGGCAGGTGACAGGGTGAGCCTCTTTCCCATGTTGCCGGTAACGGGAAAGGCGGAAGGGCTTTTCTGGCCAATAGACGAACTTGATTTTCATCCCATGGGCAGGATCGGGACGTCAAACCGGGCGACAGGCCCTGTTCGAATGTGCTTTGCGGGCAGGGGCATGCTGGTGATTCTCCCGCGCGAGCGGCTTTCGGCGGCGCTTGCGGGGTTGCGTTCCGCGGGATAGCCTCCACGAAAATACGACTACTGCCGGGGATCAGGTCGTCGGGGTCGGCAGGTCCCGCTCCGGCCGTGGCGCACGACGCCAGAACCGGGTCATCAGCAACCCTGCGGCAACCGTCAACCCGATGGTGAGACCGAACCACAGCCCCACCCCGCCATAGCCGAGTGGAAAGGCCAGGAAATAGCTGGTCGGAATACCGACAAGCCAGTAGCTGATCGACGCAAGCCACATGGGTACCCGTGTATCCTGCACGCCGCGCAGGAAGCCCAGCGCCATTGCCTGCATTGCATCGGCCAGTTGAAAAAGTGCTGCCACAGCCAGCAGGAGCGAACCCAGGGCAATGATCCTTGCGGCTTGCGGATCGGAAAGATCAAGGAAAAGGGCGACAATCTGGTGGGGAAGGATCAGAAACAGCAGGATCACCACGGCTGATACCATCCATGAAAGCACCAGTGCCGCACGGGCCGTATCGCGCAGGGCGCGCGGATTATCCGATCCGGCCGCCCGCCCGATCCGGATGGTTGCCGCATTGGCAAGACCCATATGGACCATGAAGGCCAGTCCGGCGACCTCAATGGCAATCCCATGGGCGGCAAGTTCCACCGTGCCGATCCACCCCATCATCAGTGCGGAAGCCTGAAAGAGGCTTGCCTCCGCCAGCCCGGTCAGGCCAATGGGCCAGCCCAGCCGGAATACCTGCAGGAGTGCCGGCCAATCCGGGCGCCAGAAACGTTGAAACAGCGCGAAACGATGCAGCGCAGGCAACAAATGGGCATAAAGCCCCAAGACCGCAAAACCCAGAACCTGCACGATGACCGAAGCAATGGCCGCGCCACGCAGGCCCAGTTCCGGCGCGCCGAGATTGCCGAAGATCAGCACCCAGTTTACCCCGGCATTGAGCACCACCCCCGCCAATGTCGTCCAGAGCAGCATCTGTGTGCGTTCCAGCCCGGAAAGGTAGCTCTTCAGAGTCATGACCAGAAGTGCGGGCACCATGCCGAGCCCCGCGATCCGCATATAGTCCTGCGCGAGTGCCGCAATATCGGGTGATTGTCCAAGACCAAGCAGGATAGGCCCTGACCACCAGAAAACCGGATATGTCAGGATCCCGAAGGCAATGGAAAGCCATAGCCCCATTCGGGTATCGCGCCGGACCCGTGGTTCATCCCCCCGCCCTAGTGCCTGTGCCACCATCGGCATCACGGCCTGGGCAAAACCGGACCCGAGGATAAAGATGATGAAAAAGGCTGATGCCCCCAGCACCACCGCGGCAAGCTCCGCCACCCCATACCAGCCCAACATCACTGTATCGACGACATGCAGGGCCATCTGGGCCAGATTGCTGCCGATCAATGGCAGGCCAAGGGCCAGCGTGGCCCGGGCATGGGCCCAAAGGGAAAGAGGTGGTGCTATGGTCATAATCTGCCCATATCCGCGTGCAGGGCCTACGGCAAGACGGTGATGCCGCGCGCTTTAGGTCCGTTACTGGTGAAAACCGGCACTCCATGAATGAAAACCGGTACGGTCGCGCCCAAATTGCCGTTCCCGGAAGGATTGACGCAGGTTTTCACAGATGAGGGATACAGGCCCTTATTGGTTGCCCGACCTCAGCAATCTCCCGATCAGGGTGCAGCCGGGGTCATGGGCAAAATGGGCGGCGATACCGTTGCGGCGTCTTCGCCGACAGATGTGCCATCGGCCGCTGGCGCAGGATCAACAACCTGGCCAGAGGGCATTTCCGGGGCCGCTGTCCTGGTGCTGTCGGAAGGGGGGACGACCGGTGCCGTCAGGCTGTCCCTTGCATCGATAGCCCCCGCAGCGGGACTTTCAGATTCGGATGCCGAAGGGATCGGGGTCATCATGGCGCCTTCCGGGTTCCCGGTGACGGGCGATACCGCAGCGGGAATCGTGGTTACCTCCGGTTTCGGCTTTTTCTTCTTGGGTGCGGGCGGAGGTACGCGCAGCCTCGTGGCAACGGAGCCATCGGCATTGAGCACCCGTACCTGCGCACCTTGCTGAATACGCTTGTTCAGATCAATCACGTCCTGATGGATCATCCGGATACAGCCCGAAGAGGCCCGTTTGCCGATTGTCCACCACTCGGGCGTGCCATGGATGCGATAGCCATAGTCCCGTCCGTTCGAGGTCAGATAGATTGCGCGCGCGCCAAGCGGGTTGTTTGGCCCGCCGGGTTGCCCATCCTTCCATTTTGAAAGCTTCGGGTCACGATCGATCATTTCCGGTGGCGGGGTCCAGGTTGGCCAGGCTCTGGACCGGCTGACCTCGGCATCGCCGGCCCAGTCGAACCCCGCCCGTCCGACAGAAATACCATAGCGGATCGCCTTGCCGGGGGCGGTGACAAAATAAAGGAATTTCTGTCCGGGATGGATCACGATCGAACCCGGCGGCAGATCGGTCTGATAGGCAATCTGCTGGCGGCGCAGCGGTTCGGGCAGTTTTTCAAGTGGAACCGCCGGGATCGCGTGGCCCCCATCGGCGCGGCTCATATAGGCCGTTTCCACCGGTTCCATCGGGGCCTGGCGTGCGGCCGCCTCAGGCGTGCTTGCCATCTGCCCGGGGACACAGCCCGCAAGTGCAAGGACCAATGGCAGGACCAGGATTCCGCTGTGGCGGCGGGGGACGGGAAAAGCCATAGACATGCGTAATACCTCAAAAACCCGCCGAAACGGGGGTCACGTTCAGATCCTAGCTAAGCGATCCGCGTCGATGCGTCAAAGCTGCATTGCGCTTTTTTGCGATAGACCGCCTATTTCGGGACTGAAGGAACGATCAGCGTGCCGATTGATCAAAGATCGGTGCGCAGGTGCCAAAGTTCGGGAAAAAGTTCAACTTCAAGCATCCGGCGCAGATAGGAAACACCGGAGGTTCCGCCCGTGCCACGTTTCAACCCGATGATGCGTTCCACTGTCGTGACATGGTTGAACCGCCAACGACGGAAGTAATCTTCAAAATCCATAAGCTTTTCGGCCAGTTCATAGGCTTCCCAATATTGATCCGTATCGCGATAGACCATGGCCCATACCCCACGCAGGCCGTCATGTTCCTGCCAGGGGTCGCGCAATTCCCGCGACAGCACCTCCTTGGGGACGGGCAGGCCCTGACGGGCCAAGAGCCGCAGGGCCTCATCGTAAAGGGACGGGCGGGCCAGTTCCGCCTCCAGCGCCGCAAGGTGATCGGGCCGGTGCGCATGCGGGCGCATCATGGCCGCGTTGCGATTACCCACCGCAAATTCGATCAACCGGTATTGATGACTTTGAAATCCCGAGGATTGGCCAAGCGATTCGCGAAACCGCGTGTAATCGGCGGGGGTCATTGTACGCAGGACATCCCATGCGGAATTGAGCTGTTCGAAGATCCGTGCGATTCGCGCCAGCATCTTGAACCCTTCGCGGGCACGATCCCCGGCAATGGCACGCCGCACCGCATCAAGCTCATGCAGGGCCAGTCGCATCCAAAGTTCGGATGTCTGATGCTGGATGATGAAGAGCATCTCATCATGAGCCGGGCTCAACGGGTGCTGCGCGCCCAGAATCGCATCGAGTTTCAGATAGTCGCCATAGGACATGCGCCCGTCAAAAGACATCTGCGCACCTTCACTGGCGGGATCATAGGGGGTATTTGTCATCCGCTTTCTCCTTCTTGTCCGAATATCAGGGGAAAGCGGACTTTCTTTGCGACAGCACCGAAACGGCCCCCATCACGCGCCAGATCGCAGCCCAGCCCTGGGGGCGGCAGACAGGTGGAAGGGCGGGATGGACCGGCATGCGGTCAGGATAACGGATCGAGTGTCATGTGGAAACGTTCCAATGCAATGCCATTGGGTGTCACCGTTTCAGCATGATCAATGCGCCAGCCGCGGCGCAACAGGAAACGTTGGAAAAGATGGCTGGCATGGCTGGTCAGGCGGGGCAGGGAAACGGCCCGGCCATGATCCAGAAGCCTGTCATAAAGGGCGGCGGCCACGCCCTTTCCGCGCAGGTGGGGCAAGACAAAGGCCATATCGATATGGCCAGTTCCGGTCAGGGACATGAACCCCGCAGGATTGCCGGATATCTCAGCCACCCAGCAAGTCTGATCCAGAAGCTTGTCCGGCGTATCGGGGGCAGGGGTGTTGGCCGGGGCCCATGCACACCGTTGGGCCCGGTCATAATATGGCGCTGCCCCTTCGCGGACTGCATGAAAGAATATTTCATGACAGGCGGCACGATCCCCGGGGCGGTAGGGGCGGATCCTCATGTTACCCGCGCGCGTTTCTTGAATTCCGGCTTGTCCCAGAGGCCATCGCGCAGGACCCGAGACAACACCGCTACGGCGTGATCGACATCCTCCTTGCCAATATAAAGCGGGGTCAGACCGAAGCGCAGGATATCGGGGGCGCGAAAATCCCCCACAACACCCTGGGCAATGAGGGCCTGCATGATGGCATAGCCTTCCGGATGGCGGAAGGATACCTGGCTGCCACGCCGGACGTGATCGCGCGGGGTGGCAAGGACAAGTTCGGGACAGGTCTCCTCCACCCCCGCGATGAAACGGTCCGACAGCATAAGCGATTGCGCCCGCAGATCATCAAGATTGACCCCTTCCCAAATGTCGAGCGCGGCATCGAGCGCGGCAAGCTGCAGGATCGGCGGGGTGCCGACGCGCATCCGTTCAATTCCCGCGCCGGGACGATAGTCGAGATCGAAGGCAAAGGGGGCTTCATGGCCCAGCCAACCGGAAAGGGCAGGGCGGGCACTGTCCTGATGGCGGGGGGCGATATAGATGAAGGCAGGGCCGCCGGGGCCGGAATTGAGATATTTGTAGGTGCAGCCAATGGCGAAATCCGCATGGCCCCTGGCCACATCCACCCGCAGGGCGCCCGCACTATGGGCCAGATCCCAGATGGCCAGCGCGCCTGCACGATGCGCCCTTGCCGTCAGCGCGGGCATGTCATGGCGTCGTCCGGTACGATAATCCACCTCGGTCAGCATCAGTACCGCGGTGGTTTCATCGATATGATCGGCGACATCTTCGGGCGCCACGGTTTTCAACCGATATCCATTCCCCAACGTACGGCAAAGCCCCTCGGCCATGTAAAGATCAGACGGAAAATTACCGGTATCGGAAAGGATTACCCGCCGTTCCGGAACCATTTCAACTGCGGAGGCCAGCGCCTGATAGACCTTGATTGAAAGCGTATCACCCATCACCACACTGCCTTTTTCGGCCCCGATCAGGGTGGCGATGCGGTTGCCGATGCGGGATGGCATCTCCATCCATCCGGCGCGGTTCCAGCCGGTAATGACCATTTTGCCCCATTCTCCGACCACGCTTTGGGCGACGCGCCCCGCGGCGGCCCGGGGCATCGGGCCCAGCGAATTCCCATCCAGATATGTCATGCCCTCGGGCAGGTCGAAAAGCGCACGCGTTGCGGTGAAATCGGTGGACATCGGACCTCCTGTCGGATTGGATGGCGAACATTCAATCGTCAGTTCCATGAGGTTTCAAGCGTGAAAGTCGCCCCAATATCGGGCCTTCCTCCCCGCAAGGCGCCAATCTTTCGGACCAAGGGGGCTGTGGCATGAAACATCTTCTTGAATTGCCGCAGGCCTGGTTTCTGGGTTTTGTCCTGCTGGCCTGGGGCGCGGGTCGGCTTTGGCCCATCCGCTGGGATTGGGGGGAGGCCGCAGGTGCCTATCTGATTGGCGCCGGGCTTTGCCTGGTTGTTCTGGCGGTTTTTCAGATGCGGCGGGCCCATACGACCGTCATGCCCGGGAATATCCCCGATGCGCTGGTGATACGCGGTGTATTTCGCCTGTCCCGCAACCCGATCTATCTTGGCAATGCGGTCCTGCTGGCTGGGCTCTGCCTGATCTGGAAGGCGCCTCATGGCCTGATCCTCGTTCCGATCTTCATGGCGGTGATCCGCCAGCGTTTCATCCTGCGTGAGGAAATGACCCTGCGCGCGACCTTCGGAGACGCCTATGAGGAATGGGCGAGCCGTGTCCGGCGTTGGATTTGACAATTTTGGGCCACGATAACGCCATTTCGTGGCCACTGCCGTCTTGCGCAATTTTATTACGCGGTGTTTAAGTGCCCGGCACAGGTTTAACGGCGCAGGACGCTGCGCGCGGTACAAGGGGGACAACCATTTGAAGATCGGGGCTCCAAAAGAAATATTCGAAGGCGAAAACCGCGTCGCGATGACGCCGGAATCAGCGGGCCAGCTGCAAAAGCTGGGGCAT
>JBKEDF010000041.1:0-81622 GCA_047975325.1 Pseudorhodobacter sp. | reverse complement strand
AACATATGCGGGATGTGACCTGACGGAGCGATTAGCGTGCCACGGCACGCGCTGGAGGTTGCCGACATCCTTCGTGATCATGGGCCAGTTTATCGGCGGGCCAATGCAGGACATCTGAGCCTCGCGCAACTCAAGGTGATGTCCGCCATTGAAGCCTGCCGGACAGAGGCGCTCGACGGTCATGTGGCGGCCTGCACCAAGTGCAACCACCAGCACATCGCCTACAACAGCTGCAAGAACCGACACTGCCCCAAATGCCAGGGCCCGGCTGCACGTGACTGGATGGCAGCGCAGGCCGAGGACCTGCTGTCGGTGGAGTACTTCCATCTGGTCTTCACGCTGCCAGCCGAGATTGCCCACATCGCCTATTGGAACAAGCGGGAAGTATATGGGCTGCTGTTCAAAGCATCAGCTGAGACGGTGGTGACCATTGCTGCCGATCCCAAGCGCATGGGCGCTCGCGTCGGTATGACGTCGGTGCCGCACACATGGGGTGGCGATGACACACCACCCTCATGTGCACATGATAGTGCCGGGTGGCGGTCTGTCGCCAGACGGCTCTCGTTGGATCGGCTGCAAGCCGGGGTTCTTCCTGCCGGTCCGCGTCCTATCCAGATTGTTCCGGCGGCTGTTCCTTGCCGGGCTCATGGCGCTGCACCGCGCGGGAGGTCCTCCTTCTTTGACAACTTGAGTGGCCTGGCCGATGCTGATGCCTTCGCCGAGTGGCTTGCCCCGTGCCGCAAAACCGAATGGGTGGTCTATGCCAAACCGCCCTTCGGCGGGCCCGAGGCTGTGTTGGCTTACCTGAGCCGGTACACACATCGCATTGCCATCTCGAACAGCCGCCTGGTCAGTGCCGACGCGGACATGGTGGCGTTCCGCTGGAAGGACTACAAGATCAAACGCGGGGACCGCATGAAGGTCATGCGACTTGATACACATGAGTTCAGCCGCCGCTTCTTGATGCACGCTCTGCCAGACGGCTTCCACCGTATCCGCCACTACGGCCTGTTGGCGAATGCCGCGCGCAAAAACAACATCGCGCCCGTCGCTGTCAGAGAACCAGCCGACAACGCTCTTTCCCCATAGGTGGCGCCCAACTCCCGCGGCTTCTTCCCTGAGAGGTTTGTCAACGCGGGCCACACCCACACCAAGCCGATACCGGCCGCCATGGCCCGCGTCGAAAAACCTTCATCAGAGCCGAATTTTGCTGCGGCACACGTCAATGGCTGCTTTGCGCAAGCAAATGTTCTGCCTGCGAAAGGGTACAAGCCGATCAAACAAGGTTTTTGCGGCTTTTGAACTTTCCTCTTGACAGGGGGATCGTATGAAAACCGCCAAAACGTGCAGGCTTATGGGGCATTGGCAGTCGGGGATGGATGGTGGCGAGGGAGGGACTTGAACCCTCGACCTTGCGATTATGAGTCGCACGCTCTAACCAGCTGAGCTACCTAGCCACTTGAGGCGCGTCACTAGGTCAGCCGTCGCAGGGCGTCAAGGGGGAATCGACCCGCCGGGTCGGTTGCACCCTTTCCCGCATTGCATGGACAATTGCCGGAAAGCGCCCTGAATACCGAAATGGCATCCCGTGCAACATGTGCAAATGCCCCCCAAACCCCGCCACGGCAGGTCATACGGCAACTCACGGCCGCGTCTTGCCGGTCGATCAGGATGGGCGTGAAAATGGAACATGATACTGCTGGTTGTAAAATAGCTGGAAAGTAAACCGAGTTCCGCCATAATTTAGCCCCGTAACAGGCCAGTTCCGCGGGTATTCATCTTCTTGCCGGAAATGCCAGACCGGCCAGACGGAGAAGCTATGCGAGAACGACCTGACATCCTTTCCCCCTATGTCGCCGCGCTGCGCGGGATTCGCGGCGGGTTGATCAAGACAGCGGGGCTTTCGGCCATCATCAGCGTATTGATGCTGACCGGCTCGATCTACATGTTGCAGATCTATGACCGGGTGCTTACCTCCGGCTCGATACCCACCTTGCTGGCCCTTTTCGCCATCGTGGTCGGTCTCTATGGTTTCCTGGCATTCTATGACGGTCTGCGCATGCGGCTCTTGTCGCGGCTTTCACTGCAGCTTGATGACGCGCTGGCACAACGTTGCTTTGCCGCGGACATGGAAACCCGGCGCCTGCCCGGGGTTCTATCCACATTTACCGGCGATCTTGAGGTATTGCGCACCGTCATGTCCGGCCCGGCCATGCTTGCCCTTTTCGATCTGCCCTTTACGCTGGTCTTCCTTGCGGTTCTCTTCCTGCTGCATCCGATCCTCGGTGGTCTGACCGTTCTGGGGATG
The DNA here is from genome assembly GCA_047975325.1 of Pseudorhodobacter sp. Classification (GTDB taxonomy): domain Bacteria; phylum Pseudomonadota; class Alphaproteobacteria; order Rhodobacterales; family Rhodobacteraceae; genus JBKEDF01. Next base: position 79,314 of record JBKEDF010000041.1, on the reverse strand, counting down.
GCGCTTGCGGTCTGCCTTGCCTTGATGAATCGTGTCGCCCTGGCTCGCCCCATGGTGACGAGCCATGAAATCATGACAATGCAGCAACGTTTCGCCCGGGGTGCGCAAAATTCCGCCGGCGCCATTGCCGCGCTTGGCATGTCGGGGGCGGTGGCGCGTCACTGGCTTGGCTTTCACCAATCGAAACTGCATCACCAACAACAGGGTTTCGAACCGTCCGAAAGCCTGTCGGCCCTTTCGCGCAGTTTGCGGATGCTGTTGCAATCCGGCCTTCTGACGGCGGCCGCCTGGCTCGTGATCGAAGGATCCATCACGGCGGGTGCAATTGTTGCCGCCTCCATCCTGTCCGGTCGCGCACTTGCCCCGGTGGATCAGCTTATCGGTCAATGGCGCAATCTAGCCCAGGCCCGTGCCGCGCATGATCGGCTGCGCGCCCTTCCAGCCGAAACCACCCCCCGCAAGGTAAACCTTCCCGCCCTTTCCGGCTTGATTGAAGTCGAAGGGCTAAGCCATTGGGCGCAGCCAGATCAGCACAACATGGATCCCATGCTTGATGATCTTTCCTTTCGGATTGATCCCGGGGAAGGTCTGGGCATCATTGGTCCGTCCGCCTGTGGAAAATCCACGCTGGCCCGGCTGATTGTCGGGGCGCTATCGCCGGATGCAGGGGAAATCCGTTTCAACGGGGCCACGGCCACACAATGGGATCCCGACCTTCTGGGGCGCCAGATCGGTTACCTGCCGCAAAATGTTCTGTTGTTGCCGGGCACCATCCGGGACAATATCGCCCGCTTCGACCCCACGGCCAGGGATGATGAGGTCATCCACGCCGCGCAGGCCGCAGGCGTCCATGAGATGATCCTGCGCCTGCCAAATGGCTATGGCACTGAAATCGGTGAAGGCGATCCGCCGCTTTCCGGCGGGCAAATGCAGCGGATAGGCCTGGCGCGGGCCCTGTTTGGAAATCCGAAGATCCTCGTTCTGGATGAACCGAACGCACATCTGGACATTGCGGGTGAAACGGCCCTTGCCCGCAGCCTTGAGGCCCGCAGGCAGGAAGGTTGCACCGTGATCGTTCTGGCCCACAGGGCGGGGGCCTTCGCGGCGGTGGATCGCCTCATGCTGCTTCAGGATGGCAAGATCCAGCAGGACGGGCCACGCGATGAGGTACTTCTCAATCTCACGCCGCAGCATGTGCCAAAGCCCGCATCCATACCGGGCGGGGTCGTCATCAAGGCCGAAGGGCATCGCCCTCTCATAATCAGGCCACAATCGGATGACAGGTTGCCTTCGTCAAAACCCGTGCTGGTCAAAACGCGGGATTCCGGCACCCGCCCCGTCCTCACCACTATATCACCCAGACCCGGGGAATAAGATGTTCAGCCCGCCAGTCATTGAAAATCCGAAACCCGCAGTCGATACAGGCTCCCTCAGCCGTGCAAGCTTCGTCGGCATCATCCTGCTTGCCCTGAGCCTTGGGATGGCCGCGATGGCTCCGCTTGACGGGGCCGTTATCGTGCAGGGCAGGATATTGGTTGAAGGCAAACCCCAGCCGGTGCAAAGCCTCAACCCCGGCATCGTAACCCATGTTGCGGTCAAAAGCGGTGACAGGGTTGAAGCCGGCGATACGATCCTGACGCTTGATCCGGCATTGCCCCAGGCCCGCCTGAATATCGCCATGGAACAGCTTGCCCAGGCCCTGGCGGAGGAGGCGCGACTGAATGCAGAGGCGCAGGGCCAGATAACCCCCGATTTCACCACATCGCCGCTGCCTTTCCCCACCCCCGACATGGCCGTCGCAACCAGCAGGCAAAAGGCCCTGTTCGAAACGCGACTGGCCCAGTTGGACCATCTGCGGCAACAGACCCGCGAAACCGACAGTCAGATCCTTGCCCAGATTTCCGGACTTGCCGCGCAGATCGCCGCGGCAACGGAAGAAGCCGATATTCTGACCGATGATCTGGAACGGATGGCAGATCTCACCGCCCGAAATCTGGCAAGACAATCGGCCCTGACCGAAATCCGCCGCCAGAACGCCACCCTTGAAGGGAACTTGGCAAGGCTGCGGGCAGAAAAAGCACGTCTCGAAGGCTCACGCCGGGCGGCGGCGCTGTCCTTGATTCAGGAAGAAAACCTCCGTCAGGAAGATATCGCATCGGGATTGCGCGATGTAAGCGGCAGAATTCAGGAACTTAAGACCGAGGTGATCTCGCTTCGCGAAACACTTGCACGCAGTACATTGCATGCGCCGATTTCCGGCATCATCCATGAACTGACGGTCCCTGCCCCCGGAGCCGTCATCGCGGCCGGCGCCACCCTTGCCGAAATCGTTCCGACCGACCGCGCGATGGAAATCGAGATTTCCGTAGATCCGCGCAATATCGAAAATATCTTCGAAGGCCAGCCGGCCGAGGTGCAGATTTCCGGTCTGGATCCGCGCAATATGCCACGCTTGCCGGCAATCGTGACCCGTATTCCACCCGGTGTCGCAAACGATCCGCAATCCGGCAGAAGCTTTTATCGCGTGTCCCTGCGACTGGAACAGGACAAGCTGCCCCGCGGCCATGAATTGCGCCCCGGCATGCCGGTTCAGGCGTTCCTTTCCACCGGCGAACGCACGCTTGCAGCCTGGCTTCTGGCACCATTGCTGCGTCCCATGACACATGCGTTGCGCGAAAGCTGAGGAAATCCACGGATTTCGACCGATCGTCGCGAACGGATACCTGTAGGGCCACCTGCCCGATAACCTGACCCGGCGATATCAGACGCGAACCGCACGTTGCTTTGCGCTGTCAAGATGCGCTTCCAGTGCTGTCTGGGCAAGATCGGGATTGCGCGTGGCCAGCGCATCGATCAGGGCCAGATGTTCATCCATGACCGAAACGACAAGGCCGGGCAGCATGCGTGTATCCTCATTCCGGATCAGGCGTATCTTGATCGAATTGGTTCGGTAGATTGCCGAGATCAGGCTGTTGCCAAGCGCATCGATCATACGATCATGCATATCCCAGTCCATCTGCTGGGCATTCGCCAGCAACGCGCCCGAAACACCGTTCAGCGCCGCAGCACGCGTATCCAGATGGCGCTGCCGCAAATCCTCGATTTCCTCATCCAGCGCGGCAACCGCAAAATTCCGCACCGCTTCGCGTTCCAGCAATAGCCGAAGCTGAAAGGCGTTCCGGATCAACCCGATATCCACCTGCAGGATCTGAAGCCCCCGATGGGCAACGGGCCGGATCAGCCCATCCGCTTCCAGCCGGGGTATCATTTCACGAATGGCCCCGAGGGGCATGCCGGTCAGCTTGACCAGTTCCCGTTGTGAGACAAACTGCCCCGGCGCAATCCGGCGTGTCAGCAGTTGTTCGGTAAAGCTTTCATATGCCTGTTCTCGAAGCGTCATGCCTTCCCCCGGTCATTTTGCCGACTAGCCCATCAAGGCAGCCACGCGCGCTGCAAGGGCCTTTACCACGTTTGGATTGGCGGGTGACAGGGGTGGACGGGTACGCGCCCACCCGTTATCCCCCCGGGTTTCACCGACCAGCGCCTTGACCAGTGGCGTTACCGGTACGCTCACCACATCATCCACAAGCCTGTTCAATTCCGCGTTCGGCCGCCCATGATGGATCAGATCGGCAATCACCCCCGGCAGGAGGTTTGCCATGCCGCTGATCGCACCCGCCCCGCCCAATGGTGCAGCACGCGCCAGAAGGCGCTCATCCCCGATCAGGACGGCCAGATCCTTCATCGGCAGGAACGCCTCCGCGTGGGACCAGCTTCCTTCACTATCCTTGATGCCGAAGATCACATCGCCGCAGCGTTCCTTGATCCTGCGAACAAGCGACGCGGAAAAGCCCACACCCGTCACCTGGGGGATATGATAGAGAATGATCCGGGGGTCCGCATCTGCGACACGCGCAACAAATGCCGTCACCCAATCCAAAAGCGCATCATCATCAATTCCCTTGAAATAAAACGGCGGCGCCAGCAGAAGCGATCTGATCCCGCGACGCAGGGCAAGGCGGGCTTGTGCCTCGGCCCCTTCAGCATCGCATGCGGCAATCCCAACCGTGATATGCCCGGCGGGAACCCCTGCATCAAGCGATGCATCAAGCATCCGCCCCCGCTCCGCAAGGCCAAGCGAAGCCCCCTCGCCAGTGGTGCCGAAAAGGGTGATTCCGTCGACCCCGGCCTCCTGAACGGCCGCAGCATGAACAGCAAGCCGCGCAAGATCAACCGTGTCATCACGGGCAAATGGGGTAACCATCGCAACCGAGACCCCGAACAGATGGGATCGGGGTGCCGATGGTGACGGGCTTTCAGCGATAATTGATGATGACATCTGGGATTCCAGCCTCCGTTATATCACCAACATGTTGCGCTGTTGACATCAACATATCAAGTGGTAAGTTATCAACCGTTCGAATGGGCAAGGGGGAATCGAACCGCATGGAGGGAGCAACAGCATTGCCTGGGGCAGTTGCCGCCATGATTGACGCCCTGCCGAAGGCAGCCGCACAGACATTGATTGATCCGCCGCCGCCACGCAATCACAACGATTGGTCCTCGCTTTCCCCCGCAATACCGGGCGCGCTGTTCTGCCCGCGCGATACCGGGGAAGTATCCGCCATCCTCGCTGCAGCTTATGCCGCCTCGGTTTCCGTGGTTCCTCAGGGGGGGCTGACCGGGCTTTGCGGTGGCGCGCGGCCGATTGCCGGGGGGATTGCCCTGTCGCTGGAAAAGATGTCGGGGATCGAGGAAGTCGATACCACATCGGCAACCATGACCGTCCTTGCCGGAACGCCGCTGGAGACCATTCAGCGCGCGGCCGCAGAAGCCGGAATGTATTTCGCCCTTGATCTGGGCGCGCGCGGATCCTGTGCAATCGGTGGGAATGCAAGCACGAATGCCGGCGGCAACCGGGTGATCCGTTATGGCATGGTACGCGACCTGATCCTTGGCGTTGAGGCGGTCCTGCCTGATGGCACTGTGGTGAACGCGCTCTCCAAGCTCATCAAGAACAATACCGGTTATGATGTCCGGCAAATTTTCATCGGATCGGAAGGGACACTGGGTGTGATAACGCGGCTCACATTGCGGCTGCACCCTGCCCCCGGTTGCACCCATGCAGCCATTTGCGGGCTGACCGACTATGATGCGGTATTGCGCCTTCTTTCCGGCGCGCGCCGGAAGCTTGGCCCGACCCTTTCAGCCTTTGAGGCAATGTGGCCGGATTATTGGCAGGTGGCCTGCGCCGTACCCGGCGTTCGCGATCCACTGGAAAATAAACATGCCCATACCGTATTGATCGAGGCACAGGGCACTGATGAAAACATCGACGGCGGGCGGTTATCGGCCTTTCTGGAAGAGATGTTCGAGGATGAGGTTATCGCGGATGCCGCCCTGTCGCAAAGCCTGTCGGATGTCAGGGCATTCTGGGGCGTTCGCGACGCCTGCAGCGAATTCAAGACAACACTTGGCCCCCATCACGCCTATGATGTCGGAATGCCGACCGGGCAGATGGATGATTTCGCACAGGCCTGCCGCAAGGCGGTCGCTTCTGCCGTTCCGGGCGGGCAATCCGTTTATTATGGCCATATCGGGGATGGAAACCTGCATCTTCTGGCATGGCAGCCCGATGCCGACCCCCAACCCGGCGAGGCGCTGGACAAGGCCGTATATGAAACCGTGCGCAGCTTTGGTGGTTCAATTTCAGCCGAGCATGGAATCGGCACAACCAAGAAACCCTACCTGCCCTATTCGCGCAGCCCGGGTGAGTTGGAACTGATGCGCCGCCTGAAACGGGCCCTCGACCCCAAGGGCATCCTGAACCCCGGAAAGGTAATCGACATATGAGCCTGCTTCGAAGCATCGAGGCCAATCTCGAACGGTTTCTTCTTGCCTCGATCCTGTTTGCATTGGTGGCAATCCTGGCGGCACAGGTCGTGTTTCGCTACCTGCTTGGCACACCGCTTGTCTGGTCGGAAGAACTTGCGCGCTACCTGCTGGTCTGGTGCACTTTCATCGGTGTCAGCCTCGCGGTGCGGGAAGGGCGCAATATCTCGGTTGATCTTCTTCCGGTTCTGGCGGGAAAGCGCTGGTTGCGGGCCTTCGGCATTCTGGCCCTGGCGGGGTCGGCGCTCTTTTTCGCGTTCATGGTCTGGTATTCGGTGCCACTGACCCAACGGATCGCCCGGATCGGCCAGACATCACCCGGGCTCGGCATTCAGATGTGGATCATCTACGCCGCCGTTCCGGTCGGAATGGGGCTGGCCCTGCTGCGAGCCATCCAGGCGATGTGGCAGGTCGCCCGTGGCGGGCCGGTTCCCGGGCTGGATCTGTCAGACGATCACGCCGCAGTCAACGAAAAGATCTGAGGAAGAGGGCCGTCCAATGATACCCGTCTATGCGATTGTTTTCTTTCTCTGCGTCCTGCTTCTCAGTATTCCGGTCGCGTTTTCACTGGGTTATGCTGCATTCCTGCCTGGATGGCTCGGTGCGCCGACCAATCCGGGCCAGGTCGTGCGTTCAATCGTCACCGCGCTCGACAGCTTCCCGCTGCTGGCCGTCCCTCTTTTCATCCTCGCCGGCGAAATCATGACCCAGGGTGGTCTTGCCAAACGGCTGTTTTCCTTTGCGGATGCAATTTTTGGGCGGTTCCGGGGCGGGTTGGCAATGTCCTCCGTGGCCGCCTGCATGCTTTTCGGGGCCATTTCCGGCAGTTCCCCGGCAACGGTCGCTGCGATTGGATCCATGGCCGTGCCGCTTCTGGTTGCCCGCGGCTATGATCTGCGTTTCTCTACCGCACTCATCACTGCGGCCGGAACGCTTGGGGTTATCGTGCCGCCATCCATCCCGATGATCATCTATGGCATGGCCGCCCAGGTCAGCGTTTCGGCGCTCTTCATCGGGGGGATCCTGCCGGCCATCGTCATTGGCGGCCTGCTGATGGTCTATGCGCATGTCTATGGCCGGCGCAATGCCGGGCGCATCACCTCATCGGCGGGCACTGTCAGCGCCTTCGCCGCCCTGCGGGAAAGCTTCTGGGCCCTTGTCGCACCGATCTTCGTGCTGGGCGGCATCTATGCCGGCGCCTTCACCCCGACCGAGGCCGCAGCCATCGCCTGCGTCTATGGTGCCTTCGTCGCCATGGTCGTCTTTCGCGAACTGACCATAAGCGATCTGGGCAAGGTTCTGGTCAATACCGCCCTGACCATCGCCCCGATCCTGATCATCGCCGGAACCGGCGCCGCCCTGGGCCGTGTCCTTACCCTGATGCAGGTACCGGCCGCCATCGGGGATTTCGTCGGCGGCGCGATTGACGAACGGCTGATCCTGCTCTTGCTCGTCAATGTCATCCTGCTGGGTGTCGGCATGGTGATGGAGACGCTTTCGGCAATCATCGTGCTGACCCCGATCCTGCTGCCGGTCCTGGCGCCCTATGGCGTGGACCCGGTACATTTCGGCATGATCATGGTGGTCAACCTGGCCATCGGCTTTGCAACGCCTCCGGTCGGGGTGAATATCTATGTCGCAAGCGGGATTACCAAGCTTTCGGTAATCCAGATCTGCCGCGGCCTCGTCGTGCCCATCGCGCTGCTGCTCCTTGGGCTTATCATCATCACCTATTGGCCGGGCCTGACGCTCTGGCTGCCCAGTCTTGCCGGATGATCCGGCGGACCCGACAACCGAGGAGGAAGACACTGAAATGAAACTGAACCGAATAGCGCTCTGCGCCGCAGTTGCCCTTGGCACGGCCCTGCCCGCCGCAGCCCAGGAATACACCATGATCCTGGCGCATACGCTGAATGATACGACGCATCCGCTTTATCAGGCCTTCGTCAAGATTGAACAGGAAATCGAAGAAAAATCCGAAGGGCGGATCGATGTCCAGCATCAGCCGGGCGGCGCATTGGGTGGCGACCGCGAATTGATGGAATCATTGCTTCTGGGCGATGTCCAGTTCGTGCCGACCTCAACCTCGGGCGCGGTTCAGTTCGTACCGGAATTTGCTGCCTTCGAAATCCCCTATGCGTTTCCGACGGACACGGTCCGTCTTCGCACCATCCTGAACGACAGCGAATTCACCGCGGCGCTTGAAGAAAAGCTCGCGGCGCAGGGCATGAAATTCGGCAAGTTTCACAATGGCGGCTTCCGGCAGCTGACCACCTCGGGCACTGCCGTGCGGACCCCGGCCGATATCAGCGGCAATAACCTGCGCATCAGGGTGCCCGAAAACCCCTATTCGGTTGCGACATGGGAAGCCATCGGTGCGGCGCCGACACCCATCGCCTTTCCGGAGCTTTACGGCGCCCTGCAGCAAAACGTTGTCGACGGTCAGGAAAACCCCTTTGGTCATATCCTGTCCCAGCGGTTCTATGAGGTTCAGGATTATCTGACGACGACCAGCCATATCCTGTTGGCCAATGTGAACCTCATCAACAAGGAATGGTTCGATTCCCTTCCCGAAGACCTGCAACAGGTTGTCGATCAGGCCATGGACACGGCAGAGGAATTCCAGTGGCAGCTTCAGGATGAGATGCTTGGTGAACAGCGCGCAGCCATCGAAGAGCATATGGAGATCATCGACCTGACCGAAGAGGAACTGCAACAGTTCCGCGATGCCACGGCCTCAATTCAGGACATGGTCCGCAAGGAAATCGGTGACGAGATGGTCGACACGCTGATCAGCGCGATTGACGCCAACAGTTGAACAGATCCAGATCATGAACAACCAACAGGCAGGGCCGGGAACGGACCCTGCCTGTTGGCATTTGAAAGGTCACGACCTGGTGACACGAAATCGGGAATGCCGCGTTATGTCCCGGTGAATATATCTTGAGAAAAACACTGCATTACCCATTATTTTCAAATGAATATACCCGGAATTTTAGAACTGGGACCTTCCCCTGATGGTCATGTCCTTCAGGGGAATTCGGGGGTAAAGCCCCGGGCGCCGACAACAGAGTAAAACACTAAACAATGTTGACCTTACCTGACGGAAAAGCTAGGTGATTCCGGCAATCAAGACCTTCTTCAGAACCAGATAAGGATTTCGGAAATGATCAGCGCAACTCGTCAGGTTCTGTCCGCCGCCCTATTCGGTGGACTGGTCCTGACCGGAACCCTGTCCCCTGCCGCATGGGCAGAAGAGATCACGATCACGCATGCACAGGGCGAAACCACCATCAACGGCAAGCCGGAAACCGTCATCGTCACCGATTGGGCCGCTTTCGACAATCTCAACGCGCTTGGTGTCCCTGTCGCCGGCATCCCGGCAACCAATGCACCGAAATACCTTGAGGCAAAACTCCCCGCCGATGCGTTGAAGGTCGGATCGCTGCAAGAGCCCGATATCGAAGGCATTGCCGCTGCGGCGCCCGATCTGGTCATTGTCGCCAGTCGTTCGCGCAGGTCATACCCCACCCTTGCCACCATTGCACCGACGGTCGATTTTTCAATTGACAACAACGCGTTGATTGAAGGGGTTGAAGCCCGCATCACCCAATACGGCGATATCTTCGGCCTTCAGGACCGCGCGGCGGAATTGATCGCCAGCCTCAATGCCAAGCTGGACGAAGCGCGGGCAGCCGTCAAGGACAAGGGCAACGCCCTTGTCATCGTCACCAATGGTAACAAGCTTGGCATATATGGTCCGGAATCGCGGGTGTCCTGGGTCTATAATGAACTGGGTATCCCTTCGGTTTTCGAAACGGTGGATGACCGCGATCATGGCGGGAATGCCATCAGTTTTGAATATCTTCTGGAAAAGAACCCCGACTGGTTGATTGTGGTCGACCGGGACGCCGGCGTCGGCAATGAAGGCGGGGCAGAGGCGCTGCTGGACAACGACCTGGTTCACCAGACAAACGCATGGAAAAACAAGAAGATCCTCTATATTGATCCTCAGGCTGCCTATGTCACCATGCATGGATATCAGGCCCTGATGCTCATGCTGGATCAGGTTATCGCCGCCTATGGCGCCGCCTCCTGATGGAGGAAGTCCGGCGGCGCGGGATCATGCAGGGCGGCAGGCCCCGATCCCGCACCGCCCTTGTGCCGGAAATGAAGATATGGGGATTGGCAGGCTGTATGGCATTATTGCTTGTCCTCGCGGTGGCAAGCCTGTTCATCGGTGTCAGCGATGTCTCGCTCGGCACGCTCCTGGCACCTGACGCCGACGAAAAGGCACAGCAAGTACTGCTGATCAGTCGCCTGCCCCGAACAATCGCGATCATCCTTGCGGGCTCCTCGCTGGCGGTTGCCGGGCTGGTGATGCAGATGCTGGTGCGCAACCGTTTTGTCGAACCGTCAACCGTTGGGACAACCGAAGCCGCCGCCCTCGGCTTTCTTGTCGCGGCACTGGTCGTTCCGGCCTGGCCCGTGATCGCCAAGATGGGTCTCTCGGCGCTCTTTGCCCTGGCGGGGACGGCACTGTTCCTGCGACTTTTGAAATTCGTGCCCTTGCGCGATGTGCTTCTGGTACCTCTGGTCGGCATCATGCTGGGGGGTGTGATCGGGGCAGTGACAACCTTCATCGCTTACCGTTTCAACATGATGGCCTCATTGCTGGCATGGAACATGGGGGATTTTTCCGGCGTCTTGCGCGGAAGATATGAACTGCTCTGGCTGGGTGCCGGTGCGGCGCTTCTGGCCTGTCTGGCGGCGGACCGGTTGACAGTTGCGGGGATGGGCAAGGATTTTACCACCAATCTGGGCATCGATTACAAACGGGTGATGCGGCTGGGAATGGTCATCGTCTCGGTCGTGGCGGCGGTTTGTCTTGTCTCCGTCGGGGCAATCCCGTTTCTGGGCCTGATCGTGCCGAACATCATCAGCCTGATGATCGGCGACAACATGCGCCTTGCAACGCCCTGGGTGGCGGTGACCGGCGCGCTTTTCGTCATGGTCTGCGATATCGCGGGGCGGTTGATCCGCTTTCCCTATGAAATCCCGATCAGCGTTGTGGTCGGTGTGGTCGGCAGCGCCCTTTTCCTGTTTCTCCTCCTTCGGAAGCGCCACTATGACCACTGAGACGTTTCCGATCCCCCCGCGGCCGATGCTATCCCGTCCGGCGCTTGTGCTGGGCATCCTTGGGGTGCTGGCGATTATTGCGGTGATCTGCTTCATGACGCTCGGCGCACACGGCAACTGGGGGTTTGTTTTACCATTTCGGGGGCGCAAGCTGCTGGGTCTGTTGATTGTCGCCTATTCGGTCGCGGTTTCAACCGTTCTTTTTCAGACTGTCACCAACAACCGGATCCTGACACCGTCAATCATGGGGTTCGATGCGCTATATATCCTGATTCAGACCTCCGTCGTCTTCTTTTTCGGCACCGGCATGCTGGCCCTGCTGAACCCCTATGCGCGTTTCGGCCTGGAAGTCGTCCTGATGATCGGCTTTTCCGCCCTGTTGTTTCGCTGGTTGTTTCTTGGTGGAAATCGCAGCCTCTATCTGCTGGTTCTGGTCGGGATCGTCTTTGGTGTCTTCTTCCGCAGCCTTTCGAATTTCATGCAGAGACTGCTGGACCCGAACGCCTTTCAGGTCCTTCAGGACACGTTCTTCGCCAGTTTCACACAGATTGATCCGACGCTTCTGGGTATCTCCGTCACCATTGTTGCCATGGTCAGCCTGCTTTTGTGGCGAATGGGGCATTGTTTTGATGTGCTTGCCTTGGGGCGTGCGCAGGCGATCAGCCTCGGCGTCGATTACCGGCGCAGTGTGATGGCCGTATTGATGGCAGTGGCAGTTCTGGTATCGGTTTCAACCGCCCTGGTGGGACCAATCACATTCTTTGGGCTGCTGGTGGCAAGCCTTGCCCATTCGCTGACCGGTACCAGCCGCCACCGCATCGTCCTGCCTGCCGCCGTGCTGTTGGCAACGGTTTGCCTTGTCGGGGGGCAGGTCCTGCTCGAACGTCTTTTTGCCTTTGACACCGCCCTGTCGATCATCATCGAATTCGTGGGCGGTATTGTTTTCATTGCCCTCGTGATCCGCGGAGCCGCCCGATGATCGTCGCCAAGGACATCCACAAGAGCTTTGGCGCAACCCCTGTTCTTGACGGCGTGACACTGACCTTGCCATCACGCGGCATCACCTCGATCATCGGGCCGAATGGCGCGGGAAAATCGACCCTTCTGGCGGTGATCGCCCGGCTGACCGGTATGGATGCGGGCACCGTCACGGTGGATGGGCTGGACGTGACGCGGACCCCCAGCGATATACTGGCGCGCCGCCTGTCGATCCTGCGCCAGGACAATCACATGACGGCACGGCTGACCGTGCGCGATCTGGTCTCGTTCGGGCGCTATCCCTATACCAAGGGACGGCCGACCGAAGAGGATCGGGGCCATATCCTGCGGGCCCTGGACTACATGGGGCTCGCTGATCTGGCCGACCGGTTTCTTGATGAACTGTCAGGTGGTCAACGGCAACGCGCCTATGTGGCGATGGTGCTGTGCCAGGATACCGATTTCATATTGCTGGATGAACCCTTGAACAGCCTCGACATGCAGCATGCAAGATCCATGATGCAGACGCTGGAACACATGTGCCGCCAATTGGGCAAGACGGTGGTGATCGTGCTGCATGACATCAATTTTGCCTCTTGGTATTCGGATCATATCGTCGCGCTGAAGAATGGCAGGATCTGCCATCAGGGCCCGACCGCAAAGATCATCAACACCGAAACCCTGCGTGGGATCTACAACATGGAAATCGAGGTGATGGATATCCGCGGTCGCAAGGTGGCGCTTTTTTACGAATGACCAATTTGCATCCATAGGGCCAGGTCATGACATTCCGGGCCTTTGACACGCCTTGTCGTCACGGCGACGCCTCACACTGCAGCAGATAGATATCCATGATCCAGCCATGTTGCGCCCGGCCCTCGGCACGGCTGGCAAGGATGCGCGGCGCGGCCTCGGCCAGGGGGCCGCTTTCCAGCCGTTCACCGGCCATACCCAGATAGGCACCCCACCAGATCCGGTATCCAGCGGGATCAAGGCTCTGGAAACTGGTTTCTCCATCAAGCATCACCGCGATCGTATCGACACCGGGGGGCCAGCCCTCATCCCGAAGACGCCGGCCGGTGGTGACAAGAAACGGCGCGCCAATCCGGTTGAGCGTGATACGATGCGCGGCCGCAAGCGCCTGAAGGGCGGTGATGCCGGGGATGACCCGGATCTTTGGTGCCGGCGAAAGCCTTTCGGCAATCCGCAGGCTGGAATCGTATAGCGAAGGATCACCCCAGATCAGCAGCGCCACATGCCGGGCCGACGGGGCACGGGCAGCGGCCCCGATCCAGCTGCGGGCAATGGCATCATGCCAATCGCGTACGCCCATCCCGTAATCGGGATTGGCGCTGTCACGTACCGGCAGATCGAATTCGATGACCTGCGTGGTCGGATTGGTCAATACCCGGGCAAGGATATCCCTCCGCAGATCGGCCAGATCGGCCTTCCCCGCGCCCTTTCGGGGCACCAGGATCAGATCGGCGGCATTGATCGCCTCTGCGCCCTCACGCGTCAGATGATCGGGATTGCCAGTGCCGATGCCGATCAGGGAAAGTTCATGCATCCGCATCGCCTTCGGCCAACGGACCATAGAGAATCAACGCGGGCGGCCCACCGGGGGCCGCGTTTTCCAGCCTTGCGGCCAGCCCGGCAAGATCCCCCCGCCAGATCTGTTGCACAGGTGTCGAAACACCTTCAGCCAATATCGCGGGCGTATCGACGGGCAGCCCCGCCACAATCAACCGACGGGACAGGGCATGAAAGGTACGCCGCCCCATGAAGACCACGGTTGTCGCCTCGGGATCGGCAAGTGCTGCAAGGTTCAGAACCTCCGGCAGCCCGCCCGTCACATCCGCGCCAGTGACAAATTGCACACGCCTTGCCGTCAGTCTCCGCGTCAGCGGTATTGCCGATATCGCCGCCGCCGCGCAGGCCGATGGAACGCCGGGAATGATCTCAAAGGGAATATTAGCCTGGCGCAGCGCGGTAAGTTCTTCCTCCAGCCGTCCGAAGATCCCCGCATCCCCCGATTTCAGCCGCACCACCCGTGCGCCGGAACGGGCATATTCCACCAGCAGCCGGTTAACGTGATCCTGTTTTGCCGAGGGACGGCCCGCACGTTTGCCCACACCGACCAGATCCGCCCCCTCCCGTGCATGGGACAGGATCGGACCGGAGGCAAGATCGTCGAAAAGGACCGCATCCGCACGCGACAGCCTGTCCACCGCCTTGAGTGTCAGAAGTTCCGGATCACCCGGCCCCGATGAGACGAAAGACACATAACCGTTCATGTCCGATCCTCCGCGATCAGATGAAAGAAGGTACCACTGACCTGCCCGCGTTTCGATCCGGTTTCAAGGAGCTCAGCACCTTCGGCATCGGTGACGCGGGCCAATGCCGGATCCGGCTGGGCCAGAATGGTGGAATAGTGGAATTCGTGCCCACGCAACCGTCTGCCCGGCTCGGCCCCCGGAATCGGGACCGCCAGTTCGGCCAGCCGGTAACCCAGATGCAGCTTGCGCTTTGCATAGCTCGTCTCCAGCCCCAGAAGCCCCGCCATCGCATGGCGGGTTCCCGATGCATCGATCAACCCCGCCCCCAGCACCATGTAGCCGCCACATTCCCCATGTACGGGGCGGGTTTCGGCATGGGTCCTGACACCCGCAAGGAAACGGCCCGCCGCCGCGATTTTCCCGGCATGAAGCTCGGGGTAGCCACCGGGCAGCCAGACAAGATCCGCATCGGGGTCCGGCGCCTCATCTGCCAGTGGGGAAAAGGGCCGGATTTCGGCCCCTGCCGCCTGCCAGCCCGCCAGTAGATGTGGATAGGTGAATGAAAAGGCCGCATCACGGGCCAGCGCAATCCGTTGTGCGGGGGGATGCGGCAAGGGGCCGGAGGCATGTTCCGCGCGGCACGCACCCGCGTGCCTGCGCAGCGCTTCCAGATCGACATGGTTTCGCAGGAAAGCGGCATAGCCTGCGATTGCGGCATCGAGATCGGGATGTTCGGCAGCCTGAACAAGCCCCAGATGACGTTCGGGAAGCTTCAGATCACCCCGGCGCGGCAGGGCGCCAAGAACCGCGATTCCGGCCTGTTCCATTCCCAGCCGGATCAGTCTTTCATGGCGCGGGCTTGCCACCCGGTTCAGGATGACCCCGGCAAAGGGCAGGTCCGGATCGAACTGCGCAAAACCCGCTGCTACCGCCGCCGCCGATTGCGCCTGGCCACTGACATCCAGAACCAGGACCACGGGCCATCCCATGCGCCGCGCCAACCCCGCGCTGCTTCCCCGGCCCATTGCGCCAGGCCGGGCCACACCATCAAACAGCCCCATCGAACCTTCGGCCAGAACGATATCTGCCTCCGCAGCCCTTGCTGCCAGCGTCGTCATCAATTCCGGCCCCATCGCCCAACTGTCGAGGTTGAAGCTCTGCCGTCCGGTTGCTGCCTGGTGAAAGGCCGGATCGATATAGTCCGGGCCGCTCTTGAAAGGCTGGACGATCAACCCCGCTTCGGAAAATGCCCGCAAAAGCCCCAGCATCACGGTTGTCTTTCCGGTGCCGGACGCTGGCGCGGAAATCATCAGGCCCGGAGGAGCGCCCGTCATGCGTTTTCCTCCGGGAAACGCGGATCAGTGCCCACGGGGCGGTAGCGACGGTCGTAATCGGCGGCATAAAGACGGCTTTCGGCAAAATCCTCTGCCCCGATCGAATGCCCGACCAGAATGATCGCAGTGCGTTCCATCTCTGCCCCGATGGCGGTTTGCAGCGTAGACAGACGGGCACGCACCACCCTTTCATCAGGCCAGCTTGCACGCCAGATTACCGCCACAGGGCAATCCTCCCCATAATATGGCACCAGCCGCGCGATCACCTCTTCCAGCAGATGGATTGACAGGTGGATGGCCAGAACCGCACCGGTACGGGCGAAATTTTCCAGCGTCTCCCCCTCGGGCATGGCGGAAGCACGGCCCGATATACGGGTCAACACCACCGATTGCACGATCCCGGGCAGGGTCAGTTCGGCACCCAGGGATGCGGCAGCGGCAGCAAAGGCAGGCACACCGGGGGTCACATCATATGGGATATCAAGCGCGCGCAGGCGGCGAAGCTGTTCACCCATCGCGGACCAGACGGAAAGATCCCCGGAATGGAGCCGGGAGACATCCTTTCCTTCCGCATGGGCCGTGGCAATCTCGTCAATGATCTGATCAAGGCTCAGCGGCGCGGTATTGATGATCCTCGCCCCTGGTGGGCAATGGGCCAGAACGCCTTCGGGAACCAGTGATCCAGCGTAAAGGCAGACCGGCGATGCGGCAACCAGATCACGCCCTCGCAAGGTGATGAGATCGGGCGCACCGGGACCCGCACCGATAAAATGCACCGTCATTTTTCAGCCTTTCGATTTAGGGAATGACCCGGACCTTCGGCCAGAGCCCAGGTAACGCCGCCACAGATGCGCCGGGGGGAGACCAGATTTCCACCAGAGGCATGGATCGCGGCAGCCTCGGCCAGTGAACCACAGCCATATTCCCGCAGGATGCGGGGCGATTGCGTGAGAGTGGGAATACCCCGCAGATCGGCCAGAGACTGGGCCAGCATCGGCAATGTCACCCCGGCCAGCGCGGGATGATCCTTGCGGGTTTCGGGCAGGGCCAGTGCCGCGACGGGACCCGCGGCCACCAGCGCCGCGGCCACCTCGGCCGGTGATGCGCGGGAAGACAGGCCCATGCCGATTACGCGCATGAGGGAAGCCTCCATTGCAGAAGGGGGCGTGCCGGCGCCCAACTGTGGGACGGCCCCAGCGGTTCGGCATGCGACAGATCCAGTCGCAGCAGATCACCACCATGACGGCAGTGCAGATCCGCAAGCAATGCCCCGGTTTCCAGCGTGACCGCATTCACCACCAGTCGGGCCTTGCGTGGAAGCGCCTCGAAAACGGCCATGTCAAAACCGCCACCAACGAATATTGCATCCGGTGCGGGCAATCCGGCCAGGCATTCCAATATCCGGCCCTCGTGAATCGCAATGCGATGATCAAGGCCAAAATCTTCGGCATTGCGGCGGATATTGGCGGCACGGCCGGCATGTTGTTCAACTGCGGCAGCATGTCCTCCGGCCAGCGCCCATTCCACCGAAATCGACCCCGAACCCGCCCCCAGATCCCAGAGCAGCTCATCATGGCGGGGGGCCAGCGCGGCCAGGGTGATCGCCCGGATCGGGGATTTGGTGATCTGCCCGTCATGGGCAAAAAGCGCCTCTGGCAAACCGGGGTTGCGGGGCAGGCCCTCCCCCCCCCTGGCTTCAATTGCCACGCAGACTGGTGCCTGAATATCATCAGGGGCGTATTGCCAGGCAGTCATATGTCGAATCCGTTCGCGGGGGCCACCAAGGGCCTCCATCACCTGCAACTGGCTTGCACCCCAGCCCCGCGACACCAGCCATTTTGCCAGTTCCGCAACCGCCTTGCCATCACGCAGCAGGCAAATGCCCCGCCAACCGGGGGCAAGATACGGCACCAGCCGCGTAAAAGGCGCGGCATGCAGGCCGAGGCAGGCCGTATCTTCCAGTGGCCAGCCAAGGCGTGCTGCTGCCAGCGTGAAAGTGCCGGGTGCGGGAAAGGCACGCCATTCATGACGGGGCAAGGCCCGGGCAAGAACCTTGCCCACCCCGAACCAGAAGGGATCACCCGAAGCCAGAACTGCAATCCGTCGTCCACGCAGGACAAGAACCTCGGCAATATCGAAGGGCACGGGCCAGGAACGGCCCCGTTCCCCCGCCCCGATCAATGCAAGATGGCGGGTGCCACCAAAAACAATCTCTGCCTCCGCCAGCGCATCACGGCTTGCATCCGAAAGCCCTGCCGGTCCATCTTCGTTCAAACCGATGATCGAAAGCCAGGGTTCATCCATGCAACGCATCCTCCTGCTTGGCGGCACGCAAGAGGCCGGCAAGATGGCGCGCGCCCTTGCCATGGCGGGGGTTGAGGCCATCTATTCCTATGCCGGACGCACGGCAAACCCCGCTGCGCAACCCCTGCCATGCCGGGTTGGCGGCTTTGGCGGGGTTGAGGGGCTGATCGCCTATCTGAAAGAAACCCGGATCAGCCATGTAATCGATGCGACTCACCCTTTTGCCGCCGGGATAAGCGGCAATGCCATTCGGGCCTGCAAGGTTGCAGATGTGCCCCTGATTGCGTTGGAGCGCCCCGCCTGGCAGGCGGAACCGGGGGATGACTGGCTGCCGGTCGCCAATATCGAGGGTGCAATTGCCGCCCTGCCTACGCGCCCGTCGCGGGTGTTCCTGGCAATCGGACGGCAGAACCTCCCCCCCTTTGCTGCAAGGCCGGAACATGATTACCTGCTGCGGCTTGTCGACCCACCGGGGATTCCGCCCTTGTCGGGCGCGCGGGTCGTGGTGGATCGTGGTCCCTTTACCCTTGCCGGCGATCTTGCGCTCCTGCGGGATCACCGTATCGATATCGTCGTGGCCAAGAATGCCGGGGGTAGCGGCGCAATTGCCAAGATCGAAGCCGCACGGCAGCTTGGCCTGCGCGTGATCATGATCGCGCGTCCGGTTCTTCCGGCCCGACCGGTTCTGGCCAGAGTGGATGAGGTGATGCGCCGGCTTTGTCATGAGGCCGATCTCGGGCTGTAGACCCATGGCCCGATGCGCCGGGTACGGGAATTTCCGACAATCACCAGCGTCCGCATATCTGCCATGTCGGGGCGGGCTTCGGCCAGTGTAACAGTGCGGATCTCCTGATCCGCCGTGGATACCGCCCGCGCGAAGGTGATCAGCCTTTCATCCCCGCAACTGGCACGCAGGATTTCCAGCGCATGGGTAAAACCTTCGGGTCGGGACCTGGAACGCGGGTTGTAAAGGGCGATGGCCAGATCGGCCTCCGTGGCCAGACGCAGCCGTTTTTCAATCATTCCCCAAGGCTTGAGGTTATCCGAAAGGTTGATGGCACAGAAATCATGGCCTAAGGGGGCACCTGCCGCCGCTGCCGCTGCCAGCATCGCAGTGATCCCGGGCAGGATACGGATTGGCAAATCCTGCAGGTCCGGTCGGGTTTCCAGTGCCTCAAACAGGGCAGCGGCCATGGCAAAAACCCCCGGATCACCGGAAGATACCAGCACTGCCCGGCCACCATCGCGGGCGATATCAAGCGCATGATGGGCGCGGTCCAGTTCGGCTCGGTTGTCCGATGGATGCAGCCGCAGTCCCTGTCGCGCGGGAATACGCGCAACATAGGGGATATAGCCAAGGATATCAGTGGCTTCGGCAAGGGCAAGGTCCACCTCGGGCGTAACCAGATCCGGCGCGCCGGGACCGAGCCCCGCCACGACAAGCCAGCCCCGTCCATCTTTGGCCCCGGACGCCATCATTCAGGCCCGCCAGGGCGCCGGCCCTGCCCATGAACCAGCACGATGGCGAAATAGGGGCATTCGGCGCCTTCCACCCGGGCCAGCGGCAACACGCGTTCACCCGGCATCGTGCCACGTTCGACCAGCCATGCACCATCAAGCCGTCCGGCCCTTTGCAAGGCGCGCCGGATACGGGGCAGGTTTCGTCCTGTTTTCATGATGACAAGAGCATCCGCCCCAGCGGCATGGCGGGCAATCTCATCTTCCGGCAGGGTTCCCGTCAGCACGGTCAGCACATCATCGCCCCAGGTGATCGGCACCCCGGTTGCCGTCCAGCAACCGGACATGCCGGGAATGCCCGGCACGACCTCAACCGGCAGCTTGCCCTGAACGCGGCTATGCAGATGCATGAAGGAGCCATAAAAAAACGGATCGCCCTCACAAAGAACGATAACGTCTTCCTGCGCGGCCAGATCGACAAGGCGGGCCGCCCAGCCATCATAGAAATCTGCCAGCAATTTCCGGTATTCCACACTGTCAAAAGGCAATTCCGTGGTGACGGGATATTCCATCGGATGTTCAGTCACATCCGCGCGCAGCATTCCCTCGACAATATGGCGGGCCTGGCCCGGCTTTCCGGCCTTGCGGAAATAGGCAACATGGCGCGCCTGCCGGATCAGCCTGTCGGAACGAACGGAGATCAGATCCGGGTTGCCGGGGCCAAGCCCGGTACAGATGATCCTGCCCATGGTCATTCCTTCGGGCTGGCCAGCGCATTGATGGCGGCAACGGTGATGGCCGAACCACCAAGCCGTCCGCGCACGATCAATGACGGGCAGGGCGGATCTGCAATCAATGCCTCCTTGGATTCCAAGGCCCCCACGAAACCTACGGGGCAGCCGATAATCGCTGCGGGGCGCGGACAGGCCGGATCCTCCAACATGTTCAGCAGATGAAACAGTGCCGTGGGCGCATTGCCGATCGCGACAACAGCCCCTTCCAGATGAGGCCGCCACAGTTCCAGCGCCGCAGCGCTGCGGGTATTGCCCATCCGTGCAGCCATTTGCGGCACATCATCGGAATGCAGCGTGCAGATCACGTCATTTTCGGCCGGAAGCCGCGCACGGGTAATGCCTTCACTGACCATCCGCGCATCACACAGGATCGGCGCACCGCCCTTCAGGGCAGTACGGGCCGTGGCGGCCATACCGGGTGAAAAGACGATATCCGCCTCCAGCCCGACCAGCCCTGCGGCATGAATCATCCGTACCACAACCGGTTCTTCCTCCGGTGCGAAACGGGTCAGGTCAGCCTCCGTCCGGATCGTGGCAAAGGATTGACGGTAAATCTCCGCACCATCTGTGATGTAGGAATGGGGCATTCAGGGTGCTCCGGTCAGGAGGGCTGGTAAATCATCTGGATGGCAGGGCCGACCGGGATCGGCAGCCCGGCCGTTGCGGACAAGATCGAATCCCCCGGATGTTGCAGTCAGTGTCAAGGCCGCCTCCCGGGGATGCGCACATCCCTTGGCACAGCCCGAAACATGCAGCAAGCCATCTTTGCCCAGATGCGGTGCAAGGACGGGCGCAAGCGCGCGCGCCAGCGGCCGGGTCGGGGCAAAGGCCTGAAGGCAGTCAGGCGCCCCTGAACAGGCAACAACCTTCAGGATCGGATCCAGCGGGTCGGTTACCAGACCCGGAATATCGGGGAAATCCGCGGCACCTTCAATCAGGATCATACGCCAGGGCGTGATGCGTAAACCATGACCGGTCCGGGCAAGCCGGGAAAAAGTCTGGGCTGCCATCTGGCCAAAGGCAAATCCCACCAGCGCCCCTTCGGGCCCGAGGCCCGGGCCGGGGGTGGGTTCCACAGGCGCTGGCTTGATGTCCCCCGACAAGGTGGCGGGCAGGCGCGCGCCCCGGGCCAGATGCGCCGCCATGCGCCCGCGCCCCGCCTTGACCCCGCCCGAGGTGGCGAACCAGCGCGCAAGCGCAAGCGCCGCCTGAGGGGCCTCATCACGAGAAACGAGCCGTCCCGTTGCCGCCCCATCCGCCCGCAGGATCAGCCCACCGCCAACCCCGCCTTCGATACGGATATCGCCGGGGGTCCGGGCCAGCCAGCGTCGGGGGCCGGGATCCAGTACGAAACCGAATTTCCCCGGCAGGACGGGCGCGGCAGCAAGGGCATTTTCCAATGCCCCGGCCAGATCATCCGCCTCGGCAAAGGGGGAGATCGTGATATTGCGGCGTGTCTCCGTCACCAGATCGGGATCAAGCAGGCCGAAAGGGGCAAGCTCATTCATCAATGCGGAATGGGACGCCTCCGTCACGCCACGGATCTGCAGATTGGCACGGGCGGAAAGATCAATAAGCCCATTGCCATGACGTCCTGCGGCATCGGCAATCGCAGCGGCCTGTTCGGGGGAAATCCGCCCGGCATGCGGACGGATCCGCACCACGAGCCCGTCACCCGATCGCATTGGTCGCAGCGCCCCCGGGCACCAGCCCATGATGACAGGTGGCTTATCGGTCATTTCAACACCTCCTCTTCGGATTGCGCATTGCGCAGGCTTTGCCAAAGCCCGGCGGCGCGCAGCGCTGCAAACCGTGACTTCAACGCCTCCAGCGCCGCAGGGTTTTCGCGCGCCATGAAAGCCGTAACGTCCTGCCGTTCCAGGGTTGCGGCATAATACAGATCGAAAAGATGTGGCGGCACCGCCCGGGCCAGGTGGGCAAAGGCCCCAAGGTTGTCAAGCGTCGCGGCAATTTCGGCTGCCCCGCGAAACCCATGGCGCATCATGCCTTCGGCCCATACGGGGTTTGCCGCGCGGGTACGAACAGTGCGGGCGATTTCTTCGGTCAGGGTACGGGCGCGGGGAGTGTCGGGACGGGTATTATCCAGATGGTAGATCACCGCCTTTCCGGCACCAATCCGTTGGCGGGCAGCGGCAAAGCCTGCCTCATGGGCCGCATAATCCGGCGCCATCAGCAAATCGGTTTCCATCAGATCCTGAACATGGGCAAAGCTGTCCGCCTGATGCAACCGCGCCTCCAGGGCCTCGCGCGCCGGGACAGGCTGGCCCTGGGCATTGATCGCCCAGGCCGATGCCGAAAGCCAGGCTTCCCCCGCATCCTGCCGCGCAGTTTCGGTCAGATCATCCAGCATCGCTGCCATGCCCAACCCGTATTTCCCCGGCGCCGGACCAAAAACACGCGGCAGGCGCACCAGATAGGGGTTATCCGCCGGATCCTCCTCACGTCTTTCAAGGGCCGCAGCCCCGGTTTCAAAAAGCTGCGCCAAACCGGGGAAGATATCGCGAAACAGGCCCGAGACGCGCAGCGTCACATCAATCCGGGGCCGGTTCAGCAGTGCAAGCGGGATGACTTCCACCCCCGTCACGCGGCCCGATGCCGCGTCCCGCAGCGGGGCCAGCCCTGCCAGATGCAGGGCCATGGCAAATTCCTCCCCCGCCGTGCGCATCGAGGCCGACCCCCACAGATCCACCACCAACCCCTTTGGCCAATCGCCATGATCCTGCAAATGGCGGCGCAGAAGCTCCTCCGCCAGCTTGATGCCCTGGGATTCAGCTGCGGGGCTGGGCACGGTGCGCGGATCGATGGAATAAAGGTTGCGCCCGGTCGGCACCACATCCAAACGCCCGCGAAAGGGAGATCCGGCAGGTCCGGGCGGGACGAACCCGCCATCCAGCGCGGCCAGAAGGCCGGGCATCTCACCCTCGCCCGCACCAAAGATATGCAACCCGTCACCGAACTGGCTTTCCTTGATGTCGCAGACAAAACGGTCAATCCGGGTAATCGCCTCCGCCGGGGAGGCATCAGGGGCAAGACCCAGATCACGATCCACCCCCACCGCTGCGGCATGGCTGCGAATATCGGCAATCAGCCGTTTGCGCCGGGCAGGATCAAGCCCGTCAGCCGTGGAATATTCATCAAGCAGCCGTTCCAGCCCCACCATTGACGGCAGCAGGTCGGTTGCCGCCGTCAGGGGCGGCGGCATATGGCCCAGGGTCACCGCGCCAATCCGCCGCTTGGCCTGCGCGGCCTCACCCGGATCATTGACAATGAAGGGGTAGAGAAAAGGCAGATGACCGGCAAGGGCCTCCGGCCAGCACGCCCCGGAAAGCGCCACCGCCTTGCCCGGCAGCCATTCCAGCGTGCCATGCGCCCCCATATGTATGGCCGCATCCAGCCCCTGCGCGCGCAACCAGAGATAAAAGGCCACATAGCCATGGCGCGGGGTACGGGCCAGGTCATGATAATCGGCCTCGCGTCGGGCGGGGTCACCGCGTTCGGGCTGTAGCGCAAGAATGACCCGTCCGCGCCGGGTGGCGGCAAAACGAAAAACCCCATCATGGCAGGAAGGATCATCGCCCGGTTCCCCCCAGGCATTTTCAAGATCCCGGCGCAGCGGCGCCGGCAGGGTTTGCAGGGCAGAAAGATATTCCTCAACCGGCCAGTCCAGCGTTTCGGACAAAAGCGCAGGCACCAGGGCCGCACCGGAGGCTGTATCATAGCCCGCGCCGGCAAGGGCCTCCAGCACCGCCATGGCCGAGGCTGGGGCATCAAGCCCCACCGCATGGGCAATCTGATCGGGACGGCCGGGATAGGTGGACAGGATCAACGCCAATTGCCGTTGACCCGGCGGAACAGTGGCCAACCGGTGCCATCTTTCCAGTTTCGTTGCCACGGCAGAAATACGATCGGCATCGGGACGATGGATGGATCTTGCAAATTCCAGATCCGGATCATGTTCTTGCGGGGATTTGAAGCTGATTACCCCCGCAAAGATCCGCCCATCCACCTCTGGCAGGGCAACATGCATCGCCAGATCGGCGGGGGAAAGCCCGCGTTCCGCTTCCGCCCATTCCTGCTGCCGCGCGGTTGACAAGGCAACCTGAAAGACCGGGCAACCCGGTGCATCAAGTGGCGTATCCCCGGATTCCATCCGTGCCGAAAAGGCGGTGGCACTGATGATCGCAAGGGGTGAAAACCCCGCCAGCGCCCCGCAGATCCATTCGGCAGCCCCGGGCGATTTGAGCGACGGCACAAAAAGGCCAAAGGCGGCAAGGCCGCGCTGTCGCAGCTCTGCGATAAGCGCATCCACCGGCGCGGTATCGGCAGCGGTCAGGTAGCTGCGATAAAAGACCACCACGACACCCGGCCCATGCGGCGCGGGGATCACGCCCTCTTCGGGGTCATACCAGCCACAATCGGGCAGTGCCTTGGTTCCAGTCACCGGCGCCGCGAAAAGCCCCGCTGCCAGCGAAAGCTGTGCAAGGGCAGCCTGCGCCGCCACCGCGCCACCGGTATCACAAAGCGCCTGCAACCGCCGAAGTATGGAAACCGGCAGGGTGGAAAGCGTATCAAGCCTCGGATCCTCCCGCCCGTCAGCGGGCAGGACGGCCAGGGCAATACCCTTTCGCCGCGCAAGATCCTGCAGGCTTGCCAGCCCATAGGGCCAATAGCTTTCGCCACCGATCAGCCGTACCAGGACGGCCCGCGCACCTGCAAGCGTCGCCTCGGCATAGGTATCGACGGAAACCGGGTGGCGCAGCGCCGAAAGATTTGCCAGCCGAAGCGTGGGAAGCACCGCCCCGGCCTTTCGTGCACGATGCCAGCCTGCCGCGAAGGCGCCCAGGTCACTGTCGGAAAAGGATAGCACGACCAGATCGGCAGGCGATTGACCCAGATCGGTCGGAACTTCCGTTTCCTCCAGCCCATGACTTTCGCGGAAGGTGACATGCATGGCGCGTCAACCTTTGGCCAGCAACACCGAACGGATCGCCGCCGGATCAAGATTGTCATGTTCGGCAATGACCACCAGCCGTGATTGCCGCGCACCCCCGTTCCAGGGCTGGTCAAATTGATGGCGGACGCGTTCCCCCACCGCCTGCACCAGCAACCGCATGGGTTTTCCCGATACCGCAACATGGCCCTTGACCCGCAGGATGTTCTGTTCCCGCGCAAGGCGCCGGATTGCTTCGGACAGGGATTCGGGATCGGTGATTTCAGGGATCTCGATTACGGTACTGTCAAAATCGTCATGTTCGTGATCATCGGCCCCATCGTGATGCGAGGGACGCGCGGCAAGGTCATCCTCAGCGGCCGCCTCCAGCCCCAGGACAAGCTTCGGATCAACGACCCCATCGGTGACAGGCAGGATCGGAAGCGGGCGCGGCGTTTCAGCCAGAATGGCCGCGCGGGCGGCATCAAGGCCCGTTTCCCCCGCCAGATCCGCCTTGGTCAGCAAGACGATATCGGCACAGGAGATCTGATCTTCGAACACTTCCGAAAGGGGTGTTTCGTGATCGATGCTGTCATCGGCCTCGCGCTGCGCCTGTACCGCGCCGGGATCGGGGGCAAAACGGCCTGCCGCCACGGCCTCCGCATCGGCTAGCGCGATGACACCGTCCACGGTAATGCGTGACCGGATCGCAGGCCAGTCAAATGCCTTCAACAGGGGTTTGGGCAATGCCAGCCCCGAGGTTTCGATCAGAATATGATCGGGGCGTTCCGGCAGCGCCAGAAGGGCCTCGACCGTGGGGATGAAATCATCCGCAACGGTACAGCAGATACAGCCGTTGGACAGTTCCACGATATTTTCCGCCGGGCAGTTTTCATCGGCGCAGGATTTCAGGATTTCCCCATCCACGCCGACAGTTCCGAATTCATTGACCAGCACCGCCAGCCGCTTGCCCTGCGGATGCTGCATCAGATGACGGATCAGCGTCGTCTTGCCCGAACCGAGGAAACCGGTGATGACAGTAACGGGGATCTTGGCGAGGTCGGTCATTCAGGGTCTCCGATCGGGGGAATACGGGCAAGTGATTGCTTGCGGAAAATCATCGGGCGCGCGCGCCATGGCACCAGCCCGTCAGGGGCATCTGCATAGGCGGCAGCGCCTGAAAGGATTTCAGCGGCGTCGGCTTCCTTCATGCGGCCATAGACATAGGACCACCGCCCCGGCGCCGACAATGCGACTGTACAGCCGTGATCGCAGGCCGAAAGGCATTCGACACGCCGGATCGTCACGCCAGCTGGTGTCGGGGCTGCACAAAGCGCACGCGCCAGCCGTTCACCCGGGGGGGCTTCCCCCTCCGGCACCGGTTTTCCGGCACGGCAGGTCGAACAGACCAGCAAAGTCACGGCCATGGGCCTATCCTTCTTGCAGGTTTTCGGGGGGAAAGCGCCAGAAAAACGGGTCAGGCCCAGGCCTGCCGCGCATCTCCGGTCATGGACCCCCGTCCACCCGTTGACAATGGTGCTGGCAGGTCTCCCGGCTTCCGGAGTTGGGGCATTGCCCCGGCGGCCCGCCTTCCCGGCCC
Source organism: Pseudorhodobacter sp. (assembly GCA_047975325.1). Classification (GTDB taxonomy): domain Bacteria; phylum Pseudomonadota; class Alphaproteobacteria; order Rhodobacterales; family Rhodobacteraceae; genus JBKEDF01. The sequence continues at coordinate 52,588 of JBKEDF010000041.1, read as the reverse complement.
TTCAGGCCAGTGGCATCGGGCTGCCACTCCGGTCACGGTCGCGGGGGCGGCTGCGGCACAGGCCAAGGCCCTTCCGCATTCCCTCTTCGCCTGTCATAGACAGGAACCAGCTTTACCCTGAATGGCCATTGGGCCGCCAACTGTCAAGGAGTGCCGCCGCCATGTCGGATCACGAAAAGGACGAAGAGACCCGCCACAGAGCCAAGAAAGCGAAGATCAAGGCAGCACGCGACCGGATGATGGAGGAAAAGACCACCGAGAAGGGTCTGATCATCATCCATACCGGACCGGGCAAGGGAAAATCCTCTTCCGGGTTCGGCATGATCCTGCGTTCGATCGCACATGGCATGCCCTGCGCCGTGGTACAATTCATCAAGGGGGCATGGGATACCGGTGAAAGGCGCCTTCTGACCACGCATTTCGCCGATCTGTGCCAATTCCACGCCATGGGCGAGGGATTCACCTGGGAAACCCAGGACCGCGCCCGCGATATCGCGGCGGCGCGGGCGGGCTGGGAAAAGGCAAAAGAGCTGATCCGTGATCCCGCCATCCGCATGGTGCTGCTGGATGAAATCAATATCGCCCTGCGCTACGACTATCTTGATGCCACGGAGGTCGTGGAATTTCTGAAGACGGACAAGCCGGAGATGACCCATATCGTGCTGACCGGCCGCAATGCCAAGCCCGAACTGATCAAGGCGGCGGATCTGGTCACCGAGATGGAATTGGTCAAACATCCTTTCCGGTCGGGCGTGAAGGCGCAGCCGGGAGTGGAGTTCTGACCCCCGATGCGCGCGTTGATGATTCAGGGGACCGGGTCCAATGTCGGCAAGTCTCTTCTGGTTGCGGGGCTTTGCCGCGTGGCGCAGCGGCGGGGAATACAGGTGTTGCCCTTCAAGCCGCAGAACATGTCCAACAATGCCGCGGTAACGGAAGACGGCGGCGAAATCGGTCGTGCCCAGGCGCTTCAGGCCCTTGCAGCCGGGGTTGCGCCCCATACGGATATGAATCCCGTTCTTCTCAAGCCCGAAACAGATATCGGCGCGCAGGTGGTGGTGCAGGGGCAGCGTCTCACGACGCTCAAGGCCCGCGATTATGCCGCGATGAAATCACAGTTCATGCAGGCCGTGCTGCAAAGTTTCAACCGACTCAGGGCACGGGCGGATCTTGTGATCGTGGAAGGCGCGGGCAGCCCGGCAGAGGTCAATCTGCGCAAGGGCGATATTGCCAATATGGGCTTTGCCCGCACGGCGAACGTCCCGGTGATCCTGACGGGCGATATTGATCGTGGCGGGGTGATTGCACAGATCGTCGGGACGCAGGCCGTACTGGATCCGGATGATGCTGCCATGGTGGCAGGGTTCATCATCAACCGTTTCCGGGGCGATCCCGGCCTTTTCGATGATGGTTACCGGCTGATAGAGGCGCGGACCGGCTGGCGGGGGTTCGGTGTCCTGCCCCATTTCGCCGATGCCGCGCGGCTTCCGGCCGAAGATGCGCTGGATCTGCGCGGCGGAGGGGGAGGTGCGGTGAAAATCGCCTGTCTGGCCCTGTCCCGGATTGCGAATTTCGACGATCTCGACCCGCTGAAACAGGAACCAGGCGTCACGGTTGAGATGATTTTACCCGGTCAGGCAGTACCCGGTGATACGCGGCTGATCATCCTGCCGGGTACGAAATCCACACGTGCGGATCTGGCCTTCCTGCGCCAGGAAGGCTGGGATCTGGATATCGCCGCGCATCTGCGGCGGGGCGGTCATGTTCTGGGGATTTGCGGCGGTTATCAGATGCTGGGCCGGATGATCCGGGATCCTGACGGTATCGAAGGGCCGGCCGGGGATACCCCGGGGCTGGGTCATCTGGATGTGGAAACCCGGATGCGTCCGCAAAAACGCCTTGCCCGTTCCAGGGCCGTGCATTGCGCCACAGGCCTGCCGGTTTCGGGATATGAAATCCATATCGGAGATACCAGCGGCCCCGATTGCCTCCGGCCCTTTGCACGTATCGACGGCAGGCCCGAAGGTGCCGTTTCCTCCGATAGCCGGGTGATGGGCAGCTATCTGCATGGGCTTTTTGCAGATGATCCTTTCCGCGCAGCAATGCTGCGGCAGATCGGTGCCGTGGCGTCGGGACAATCCTACAATGCCGGGGTGGAGGCAACACTTGATGCACTTGCCGCCCATCTGGAGGCACATCTGGATATTGATGCGCTTCTGGCACTGGCGCGGTGAAATTCAACCAAGGGCCGCCTCAAGCTGCGTCCATTCCACCTCCGGACCGGGCAGGCCAAGCCGGACAAGCTGCGCGGACCAGAGAAAGATCCGGCTCCAGACATGATGCCGTGCCAGACCCGCCTGGGCAGAGGGGGCATCAGGGGTTTCGTACAGTCGGAAAAGATGCGTCCCCCCCCGAAGCTGCCAACCCTTGCGCGCCGCAAGGGCATCCAGCCGCGCCGCATCCTTGGCAAGGGTTTCGGTCATCGACGCAGCCCAGTCGGCATCCCGAAACGCCAGGGTCCCGGCGGTTATTGCGGGGCCGGAAACGGCCCATGGACCCGCCATTGCGGCCAGCCGCGCGATATCCGCAGCAGGGCCGAGCACAAACCCCAGCCGCAGCCCAGCCAGCCCGTAAAACTTTCCAAAAGAACGCAGCACGATCAACCCGTCCCTTTCCGCCCAGGGCGCCACCGAAAGCTGCGGCACCGGATCTGCAAAGCTTTCATCCACGACAAGCCGGCCGACCCGGGGCACAAGCGCCAGCAGATCCTTCGGGGCAAATTGGCGCCCGTCGGGATTGTTGGGATTGACGACAATCGCCAGATCCGCCCCGGTAAGCCCCGCCATCGTGACAACCTCATCCACCTGCCAGCCTTCTGCCCGAAGGGCCGCGGCATGTTCATTGTAGGTCGGGCCAAGAACACGGGCCCGACCGGGCGGGCCAAGACGGGGAACAAGCTGAATTGCCGCCTGCGCCCCGGCCAGTGGCAGGATCGGGGCCGGGCTCCGATAGGCCAGACGGGCCGCATCGATCAATGCGGCAATATCGGAATCCCGGGGCAGTGCGCAGACTGCCCCGGCAGGCAGAACGGGCATGGGATAGGCCCGCCGGTTAATGCCTGTGGAAAGATCCAGCCAGTCCTCCGCCTGCCCGCCATGGGCGGCAATGGCCATATCGAGGTTACCACCATGATCGCGCATGCCCGCCCTTTCAGCCGCCGCAGCCAAAGCGTGTGATCCCGCAAAATCCGGCAGCGCGCAAGGCCGTGATCAGATCTGCCGGGACGGCTCCGGGCGCAAAAATCAACCCACGGGCGGATCCGGTATGCGCCATCACCCAGCCCTTCGCCCCGAAACACCGCGCCAGCGCTGCCGTGGGATCGTCCCGTTTCCCGCGCAGGGCCATCATGCGTTCGGCGGATTGCGATGCCAGCCCTGCAAGATGGTCAAGGTGATGCGGCCCGCCCTGCCATCCCGCCACAAGATCGGCAATATCGGGAAAGGCAAGATCCCGCGGATCGGTACGATGGGCCGGACCCCAAAAACCGCCGACCACTTCCATACGCGGCAGGGGCGGAAGCCCGGAAAGGATCCGCGCCTCCCGTGAGGCCCAGAGGATCCGACCGGGGTTTTCAAACATCAATGGATCACTCGCCCCTTCAGATTTCAGGCAGGCCCGCGCAACCCGTGCCGGGTCCGTTGCACCCGCCGCATGCAAAAGCGCCACCCGCGCTGCGGTAGAGGCCCCCGCCCCGCCGCCCGGGATCATCTTTCGCCGCAGAACGAAACGCCCCGTCGCAGGCAGGCCAAGATCGGCCAGCAGGCGCCGTAATGCCACCCGACCGATGATCGCCCCGTCGGGCTCAAACAGGCCAAGGCTGCCCGGGCGATGGATAACCTGGCAATACAGGGCCGGGCAAGGCAGGGTGATCAGCGCCACTGGCCCCCCCGGCCCCATCCGACCCTGCATCAGTTCCCCGAAATGTCCGGCAACCCGGGCCATGCCCTGCCCCCCATTTTCGGCTGTCATATCCGCCCGCGTCGCAGGAGCCACAAAAAGAACACCCCACCAAGAAGCCCCGTCACGACCCCGATTGGCAGATCCTCGGGCGCCAGCAAGAGGCGCGCCAAGAGATCGGACCATAACAACAATACTGCCCCCGCCAACATCACCGCCGGAATCAGCCGGGTGTGATCCCCCCCCACGATCATCCGCATGATATGTGGCACCATCAGTCCGACAAATCCGATAATCCCTGAAAAGGCCACCATCGTGCCGGTCATCACCGCCGAGGCGGTAAAGACCAGAAGGCGGAAACGTTCCGCTGGGATGCCCAATGTGACGGCGGTTTCATCCCCCAGTGTCATGGCATTGAGATCCTCCGCATGTCGCAACAGCCAGCCCGCCGCAGGAACAAGGACAAGAATCGGCCAGATCAGATGTGACCATTGCACCAGCCCCAAACCGCCCAACATCCAGAAGATGGCCATGTGGCTGGCGCGCGGATCGCCAAGGAAAATCAGGAAATTGGCAAGCGCCATGATGATGAAGGAAACCGCAACGCCGGCCAGCACCATCCTTTCCGCCGACATGGCCTGCGCCGCCCGGGCAATGCCCAGGACCAGAAAAGTCGCCGCCAGCGCCCCCAGGAAGGCCAGAAACGGAACCGTCGCAAGGCCCAGAAACAGCCCCGTATGCAAGAGTGCCAGAATAGCACCAAAAGCCGCGCCGGAGGAAATTCCCAACAGATGCGGATCAGCCAGCGGATTGCGCGTAACCGCCTGCAATACCGTCCCGGTCAGGGCGAGCCCCGCCCCCACCAGCACCGCAAGGAAGGCACGCGGCAAACGCAGGTCCAGTACGATCGCGGCATGACCCACAGGCCAGTCTTCCACAACGGTACCGGACGATATCGTTGTCATCATCACCCCCCAGACCGTTCGCACCGGGATAACCACAGCGCCAAGACTGATGGTCAGCAGAAAGGATATAATCAAAATGATTCCCGATACTATATATATTAAAAATATATAGTTATACCATTTCATTAACATAATGGTTTAGTTCTCTCGGAAGGCTGTGGCAAGCTTGCGAATTGCAGAAATATTGCGCGGCCCGGGGGTCGCCTCGACATATTCCAGAATGACATAACGCTGGTTGCGCACGGCATCGATCCCGGCAAGGGCGGGATTGTTTTCGAGAAAGGCAATTTTCTGCGCCGCTGTCACCTCTCCGTAATTGACGATGACAATCACTTCCGGATTACGATCAATAACGGTATCCCATCCAATCTCGGCCCAGCTCCGTTCCAGGTCTTCCATGATATTGATCCCGCCTGCGGTCTCAATCAGGGCGGTTGGCATGGCATATCGTCCGGCGGTAAAGACCGCATCTTCCCCGGAATCATAAATGAAGACACGAGGCGCACGGAGCAGCGGATGTTGCGAAGCGGTGATCTGTTCAACTTCGGCACGATATTTACCAACCAACGCCTCCGCCCGTTCCTCAATGCCGAAGATCTTTCCCAGGTTGAGCATATCACCATAGAGATCTTTCAGGTCAGCCTTCGACCGCTGCATGACATGGGCACAACTTTCGGTCAGTTCATAGACAGCTATCCCCAGCGGGGCGAGCGTTTCCGGCGTAACCTCCCCACCCAGCCGCATGCCATAGTTCCAGCCCGCAAAAAAGAAATCCGCCCCCGCACCCAGCAGGATTTCCTTGCTGGGATATTTCGGTGAAAGCTCAGGCAGTTCAGCAACCCCTTTGCGCAGCGTTTCATCCAGTGTCTTCCAGCCCGATACGCCACTGTAACCGACCATCCGATCCGACAACCCCAGCGCCAGCATTATTTCGGTCAGGTTGACATCATTGGAAACGGCGGCCTTCGGTGGCCGATCAAAGCGCACCGTCCGATCGCAGCTTTGCACCGTAATGGGATGGGCAATGGCCTGTGAGGCTGCAATGGCAGCCAGTGCTGCCGCAAGGGGCAGAAGGGATTTCATGCCGATGTTCCTTCGTTGACAAGGTGAAACGTCAATTGATTGCCGCCCGATGGCTCCAGCCTTTCGGCACGTACCGCGACATCGAAAACCGGGGTCAGATGCGGCGGGTGGAGCATATCGCGCGCAGGCCCCTGCCCCATGACATTGCCCCGCGAAAGGATCAGGATATCGTCGCAGAACTTTGCCGCGAGATTGAGATCATGCAGGCTGACAACAACACCCGGACCAAGCCCGCGGATCAGTGTCAGTATCTCAAGCTGGTGACGGATATCGAGGTGGTTGGTCGGCTCATCCAGAACCAGAAGCTTCGGCTCCTGCACCAGGGCACGGGCAACCATGGCGCGCTGCCGTTCGCCACCCGAAAGCCCGTTCAGGCGCCTTTCGGCCAGGGCCGTAAGGTCCAGCTGTTCCAGCGCATGCGCCACCTTTTGCATGTCATTGGCACCGCGCGGATGGGGTGCACGGCCAAGGGCAACGATCTGCCGCAATGTCAGCGCGAAATCGGAAGGCTGTTCCTGCAACACTGCGGCAATCTGACGGGCAGCAGCCCGGGGTTCCATTTGCCAAAGGTCCCGGCCTTCAAACAGGATCCGCCCCGCCGTGGGGCGAAAATAGCGATAGATCAGCCGCAGCAGCGTCGATTTCCCCGCGCCATTCGGCCCGACAATGCCCAATACCCGCCCATGGCGAAGGGCAAGGCTGACATCGCGCAAGACCGCTTTTTGGCCCCTCGGCCCCCATGAAAGGCCGTCGAGTTCCAGCAATGGGGGTCGCCCCATCAGCGCTGTCGGTGCCACATCATCCGGATCGGATATTATCGGGCGCATCCCTGCCTCCGCTCTTACGCGGGCGGGCGGGCGGGCCTGGCATGAGATCGGTCAAAATCCGTTCGGTCATCCTGTCGCTCCTTCCGGGGCACCCCGCCCGGGTTGGGTTGAAATCGGATGGCAGGTCTCCTGACTTGCGGGTCATCGCCCTCCCCCGCGCCTTCCCAGGGTCTGAACCCCAGTGGCGATGCGGGATGGCTTACCGCTTACAGTTGCGGGGGCAGTCGCGGATTCCGGATATCCCGTCACCGCGTTCCCTTTTAATCCGGCGGGCCTAAGCCGACCGGAACCATCGGCGCGATGGTGCCCGCATTCCATCCGGACTGTCAAGCAACATGCGTGATGCCATTGGACAATTCCTATGGGGCCGGCAACACGACCCGGGGTATGGGCGCGGCATCAAACCTGTCCCAAAGACGGGCCTGCCGGTTCGCTGCCGTCAGGACCAGCCCACCCCCTTTTGCAAGCTTCCCGGCCAGCGCACCGCTTTGATCCAGATCCCCCTGATCAATGATCAGGCAGCCATATGGCCGGGTATCATCGGGGACCTGCGCAGCAATCACCACCAGATCCGCATCACGACAGGCATCGGTCAGTTGCAAGGGCGCCTTTTTGCCTTTCAGATGCGCAATCCTCCAATCCCCCAGTTTTACCCGGCGATTCCCCCAGGCCCCCTGAAACCCCGGCCTTTCGGCCGCCAGCGCCTGGTCCGCCATGTCACCATCATTTTCCAACCATTGTCGCGCCGCGAAACCCGCGCCTTTCGGCACCGAAAGCGCCCGTCCCTGTGGCCCCATCACCCCGGCAATCGCGCCATCGGCAGAAATCAAAAGCCCTGGCCTTTCGGCCATTTGCCACAACAGAAAGGCCCCCATGACGGCAGGCAGGCCAAGAAGACGGATCGGTCCGCGCCACATAAGGCACCAGAGCGCACCCAGTGACAAAAGCGGCAGAACCGGTGCAGGCGGGGCCGCTACCGGGCGCACCGCCCCTTCCAGCCCGGCCACAAAACCCGCAACCGCAAGGATCCACCGCACCCCCTGTTCCATCAGCCAAAGTGCGGGCCCCTCCAGCCCGAACGGGGCAAGAAGCGCAGCCACGACCGCCGATGGCATGACCGCAGTTCCCATTACAGGCACCGCCAGCACATTGGCCAGAAGTCCGAAATTCGACACCCGATTGAAATGGGCCGCCGCAACCGGCGCGGTGGCGAGCCCCGCAAGAAGGGAAGAAAGCACCACTGTTGCAACCGGACGCAACCAGCGCGGCAGGCGCTGCAACTGCCCCCGTTCCTGCAGGGCCGAAAACCCCACGACAAGTGCGACCGTTGCCGCGAAGGACATCTGAAACCCCGGTTCGAACAATACTTCGGGCTGCGTCAGAAGCAACACCATGGCCGCCATCGCAACCGAACGAAGCGATAGCGCCCGCCGATCACATACGACCGCGGTCAACATGACGCCCACCATGACAAAGGCACGCTCCGTCGCAACGCTGCCGCCCGACAGGGCAAGATAAACCGCCGCCGCAACCAGCGCTGCAATGGCGGCGATCTTCTTGGTGGGCAGACGCAGGGCGACAGGCGGGACCAGCGCCAGACCATAACGGATTGCGGCAAAGACAAACCCCGCAAGCAAGGCCATGTGCAGCCCGGAGATCGCCAGAAGATGCGCAAGGTTCGAACGCCGCAGATCCTCCAGTATGGGCTGATCAATCCCGGCGCGATCCCCCGTCAGGATGGCTGCGGCAAAGGCCCCGGGATCCCCCGGGATCCGCGCCTCCACCCCCGCCCTTATATCCGCCCGCAACCGGTTGATCGGCACCTCCCCGCTTTGCCGGGGCTCCAGCAGAAGTGCGGGGAGCCGCGTATATCCAACCGCGCCCAGCCGATCGAAATAGGCCATGCGCCGGAAATCGAAACCGCCCGGTTCCACCGGCCCCTGCGGTGCGGAAAGATGCCCGGTCAGGATGACGGTCTGACCGGGTTCCGGCGCCAGATGGGTTTGATCCCCGTGCAATGAAACCCTGACCCGGGCCGGAATACGCCCCGGTGGCAGATCATAGAGGACCACCCGATCAAGCGTCAGCCGTGTCCGGCCCGATTGCGAACGATCGATCATGACGATTCGTCCTTCCACCGGCCCGTAGTAACGGAAATCGAGAATTGGCGCGGCCAGCCAATGCGCCCTCGTGCCCGCCACGAGGAAACCAAGCGCCAGACAGGCCAACCCGATTGCCAGGGGATGAAAAGCCTCCCGCCCGCGCAGGCGTAACAGCAATCCCAGCAGCAAAATCGCCCCCGCCACAGCATAGATCATCCCTGAAGGTTCCCGGGACAGGGAAAACCAAGATCCAATGCCAATTGCGATCAGCACCGGCAGCCAGGGGAACAATCCACCCCGAACAGGCGCGGACCCCCGTAACAGGGCCGCCATTCCGGCCACCAACGCACGCACCTTGTTTCCCGCCCTGCGATTGCCTAGACAATGGCCAGCCTAGCCACCCTATGGTTTCCGAAAGGTTAATTCCGGATGTCACAGCCCCCCGTCGTCACCCGTATCTCCCCCTCCCCAACGGGCTATATGCATATCGGAAATGCGCGCACGGCGCTTTTCAACTGGCTTTATGCCCGGGGACGTGGCGGCAAATTCCTGCTGCGAATCGAGGATACCGACAGGGCGCGATACACGCCCGAGGCTGTCGATGCGATTCTGCGTGGCATGCGCTGGCTGGGGCTCGACTGGGATGGCGAGGCAGTCAGCCAGTTTGAACAGCGCGAACGCCATGCCGAGGTCGCCCGCGAAATGCTTGCACGAGGATCGGCTTACAAGTGCTTTTCAACGCAGGAAGAAATCGACGCATTCCGTAAAAGTGCCGAGGTCGAAAAACGATCCACCCTCTTTCGCAGCCCATGGCGCGATGCCGATCCTTCCACCCATCCCGACACACCCTTCGTGATCCGCATGAAGGCCCCGCGGGAAGGTATGACGGAATTTCATGACAAGGTGCAGGGCAAGGTTTCGATCCGTAATGAAACGCTCGATGACATGATCGTGCTGCGTTCCGACGGAACGCCAACCTATATGCTCGCCGTGGTAGTTGACGATCACGACATGGGCGTCACCCATGTAATCCGGGGAGATGACCATCTCAACAATGTCGCGCGGCAGCAAATGGTCTATGATGCGATGGGGTGGGATATCCCGGTCTGGGCCCATATTTCACTGATCCACGGCCCCGATGGCAAGAAACTTTCCAAGCGCCATGGCGCAACCGGGGTGGAGGAATATCAGGCCATGGGCTATCCCCCCGCCGGGATGCGCAACTACCTTGCCCGTCTGGGCTGGTCGCATGGTGATGACGAATTCTTCACCACCGAACAGGCGCTCGAATGGTTTGATTTCGATGGCATAGGACGGGCGCCGGCGCGGCTCGATTTCAAGAAACTTGAAAACCTCTGTGGTCAGCATATCGCGGCAAGCGAGGATGCTGCACTGCTGCATGATATCACCGCATATCTGGAAGCAGCCAACAGGCCCGCGCTCAAAGATACGCAGAAAGCCGCACTGACGCAGGCAATGTATTGCCTCAAGGATCGCGCCAAGATATTCCCGGATCTTATTGAAAAAGCACATTTTGTTTTAACATCTCGACCCATTCTGGCGGATGAGAAAGCGGCAAAATCCCTTGATACGGCATCCCGTGGAATACTGGCGGAATTGACGCCGCGCCTGCAAAATGCTAGCTGGTCCAAGGACGCATTGGAGCCCATCCTGACCGAAACCGCCAGCGCGCATGGGATAGGTTTTGGAAAACTGGCAGCTCCGTTGCGCGCCGCTCTTGCCGGGCGAACGGTGACGCCGAGTGTCTATGACATGATGCTCGTCCTCGGGCAGGATGAAACCATTGCGCGTTTGAATGACGCGGCCGGATAGGCCCCGCTCAAACGAAATCGGATATCCCCCGGGATGGGGGTTGTCCTCAACCGCCGCGCGTGCCGCTTTCCCGGCCATGGCGCCATCATAAACAACCGGAGAGGGATCGCAGAATGGCAGAAGAAAAAAGAAGCGCAACGCTGACTGTCGGAAACAAGCAAATCGAACTTCCGGTCTATTCACCGACGCTCGGCCCGGATGTCGTCGATATCAGCAAGCTCTATGCCCAGGGCGATATTTTCACCTACGATCCGGGCTTCACATCCACCGCCTCTTGCGAAAGTGCCATCACCTATATCGATGGCGACGAGGGGGAGCTGCTCTATCGTGGATATCCGATCGAACAACTGGCCGAGAAATCGCATTTCCTCGAAGTCTGCTACCTGCTGCTATACGGCGAATTGCCCAATCAGGCCGAGATGGTCGATTTTGAAAACCGCGTGACCAATCACACGATGGTGCATGAACAGATGCACAATTTCTTCCGTGGTTTCCGCAGGGATAGCCACCCGATGGCCACCATGGTGGGCGTCGTGGGTGCGATGTCCGCCTTTTATCATGACAGTCTGGATATCAATGACCGCTGGCATCGGGAGGTTTCGGCCGTTCGCATGATTGCAAAACTGCCGACCATCGCGGCCATGGCCTATAAATATTCCATCGGGCAGCCCTTCGTCTATCCGAAGAACACACTTTCCTATTCGGCCAATTTCCTCAACATGTGCTTCTCGGTCCCGGCCGAGGATTACACGGTCAGCCCGGTTCTGGAAAAGGCCATGGACCGGATCATGATGTTGCATGCGGATCATGAACAAAACGCCTCCACGTCAACCGTTCGGCTTGCCGGATCATCCGGGGCCAATCCCTTTGCCTGTATCGCTGCGGGCATTGCCTGTCTCTGGGGGCCGGCGCATGGCGGCGCCAACCAGGCCTGCCTTGAAATGTTGCGTGAAATCGGCACCGTTGACCGGATTCCGGAATTCATCGCCCGCGCCAAGGACAAGAATGACCCGTTCCGGCTGATGGGTTTCGGCCACCGGGTCTACAAGAATTTCGACCCCCGCGCGAAAGTGATGAAGGAAAGCGCCGATGAGGTGCTGGAACTGCTGGGCATTCACGACAACGAGACGCTGAAGGTTGCCAAGGCACTGGAAAAGATCGCGCTTGAAGATGATTACTTCATCGAGAAAAAGCTCTATCCGAATGTCGACTTCTATTCCGGCATCATCCTTGAGGCCATGGGATTCCCGACCGCGATGTTCACCCCGATCTTCGCGCTGAGCCGCACGGTAGGCTGGATTTCCCAATGGAAGGAAATGCTTGGCGACAAGAATCAGAAGATCGGACGCCCGCGACAGCTTTATATCGGGGCGAAAAAACGGGACTACCTTCCCGTCGCTTCCCGCTGAACATATGCCCGGCGGCCCGGTCAGGGCCGCCATCGGCAATCCTGCCGGATATGGCGATTTTTTTGCCGCCTTGATTTTCCGCCCCCAAAAACCCAGGCAGGCTTGGAGGGGAACGCCATGACTGACGAAACCGATATCCTGATTTCCGGTGGTGGTGTGGCCGGGCTGATGGCCGCAGCCGGATTTGCGGCGGCAGGGTTCCGGGTAATCTGCGTCGATCCGGCCCCCCCGGTTACCGAGGCTGCGGCGGAGGGGGCAGATTTGCGTTCCACCGCCTTCTTGCAACCTTCCGTGGCATTGTTGCAGCAAGTGGGGATCTGGCCACGCCTTGCCCCTTTCGCCACGCCGCTTCAGACCATGCGCATCATGGATGCGGGCGGCCCGGAACCACAGGTCCGGTTGGGTCGCGATTTTCGGGCGGAGGAAATATCGGATGCACCCTTTGGGCAAAATTTGCCAAACTGGCTCCTGCGTCGGGAAATGGTGGCGCATCTGGATCGGCTGGAGGATGCCGATTTCCGCCCCGGAATCGCAACAACGGGGCTTGTCACCCGGGATGGTGAGGCGCTTGTCACCTTATCGGATGGCAGCCGGATTTCGGCCCGGCTTTTGATCGCGGCGGATGGCCGTCAGTCACCGATGCGCCAGGCACTGGGGATTGGCGTTCGAACCTGGCGCTATGGGCAAAAGGCCCTGGCTTTCGCCGTCAGTCATCCACTCCCCCATGACAACTGCTCAATCGAAGTGCATCGCAGTGGAGGGCCCTTCACTCTCGTCCCCCTCCCCGATCATGAAGGACGTCCGGCCTCTGCCGTGGTCTGGATGGATCGGGGCGAAAAGATCACGCGGCTTGTAGCCCTGCCCGGGGCCGAATTCGAAGCGGCGATGGCCGAACGTTCCGCAAACGTGCTGGGGCCGCTGCGGCTCGAAACCCGGCTTGGCATCTGGCCGATCATCAGCCAGCGGGCGGAACGCATGGCAGGCCAGCGTGCCGCGCTGATGGCGGAGGCCGCGCATGTCGTGCCCCCGATCGGGGCACAGGGGTTGAATATGAGCCTTGCCGATCTTGCCTGCCTGCTTGATCTGGCCCGTAACCGCCCCGAAGGGCTGGGCGATGCCGCGATGCTGTCGGCCTATCACCGCAAGCGGCATCCCGACATTCTGGCACGGGTTGCCGGGATCGACATGCTCAACCGCGCATCGATGCTATCGGTCCAGCCGCTGCGCGATCTGCGGATGGGGGCGCTGCGGGCGCTGCATGATATTGCACCGATCCGCCACAGGTTGATGAAAACGGGCCTCGGATTGCGGTAACACGCCCTGCAAGGTGCCGGGCAGGCGATGCCCGGATCTTACCGCAATCCCGTTTCTTCCAGCATGCCTTGCCGTTTGGCCTCATAATAATAGCCACGCGCATACCATTTCACGGCATCGTCATGGTTCCCGTCCGACACGAGCCAGGCGCCGCGCAGATATTTTACCGCATATTTGAGGTTGGTTTCGGCATCCAGAAGCCCCTCTGCGGGCCCTTCATACCCCATGCCGCGCGCGGTGGCAGGCAGGATCTGCATCAGCCCGTAATAGGGGCCATTGCGCGCCCAGGGGCGGTGATGGCTTTCACGGATGATCACCCTGTGCACCAATGGGCGCGGCACCCCGTAACCATCGGCATATTTGTTGATGAGCTTGCGCAGCTCTGGCGTCTCATTGACATGAAGCGGGATTTTCGGCTTGGCCGCAAAGCTCAACTGTTCCTGATCACCACCCGCCGCACAGGCGGAAAGCAACCCCAGGATTCCGATGAGGGCAAGATGGCGCAGAAATTTCGGCATGATCCGGCTCCGGTTTGGCGGCACCTGTCCTACCCGCAACCACGCCGCCACACAAACCGGGCACAGGGATATGCGCCGGAATCCGCCAATGACGCAGGGACAATGCGCGCCGTTGTGCCGGGCTGTGCTTTGCCCTAACGTCCCTGCAAAGAATCCGGACCATATTGGAGGAAATCCCATGTCAGATGCGCCCAGCTACGGTTTCGACACATTGCAGATCCATGCCGGCGCCCGGCCCGACCCGGCCACGGGTGCGCGGCAGACCCCGATCTATCAGACCACGGCCTATGTCTTTCGCGATGCCGATCACGCGGCAGCTTTGTTCAATCTGCAGGAGGTGGGCTATATGTATTCCCGCCTGACCAATCCGACAGTGGCGGCATTGGGGGAACGTATAGCGGCACTCGAAGGGGGCGCGGGGGCGGTTTGCTGTTCCTCGGGCCATGCGGCACAGATCATGGCGCTGTTTCCGCTGATGGGACCAGGCTGCAACCTGGTGGCTTCAACCCGGCTATATGGCGGCACGATGCAACAATTCGCCAATACGATCCGCAAATTCGGCTGGTCGGCAAAATTTGTCGATTTCGACGATCTGGCCGCGCTGGAAGCGGCTGTTGACGACAATACCCGTGCGATCTTCTGCGAAAGCATTGCCAATCCGGGCGGTTATATCACCGATATCCCGGCTGTTGCGGGCATTGCCGACAAGCATGGCCTGCCACTGATCGTCGATAATACCACGGCTACACCTTATCTGTGTCGGCCAATCGACCTTGGCGCAACGCTGGTCGTGCATTCGGCCACGAAATATCTGACCGGCAATGGTACGGTTACGGGCGGCGCGGTTGTGGATTCGGGAAAGTTCGACTGGTCCGCAACGGATAAGTTTCCTTCCCTTTCAGCGCCGGAACCCGCCTATCACGGGCTGAAATTCCATGAGGTTCTGGGGCCAATGGCCTTTACATTCCATTCCATCGCGATCGGGCTGCGCGATCTGGGGATGACGATGAACCCACAAGGGGCGCATTACACGCTGATGGGAATTGAAACGCTGTCCCTGCGAATGGAACGCCATGTGGCAAACGCGCAGAAACTGGCAAAATGGCTGGAGGCCGATCCCCGCGTGGAAGAAGTCACCTATGCCGGGCTGGAAAGCTCCCCCTATCATGACCGTATTGCATCGGTCTGTCCGAAAGGCGCCGGGGCGCTTTTCACCATAGCGGTCAAGGGCGGATATGCGGCTTGCGTCAAGCTGGTGGAAAACCTCAACCTCTTTTCCCACGTTGCCAATCTTGGCGATACGCGCAGCCTTGTCATTCATCCCGCATCGACCACGCACCGTCAATTGCCCGAGGATCGCCAGATAGCCGCCGGGGCCGGACCCAATATCGTCCGGCTTTCCATTGGCATAGAGGATCCTGCGGATCTCATCGCAGATCTGGATCAGGCACTGGCGAAGGCGACGGCCTGAACCGGCCTTCCTGAAAACGCATGACCCCTTTCCGCTGTGGCGGGTGGGGTCATGCAATGAAACGCAGCCCCCCTTTTGTCACCGATCAGCGCGGAATCACCAGGTCCGCCTTGAGCCCGGCCAGCCGTTCGCTCCGTCCCAGACGAAGTGTCCCGCCATGGCTGCGCGCAACATCCGAGGCAATGGCCAGTCCCAGCCCGACGCCACCACCCCGGTTCGGGTCACGCGCCTTGTCGAGCCGGGAAAAGGGGGTCAAGGCCTCTTCCCACTGATTTTCGGGGATACCGGGGCCGTCATCCTCCACCAGCAGCCGCAAGGATTTCGGTCCAAGGATGCAGGAAATCTCGGCCCGATTGCCATAGCGCAGCGCATTGCCGATCAGGTTATCGAGCGCGCGCGCCACCGCCATTGCACGCATCCGGATCACACCTTCCCCCTCATATCGGTAAAGCCGCAGATCCTGCCCTGCCCGATCCGCCCGGCCAAGCGCGGTTTCCAGCAGCATGCGCGGATCGGTTTCCTCCATCTCCTCCGTCGCATCACCGCGTGCAAAGGCCAGAAATTCATCCACCAGCCGCTGCATCTGATCAACATCCGAATTCAGGGCCTCGGTATCCTCATCTGGGGGTAACATCGACAGGCTCAGTTTCATCCGGGTCAGCGGCGTGCGCAGATCATGGCTTATGCCCGAAAGCATCATGGTTCGCTGTTCAATCTGCCGCTCGATCCGGCCACGCATATCCAGAAACGCCGCCCCCGCCGCGCGGACCTCCGTTGCACCGCGCGGCCGATAGGGGATCACCTCCCCCCGCCCAAAAGCCGAAGCCGCCGCCGCAAGCCGTTCAATCGGGCGCAACTGGTTGCGCAGGAAAAGATAGGCAATCAGCGTCATCAGGACCGATGTCAGGATCATCAGCACCAGAAGCTGATGCGGATTGGAGGCCGAAACCCGGTTCCGGTCCAGCGTCAGCATGGCCAGGCCCTGTGTCGTCCCAAGCCACAGGCGCACCCGGCGCGGATCCGTCAGAAGCTCAATCGCCTGGACATCCTCCAACCCCGCCCGCAGGGTTGAAATCACCTCGCGCCCGGAAAGGTCAAAGAAACCGCGATCATCCCCTGTTGCAGCACTTGCAGGCTCGGCTGGCAGGACCAGTTCGATCCGCAAGGCCCCTGCAGCCTTCGCTGCCTCCATCCGCGCCCCTTCCAGGTCTGGCGCCTCCGCAATCACCTGCCGCAAAAGCCCGATTTCCGAAATGACCCCTTCGGTCATGCGCTGCGTGACCCTTTCGAAGTGCCGCTGGATGAAATCGAGCGATACGACAAGCTGGATCGCCACCACCGGCACGATCAGAATCAGCGCCGCCCGGCCATAAAGCCCCCGCGGCATGAAATATTTGAGCCATCGAAACATGGACCAGAACCTAGCGATACCTCACGGAAAGGGAAAGCTTGCATGAGCCCGGGATGATATCGGGTTCCTGCCCGGGCAAAGCCATTACACAGCCCGTTTCAGGAAGTTTTGTTCAAATCTCCTTCATGCCCGAACGGAAACGGCGCATATTTTGCTGATAGTTGCGGGCGGAGGCAAACAACCCCTCCCGCGCCTCTTCATCCAGTTGCCGAACAACCTTGCCCGGTGCCCCCATCACCAGCGAATAATCGGGAATATCCTTACCTTCGGTAATCAGCGCACAGGCCCCGATCAGACATCCCTTGCCGATCTTCGCCCCATTCAGGACCGTCGCCCCCATACCAACCAGCGTACCCTCGCCAATGGTACAGCCATGCAGCATCGCCTTATGCCCAATGGTGCAATTGGCACCGATTGTCAGCGGATAGCCCATATCCGTATGCAGCACCGAATTTTCCTGGATATTCGTGCCTGCCCCAACATGGATTTCCTCATTATCTCCACGCAGCGTCGCACCAAACCAGATACCAACGCCTTCCTCCAGCACGATCTTTCCGATCACATTGGCATCCGGGGCCACC
Source organism: Pseudorhodobacter sp. (assembly GCA_047975325.1). Taxonomy (GTDB): domain Bacteria; phylum Pseudomonadota; class Alphaproteobacteria; order Rhodobacterales; family Rhodobacteraceae; genus JBKEDF01. The sequence goes on along the minus strand of JBKEDF010000041.1, from coordinate 35,120 downwards.
CAGCTATCGGCGTGAACCCTGGGGGCAATTCCATCGAGCGTGTAAATCATCGGCTTTCAAACTCCGCATTGAGATCGCGCACCAGTCTTGTCAGATCGGGTCGGCGGTCGCGGCGCAGGCGTTCCGCCTTCAGGATGGTGACCAGCTTGTCAAAGGCAATGTCAAGATCATCATTGACCAGCACATAGTCATATTCGGCCCAATGGCTGATTTCATCGCGGCTCTTGGACATGCGGCCTTCGATGATCGCATCGCTGTCTTGCGCCCGCCCCCGCAGACGGCGTTCAAGTTCAGCAATGGAAGGTGGCAGCACGAAGATCGATACGACATCACGGCCGAGCGCGGAATTCTTGATCTGCTGTCCGCCTTGCCAATCAATATCGAAAAGCGTATCGCGCCCTTCGGCCATCGCCGCTTCGACCGGACCACGCGGTGATCCATAGAAGTTTCCAAACACCTCGGCATGTTCGAGCATCTGGGCATCCGCTACCATCTGCTGAAATTCCGTCCGGGACTTGAAATAATATTCCCGCCCGTCTGTTTCACCGGGTCGGGGGGCACGAGTCGTCGCGGAAACCGAAAAGCGGATTGTCGGATCCCAACCCATCAGCCGCCGCGCAAGCGTTGATTTTCCGGCACCGGACGGCGAAGAGAGAATAAGAAGAAGCCCGCGCCGATTGCCCATCATCATTCCACATTCTGAACCTGTTCACGCATCTGATCGATCACCGTCTTGAGGTCAAGTCCGGTGCGGGTCAGTTCCAGCGATTGCGCCTTCGAACAGATCGTGTTGGTTTCACGCATGAATTCCTGCATCAGGAAATCGAATTTCCGACCGACCGGCCCCTTGGCGGCCAGCAGCTTGCGTGCGGCTTCTATATGGGCGCCCAGCCGGTCAATTTCCTCTGTCACATCGGTTTTCACCGCAATCAGGGCAAGTTCCTGCGCCAGCCTTGCCTCATCCGTGGCGTCGGTCTGTTCCAGCACCCTGGCGATGTTGTCGCGCAGGGCCTTGGCAATGGTATCGCGACGGGCCTCGGCAGCAGCGGCAGCATTGGAAAGCAGCATTGCGGCCTCATCAAGCTGGCCCGTGATGACCTTGTTCAACGCCGCGCCTTCCGCCGCACGGGTCGCGCAGAAATCTGTCAGCAGAAACGGAAGATCCGCCAGCAGGGCAGCCCGCAGATCGGTGCTGTCTTCCTCACTTGTTCCGCTTTCCTGAACGCCCCGCAACGCCAGCAGTTCCGCCTGGCTTGCCGGGCGCAACGTAACCCCGGCCTCTTGCGCCTCCCGTTCGATCCGGGCCAGGGCCGTCAAGACCCCCCTGAGCGCCGGAATATTCACCCGGATCGCCCCCTCCTGCCCCGTCTCGCGCGTCAGTTTCAGCGCCAGCGTCACATTTCCACGCCCAAGAATTCGTGTCATTTCGCTACGGATCGCGGGCTCAAGCCCCTCAATCCAGTCAGGCAGCCGCAACCGCAGATCCAGCCCCTTGCCATTTACCGAACGGATCTCCCAAAGCCAGGACCATCCTTCGACCTGGCCACGACGGGTGGCGAAACCGGTCATGGAAACTGTCATCTGATGCTGCCTCCCCAAGCTTGCGGGCCGATCTTTACCATTTATCGAAATTTTCCACCGAATCTGACGGATTTGTTCTATTCTTGCCCCGGTGCGGACCCTTGCCCGGTCAGGGCGATCCTGCCGCGTGACTAACAGAGCACAAACCGACCGGCAAGCGGCGCCCCGGGGAAGACATGAATGAAAGGCAAGGGATGATCCCGTTTTTCGGAAAGCCCGCACAGGCAGAACAGCACCAGAAGGCCGAAGCACGGCTGCGGCTTGTGCGGGATTACTGGGAAAGCCTGCGTGAAGGAAATGCCCTACCGCCCCGCAGCGCAATCAATCCACGCGGAATTGAAAACGCGCTTGGCCAGGCAATCCTGATTGAACGGGTCGGTCATGGCCTGGCCCGGTTCCGCGTTGCCGGAATGGATCTGAACGATCTGGCCGGGATGGATATACGCGGGATGCCGGTATCCTGTTTCATCACGACACATGACCGGCCCGCCTTTGCCAAAACCCTGGAAGAGGTCTTTGCCCGTCCCGCCCGGCTCTGGCTGGATCTGGAGGCTGAGCGTGGCTTCGCTCGCCCTGCCGTTTCGGCGCGAATGCTGATCCTGCCGCTTGCCATTGAACCGGAAGGCCCGCCCATGGCATTCGGCGCCTTCTGTACCACGGGCGAAATCGGGCAGGCGCCCCGCCGCTTTGCAATTGCGCGGAAGATGGTGGAGCCGCTTCCCCCCGCCCTGGACCCGGAAACCCGGCACACGGGCCGGCTTGCCACCTTTGCCGAAACTCCTGCCCGATATGCGCCCCCCTCGCGCCCACCCCGCGCGGCACCGGGGCGCACCCATCTGCGGCTGGTTAAAACGGAATAAGGTACAGCTGGTGATTGAGCCGGCATGCATTCCGCGCCAAGATGGCAGCGGTGATCATCGTATATTCCCCGGCCAGATCGGGCACCGGTGATCCCCTCAGGGGGCACAAAACCCGTATATACGGCCCGCAATGCCGCAAATGCCGAAGCGCGCCCGCAAACAGGAGGAATATGACATGAGCTGGAACCCCGCGATTGAGCCAGGTTGCCCGGATGATATCGGCATTGAAGCCATAGAAACCCTGATCGTCCCCCGGGCCCGCGATATTGGCGGGTTTGAGGTAATGCGCGCCCTGCCCGCCCCGAAACGTCAGATGGTCGGCCCCTTCATTTTTTTCGATCAAGCGGGACCGGCAGAATTTCTTACCGGGCAGGGTATCGATGTGCGGCCGCATCCCCATATTGGCCTTGGCACGGTAACATATCTGTATCGCGGCGATTTCCATCATCGCGACAGTATCGGATCCGATCAGGTAATCACGCCCGGCGCGCTCAACTGGATGGTGGCGGGCAAGGGCGTAACCCATTCGGAACGCACCTCAGCCGCTGCGCGCAAGGGGCCAAACGGGCTTTATGGAATCCAAACCTGGATCGCACTGCCCGAGGATCGGGAGGATATGGAACCGATCTTTGAACATCACGGCAAGGGGGATTTGCCGCTGATTGAGGCCGAAGGTATCAACGCACGGCTGATCCTTGGTCATGCATATGGTAAAAAAGCACCAGCAACCCTTTATTCAGAAACGTTTTATCTTGATATCATACTGGATGCCGGCGCGCGCTTTCCACTGCCCGACGATCATGAGGATCGCGGCCTGTATATAACCGAAGGAAGTGTCACCATCGCCGGACAGGATTTCGATGCAGGTCGGATGATGGTCTTTCGTCCCGGTGACAGGATCACCGTGGCCGCAGGCCCCCGGGGCGCAAGGCTGATGGCGCTTGGCGGGGCCACGCTCAATGGACCGCGCTATATCTGGTGGAATTTCGTCTCTTCCTCGCGTGAACGGATCGAACAGGCCAAGACCGATTGGCGCGCTGCCAACTGGGGACAGGGCCTGTTCAGCCTCCCTGAACAGGATAACGGGGAATTCATTCCCCTGCCATAAGGCGAAACCGCCCCGATATTCCGCCCCGAACACGTGTCCGCCCCGGCACCGGACACCATTGCGGTTCCCGCATCGGTGACGAAATCATGTCACGGGCAGTCATACCGGTTCACTCTAAGGCGAGAAGCAACTGCGATAGGCAGGGGGCAAGGCTTTGCCTTTAGTATCGCAGACCAGTGAACCGGATGCCTGTAGCGGGCGCGCGAAGGAACGGGTGAGGACCTCCTGCCAGATGGAGAAAGATCGGCTTCGGCAAATTCTCGAATGGTTCGCGCAGTCGGATCTGCTGCATTTTGAACTGCAGGAAGGCGAAGATCATCTGCGCCTGACACGGGCCGAAGGGGTATCGCCTTCCCCTGCCCTTGCTGATCCGGTTCAAACCCCTCTCAGCCCTGCTACATCTTCAACTGACGGGGCGGTGCCCGCGCCGCTTTACGGGGTTTGTTACCTGTCTCCGGAGCCGGGCGCGCCACCCTATGTCATTCCGGGCAAACGCGTGGCAAGGGGAGATACGCTTTGCGTTCTTGAAGCGATGAAAGTGCTGAATCCGATTCTTGCGCCCCGTGATGGCATTGTCGGGGAAATCTTCGTCAACGATGGCAGCGAGGTCGAAGAGGGCGCACCGCTGATGGCGCTGGCATGACGGAACGGACAGAACCCCGCCGGTTGCTTGTCGCCAACCGGGGTGAAATTGCGCTGCGGATCCTGCGGGCGGCGCGCAAGCTGGGACTTGCCACCATTGCCGTCCATTCCGAAGCCGATAACGATGCGGCCTGGCTGGCATTGGCCGATCAATCCGTTTGCATTGGCCCACCCCCCGCACCTGAAAGCTACCTGAATATTCCCGCCATCCTGCGGGCAGCGTTGGTGACACGGGCGGACCTTGTGCATCCCGGATACGGGTTCCTGTCGGAAAACCCCGATTTTGCCGAAGCAGTGGCCGAAGCGGGCATGCATTTTGTCGGCCCGCCCGCCGCAGTCATCCGGCGCATGGGCGACAAGGTCGAGGCCAAGCGCGCCATGCAGGAGGCCGGCGTTCCCTGTGTGCCGGGGTCAGACCACCCGCTGGATAATTCGGCCGGCATCCATGCCGCGGCCGCCGAAACCGGCTTTCCGTTGATCGTCAAGGCGGCAGGCGGTGGTGGCGGGCGGGGGATGCGCGTTGTCCATAAAGAGGCGGATCTTGCCGAGGCGGTCCGGCTTTGCCGTCGGGAGGCAGAACGCTTTTTCGGCAATCCACAAATCTATATCGAGAAGTTCCTGGAAAATCCGCGTCATGTGGAAATCCAGGTCATGGCTGACGCGCATGGCAATGCACTCTGGCTCGGGGCGCGGGATTGTTCGCTTCAGCGGCGGCATCAGAAGGTGATCGAAGAATCCCCCGCCCCCGGTATTCCGGCCGACGCCATAGCCGAAATCGGCGCGCGCTGCGCCGCTGCCTGTCGCAACCTTGGCTATATCGGTGCCGGGACGTTCGAATTTCTTCATGAAGACGGTGCCTTTCATTTCATTGAGATGAACACGCGCATTCAGGTCGAACATCCGGTCACGGAAGAAGTGACCGGCCTTGATCTGGTGGAAATGCAGATCGGCGTGGCACTGGGCAAACCCCTGCCTCTGACCCAGGCGGATCTGCGCCTTTCAGGTCATGCGATCGAATGCCGCATCAACGCGGAGGATCCCCGCAGCTTCCTGCCCGCTCCGGGCCTGATCAGCCAGTTGCACATGCCCGGCGGGCCCGGGGTGCGTGTCGACAGCCATCTGAAAACGGGCTACCGCCCCCCCCCACAATATGATTCACTGATTGCGAAACTCATCACCCGTGGCGCAACCCGTGCCGAGGCATTGGAACGGATGCGCGCGGCGCTTGCCGAGATACGGATTGAAGGATGCGGGCAGAACATCCCTCTGCTGCAGCGGTTGATCACAAACCCCGATTTCAGGGCGGGTGGGGTCAGCATCCAGTACCACGACGGGCTGCTGGTAGCGGAGCAGTCCGTATGTCGCCCGAAACCCGTATCCAACCCGACGCACTGGAAGAAATCCGTGCCATGTTGCAGGCGGCAGGGGGAATCGCACTGGACTGGAAATGCGGCAACAGGCGCATCGTGATGACACCGGGCGGGCAATTCCCGGCGCAATCGCAGCCTGCCGACATGTCCGGGGAGATCATTGTCGCCGATGGTGCCGCATTGTTCCGCCCCGGTGGGGCGCCCGATGCGGACCCCCTTGTGAAAGCAGGAACGCAGGTGGCGCAAGGGCAGCTATTGGGCACCTTGCAAGTCGGTGCGGCAATGCTGCCCATCCATTCCCCCGCTGCCGGACAGATCACGGCAGTCCTGGCGGCGGAGGGAGCACTTGTCGGCTATGGCACACCCTTGTTCCGCCTTGAAAACCAATACTGACCGAAGGAGCCTGACATGCCGTTTTCCGATTACAAGATCGCACTGGTCACAGGTGCCTCAGGCGGAATGGGACGCGCCATTGCGGAACGGCTGCGTGCCGAAGGATTGACCGTGCATGCCGTTGCCCGCAATGCCGGGGCGCTGAAGGATCTGGCCGATACGACTGGCTGCATTCCCCATGAACTCGATATCAGCGACACCAAGGCATTGGAGGCGCTGGTGCCGGGTCTGGATGTTGATGTGCTGGTCAATAATGCAGGCGTATCGCGCAAGGGCAATATCCTGACATCCGATGCATTCGACATTGATGAACAGATCGACGTCAACCTGCGCGCGGCGATGCATCTGTCACGTCTTGTACTGCCGGGCATGATCGCGCGTGACCGGGGTCATATTCTCAGCATCGGCTCTATCGCCGGGCATTACGAATTCGGGGGCCATACCGCCTATCACGTCACCAAGGCAGGTATCCATACCCTGTCGCGGCAACTTCGTGTCGATGCCTATGGCCACCGTGTCCGGGTTACGGAAATCTGCCCGGGCCGGGTTCAGACGGATATCTTCTCACGGGTGGAACATATCTCCCCGGAAGCCGCGCGCGCGCAGTTCTTCGACGGGTACGAAATCCCCGGCGTTGCCGATATCGCTGATGCCGTCGCCTATGCCATCGGCACCCCGGCATGCGTCAATATCGGGATGATCGAAATCATGCCCACGATGCAGGTTCCCGGCGGGCTGCGCACCATGCGCACTGACGGAACCGAAGGCTGAACCCAGCGCCAGGAAGTCCCCCAGATGACGGCCCTGCCACTTGGAACCATCGATGCAGCAACCCTGACGTGGGCGGATCTTCGTTTCAGCCTGATCGGATGTTCTGCATTGCTGATGGAGGCAACGACCCCCTTCGACACACGGTTGCAACACCGTATCCTTGCGCTGGCAGAACAGGTCCGGGACTGGGATGAGGTTGCCGAACCGGTACCGGGCGTCGGCAACCTGATGCTGGTTTTCGCCAATCCCCGCATGGTGGATCCCGCCCGGCTTTGTGACCGGATTGCAAGGCTCTGGCCCGATATCGCCCCTGCCCCGCCCTCAGGCCGGGTAATCGAGGTTCCCGTAATTTATGGCGGTCCGATGGCATCGGATCTGGCGGCGGTCTGCGCCCATACGGGGTTCGGCCCAGAAGAACTTGCCCGTCGTCACGCCGCGCCCGATTATATCGTCGCCACGATCGCCAGTGCGCCGGGTTTCGGCTATCTGATCGGGATGGACCCGCAGATCGCAACGCCGCGCAAGAAGGTCCCCTCACTCAACATGCCCAAGGGGGCGGTGACCATCGGCGGGGCACAAAGCGGTATTTCCGTCTCGAAGGGGCCAAATGGCTGGAACGCCATCGGTCATACGGATCTGATTACCTTCGATCCGCATGCGGCGCGTCCTGTCACGCTCTGCCCGGGTGATGTCGTCCGTTTCCGGATTGAGGAGATCCGGCCATGATCGAAATCCTGAAGACCGGTCCGGTCAATACGGTTCAGGATGCCGGACGTTTCGGTTATCGCGCACTTGGGATCAGCACCAGTGGCGTCATGGATCCACTGGGAATGCGGGCGGCGAACCTTCTGGCTGGTAATCCCGAGGATGCTGCAGTGCTGGAAATCCAGAGCTTTCCCCTCGTAATCCGCTTTTGTCGCACGGGGCGCTTCGCCGTGGCCGGCGCGCTGGCAGAGGTCCGGCTGGACAACGCAAGGCGACCTTCTACCTGGTCCGAGGTTGCACGGGAAGGGCAGGTTGTGGAAATCGCGCGCCCCCGGGCCGGGGCGCGCTGCTATCTGGCGCTGTCCGGCGGCCTTGCCGTACCGGAGGTTCTGGGGTCGCTCAGCACGCATCTGCGCAATGATTTCGGCGGGTTCGAAGGGCGGGAAATCCGGCCCGGTGACCGGCTGAAAACGGGCAGTGCGGCGGGTGAATGGCAAGGTACGGCGGGCCTTCTATCGGCACTCTCGGCCCTTCCGGCACGGCTTGCGGCGGATGGGGCCACCGAATTGCGCATCACGATCGGCGCCGATTACGGCCTGTTCCCCGAAGACCGCCGCACCGCCTTTCGTGAAACCACTTGGCAGATCACACCGCAGAGCAACCGATCCGGCTATCGGCTGCGCGGTGAGGTTCTGGCACTTCCCGAACCGGTAAGCCTTTATTCCTATGGCGTGGTGCCCGGGATTATCCAGGTCCCGCCATCAGGGGAGCCGATCATCCAGATGGCCGATGCCAATACCGCCGGCGGCTATCCCCGGATCGGCGGCATTATCGAGGCCGATCTCTGGAGGCTCGCTCAGGCACGGATCGGCGACCGGCTTCGCTTTGTTCCGGTGGATTATGACAGTGCCGTCAACGCCCTGTCGGAAACGGACGATTATCTGATACAGATCCGCAAGGCATTGCGGCTTATCGCACCATAGATCGCTGTCGGGCTTGCATTGCCCGGCAACAATGGTGGAACCTGCAATCAGGACCTGTGGGAGCCCTTCATGGATACTCGCCGTCTTGCGGCCTTCATCAAGGTTGTCGATCTGGGAAGTGTAACCCGTGCGGCGGCCGTTCTGCATATTGCCCAACCCGCCCTGAGCCAGCAGATCATCTCTCTGGAAACCGAATTTCAGGCGCAGCTCCTTAACCGCAGTACACGGGGCGTCACCCCGACCGATGCCGGACGGGTACTCTACCGCTATGCGCAATCGATCCTGCGCCAGGTCGATGAAGCACGGCGGTCGGTTCTGGAACAGGGCGAAAGCCTGATCGGCAATGTTTCAGTCGGACTGGCGGTCTGGAGTTCGGTTTCACATCTGGGGCCGAAGCTCATTGTCGAGGTCCATAAGGCCTTTCCACGTATCCGCCTGCAAATCTGCGATTCCTTCATGATCAGATTGTCCGAAATGGTGCTGAACGGTCAGCTCGACATGGCGGTGATCTACGGTGATCACCCGCCCCGGGGGCTGAACTATATTCCGCTGGGGGAAGAGCAGTTCCATATCGCCGCCGCGCCAGGATTGCTTCCGCCTGGCAATGGGCCGATCGGGGTAAAGGAGCTTGCCGATATCCCGCTGGTCATGCCGGTCGGGCTTTCCTTCGCACGCAGTGTGGTCGAACGCGCCTGCAAATCCGTGGGGCGGCAGGCCAATGTTACCATAGAGGTCTTTTCAACCGACAATCTGCTTGCGGCACTGGAAAACAAATGCGCAGCCACAGTTCTTCCGCCGGAATTCACCGCTGATCTGGCAAAACGCACCAAACTGGAATTTCGCGATATCGATACGGAGATGGTCCTGCCGATGTCGATCTGCATCCCTGACAGCTCTGGCCTGTCCGATACCGCCTTCGCGGTTTATCAGATCCTGGAACGGCTCTTGCGTGAGAACGGTGCCGGAGAACAGGCGGATCAGCGCAAGGCCTGACAGAAACGCACGATCCGGTCGCAGGCTTCCTTCAGCACCTCGGTTTCCGCAGCGTAGGAGATGCGGAAATAGGGGCTCATCCCGTAGGCACTGCCCTGAACGGTCGTTACCTGCGCTTCGGCCAGAAGCGCCAGCACGAAATCGGTATCGGTTTCAATTCGTGTTCCGGCCGGGGTCAACTTGCCCATAAGGCCTGCAATCCCGGGAAAGACATAGAAGGCACCATCGGGGATGCGGCAGCTTACCCCCTCAATCCCCGACATTGCCTCGACCACAAGATCCCGCCGGGCGCGGTAGATGGCCAGACGTTCTGCCAGATAATCCTGAGGACCTTCCAGCGCTGCAACGGCACCGGCCTGCGCGGCGGTACAGATGCCGCCCGTGGCCTGAAGCTGGATTGCATTCATTGCGGCAATGGCCGCCTTTGGCCCACCGGCATAGCCGACACGCCAACCGGTCATGGCATAGGCTTTTGACAGGCCATTGATGGTGATCGTGCGATCTTTCAGCCGTGGTTCGACCTGCGCGATGGTCGCAAAATTTCCCGAATAGATCAGGTGTTCATAGATATCGTCGCTTATCACCCAGATATCTGGATGGCGCAGCAGGATATCGGCGATCTCACGCAAGTCTTCCCTGGTACACATTGCGCCGGTCGGATTGTTGGGAAAGTTCAGGATAAGCCAACGGGTCCGCGGTGTGATCGACCCTGCCAGAGAGGCCGGATCCAGCCGGAAACCAAGGCTCTCGGGACAATCCACGCGCACCGGTACCGCACCTGCCAGGTGCACGATGTCGGCATAGGTGATCCAGCCCGGCGCAGGTACCAATACCTCATCGCCCCTGTTGCAGCCCGCCATCAGTGCATCAAAGATAAGTTGCTTGCCGCCATTGCCAGTCAGGACCTGATCCAGCGCATAGTCCAGCCCGTTATCGCGCCGAAACTTTGCCTGTACCGCCCTCAGAAGCGCGGGCTTGCCCGTCTGGGGTGGATATTTGGTATCCCCCCCCAGAACAGCGGCATGAGCAGCCTCAATCACATGTGGTGGCGTGGGAAAATCCGGCTCCCCCGACGACAACGATATGACCTTCAGACCCTGGGCCTTGAGCTCGGTCGCCTTGTCGGTCATCGCGGCAGAGGCGGAAATGGTCACATCTTTCAGACGGTCGGCACGGCGAAACGGGGTATCCATTGGTCTTTCCTGAAAAACTGGGGGTTGGGATTATCCGTAAAGAACGGAAGGAAGCCACAGCACAAGCTGCGGATAAAGCGCAAGCAGCAGCACGAAAGCCACCATGATCAGCAGATAGGGCAAGGTGACCCGTGTCAGTTCGGTCAATGGCCGGTTGGTAAGCGATTGGATGATGAAGAGGTTGAAACCAAGCGGCGGCGTGATCTGCGCCATTTCGACCACGATCACCAGGAAGATCCCGAACCAGACAGGATCAAACCCTGCGGCGACCACCAACGGCAAGACCACCGGCAGCGTTGTCACGATGATTGAAAAACCTTCGAGGAAACAGCCAAGGATCAGATAGACCACCAGTAGCACCACGATCAACGTAAAGGGGGCAAGATCCATGGCATCGACAACCTCGGCCAGATATGACGGCACACCGAGGAAGGAATTGATATTGCCCAGGATCGTTGCCCCAAGGATGATCAACCCCATCATCGCCGAGGTCTGGGCCGAACTCATCAGGATTTCATAGATCGAACTGCGGTTGAGGCCACGGCGGATCCAGGCGACGATCAGCGCGCCGGCCACTCCGATGGCAGCGGCCTCGGACGGGGTGGCCAGCCCGGCATACATCGATCCCAGAACACAAAGGATGAGAAACACGACCGGCGCCAGGTCCTTCAATGCGACCACGCGGTCACGAAACGGAAGATCGTCCAGCGCACGTTCGCTTTCCGGGACGGCATCGGGGCGCAAGGTGCAATGGACCATGATCCAGCTCATGAATATGCCCGCAAGCAGCATCCCCGGGATCAACCCGCCCGCAAACAATCGCAGGATCGACTCATTCGCCAACACCCCATAGATAATCATGATGGTGGAGGGCGGGATCAGAAAACCCAGCGTCCCGGAACCGGCAAGGCTGCCTGTCGCGATGGCAGGTGAATAACCCCGGCGCAAAAGTTCCGACAGGGACATCTTTCCAACCACCTGCGTTGTTGCCGCCGAAGAACCGGAAATCGCGGCAAAGACCGAACAGGCCAGAACGTTCATATGCAAAAGCCGCCCCGGCAAAAGCCCGGCCCATGGCGCCAACCCGTTGAACAATGCCTGCGACAGGCGGGTACGGAACAGGATTTCCCCCATCAGGATATAAAGCGGCAAGGCGATCAGTTCCGAGGTGGTAAAGACGTTGAACGCATATTGCGGGATCAGGCGGTCCACCGGGATGCCGCTGAACAGAACTGCCGTCACGCTGCCGGCAATAATCAGTGTCAGCCCGACCCATTCCCCTGCCGCAAGCAGGCCAAAGATGAGGAAGACGAGGGTCAGGCTGATGGCCAGCATGTCGGTACTCCGGTAGAAAATGGGGTTCGGTCGGCATGGGATGCCCGCTGTTCGGTGCGGTGGCAGTGGTGCCGGTCGTTACTCTTCGATCTCGCCGCCCGCCTTGAGTGCCGTATTGATCAGCTCAAAGCCGAAAATGGCGGAAACCAGCCTTATCGCAAACTGAAGCGCCAGAAGCGCGGTTCCAAGGCTGAAAACCGCAAGCGGGATCCAGATCGGGGTCTTGCTTTCAATCGAGGTCGTATTCATGTTCCAGGCCCGTTCGGCCCCAAGGGCAAGCGCCCAGGTAAGGTAGACGGTAAAAAGCAGGGCGATGAGCGAACAGAAAATCTCCAGCATGCGCAGCACACGCGGGCTGCAGTTCTGGATAACGACACCCAGCCGGATATGCCGCCCGGCCCGCAGCGTTATCGCACTGGCCATCAGGAACATCGTGCCCATCAGATAGGCACCGTATTCCCAGGCAACGGAAATATCGCCGCGCACGGATGGAAAGATCTTGGACAGGAAGGCCACGACGACCTGTGCCAACATGAGCCCTGCCATGATAACCAGACAGGTGATGGCGACATAGCCACCCCATAATGCAAGCCGGTCGGCAAAGCCGATAAAGCGCCCCATCAAGGGGCCCGGCATTCTGGTTTCGGCCGTTGTGACCTGATTCATTCTGGATTGCCCCCCTGCTGTCCCGCAGCCGCATGACGGCTGCGGGAAATTATTTCTCAGCCGCGGCCGACTTCCTTCAGATAGGCTTCGATGATCGGCCCGGCTTCGGGCACTTCCTCGATATAGGCCTGAACCATGGGCTTGGTGCGTTCCTGCATCTCCGCCATCATCTCGGGTGGGATCTCGATGATTTCCATGCCGTTCTCAACCAGGGTCTGGTTGGCCGCATCGCCCTTTGCCTTGGAGGCTGCCCAGAATTTCGGCTGCCATTCCTCGGATGCCTCCAGCAGGGCCTGTTGCAGTTCCGGCGCCAGCGCGTTCCAGTATTCCAACCCGATGCTCAGGAAGTTCGTCGCCCAGATATGGTTGGTCGGGTATACATATTTCAGAAATTCCCAGAATTTGCCGTCCACCGCCGAGGTCGGCGAGGTGCCAACCCCTTCGACACGGCCCGTCGCAAGCGCCGGGATCAGTTCACCCCACGGGATCTGCACGCCGGTAAAGCCAAGATAGTCGAAGGTTTCCTTGCCGGTCATATCGGCGGCGCGGACCTTGATGCCCTGCAGGGCATCAAGCGATTCCGCCTTCTCCTTCATGAAGATGGAATTTTGCGGTGAAGGCATGGTGGTCAGGAATTTCTGATTGAACTGTTCCGCAACCTTGTCAAATTCGGGCTTGAGATGCTTGTGCAGGATCGTCAGTTCTTCAGGGGATTCGACGAGGAAGGGCATGTTTTCAAGTTTGAGGATCGGCGCATTGCCCGCAGCCTGCGCAGCCAGAAGATCCGCCATGGGAACCAGCCCGTTCGCCACCGACTGAAGGTGCTCCGGCCCCTTGAAGCCAAGCGCACCGCCCGAATGGATATTGATGGTCAGCGCACCGTCAGTCCTGTCGGAAACCGTCTGTGCGAATTTGCGAATTTCGATGGTCTGCCAATTATCTTCCGGCAGTACTTCCGACAGGTCGAGCTTGGTCTGGGCCTGGGCCATCCGTGGCAGCGATACGCTTCCCACGGCGGCCATCGAAATCCCCCCCAGAATCAGGGTCCGGCGATTGGTCTTCATGTTCATTTCCTCCGCTCCTTGTTGGATTGACACCGCGTAACCCGGTGCTAAGAGACGCTCTTGCGGCAGTCTGATTGTCGCTGTCCCCCCAATGCAGGAAGCCTACGCCAACGCCCGCCACGCCTCACAAGAGCGGTTGGTGATGGAGCAAACGCCAATTCTTATGGCTGGCCCCACGGTCAGGGGATTGAATCAGGGGGATTGACCAGGCTGGCCGCCCGGGCAGAAGGATTCACGTTTGGTCCATTGCTAATTTCTATTGTTTCAAACCTTGCCTGCGCCCCTAGGCTCAACAGGAGACAAAAATGAACGTATATCCGCCGTGATCCTTGGCCGCATCTTTTGCCGGGCACCCGCCCGGGCAAGGCAGGATGGCGGGATGCCTCCATGATACCGGACGCAAGCCCCGGGGATATGCGAAAGTCATAAAAGGGAGTTGCCATATGCTTGACATCGCTGATCGCGTTATCATGGTATCCGGTGCCAATCGTGGGATCGGTCGCGCAGTCGCTGACAAGTTGATTGCCTGCGGGTACCGGGTGTCGGGCGGGGTGCGCAATCCATCGTCCTTTCCGGAGGGCGAACGCGCCCTTGCCACCGCCTATGATGCGGAAGATGCTGCAAGCCCCCAGGCCTGGGTCAACGCCACGATTGCGCGGTTCGGGCGCATAGACGGCATCGTTGCCGCAGCCGGGATCAACCCGAAGGTACTTGCCTTCGACGAAGATGAAACCCTGCTGGAACAGATGTGGCGCGTCAATGTGATGGGGCCGCTGCGACTGATCCGTGCCGCACGGCCCTGGCTGGCACAGGCGGGACATGGCCGGGTGATCCTGATGGGATCGCTGTCCAGCAAACGGGTCGGGTCCAATATCGGCTATGCGATGACAAAACACGCGGTTGCCGCCCTCAACCATGGCATCCGCCGCGAAGGCCGGGCCGACGGCATCCGTTCAACCCTGATCTGCCCCGGCTATGTCGCCACCGACATGACCCTTGCCGATGACGAAATCCCACGTCACGAAATGTCACGACCCGAAGATATCGCGGAGCTTATCGAAACCGCCCTTCGCCTGCCCGATAATGCAGCAGTGTCGGAATTGCTGGTACATTGCCAGTTCGAACCGATGCTCTGAAATAACCGGCAAGACAGCCGGATTGCCGGGATCTCCGGCGCTTTTCCCCGGGGGATACCGATCATCCCCGGGGCCACAACAGGAGTGACCATGAAAAACCAGTCGAATTATGTCAAAGGACTAGCTTTATCCTGCCTTGTCGCCGTCATGACGCTGACTGCGCCGGCGACCTGGGCCCAGAATGTGGCGATGAACCTGGCCGACGTGTTGCCGGATTCGAATTTCATGGTCACGGCCGAAAAGAAATTTGCCGAAAAGATTGCCGAATTGACCGAAGGCCGCGTGCAGATCACCGTTCTGGCGGGGGGTGCGCTCGGCTTCAAGGGGCCGGAATTGCTGACCGCGGTGCGCGACGGTCTGGTTCCGATGGCCAACATGCCCGGCGTGCAGCAAAACGGGGAAGACCGGATCTTCGACACCGAAGGGCTGCCTTTCCTCGTCAACAACCAGGAAGAACTGGCCATGCTGCACAAGTACCTGCGCCCGGCCTTTGATGAGGTCGCCGCGGAATATAACCAGAAATTCCTGTATCTGGTGCCAACCCCGTCGCAATATCTTTATACCAATGTTGAAACCGACACCCTGGCAGGCCTTGCAAACCTCAAGGCACGCGCAGGCGACAAGAGCGGCGTTGACGTGCTCAACGCGCTTGGTCTTGCAGGGATCTTCATGCCCTGGGGCGAGGTCATTCCGGCGCTGGCCTCCAAACGTGTCGATGCGGTGCTGACATCGGCCACTTCGGCGGTGGATGGGCGTTTCTGGGAATTCATGAAATATGTTTATCTGGTGAACGGAACCGGGTTGAGCCATATCGTGACAATCAATCTTGATGCCTGGAATCGCATCGCGCCCGAGGATCAGGCAAAAATCGAGGCACTCGCGACAGAGCTTCAGCCAGAGTTCTGGGCGCTTTCAGCCGCACAAGGCACGGATGCGCTGAAGGTCCTGGAGGAAAACGGGATGCAGGTCGTGAACTATCCACCGGAAATGCGGAACGAGATGCTGGAACGGACCCGCCCCCTTCTGGATGAAAAGCTCGCCGATATGCCCGGTTCACAACCGATCGTGGCCGATTACCTGAAGGAAGTCGGGCGGTGAGGAAACCCGCCTCCACAGGATCCGGGGCTGCTGGCACCGGATCCGCCGCACGGTTGGCGCTCTGGTTCGATCATATGGTGACACGGGCATCGGGTGTTGCGCTCTGGCTCGCCGTGGCCTGCCTTGCCGCCCTTCTGGCCATCGTGCTGGTTCAGGTCGCAACAGGGCTTTTGTCCACGCAGCTTCCCCAGCTTTCCCGGATGATGTCAGCCTCCTGGGAACATGCGGGCTATCTGATGGGGGCGGCCTTTGTCCTGGCCATGCCCGCAACGCTGCGCGCGGGCGGGCATATCCGCGTGACATTGCTGCGCGATCACCTTTCGCCACGGGGCGCGCACCTTGCCGATATGGTGGCAAGCCTTCTGGCCGTCATCATGCTTTCACATCTGGCGCAGGCGCTGCTGACCCGTGCCATCCAGTCCTTTCAAAGCGGCAGTGTTTCAACCGCGAGCCTGACGCCCCTCTGGCTGCCCGAAGCCGCCTTTGCCATTGCCATGGCACTTTTCGCGCTTCAGGCGCTTGCCCGTTTCTTTTCGCTCCTGACCGGTCAGGAGGCCGAATTCCAGCGCGATCTCGTGGACACCCCGACGGAATAACCCCTTTCGACAGGAAATCCCCATGTCCGGCTCCGCCCTCTTGCTGCTTGCATCCCTTGTCTTGACGCTGGGCCTCGGGGTCTGGGTCGGGCTGGCACTTCTGATTTCCGCCGCCTTGGTCCTGATGTTCTTCACCAGCGTTCCGCTTGGTTCACTGCTTAGCCAATACAGCCTGAATATCCTGACCACCCCCGATCTGGTTGCCCTGCCGCTTTTCATCATCATGGGGGAATTTCTGGTCCGCACGCGGCTGTCGCAGCTGCTGTTTTCGGGATTGGCGCCCTGGGCGCAACTGCTTCCGGGGCGGCTTTTGCACGTCAATATCATCGCCTGCACGGTATTCGCATCGATTTCCGGATCATCGGCAGCGACAACCCAGGTCGTGGGGCGAATGTCACTGACGGAGCTTCTGCGCCGTGGCTACCGGCGCGATATCGCCATCGGTTCCCTGGCCGGCGCCGGGACATTGGGTTTTCTGATCCCGCCCTCCACCATCATGATCATCTATGGCGTTTTGGCACAGGAATCGGTGCTGCGCCTGTTTGCGGCCGGTATCCTGCCCGGGCTGATGGTCGCATCGCTTTACGGAAGCTATATCATGCTGCGCGCCTGGCTGGATCCCGGCCTCGCCCCGCCGGATGATGAAAATTTTGAAGGAATGCGCCTTGTTGACCGGCTGCGGGCTTCACGCCGGCTGGCCCCGGTCTTCCTGCTGATCTTCTTTACGCTGGGTTCCATGTATTTCGGCATCGCCACACCCAGCGAGGCTGCCGCCATCGGTGTGGTCGGCGCGGCGACAATTTCCTGGCTCGACGGACGGTTGACCCGAACGGTCCTGCATCAGGTTGCCGTCGGTTCCGCCCGCACCTGCGCCATGATCGGGCTGATCATGATGGGAGCCACAGTGCTGAGCACCACAAGCACGATCCTCGGCTATCCCGCCTTGATCAATGGCTGGGTCGGGGGGTTGGAACTGCCACCGCTGGCGCTGATCGGGATCATGCTGTTGGTCTATCTTCTGCTGGGCTGTTTCATGGACGGCTTTTCCATGATTGTCACGACCCTGCCCGTCTTTCTGCCCCTGGCCGCATCAGCAGGGTTTGATCCGCTGTGGTTCGGGATCTTCATCATCATCGCGGTTGAGATGTCACAGGTAACGCCCCCGGTGGGATTTAACCTGTTCGTCATCAACGGGCTGACCGGGGACCGGATCGGCTATATTGCCTGGGTGACGCTGCCATTTCTGTTGCTGCTTGCCTTTGCGGTCTTCCTGCTGGTACAGTTTCCGGCCATTGCAACATGGCTGCCCCGCGTATTGATCGGCTGACTGCCCAGCTAGCACACAGCCGGACTGCTTTCCTGCGCCGCAATCAGTTGCAAGAGGATACGATGTACGGCCTTTGCTGCACCAACAAGCTGATCAGCCTTGGCAAGACAGACCACCAACGGCAAGGTCATTTCCGTCGCAAGTGGGAAAAGGTCAAGTTGCGTGCGGCCTGCCAGCAATGCGGCAATCGGTTCCGGCACGACCGCCCCACCCACCCCACTTTCCAGAATCGCGCCCAGGACTTCCAGCGTATAGACCTCGGACACGACATTTGGTTTCTTGTCGACCGTTGCGCAGATACGTTCCACAAGCTGACGCTGAAACGATGTCAGCGGCGGCATGATCAAGGGAAGCTGCGCCAGCACCCCTGCATCGATTGGACCTTCCGGGACAATCCCTGCGGATCGGGGCAGGACAAGCACGAACCTCTCCGTCCCGCAATCCTGATAATCAAGCCCACGCGACATGACCCCGCCATAGATATAGGCCATGTCCAATTGTCCTTTCAGCACCATTTCGCTGAACGGAACAGGGAATGTATCACAAACCTGAAGCAGAATGCCCGGATATTCGCGCCGCACCGCACGGATCAGGTCCGGGGCGAGGATCGAGGCCGTGCTCCAGGCCGTCAACCCGACCGACACATGCCCCTTCAGTTCCCGATCCGCCTCCTGCACATTCACCATCGCCTCATCGATCTGGCGCAGGATCCGTTGCGCATGACGATAAAGTGTCCGGCCCGCCGGCGTCGGGGTCACGCCGCGTGGGCTGCGGTCCAGAAGACGGGTCTTGAATTCATGTTCAAGGCTCAGGATCTGTTGACTGAGCCCCGGCTGCGCGACGTTCAGGATACCTGCCGCACGCGTGACACTTCCGACATCCACGACCTTGACGAATGCGGCAAGGCGGCGGGTATCCATATCCTCAATCCGCTATTTCAGTCGAAGGTGCGACGGTTACGCCCAGCGACGTGACCGTTTCGCGAACGATCCGCGCAAGTTCGGTGGATCCGGGCGTATCGCTATGCACAAGGATACCCTTAGCGGGATATTTCAGCACTGACCCGTCCGAACAGACCACACTGCCATCCTGAACAAAGCGGCTCACCCGTTCGGCGATCTGGTCATGGTCGGTGATCACCGCACCGGGCTGGCCGCGTGGGACCAATGCACCATCCGGCAGAAAGGCGCGATCGGCCAAAAACAGCGTCATCACCCGCAATCCGGCACGGCGCGCGGATTTTTCCACGACCGTCCCGGGCTGGGAATAGATGATCAGATCCGGATCCATGCGCCGGATCTGACCGGCCAGGGCATCGGACAGGTCAGGATCGGCCAGCACCGTATTGCCAAAGGCGGCGTGATAGCTGACATGTGTCACCTTGTGGCCCAGTGCGGTTGCAACCCCCTGAAGCGCACCGATCTGATAGACCAGCATGTTCTTCATCTCATCCGGATTAGTCGGCATGTTACGCCGGCCAAAGCCGATCAGATCGCGAAACCCGGGATGGGCACCGATTGCCACGCCCTGCTTCAGCGCAGCTGAAACGCAAGCCGCCATGATATCATGATCACCGGCATGATATCCGCAGGCGATATTGGCCGAAGAGACAACTTTCATCATCCCGGCATCATCGCCAACGGTCCAGCGCCCGAAGCCTTCACCCATATCCGAATTGATGTCGAGTTTCATGCCTTCGGGTCCCTTTCACCATCTTGTGGTCGCCAGCACGGCGCGGGTCGCGCCCTTGGAATGCTAACGCGGAGAGGCAATGCCAGCCCAAGCCGCTTTGTTCTGGCGCCAGCGCAAATTATTATTGTCAGCCTGCCTGATCAGGGCAACTCGCCGCCCAGTTCATCCTCGATGTGAATGCGGATGATTTCATCGAAGGAATCGTCAGCGACAAAACCAAGTTCCCGCGCACGGATTGGTGCGAAGTCGCGCGGCCAGCCCGCAACAATATCGGCAATCACAGGGTCATGTTCATGCCGTATCAGGGCCACCGCTTTTGATCCGGCGACACGGCGCAATGCCTCAATCTGTTCCCCCACCGTTGCAGAAAGCCCCGGCATGTTCAGGATGCAGCGATGACCGACCCGTTCCATGTCCAGCCCTGCGGCATGGATCAGGAAACCCACTGCACGACGGGGGCTGACATGCCAGTGGCGTATGTCTTCGGCCACGGGCAGTACTGCCTCCTGTCCGATCAGCGGCTCCCTGAGGATATTCGAAAAGAACCCGGAGGCCGCCTTGTTCGGCCGGCCCGGACGGATGCAGACCGTGGGCAGCCTGATACCAATCCCATCCACAAAACCCTTGCGGGCGTAATCGGCCAGCAACAGTTCCCCCATCGCCTTCTGCGCCCCATAACTGGTACGGGGCGTGGCAAAGAATTCATCCCCGATCCGGTCGGGAAAGGGCGCCCCAAAAACCCCGGTCGAGGAAGTAAAAACCAGCCGCGGCCTATAGGGTTCGCGCACCCCTTCCTGCCGGATCGCCTCCAGCAGGTTGCGCGTTCCATCAAGATTGACCGTATAGCCCTTGTCAAAATCGGTCTCGGCCTCACCAGAAACGATTGCAGCAAGATGAAAGATCAGATCCGGGCGTAGCGCGACCAAACGTGCCATCGTCGCGGCATCCGCAATATCACCGGCAAGGGTCGCCACCCGCCCCGAAAAGCCGTCCGGCACCGGCGGCGCCGTCACATCGAACAGGGTAAGATCCGTGATCTCCCGGCCATGCAGGCCACCATCACGCACAATTCGCGCGGCCAGTTTGCGCCCGACCATGCCGGCCGCCCCGATAATCACCACTTGCATCCGCGTTCCCCCTTTACAGGATTTTCCTCCGGCGCAACTGCCGGGGGCCGGCTCCAAGGATATCGGTCATGCATCAGGCTGTATCAGAGCATATGCTTCTGACCTCATCATTTCTCATGACCAATTGGTCACGCATCCCATATGGCCCGTGGCGGCCCTTGCCGGGGCCTGGCGCAAACCCGGGGTCGGTCATCCAAGACGACGCCTTGTAAATCGTTCCAGGCGGCCTGCCATCAATTCAAGACTGAAGCAGAGGACGAAATAGGCTGCCGCAACAACCGTGAAGACGATAAACGGTTCATTGGTACGGATTACGACATCGCGACCCAGCTTGGTCAATTCACTGATGCCGATGATCGACACCAGCGAGGTATCCTTGACCATAAGGATCGCCTGCCCCAGCAATGACGGGATCACCGCAACCAACGTCTGCGGCAACACGATATCGCGCATACGCTGGAAACGGGACATGCCAAGCGCCTGTGCGGCCTCTGCCTGACCCGTATCAAAGGAGATCAGGCCACCACGGATGATTTCGGTGATATAGGCCCCGTGGCACAAGGCCAGGGCAACAACGGCGGTGGAGGTGGAATTGATATTGATCCCGTAATGCGGCAATCCGTAATAGATGAGGAAGATGAACATCAGGAATGGCGTGCTGCGAAACAGGTAGACATAGATGGATACCAGCCAGCGCAAGGGGGCAAGGCGCGACCGGGCCGTGACCCCCCCCACAATACCGCAAAACAGGGCCGGCAGGATCGCCATGGCCAGCAGCGAGAGGACAACGGGAAACCCGCGGATCACGATGGAAACGGCATCGCCGAAGGTAGACAGGAACTCCATGGTTATGCCCTCAGATGCCGGGTGAACCCTGAACGCTTTTCATAAAAATCGACCAGGATATTCAGTATGATGCAAACGACAAGGTAGAGGACCCAGCTCACCATATAGGCTTCGAGGAAACTGTAGGTTTCGTTGCCAACCTCATTGGCTGCCTGCGTCAGTTCCAGCACTGAAATGGTATAAAGCAGGGACGTATCCTTGATCAGTTGCACGAATTGCCCGGTGATCGCGGGCAGAACCAGTGGGACGGCCTGGGGTAACAATACCCGACGCAAGGCCGTGCTCCGACGCAGGCCAAGGGCATGTGACGCCTCCATCTGGCCCTTGGGAATTGCCGCAAGCCCGCCACGTACAATCTCGGCAATATAGGCCCCCGAATTGAAGGTCAGTGCCACCAGACCGGTCTCAAAGGCCGACATCCTGATCCCCAGGGCCGGCAGACCGAAGTAAATGAAATAGACCTGGACCATCATGGGCGTATTGCGCACGATCGAGACATAGGCCGCCACCAGATAGCCGATGGGCCCCTGTGAGGAAAAACGGATGACCCCGGCAAAACCGCCGACAATCAATGCAAGAACCAGCCCGATCGCGGCAGCCTCAAGCGTGTTGGCAAGGCCTTGGAAATATATATCCTGATAGCGGGTGAAAAGTCTCAGCGAGTCTTCAAACATCCGCGCGCTCTCCTCAATGATCCAGGATCCGTTCAAGAAATTCTACAGTACGCGGATTGCCCGGCGCGTCGAAAAACTGGTCGGGACGGGCCTGTTCCACAAGCTGACCTCCTTCCATGAAGGCGACTGAATTGGCAATCTGACGGGCAAAGCCCATCTCATGGGTCACGACGATCATTGTCATGCCTTCAGCCACGAGATCCTGCATGACCTGCAAGACCTCACCCACCATCTCCGGATCCAGTGCCGAGGTCGGTTCGTCGAAAAGCAGAAGCTCCGGTTCAATCGCGAGGGCACGGCAGATCGCAACGCGCTGCTGCTGCCCCCCCGAAAGACGCCCGGGATAGCTGAGCGCCCGATCGCTCAACCCGACCCGGTTCAGGAGTTCATGGGCATGTTCCGTGGCTTCCGCCTTCGAACGCCCCAAGACCCGGCGCTGCGGGAGCACGATATTGTCAAGCGCACTCAGATGCCGGAACAGGTTGAAACGCTGAAAAACCATACCAACCCGGCGGTACAGTTCCCGGTCCGGCAATGAGGCGATATCGCGCCCTTCCAGCAGGATTTGCCCATCGGACAAATTCCCCGCCAGTCGGTTTATGGCCCGGATGAAGGTGCTTTTGCCCGAACCCGAAGGTCCGCAAACAACAAGCACATCAGATTTTTCCAGCGCGACAGAGATCCCACGCAGGGCATGAAATGTGCCAAAATGCAAATGGGCATTCCGCGCTTCGAGAAAGGCCATGGGAAAATCCTGATTGGGATATGGGGTGTGGCCCGTCTCCGCCCAGCCGCAACCCCGATGGACAGGCTATTCCAGCGTCATACGCTTGCCGTCGGTTTCCGGCGTGTAATCCGAAATGCCGATAAATTCGACAAGATCGAGGCGGGCTTGCGAAACACCATCATTGGCCTCCAGAAAATCCTTCTGCCAATCGGCCCCGTCAACCCAATAGGCCAGCAGCGCATCCATTTCGCCGCCTTCCTTGATCTTGGTCAGAAAGAAATCAAGATACTGCCAGGTAAAATCGTCACCCGGCCGTACTGCAAACGCCCAGGTATCGGAACTGATCAATTCACGCGGGTTGGGCGCAGTGGTAAAACCGTATTCCTGTTCCACCAGATTCATGATGGCCTTGTCATTGAGTGCTGCATCTACCCGGTCGGCCTGCAGCGCCTGATAAAGATCGACATCCGACGGATAGGTCTGGATCTCGGCATCCTTGAAAAAGCGCTTGGCAACGTCCACCGCGTTGGTTCCGGCCTTGATGGCTATGCGCATTCCCGGATCATTGAGCGTCGTCCAGTCGTCAATGCCGGCATCCGGTTTCACAATGGCCACCACACCGGTTTCATACCAGGTCTGCGTGGTAAAAAGCACCTGCTGCGCGCGCTTGAAGGTCGTCGACATGGAGCTGGCAATGAAGTCGCTTTTATTGGCCAGCATACCTGGGATCAGACCGGCCCATTCAGCATCCGTCATGCGCAGGTCCACCTCAAGCCGCGCCGCGATCATGCGGTTCAGATCGACCGAGAACCCTGCCGGATTGCCGTTTGCATCCCGAAACTGCCATGGGGCAGCGGCCAGATTGTTCATCAGGACCAATTCCTGACGATCAAGCGCCTCCCCGATCGCACCACGCGGACCTTCGGCATGGGCAACCGTTGCCATGGCGAGGGTGCCCCCGACTATTGCTCCTATGAAACGTTTGAACACTACTTTTCCTCCGTCGGCTTGCCAAATATTGTTCCGCATTAAGATACAACACTGGCATTTTTCAATTTCTATATTTTCGTTCAGACTACCCTTCTTTCAAAGAAGGTACCTGTTTTTGGCAAGAAAAAACTTATGAACCTGCTGATTCTTTACTTGGTAGTTCAATATATATCCCACATTGCAGGATAAAAAAACCTTTGCAAGTTTTGTCATGAAAGCCGTAGCATTGCCATGATCCCGGTGGCTGAACATGAGGCAGACCCGGGTGCGGATCTGGAAAGCAGCCACCTATGGAGTTGAGGCGTGAACCATTTTGAATCAGCGACATGGCCAATGGCCGGCACGCCCGACCGGATCAGCCGCGTGCCGCTCAACCAGATCTGCGATATCGCCGATCTGGCGCGCAATGATCCCGAGGTGATCAAGCTGTGGATCGGCGAAAGCGACCTGCCGACACCGGATTTCATCACGAAGGCCGCCGTCACCGCATTGGATGCGGGACAGACCCGATACACTTATTCGCACGGCGTTCGGGAACTGCGCCAGGCGCTCAGTGCCTATCACAAGCGCCACTGGGGCCTGGATATCGCCACCGACCGCTTTAGCGTTACCGCAGGCGGGGTGCAGGCAATCATGCAGGCAATGCAAGCCGTCATGGAACCCGGTGATGAGGTAATCGTGCCGGTGCCGGCCTGGCCCAACCTGCTCGAAATCGTCAATATCCTTGGTGGGGTCGTCGAACCCGTTCCCTATGGTGTAGAACAGGGAAAGGGCTTTGCCCTTGATCTTGATGAAGTCTTTGCCCGCGTCACTCCACGCACCAAGGTGATCGCCATCAATTCGCCCTCCAATCCCACCGGCTGGATCATGGAGCGGGAGGATATGCAAACCTTGCTTGATTTTGCACGTGAATGCGGCCTCTGGATCCTGTCCGATGAGGTCTATGCGCATTTCTGCTATGATCGAAAGATAGCACCCTCCTTTCTTGAAATCGCGAAACCCACTGATCGGCTGATTGTCACAAATACATTTTCAAAAAACTGGTGCATGACCGGATGGCGCATGGGCTGGCTGATCTATCCGCAGGGGATGGGTACGGTCTTTGACAATCTCAGCCAGTACAACACGACCAGCGTTTCGACCTTCAGCCAATATGCCGCAATCGCCGCCCTCAACGAAGGGGATGAAACCATTGCCGCGCTTGTCGCGCGCGCCCGGGAAGGGCGGGACATAATCTGCAACGCGCTGTCGGCCGTGCCGGGGGTGCGGGTGCTTTGGCCACAGGGAACCTTCTATTTCTTTTTCGCAATTGACGGCATAACGGATACCTACACCCTGGCACGGGATATCCTTGACAAGACCGGGGTCGGCCTGGCGCCCGGTTCGGCCTTCGGCCCCGGCGGCGAGGCATATCTGCGTATCTGTTTCGCCGTGGCCCCGGAGCTTCTGCGCGAGGCGGCTGCCCGGTTGATCGCCTACCTTGACAAACTGCCAAAGAAATTTGTTGATCCGCAATTAACGTCGTAAGAGCTGCGCCACCCTGTTACGACAAGAAAAGACGAGGCCAATGGAAACGAAGAGCATCAAGACACTTGGCAAACTGGTACGTGTCCTCGATTGTTTCTCCACAACAGACCGGTCGCTGAGCGTATCGGAAATTGCCAGGCGCTGCAACCTGCCGCGTTCAACTGCGCATCGTTCCATTCTGGCCCTCAAGGAAGTGGGCTTTCTGGAACAAGACCGTATTCGTGACAGCTATCGCCTTGGCCTGCGCCTGTTTCAACTTGGCACCACGGTCCTCAACAACATGGATCTGCAACGTGAGGCCCGCCCCGTTGTCGAGGCCCTGAGCGCCCTGACCCATGAAAACGTTCATCTTTGTGTCTTTGATGGTGAACGGATGGTCTTTGTCGAACGTGCGATAGGTGGTCCGACAGGCGCGCATAATGAAATGATCATCCTGGAAATCTCCCCCTGTTATTGCACGGGGGTCGGCAAGGCTTCCCTGGCGTTCCAGGGCGAACCGACCATCGAGAGGGTGATAAAGGCCGGCCTGAAGCCCTGGACAGGCACAACCATCGTCGATCCCGACCAGCTGCGCACGGAATTAGGTGAAATCCGGGATCGGGGCTACGCCTTCGATCTGGAAGAACATAAGCACAATGTCTGTTGTGTTGCCGCCCCGATCCGCAGCGCGGCGGGGCGGGTATTGGGCGCGATTTCGGCCTCGGGACCGAAAAACCGCATGTCGCGTGAGGCTCTGGAAAGGTTCGCACCCTACGTCGTCGCCCATGCCGAGGCAATTTCGCGGCGGTTGGGATATGTTGCGGAAGACGCCTCCGACTGAAGATCATCCGGCCATCGCCCGAAAGGAGACAGGCCGCAGTCTACCTGCGGCCTGTCCCATGGTTCAGAGCAGTCCCATCTGGCGCGGAAGGAACAGTACCAGTTCGGGCACATAGGTGATCAGCATAAGAACCACGAGCGCCGCAAAGAAGAACGGCAGCATATGGCGAACCATCTTTTCGATGGGAATCTCCAGCACGATGGAGCCGGTAAACAATGCCGTCCCATAAGGCGGTGTGATCAGGCCTATGACCAGGTTGAAAGTACAGACCACCCCGAAATGCACCGGATCGACACCCAGTTGGGCAGCCAGGGGCATGAGAATGGGCAACACGATGAAGATCGCCGGCAGCATGTCCATGAACAGGCCCCAGATCAGCAGGAAGAGGTTGATGATCAGGAATACGAGAATCGGGTTTTCGGTAATCGAGAAAATCCCCCTTGCCACCATTGCCGGCACCTGTTCACTGGCCAGAACCCATGAAAAGACATTGGAGGCCCCGGTCAGCATAAGAACCGCTGCCGAAAGCGCGCCAGAGCGAAGAAAGATCCGGCCAAGAAGCGCCATGTCCGGCCGCATCTTGGTTTCGGCCAGAAGCAGGATAAACCCCCACCCCACCGCCGCCGCCGAAGCTTCGGTCGGGGTGAAGACACCCGACAGGATGCCGCCAAGAATGATCCCCGGCATGGCAAGGAAAGGGATCGATTCAAGGATGATGCGGATAGCCTGCCCAAAGGTCTTGCGTTCGGGAAGCTGCATGTTCTGACGGCGGGTCACGATGAAAACGGTTATTCCCATCGCCATCGCAACCAGTAATCCGGGGACCAGCCCACCGATAAGCAGCCCGCCGATTGAAGTCCCGGTCACGGCCCCGACAAGCACCATCGGGATCGAGGGGGGAATGATCGCCCCCTTGATCGAGGTGGAAACCGTCAGCGCCGCAGCGAATTCACGCTTGAAACCCGAACGCGCCATCATATCCGTCTGCATTCTTCCCAAGGCAGCGATATCGGCGATCGAGGAGCCGGAACAACCGCCGAAAAGCATGGACGCAAGGATGTTGACATAGCCGGTACCACCGCGCAGCCGCCCGACCATGAGCTGCGCAAATTTCAACAGGCGGCTCGCCGTGCCCGAGGCAACCATCAATTCACCCGCCAGCATGAAGAACGGGATTGCCATGATGGTGAAGAAATCAATTCCGTTGAAGAATTGCTGCGCCACAAGATAGAGCGGCTCTCCGGCAAAGATAAAATAGATCGTACATGCCAGAAGCATTGCAAATGAAAGGGGAAACCCCCCGATTGTCAGCAGCGCGAAGGCAACAAGCATCAATGCGAAAGCAAGGTTCATTCATAGACCTCCTCGACGTCCTCGGCCTCATCAACCACAACGGCATTGGGTAGAAAGTGCATGGCAATCAACTGGATCAACATGGCCCCCGCCCCAATCGGTACGGCAAGAAGGATCCAGAAATAACGCAGGCGCAGCGCGGGCGTCCGCATCCTGCCCTCATTGAGCGCGACATCCAGCCCTTGCCAAAGCAGGACAATCAGCGTGGCGGCAAGCAGCAATTGCACCACGATATTGACCACCCTGCGCCCCGTTTCGGGAAGCATGTCGACAAAAAGGGTCAGGCGCGGGTGCTGGTTGGAACGCAGGGCCACGGCCCCACCGATGAATGCCATGTAGATCATCAGATAGCGCGCCAGTTCCTCACCCCAGAAATAGCCGAGACCAAAAACGAAACGCGAGATCACGAGAAACAGAACGACAACCACCATCGCGGCCAGTGAACAGACAACCAGGGCTGCCATGAGATATTGCAAAATACGGTCAATCCGGCGCAGTACCGCGCCAAAAGTCATCTGGGCCATGAATTTTCCCTCCGAATGTCGGCTGTCGTCCCCCGGGCATCTCCCCCGGGGGACGGTCGGTCACCGGCTGGAATGGTCAGAACTGGTCTTCAAACTGCGCCATGTGGTCAAAGAAGGCATTGACGAATTCTTCGCCGAATTCCTCAATCGCCCAGGCCTTGGTCGGCCCCATCGATGCCTCGCGGAACGCCTCCATTTCCTGTGGCGAGGGCGTATAGACCTCAACCCCTTCATCGCGGATCTTCTGGACGCCTATCATATCCTGAATGATGCCGACCCCGTCATGGGCCAGGCTTGCCTCGCGATCAGCCGCCAGAAACACCTTGCGCTGCTCATCCGTTAGGGACTGCCACCATTCATCATTGGTGAGCGTAGCGCCGATGGTCATGACCTGCTGGGTTTCGGTCATATGGCCCTGCACCTGATAGAACCGTTGCATCAGGATATTGGAAGGGGGGTTTTCCTGCCCGTCCACAACGCCGGTCTGCAAGCTGGTGTAAAGTTCCAGATAGGGGATCGGGACCGGTGTGGCACCCATGGCCTCCATCATCCTTTGATGCGGGATCACCTCCATGGTGCGGATACGCAGGCCGGTCATATCCGCAGGGCTGTGCACCGGCGATTCCTTGGGGGTCAGATTGCGGAACCCATAGGGAAGCAAAGAAATGATCCGGATTCCCGTTTCGTCGGCCACTTCATCCATCAACTGCGCAATGAAGGGATTGTCACGGTTCATGACCGCTTCGAAATGGGCACGGCTTTTGTAAAGATAGGGCATATCGAGGATGGACAGCTTGCTATAACCCAGCGACGCGAGAACACCCGATGCGATATTGGCAAAATGCAGCGAACCGCGTGAAATCTGCTGGACCATGGCGCGCTGATCGCCAAGCTGCCCGTTCGGGAAAAGGTCAATCTGGAATTCATCCCCCGCGAAACGTTCCACCTGATTTTCCAGCGTGTGCATATAGGCGGTAACCGGCGCAATGGCCGGATCATCCGGATCGGTCCATGTGGCCTTGAGCGTTTGCTGGGCAAGGGCCGGTCCTGCGGCAGCCAGAATACCACCGGTCAGCAACATGGCTTTGAATGAAAATCTCATAGGTTTCCTCCTTGTATAAAACTAACGGATCGGCGTTATTTTTCTTCTGTTGCGCCCCTCGTCTATTGCCCGTCGGGCTTGTCGGGCGGGATCAGCTTGCCTGGGTTCATTATCCCCAGAGGATCAAGCGCAGCCTTGACAGAACGCATGATATCCAGCGCCGCGCCATGTTCGTCCTGCAGGTAGGGCAGCTTGTGCAACCCGACGCCATGTTCCCCTGAACAGGTACCGCCATAGCGGATTGCCCGCTGGCTTACCCGACCGGCCAACGCATCCGCAGCGGCACGTTCAGCCGCATCATCCGGATCAAACAGGATGCCAAGGTGAAAATTGCCATCCCCGACATGACCGACAATCGGGGCAATGAGGCCTGATTGTTCCACGTCCTTTTGCGTTTCCAGCAAACAGGCGGCAAGGTTTTCAATCGGTATACAGGCATCGGTGCCCATATTTCGCTTGCCCGGGGCAAGTGCGAGCACTGCCTCATAGGCATTATGCCGGGCCTTCCAGAGCTGGGCACGGGCTTCGGGTGTTTCTGCCTCCCGCAGGTTGTCACAGCCCAGATCGCGGGCCAGTTGCCTGAAAAGATCGGTCTGCTCCTTTACCGCCAGCGGCGTGCCGTGAAACTCGACAAACAGGGTGGGCGATTTCGCCATCCCCTCAAGTCTGGAATGACTAATGCAGGCACCCATCTGCGTCTCGTCCAGCAACTCGATCCGGGCCACGCGCAGGTTCATCTGCCGGGCGAGGCTTGCAGCCTCCACCGCGCTTGCAAGATCGGGAAACTGCGCCACGGTAGTCGCAATCGCCTCAGGCTGGCCAACCAGCAGCAGCCGCAATTCGGTAATCAGGCCAAGCGTGCCTTCCGAGCCAACATAAAGCCTGGTCAGATCATATCCGGTCGCCGATTTCCGGGCACGGGACCCCGTGTGGATGATCCGGCCGTCAGGCGTAACCACCGTCAACCCCAGCACGACATCGCGCATGGTGCCATAGCCGACCGCATTGGTCCCCGAAGCCCGCGTCGCCGCCATCCCGCCCAATGTCGCATCGGCGCCGGGGTCAAGCGGAAAGAAGAGGCCGGTATCCCGAAGCAGGCTGTTCAGCGTCAGGCGTGTAATCCCGGCCTCGACATGGCAGTCCATCGATGTCTGGGAAACCGAAAGCAGCCGGTTCATTCGGGTCATGTCTACGGAGACGCCGCCCTCAAGGGCCGCTACCTGCCCTTCCAGCGAACTCCCCGCCCCAAAAGGGACAATGGGCAGTCTGTACTGATGACAGATCCGGGCCACGGCGGCCGTTTCTTCGGTACTTTCCGGCCAGACGACAATATCGGGCAGTCCCGCATCGGGCAGGCCTTCGCCATGGCTGTGGTGTTCCCGTATGGAAGCCGCCATGCTGATCCGGTCTGATCCGATCTGGCTTTCCAGTGCTGAAAAGGCCGCTTCGACCCGTGCTGCATGATCTGTCAACTTACGCGCAGGGTCAGGCATTGGGCGCGGTCTCCTGTCTTACGGCGCGGATCAGGGCGAGGAAGGCCAGCATTCCCGGATCGTCCAGCCCGACGGATCGTTCCTGAAACATGCGCGCCCGGCCGATCTTGTTTTGTCTTCCGCGGAAGGCTTCCAGCGTTTCCTGCGCGGAACGCTCTGCCGCAGCCCCAAGTGTTTCGGGGTTGTTGACCCCAGCGGTGGCCTGCACCACCGCATCCAGCATGTCGACCATTGTCTTGTCGCCAAGCGACGCTCCGCCCCGGGCCAGCATCTGATCACGCACCTCCGCAAGCCGATCTGACAGATCCGCCCAGTCAAGCGCCTCTTTTCCCCTGGTCAATTTTGCAAGGGTCATCATCGCCACTGTCACGAGGGTGCCGAGGCTCGACCCCGTGGCCTTGGCGCAAATCTGCGCAAGCTTGGTAAAAAGCGTGCCCAGATCAGTTTCGCCTTCGGGGAAATTCGCATCCAATGCACCAAACAGGCGACGGACCGTCAGCCCCGTATCGCCATCCCCCATCTTTGCATCCGCTGCATTCAGATCAGCCTCGACCAGGCGGGCAGCCCCTGCGGCACGACGGATCGCCCATTCCACGGAAGCGGTCGTCAGCGCCATGGTCACACCTTCCAGTGGCGGCAATCCGCGTTGGCCCGAAGCGCCGCTTCGCGTTCATCGTCAAGATACATCATGGTCATGGACATGCCGCCCATCTCCATCGATGTAGCAAAATGGCCGACCATCGGCAGTGCAACAGTAATACCCCGCCCTGCCAGCAATGCGGCCGCCTTGCGGTAGATGATGAACAACTCCTCCAGCGGTGTGGAACCAAGCGAATTAAGCATGAGGGCAACCCGGTTAGTGGCTTTTCGCACCGGATCAGCCAGCAGGCGATCAATCATTTCATCCGCCAGCGCATCAGCACCCTTGAGCGCATCACGCCAGATCCCCGGCTCGCCATGGATCCCCATGCCGAGTTCCATCTCGCCGGGGGCAAGTTCAAACGAAGGTTTCTCAGCCCCCGGCAGCGTACAGGCCGACGTTGCCATGCCGATCGTCCGGCAATGGGCGCCCGCCTCACGCACCGTCTGCACGATGCGGTCAAGATCCGCGCCCTGATCGGCCATCGCGCCAGCAATCTTGTAAAGCAGGATCAACCCGGCGACACCCCGCCGCTTATCCGCTTCTTCCGGGCTGCCGCTGGCAATATCGTCGGCGCCCAGAACGGTTTCGCAGCGGATGCCCTCCAGTTCCAGCATCTCGGCCGCCATATCGAAATTCATCCTGTCGCCACCATAGTTGCCATAAAGCAGCAGGACGCCCTGACCATTATCGACGGCCCTGATGGCGGTCATGCAACTGTCAACCGACGGCCCGGCAAAGACATCGCCAACCGCGCAGGCATCGATAAACCCGGGCGCCGTATAGCCCACGAACAACGGGAAATGCCCCGAGCCCCCGCCCGAAACGATGACAACGCCCTCACGTTTTCCGGACGCACGGTAAACCGCGCGCCCGTCACGTGTCAGCGTCGGATCCGCCAGAATCAGCCCGTCAAGCATCTCATCGACATAGGCATCAGGTTGGTTCATCAACTTGGCCATGCGCACCTCTCTGGCTTAAGCCCGGTTCATCAACTGACATTGCGCACCTGTCGCAGCCCCGGCTCGGCAGGGCGTGCGACAGGGCCGGGTCAGGGTCTCAGGCCGCCGATTTGGCCCTGGCCTCATAGCTGAGGACCTCGGCCAGTGCCGCCTTGATCAGCTTGGCCTGTTCCGCCGATGTCGCGGGCATTGGCGCACGTGGCAGGCCAGTGGACACACCTTGCAGTGAAAGCGCATATTTCACATTGGCAGGCAGGTTATCTGCCGAAATGGTGTTCCAGAACTTCAGCAGTGCAACATGGATCTTATGTGCCAGCGTATGATCACCGGCCTGCACCGCATCCCAAAGCGCAACACAGACGCCCGGAAGCGCCGCCGGAAGCGCCGCAATGGTCCCGTGCGATCCCATGGCGAAGGACGGATAGAGCAGCGCATCAACCGCCGAGAAGATCCACGCATCATCAGGTGCGGTGATCATCAGGTCCGCAAAGAGCTTGAGATCGCCCGCCGATTGCTTGACCCCCCGCAAATTCGGGATCTCGCGCACCATCTTCACCAGCAATGCCGGTGAAATATAGTTCCACGGAACGACGTTATAGACGATGATCGGCAAATCGGTTGCTTCGCCAAGCGCCTTGAAATGATCGTAGGTCGCCTCTTCACTCGGTTTGAACACGTAATGCACCGGAGTGATCTGCAACGCGGCCATGTCGTATTTTGCCATCAGCCTGGCCTTCGCCGCCGCATCACGCGTGGAATTGGTGATGATCCCGGCGATGACCGGTACGCGACCTGCGGCTTCCTCGACACAAATCTGCGCAACACGATCAAGTTCTTCAGTGGTCAGCGTATGGCCCTCACCAGTGCTGCCGCCAAAGCAAATACCATGCACCCCGCGCGCGATGACGAAGTTTACATTCTCACGCAGTGCCGCCTCGTCGATATCCCCATTCGCATCGAAGGGGGTCACGATCGGTGGGATAATCCCGAAGAGTTTCTTTGTCATGATTAAGCCTTTTGTCCCGGATTGCGGGAGCAATGTCTGCACAGAAACAATGGGCGGTCAAACAAATTTTCTATCTGATTGGCATAGGCAGAAATCGGAACAGAATAAGAAAATTACCATAATTATATGAAATATAACAAAATATATAGATATGACTTCTGCCATTGAAATATATTGCGCTAACAGGGAACTCTGATAGGGAGTCAGGATATGCAGCTTATGTCCTGAAATGTGGGACACGGCGAATCAAATGCCACCCAACGACATCAGGCGCTCCGGGGCGGGGAGGCTGGTGCAACGTTCCACTCCGCCACAACAAACCGGCACAGGGGTTCAGATCACCCGGATTCAGGCCTGTTTTCCCCCGCCTCCCCGTCCGCGCCACATACTTAGCGCCGGTGCCGACAGGCTAGCGATGATGGCGAGGATCAGCACCATGCAAATCGGATTTGACCACAGCACCGACCAGTCATCACCGTAAAGCTGGTACATGCGGATCAACTCGGCATCGGCAGTTGCCCCCAGCATCACACCGATCACGACGGCCACGACCGGATAACCTTCACGCTTCATCAGCCAGCCGATAACGCCACAAACGATCAGCAGAATCGCGTCAAAACCCACGTTGCGAACAGAAAACGCACCGACATAGCTCATCACGACAACCGCAGGCACAATAATGGCAAAGGGCAGATAGATCAGTCGCAAGAACAGCGCGGCAACGGCAATTCCGACACCAAGCAGCAGGATCTGTTCGAATATCTCCGCCGCAAGCAGGCCGTAGACGACATCGGCATGTTCGTAGATCAACCGCGGGCCCGGCACGATGCCCTGAATGGTCAAGGCACCGATAAGGATGGCCGTCGCGGCACCACCGGGAATGCCCAAGGCCAGCATGGTCGCCATAGCCCCGCCTTCGGATGAATTATTCGCAGCTTCCGCCGCAATAATACCGTCTGGTTCACCTTGGCCGAAATTCTCGGGGTGTCGGCTGGTTCGGCGGGCTGCCTCATAGGAAACAAGGCTGCCGACGGTTGCACCCACACCCGGGATTGCACCGATGAAAATCCCGATAACAGACGATCTGAACAACGAAAAGGCCCGACGCGGGACCATGGCAACCCCGGCCAGTATCCGTCTCAGATCCAGCTTGCCGGCCTCCGGCAATTGGGTCAGCGGGGTTTCCAGCCGCTGCAGCAGTTCCGACAGCGCCAGAAATCCGATCAGTGCCGGGATAATCGGCATCCCGTCAATCAGGTAGACCGAATTGAAGGTAAAACGCATCGCGCCCGAAGCCGTAAATCCTATCGTACCAAGGAGCAGCCCAAACGCACCCGCAATCAACCCCTTCAGGAAGCTGTGTTCCGACAGGGACGCAATAGAAGTCAGCGCGAATATGACCAGCAGGAAGGTTTCTGCCGGGCCGAATTGCAGTGCAAACCCCGCAAGCGGACGGATGATGATGACCAGAAAAATCATACCCAGCAAACCGCCCAGCGCAGATGCACCAATGGATAGGCCAAGTGCCTCGTTACCCATGCCTTTCAGTGCCATCGGATGGCCGTCCAGCGTGGTCGCCACGGCAGATGGCGAACCCGGCGCATTGATCAGGATGGCCGTAATCGCGCCGCCAAACACACCACCGGTATAGATCGAGGTGAGGAAAACCAGCGAGGTCAGCGGGTCCAGACCATAGGTGACCGGCAGCATCAGGGCGATGCCGATCCCCGCATTCAGCCCGGGAATCGCGCCAAAAATCACACCAAGGGCCAGCCCGGCGATCATGTAAAGCAGGATGCTGATATCCATCAGTTGC